>NZ_CDRUHA020000011.1:0-693263 GCF_977063405.2 Legionella stuttgartensis
GGAAAAATGGAGTCAGCCCATGCACAATTGGGCGCTTATCGCGTCTCAGCTCCATATTTATTTTGAAGACCGTATGAACCTGAAACTTAGATAATCAATGAGGTGACACAGTTAGATGAACACTCTCGCGTGTTGACTGATTAGGCTTTGGGCGAACTTGTTTATTTAAGTCAAAACCATTTTCAGTTAACAAATCAAGCAAACTTTCATGACTATTCTCAGGAAGTGCATTTTTGAAAACAGCTTGTGCTTCTTTCATAAACTCCTCAGCTTCTTTATCCTCATTAGGGGCTAATTGCCATTCTTCGTCTTTAAATCCAATTCGCAGATGGTAATATTTATTCCTTTCTTGATTAAAATAGGAAATAGTCAACAGCCCATCAACAGAGCTTTCCCTTAAGAGCCACTTTTCTTTACTGGGTTTTTGCCTTGCTCCCGCAGCGTCCAGCATCAGGTCTGCTTGTTTTGCATCAATGTGTTTTGAAAAGATAATGGAAGAATTTTCGTTTTTTGATTCCATGACAGTCTCCTACTTGTTTATACTAAACAAAAATTTATTTATAATACAAAAAATAAAAACAAGTCTCACATCCTTAGATTGTCTTATAAAAGGATTCCCAAACTACCTTGATTGTATATCAAGGATATTTTGTTTTCTCCCTATTCGTTACTAATGGCAGCTCTTCACTAAGCATTTCTTCAACTTTCGATGCATCTATCCCTACAATAGACTCTTGTTTAAGTGCATTATACACTCCTTCCATTAATAAGTTACACAATTCGGGTTCTTCTTTATTCAAGTGAGTTAGCTCTCTTTTTAGAGGTATAGAAGAATTACCCGCGGCATATTGTAATACAACTTCCACAGCCTTTTGTATGCAATTATTACTTACCAACCAAACTAAAATATTTTTAACCCCCTCAAGATCTTGTACCTCTATTTTTTCAGGTACAGAACCATCGTTTAAGATTTTTGCCATCAAATTATCTACTGGAAAGCCCTTTCCTAAGCGCTTAAAGTCTTTTGGAGCGATACATACTAGCACATTCGTAAGATCTACCGTTTGTAACGTTAATTGCTCTTTTTCAGAGTCAAAACTGGAAACTTCTGTCCCTCCTATCTCAATTTTTGCTTCGGTCAAGTCACACGCGAAGCCAATACCCACGTAAAGATATCTAGTTGACCAAAAGGCTGCATTCGCTTGTGCAAATTTGACGAGAGTCTTTAGGTCTGGACACCAACCGATTCCTGGTGCATTTAGACTACGCTCCTGATAATCCTCTAGCTCACTTTTGGTAATATCTAAAATAACCTTTGCGGGATGAATCGCTTGAAATCCCTTTTTGTTGAATATTTCTTGGGGCGCTCTAGCATCAAGACGAAACAGAATACGAAAGCGTTGTAATTCCCATAGTTTTTGTCCAACGGTAGGATTCACAAATTGACTCAATTTTTTCCCTATCTTGGAGAAAAGTGAGTTTTCACCTCTTTTTGTTATTGAGGAATTATTACTTTGTTTAGATGAAACTGAAACTTTTTTAGAGCTTGGGGCACGCCCCTTAAAAAAACCTTTAAAGTAACTCATGATATTGTCTATTAACGCGCAAAATGATTGAATTAAATACATTATAGCGCAGCGCGTCACAATTGGTCAAATATTGGGCTTCCTTGTGTGATTTGATTTAAAGGTGATATGCTTTTTTACCCTGTAGAAGTCTTTTAAGGGGCAATTACCGTTTCTTTTGGGACTTCAAAATTAATTCATCTTAAGCTTTATTTCTTTTTGCATAGAGGAGAATTGCAGCAACTGATCTTTTGAAACATAAAGAATGTATGATTTTTGAGTAGAATAGTTACTCTCCAGAAGGATACTAAATGAAGTATTTTGTTCAATCTTCTTTTTGGGATTAACGGGTGTTATTTTTTCTACAAAATGATATGATTTATCTAATTCCTTCTCATTTAGTCCAAATATTTTCCCTAATTCAATAATATCCAGATTGGCTAGATATCTGATTGCCAATTCAACGTCTTTTTCAGTGAGTTGTAATTTTTCTTGCGACATATTGGCTAATTTTTCCTTGTACACTGAGCTGGGGTGCTCAAGTTGAGCATCAAATAATGATGTTTTAAATCGCGGATCCGTTTGATAAATCACATCCCCTATAAATATCTGCTGTCCATTAGAGTGAATAAACTCACTCTCAAGTTCTATTTCACCTTTGAGAGGTTTAGTAGAGTTTTTCCAGTCGGGGAGATCAAAAATGTAGACATTGCGTACACCCAATAACTCTGAAACACCTAGCGTATTTTCAAAGGTTCTAACATGTACATTTCCCATTAAACAACACCATTTTTTACCTTTAGATAGAGAGTGACTTTCACGCTCCATGATTTGAGCAGCAGTATAATTCATATACCTGACCCTAGTATTGTCTAGATGCTGATCATCAATGCCGATTTTTTGGCTGTAATAGACTGTACTTATATCAATTCCAACAACCCGAATACCCGCTTCACGAGCAGCTCTTAATACTGATGTATAATCATTTTGCTGCCACAATGGAGATGTAATTCCTGAAGCTGGACCAAAAGAATGTCTCATTCCACTCCGATTCATCTCATAAAGACGAGACATTAAGTAGGTGGATATCTCACCAGTCTCGAAGAATTTATCTAGATCGCTTTGGTCAGTATCGTAAAACAAGTGTTCCATGAATAAGATTTCATACCCGTACTCCTTCATTTTTTTCATGTTTTCAATTAGTACTCGTTTGGGGCTGATATGCGAATGGGACTCACCAATGATAAATGACCCTTCAAATAAATCTTGTACTCTTTCTACTGTCTTATCAATCATAACAGGTGAAATACTTGAGAAATAACTTTTAATTCTATCTTCAAATTTTTCAGTGTCTAAACAGCAATCCCTTATTGTTCTTCCATTAACTTCATGAATAACCGATAATACAGGAACAATATTCTCACAAAATTTTTTTCGTAGCTCATCAGAGATGGTTTCTTTATTATTCATACAATAAATAATAGTTGTTTACTTATTTATAATAATAGACATAGTATTTTTTTACGCCAAATCCTGACAAAGAAAGCTTGTACACAAGCAACTTTTGCAGAAGTTTTCCCGAGTCAAATCCTCAAACAAGACGGATGGAAAATATTTGAAATACCTCTTTTCGAAAAAGTTCAATGAACTGTCAAACTAACTTCACCCTGAGCAGGGGCAGCCGCAATATTCAAGTTGTATAAGTGTTAGTTCTCAATCTGAAAAAATGAGTTTACCTACGGCCGATTAAAGTTTCACTGGGGCTTCTTTGTAACATTGATAACTTTGGAATACTACAGAACTGCACTGAGCAATCGAATAGCATGTCTCTTGTGATAGCCACTCGACTCAAATCATTCTTCCAGAGTCATGCCTTTTTCACGCTTGTTATGATGCTCGGTAGCGTTTAGACAAATTTTTAAGTAAAGCTCCATCGATAACTTCCTCATGACAATGGTTCCGTTTATTTTTATTCTTCAGTGAGGTTGGTTATGAGGCAATTTGCTTATATAGATACTTATTGTAATTATAGTGCAATTAATGTACAATATAAATCCAGTTAGTGTTTTTGTTAAATTAATAGGTGAAATATGTGGAAATTTTTGAAGTCGATTAGCAATCCAGAAAACGGTAAAACGGGAGAAAGTAAAAAGAGCAAACAAATAATTTCAGTAAGTCAATCTAATAACGGTGGCTTAACGTCAAACATTAGCCCAGACATTTTTCAAAAAGAACTATTGCCGTTTCTTGATTTAAAGTCACTTTTGAACTTGCGACTCAGCTCTACAGAATTGTTTAGCCTAGTCACTCACTTCCTAGGGAATAATCCTAAGGCAAAAGATTTAGGTGTTTTGGCTCTTTCTAAGGGAAGCAATTTTTTTACTGTTGGTGATAATGTAGTGTATCAAAAGCCCGCTACATCTCTTTTTTTTGATGGAGCCGCTGTCTTTTACGGCAAAGAAGTAAAAGTATCTGACGATGATATTAAGAAGTCATTCAACTCAAACACTAAGTTTTTTAGCAAAAAAGGGGATGCTCAACGCTATATCCAAAAAGAAACCAAAACCAATGATTATGAACTGGTTATGGAAAAACCTCATCTTGGATATGTTACCTTAAAAGAAGTAACTCTTGCCAAAATGAAAAAAGACCATGATGGATTTACTGAACCAATGTCTATCCAAGATGCCCAAGAGCAAATTGTAACAATTAATCCAAAATAAAAGTCTGATGCCGCCTTTGCCGAGGCGGCATCACTGTCAAAGAATATGACTTTCCAAAAAAATATTCTATTCATTAACACTGTCGCTGAATGAATCTGAGTCCTTATCTTGGAAAGTAAAATATTTAAATAATTAACATTAGACTGAAATAGCGTAATTAAATGGACACACCCAATTAATGTCATAAACTGCGTTTGACAATAACGTTGTTTTGCTCTTCATCGTTTTTTTCGATTTTCTCAGTTGTTTTGACGCTTTCAACTTTTTCGCTTATTTCAGACTTTGTTTGGCTAGTGCTTTTTTCCATTTTTGCTGACAAGCTGTGTGCTCTTTGTCTCTGAGGAGTACTTTGTGGTGCTTTTTCAGAGAGCGAATCGAAAATATGCGAGTAGGAAGATTTATAAAACTTGTTTTCAAAAGCTATGCTCGTAAGTTTCTCTTTTTCATGTCGATCATTTAAATAATAGATAAAAAATGTTTTAAAACTCTCATCGTCTTTAAATTGCATCCAACCTGAATTAGCATCGAAATAGTCGATTAGGAAGCCTTGGGGCGTCGGTTTTGTTCGTTTATGAATAGCAACAACATGTCCCGCACCTTTGCTGTTATAATAACTAACAAAGGTGGCTGTATTAGTATATTTGCCTACTTCAAGCATTATACGATCGGTGAATTTTTCGAATTGCTTTTCTGGGTTGAGTTCTACATTATCCTCATAACTCTGATCGACATGTTCTTTTTGAGACCGATGAGTTTCATAGATTTTAGGATCAAAACGAACAAGATCATTAAAACTCGGTATTGCCTGTAGAATTCTATCCGTTGCTTTGGTTGGCTGAATAAATACCTCTTGATTACCTCGAAAGCCCATAAAACTATCTTTCTTTATAACATCCTCTGCCCAACGACAGGCTAAGCCATAACACATTCCTTTTTCTAAACCCATTCCGGGAAGCATTGCTTGACTACAATGTAGAACAACCCGACCGCCTAGTTCACAGCATTTTTCTTGATGTCGATAGGCCTGTAACCTTGTTCCATGCTTAATGATCCCTTCCCGTAATTCTTCTGTTTTCGCGGTTACTGTAGTGCATCCAATCGATAAGTACTTTAACGCACGAGCCAAGTCCTCTTGTCCATCAATTATCGCTAACAAGCGTTGTTTTTCAACTTCTCCATGTAATTGAAGCAGGGATACGTCCTGTGGCAAACTTGGAATAACCACTGGACTTGATGTATAAGCAACTTTTAATTTCATCAACAAAAACAAGTTGGCTAATTGTTCAGGGTCTCCACTGTCCAAGTAGTGGTGTTCCAATGCGTCTTCAATATATGCCAGGGTAAATGGATCATCTTTTTCTAAAAGTTTTCCAGTTTTATCAAGCGAGCTATTACTTTCTGGGTGTTGTAAATATTTCAAAAACTCTTTCTTTAGATCTTGATAATTCTTTGCAAAATCTCCCTTAGTACAATTCTCAATGAATTTTATATCGTTCTCGATTTTTTGAATCATTTCACGGCGACGATTGTCTTTATCTGGCATCTTCTCTAAATTTATTTCTTTCAACGAAACAGATAGTTGTTCGAGTTGCACTTTCATGGTTTTTACTGCTAACTCAAATGTACGTGGTTGATGAGCTTTGTATTGAGCGCGCAGTAACTTTTCGGAGTATTTATCAACAATCTCTTTCTGCTTCGGACTTAGTTTTACCAAGTTGGCTTCTTTAACGGCTGAAAATGCACTTAGGATTAGAGGCATTTTAATACTAATACAAACAAATTATACATACAGTATACATTATGTTCAGAAAATATCAAGCCATGACCTACCTAACGAATTGCCTCATAAGCAATGTTACCGAAACAAAAAATAAACCGGACAATTGTTGTGGGGAAGTTATCGATGGGGCTTTACTTAAAAATTTGTCTAAACGTTACCGAGCAGCATACAAGGGTGAAAAAGGCATTATGCTGGAAGAATGATTTGAATCGAGTGACTATCACAAGAAGCTGAAACCTAAAGTAAAGACAGGGTGCACCAACGCATATGCAGAACCTCTCTATTAACAAACAAATGAACTGAACAGCCGAGGGCGTCGATGATCCTGAGGATATAAACGAACGGACCTCATTGCCGACCTCTTCACCTCCTTGGGATACTTCCAAAGAAAGGGTGTTTTTTGTACACAAATGACTATTTATGTGCTATATAAATAAACAATAACTTAATAACTTAATTTAAGGTTGAAGATCATGGGTACAGGAAAAACAGAGTTCATACTATCTACAGCACCATCGGATAATGAGGTATCTTCCATTGAGCTAGCAAAATTAATTATTGGATGCCATGAAAGAAAAGCACTATTCACAGAGCCACCAGAGTCAGAGTTGGCTAGTTTAATCAGTAAAAAAGACGAAAAGGGTCTGGCTTATTGGCTACATTTTAACTCATCTATCAAATATCAATTACGCAAAGCAATTCAATCATGCAACACCAACAACGATTTCTCTAAGGAATTGGTCAAAAACGTCCATCTTATTTTAACAAAACACTTAAGGGAGCTGCAGGACAAGAAAAAATTGACGACCTATGAGTCGGGTGATTTTTCAAGCGATGAGTATATGTTCTTATGCAAGGTTTATGATTCAGTGCGATATAAACGAGATAGACAACCTTTTGAAGCCCAAGAAATAACACCCATATTGAAAGCCAAAAACCGTCGCTTGCGAGAAATAGGACGCTCTGGGCAACTGATATCCATTCGATGTACTGATTATGCCTCACAGGCCACGGCAAGAAAACTTGCAAAAGCCATCACGGGTTTGGCTTTGGGGGATAGGAAACAGTATTTGTACAGTCACTTGAATGGCGCTCACACGATTGGCTTTGATGTAGAAAGAGACAGCTCAGGTGTCTATAGAGTTTTTTGTTTTGAATCTGCAGCCGACCCCAAACACATGGAGGCTCTGGAGTTGTTGTATAAAGAACTAACTAAAAAAGGGTTGAAATTCGAAATCAAATCTTGTCAGTCTCGACTGCAAAAGGACGAATTCAACTGCTCGGTATACACTCTGGCGGTTCTTAGCGAACTCAGTAAATACGACCATGCTTTTGATTATTTGCCAGCGCAGTACGAAGAAGAGATGTCCTTTAAGTCAACCAAAGAAATCGAAATAGAAGAAGGTTACACAAAAAAGAGAAAAGTCAAACTGGATAATATGGATAAAATCAGTTGGGTGATGTTATGTGATATGCCTACCAAAGTTATCGCGATGGGGCAATCTTATGAGGCCATGAAAGTGGCCCTTAAAAAATCCAAAGATTTTGACCTTGACCCGGATGTATTTATTCAATTACATAAAAAGAAATACCATTTCGACCAGTCCAAGGAGCAATCAACTAAATACATCAATCAAAGACGCAAAAACATAGTGGATAAACTGGATGCCTCAATAAAACCAATGCTGGAAAAGTCCTACGAAAAACTTTTAAAGGGATTACCTTTACTGAGATTAATCGATGAGGGTACGGTTCCTGACTTTGAAAAAGAAATAACTGATAATGAGGCCATGAGCGTCGATGAAAAAATGGATTACATTGAAAAATTATTTTTTGTCATCACTAAAAAGTATAAAATTGGAGGAGCTTTTGACTCTTTTGAAGCAATTTCAAGCGTGCCTGCTCATTATTTAAAATCTTTACTCTTATTAAGGAACGAATATCTACTACTTGTAGCATCAAAACCAAGAACTGAATACGAGGAATTTTTTAAAAAGAGTCTTTATGGCACCCCCTTATACTACAAACTCGAAACGCATTGTGAAAAAATTCCCTCCGTAAAGGGTTTAAAATCATTATCCAGCGTCTTTAAAGAATTCTTTCCTAAGGATTTTGTGGCAGGATATTATCAACAACATGACTCATGCGAAGATTTAAAAATAAAAAACCCGCTTGCTGTATTGTTTAAAGAAAATAATCGCCTTAAATCTGCTGAAATCATGGAAAAATTAACTGCCCTCGAAAAAGAATATGGAGGCACTGTTGATTTAAACCTATTTATTCACTCGCAAATACTTGATTTTCTAGGAAAAGGTCTTAACAAGTGCATTCATCATGAGCCCTCCACTAGTTTAATGAAAGTCAAATCAGGACTGGATGAGGCGACCATGCTTAGGTTGATTGAATCAACAGAAAAGTGGAGAATAGCACGAGCTTACGTTATTACTGAAGACAATAAACTGTATTTTTATCATGAAGACACTAATCCAAAGCTCAAAGAAATTCCTATCAATGAAACAAATTTTAAAAAAATAATAGAAACGGTTATGTGGCAAATTAAGAAAGAAGGTGATAACCCCGAGTTAGAGCTTTTTTTAGATAATGAGCAAATGAAGCGAGTCTGTTACAATTTGCATTCAGAGACCTTAAATAGCCTGTGCACCCTAGCTGGATATGCTCCCTATTCGCCAGAAGAATTAAATAACAAAATGAATTTACTCGTTTTAAGAGAAATTTATATCCAATATCTGTCTAAAATATTGTCAAAAGACAAGATGTTGGCTGCAAGAGAATGGGGCTCATTTAAAAGGACACTGTTGGATATTTTAGATGTGGTGCAAAAAGATTGCCCTCTTTCTCCCTCAGCGCGTGAAGCAATTGTAAAGCTTGATGCAGCAGAAAAAGAACACTTAGAGCATCAACGTCAGAGTAATACATTCTTTCAAAAATTTTCAAGTTCTGCAAACAGTGTTACAAAAAGCGTTTTAGAGAAAAGCCTTTCATTTTTTAAATCCGCTAATATCCAGGACATCGTAAGTAGCTACTTCTCCAAAGAACCTGAAGAGCAATGTGGAGAAAAAGGTTATAGACAAGAAAATCACGAAGCCCTCGGTTTCAAACTTTCGATATTTCATGCGTTTTCTGGAGAAGGCGACCGTTGGATACGTTATGAACGCACCAAGCCGCCAGTTAAGAAAATAGACGAATTTGATTGGAAATTCAATTTATCCATTCATAAGGACGACGTCTCAAAAGCTTTTCCTATCATTGCAGAGGTGGCTAATCAAATGAGTTTGGGGACATTTAAAATCATGACTCAAGCACAAGCAAATCGTGTGCAAAATAATGACGTAAAAACCATGATAGGGCGAGAGCTTGTCATTTATGGTAACGCAAACCCGGAGTTCGATGCTGAAAAATGGATAGACGTTTTTGTTAAAATTGAGGAGCGTTTCAAAAAAGCAGGGATTAGAACATCTACTGATATTTCCCCCACTTCCAATAGAAAACTCGGCAAGTACGTAAGCTATACTCACGGCGCATGGACAAATGAAAGAATGGACGTCCCATTTGCTGAAGGCATTAAGGAAACCGCATAGAGGATGAGGACCCTTTCACTGACTATGAATACGATGAAGCTACAGAAGCCCCACACAAAAAGCTTGCATCAAAAAAAACATGTTAACGAAGGACTTTCAAGGCCACATAAAATGCATAATTAACGGTATATATTTTTAACATAAGAGTACGACGGAAAATAATCATGTTTTTCTCAAAGGATCATGAAATTAAGAGCAGCGATACGGTGAAATTTATAAAAGCATTTCCCGTACAAGAGTTTTGGCGTTTTTTTGTTGAACGCTCTCGTTATGATTACCGAGAATCATTGTACCGCTTTGTGTATAAACAACTGATGGGGATTAGTGAGGATGAGTTAATAAAAACGTCTTTAGAAACGATATTGGAACATGAGTTATTTAAAGAGCTTACTCTAGAAGATTATGAGGATACTCTGTGGGAAATTAGCCGCGGCAGCTCATCAGTATTTGATTTTCTTAATCTAGACTCAGAAGGACAAGAAGAGAAAAAATTAAAAGATTTTTTAGACATGCATAGGGGGTGGGTGGGTTTTGAGTCTAAAGAACCTGGTTATTTGTTAGGAATGACTAAAGGGTTATGTTTTCTACTTGATGGCATCAGGCAAAACAGTCAATTTAATGTGGAATTTATTAAAAAATTGCATGGCACGTGCCTTAAAAATGTGAAAAAAACAAGGAACTGCACTAAACCAGGGTGCTTTCGAGAGAGTGAAAATGTTGCGGCTTGGGATTTGATCCCTGAACGATGTGACTCCTTTGAAGGACTATTAGAAAACATTGTTTATTTGAAATCTATTCAAGGAAAATACCTGACTGATAAGAACCGAATGTTCGAGGAGGACCCTTTGTTTATAGAACTATCGTCCCCAAAAGAAAACAGCAGTGAAATCGAAATATGGGTTCAGAAGGAGAAAGGAAAACGTTCTTATACGACCTATTCCTCATTTAAAAACCACGATCCTGGGGAGCTGGCAAAGAAGATTTGGATGGCTGCAAAAGAAGGCATGCATATTCAATACGTCACTTCAGAAAATGGAGGAGGTCTATTAGATAGAGTACATGAAGATTGCATTCAACAACTTGAAAATTCCCTAAAAAAAGCCATAGGCAAACAGGAAAAACTAGTTTCAATTTTCACTTTTTTAAAACACGTGGTTTTATTTCATCCATTTGATGATGGGGTTGGACGGACCTATTCCATGCTCTTGATGCAATATTTGCTTATGCGTGAAAATTTAATGCCTGTGATATTTGAAGATTCTAATATGATTCCAGGACTTTCTGTTGAGCAACTTGTCAACGAGTATATTCGAGCTGAAAAAGAGATGGAGTTGGTTTTGAAAGACCCAAGTTATATTGCTGGTTCAAAATTTTCAAGTCCTAATGTTGATACCAATTCTCTTTTGAAAAGCCAGGGCACTGAGCATCAGGTGATGTTTCAAGACTGCCTAAATCTTTTAAAAAAAACCGTTCAAGAATTGGAGTTATCTTCCACCAGTAAATTGTTACCCGATAAGAACTGCGAAGCTCTCACATCAAAACGTGTTTAATCTTTTAAGAGATCAAATTAAATAAGGCTATGTAAATATTAGAAATAGAAAATTCTTGAAAGTCACATTTTAACACCGATTGTATCAGCCAACTCTTAAGTGGTCGTATTAAATTCTTTGGATACTCATCATTGGTAATTCGTGGTCAAATTGCACTAAATGACCTAAAAAAACCATCATTAACGATTAAATTGTCTTAATATTAGCTTAATTTATATTTGATATAGTTATATTAATTCTGTGTATTAATGGTTCAAAATGGGGTAAACAATGCCAAAACCTAATTTAACACTAAGTATCGATAAGGTAAAACAATATATATTTGATGCTAATGCTTTTACACACTTTAGCTTTTATCCCCAAGAATATCTTAACTCGACTTCAGTAGGACTTTTGAAGAAAAACAATTGGCTTAACAATCGTTATGTAGAAAAGCCAGCCATAAACTTAGAAAAATTAGTTCATGAGGGAATGTCAAAAAAGCAAGCAGAACTCTGTTTGTATTTGATTGAAAATCGAAAACTATTTTGCTGTGCAACTGCTTTTGGAGATGATCGGGTCTGGAAAGAGCGTGTGACAAGTAAATGGAGGTCGAACGATTTTATTGACAGATATTATGGATTAGCTCGGTTTGTATTTGAAGGCCCCATGCATCAGAAAGACAAGCTTAAAAAGCTAGTTGATGACTTGCGTGAGATGCAAGTCAGCCATATACCAGAACAATCCAGAGGCTACGATTTTAAGAAATCTATGGATGATTTAAGTACGTTGGTTTCTGAAGTTCCTGGTATTGATCAAATTAAAGAACATTTTAATAAAAATCAAAAATTGCTCGAAATCATAAATCGGTTAGAAATAGGTGCAAATAGCTACAATCCTCGTTGGGTGAACAGTAGCAAAAAATTAAGTAGAATTATTGATGCTCTTGTAAAAGCTATAGATAATGACTTGGATGTAGATAAATTACTAAAAGATAAAAACAGTGAATTATCCCAAGCCATAGATATGAAGCGCACAATGTGCTTTTTTGATAACTCAAAAGAGAAGCCTACCCATTCAAGAACAATAGTTAATAACTCAATGCCAAAACCATAGTTTATATTGCAATAGATAAGTACTGACAATGTTTTTGATGAATTGGGTACTGGTCATGGGCCTGAGGGGTTACTGATGTTATAACCGATTTATTAGGGGTTTATCATAACCCAATTTTTTCAATCTTTGGTTTAATTTCGCTCTTTATAGCTCTAAATCCCAATTTTTGTCACAGAGAGGATATCGCCTGATACGGCAACCACTTTTTTCATTAGATAGCCATATTCATTAAAATGAAGACCATGGTCTATATAGCCGCTGTTTTTGGCTACTCTGAAGGTTTGCCTATCATCTGGGCAAAAATCACATAAGAATTTTCTACCGGCTTTGTACCGATGATACGATATAAACCTATAAACTTTATTGTCATGATTGTGAGCGCTAGGGTAATCAACAATTTCCTGGAATAAATAAACATCAACGAGTTAAAGAGCGTTTAAAGAAAGAAGTGCTCCATTACCATACCGAAAGTTGTGTTAACTAGTTGGATCCGCCCAAATAATTTTAAATTGTGCAAGGACAAAGCTGCTGTGCGCTAAAAATTAAATTTTGAGTACCCCAATCAGTTGACCAGCTTGCTGCACTTATTGTGGCAGGAGTATTTATTTGTAAAACATTACCCAAAAATATATTATTCGGCTGGTTTGCGATAAGAGCATTAGTAGGTTGCGCAAAGATACTCTGACTGTTGTTCACGTTAAATCTTGTATATAGGTCGTTTATTTGATTGTTGGTTGGTACTGTAGCTGCAACAGCTACACAGTTATTTTTGGGGGGAAGCATACAGCTTGTCCTAGAGTTTGCTGCCAAATCATAACATCGCCAATTTACACCATCTAGGTTAATCGCCGTCAATCCATTGCATGAGGGGACACTTTCTCCTATTTGAGATACTGCAGGAGCTGAAGCTGATCCTGGTGTGAGCACATAACCAAAACTATTTGGGATTAAGGTCCCTTGAGAATTTTGAGCAAGATATCCAGGGGTCATTATTTTGAACCCCATGTATTTATAATAAAAATTTGTTACTACTGGTGTAAGAATAACCTCGTTATGTGTTGATTTATGTATTTCACAGGTGATGGGATCGTTAACATTTGTACACACAACAATATCAACAACGAGAGGGATACCTGAATAAGTGACCGCAATAACACTTCCTGGGCTATTTGAAAAAGTGGTTGTGCTGCTTAATAATAAGCCCGTAATTAAACAGGCATGTAAAAATTTGATGGCTTTCATCTTCATCCTATTTAAAAAATTATATTGTTAGAGTGCATAACAGCGCATTAGCATAACTTTGTCCGGTTGAGAAATGATTCATTATCTGAGTATTAATATTGCGTAAATTAGTTTGACCTAAGTAAAAAAATCGATACCCGCACTCGAGTGGAGCAGGCCCAAAGAAATGGTTTACTCTATAACCTATCCCCGCCATAGCAGTAAAGTTTGTAGTTGTTTGCCCTGCGACAATACTATCAGGAATTATACTTCCAAGAAGTGGCTGCTCATTAAATTTGCTGGTACGAATGATATTAGGTCCAATACCAATGTCTAATGTTAGATTGTGGTTATTATTGTTCCGATTTTTAACAAGAGTCTTAATTGCAAAATAGATAGGCCAATTTGTTATAAAATAATTGTATGAAAGGTTAGTGAATAATTGCTCCTGGGTAACCGTACCTATAATTTTAGATCGTGCCAAATAAAAAGCATTGAGGCCATATGTGAAACTAACATACTCCAACTCTTTTGTATTGAAATAATAGCCAAGTCCAACAAGAGCGTTGCTGTTATTTTGACGAGAAATAGAAAAATAATCCCCACGTGTTCCATTGATCTCAATAACCTGGTTAGTTCCTTGATGACCTATAAACCCACCTAATTGCAATGATAAGTAATAATTTTTCGATTTAGATTTATCTTTTAAGGAAGAAAAATGAGGAATATTTTTTGTTGACTCTGTTGTCTTTTCTGATAAGTTGAGGTTAGGATGATTTATTAGATTGCTAGCTATACTCGCTTCTGATAGTCCTATCAATATCAAAAAAAGATAAAAACAAAATTTTATTTTTAACTTCATTCAAATTCCATATTATTTTATATAAACAAATGTTAATTGCATTTCAATCAGAATACAATTAATAATCGATGATGACTTTGTTTCTTAATCCCACGCAGAGTCTTCTTCCACAAAACTTAGGCAGATCGACGGCTTTGAGGCATTTTCAGTGATGTCATTTTATTGAGCACTCCACTAGCCAACATAGTCTCTTGCTGTTGACGGGAAAAATCACGCGCATGTTGTATCACCAAAAGTTCGTTGGTAACGATGCTCTCCTAATTCAGAGTAATTTCGTCGACCATACTCCCCTGTTTTCTTGTACCGCGGAACCTTGATACCTAACTCACCAAGTCGCTTGCTTAAGACCCTGAAATCAGGACACGCTAATGGGATATTAATGAGCTAAGAAACAAAGCCTTTCATCAACCTTACTCACTCACCTAGAAAAATGAATTTATAATGAACCATTTGTTACAATATAAGTCAAATACGAAAAAAACAGATATTAATGGATTTTATTTGTACAGTTTTACAAATGCAGTCTATAATTATTATGGGTTAAACATAAGTAGGTTTTACTTAATAGAGGTACAGATAATGAAAACTTTATTATCAGTTGTTTGTTTTTTAATGATTAGTTTGTCTTCAATCGCTCTTGTAGGTTGTGGTGGTCCAGTTCCCACAGGTAGTACTGCAAGTCAGAGCATGAAATAGGGTATTTAAACTTTAGAAGCTCAAAGCAATAGTGAGCTTCTAAATCTCATTCAATTTAACGGAACGAGAAATTGATAAAACTCCAGACCAAACAGACTTTTTGGTTAGCTAGTGTAACTACTGCAATACTTATTACCGTCCTGTTTTATTATAATAAACGTACAGAAGTCGATGAAAACAATTATATTCTTTCTACTTTAAAGCAAGGTCTACTGATTAAAAAAATTACCGCGACTGGTACTATAAATCCCAAAAAAGTGATTTCTGTCGGAACTCAGGTCTCAGGAATCGTCGAAGATGTATTTGTTGATGAAAATAGTGTCGTTAAAAAAAATATGGTGCTTGCGGTGTTGGATAAAAAAATCTTTAGTAATGATGTTCAAAAACGTAGAGCCGTGCTCGACAAAATGAAAGCCCGCCTGGAATTGACTAAAATTCGCCTGGAACGAATGCAAAAACTTATCAAAAACAAATTTATATCTGCTGAGGATCTGGATATAAAAATAGCCGAACAGAAAATTGAAGAATCCGATTACGCCTTAGCCCAGGCTAATTTTGAGCAAGCTCTAATTCAAATCAAGTACGCCGATATTCTATCGCCGATTGATGGCGTAGTGATGGAACGGCTTGTAGAGCCTGGTCAAACTGTTGCGGCATCTTTTACCACCCCTGTTTTATTTAAAATCGCCGAAAACATGACCGATATGCAAATTAGAGTGAAAATATCTGAATTAGACATCCCTTTAACCTCAATAAATCAAAAAGCTACATTTACGGTCAGTTCATTCCCCGGGAAGACTTTTCAAGCCTATATAGAAAAAATCATGCTGAATCCAAATATTGAACAAGGCGTTGTTACTTATGATGTGTTAATGAAAGTGAACAATAAAGATAATCTGCTGAGACCAGGGATGTCGGCTGACATCTCGATTGAATTAGCACGAATAGACAACGCACAATACGTTTCCAGTGATGCATTGCGCTTTACCCCACCTGAATTTAAAAAAAGAGATCTCCACAAAAAATACATTTACCTTTTAGAAAAGGGACAAATTGTTCCTGTCGAAATAGAAACAGGGATTGAAAATGACGAGTATACGCAAATATTGGGTGGAAATATCAATAAAAACCAAAAAATAATTTTAGGAATTGATGACCATGAGCCTCATTAAAACCACTTCTCTTTGCAAACATTATAGCTATGATAATAACAATTATGAAACGGGGATCAGTGATGTATGTCTGGATATAAAAAAAGGGGAATTTTTGGCCCTCAGGGGACAATCTGGCTCGGGAAAAAGTACTTTATTAAATATATTAGGCTGTATTGATAGCGCTACTTCTGGAAGCTATAATTTTTGTGGTTTTGAAGTCACTGGCATGAACGCCAGCGAATTATCAAAATTCAGGTTAAATCATATCGGTTTAATCTTTCAATCGTTCCATTTGATGTGGGATCGCAGTGTGCTTGACAATGTCGCTTTGCCCCTGTTGTATAAGGGATTAACCTTGAAAGAAGCCCATAAAAAAGCCAGCCTGTTTATTGAGTCCATGCATTTAACTCAGCAGCTTTATAAGCCCGCCAAAAAACTATCAGGTGGCCAACAACAGCGCGTTGCTATTGCCCGAGCCTTAAGTAATTCACCACAGCTTATTCTTGCAGACGAACCCACCGGGAATCTTGATGAGGAAAATACGTTTATTATTCTCGATGTGCTAAAACAAATTAATAAGGTTTATAACGCAACACTATTAATTGCTACGCATGATGATATAGTAAACCAATATGCTGATCGCATTCTCACCATACGCCAGGGGAAAATTAATTAACAGGAGGGATTTTTGATGCTATGGCATGTCCTTCTACTCGAAATTATTATTTCCTTAAATAACTACCGCCTAAGAAGCTTGTTAAACATACTGGGTATTAGTATAGGAATTTGTTCTGTTTTCCTTACCTTGAATATCAGTAATTATATCAATCACACTCTGGAAAAAGAACTGTCGCCAATTAGTCGCATGTTAATCATTACTCCTCAAACGACCAGAGTTAATGGGGTTAATACCACCTCCAGATACACTTCCCTGTTAACTGAGGAAGATGGCGATAAAATCAGCCAGCTCAACGGGGTGAATCATACTGCGCCACTGATTGTCGAGAAAACGCACGCTATATCGAGTTTCAGCAATATTGATACCATAGTGATGGGTTCCTCTCCTGATTATTTTCCGGTCATGAATTTAAATATTATTTATGGGGTGAGCTTTAGCCTGGATGATATTAAAAATCATCGGAAAATAGCCGTCATAGGCAGTACTATAAGGCAAAAACTCTTCCCGCAAGCTGATCCCTTAAGTCAGTTCGTTAAGCTAAATAATGTACCTTATCGTATCATTGGTGTCATTGAAACACAGGGGCAAAGTGTTGATGGCAAAGATAGGGATAATGTAATCGTCATCCCCATTTCGACCGCCCGAGAAAATTTTTTTAATAATTATCAGGCTAATAATGCAGTAGACTACATTATCTTATCGGTAAAAAACCCTGCAGAAATCAACAGTATATCGACTAAAATAGTTGATTTATTAACTAATAATCACCGCATAAAAGATAAAAATAAACTAGATTTTAAAGTGCTGGATAGAGTTAAAGAAGTAAACTCATTGCGTTTTATTTTCGCGACTATAGGCGGGGCGCTGATGCTCATTGGCATTGTATCTTTAGTGATAAGTGGTATTGGCATTTCGACCCTGATGCTGATGTCTGTTTCAGAGCGAAAAAGTGAAATTGGTTTACGCAAAGCAATAGGCGCCACTGATGAAAGTATTTTAATCCAAATTTTACTGGAAACTGCTTTTTTAGCGCTTATTGGAGGGGTATTTGGCAGTATACTGGGCGTTATTGCAGTCTATATTTTCAGTACTTATATTGCTATCAGTTTTATTAATTCTTATTTTTATTTATTACCTTGCTGCTTGGTCTCACTTTTTATTGGTTTAATATCGGGTGTTTTTCCTGCTTATAGAACCACCAAAATACAGCCAGTTACTGCATTAAATGAGCGTCATTAATAACGGTGATAAGAGATGGCTTCTCCAGAAAAAAATCGTTTTGAATTGATTGATATAGTAAGAGGTTTAGCCGTTTTCGGGATGATTATTTTTCATTTTTTTTTCGATCTCACTCTTTTTGGCTATGCCTCATTTCAAATAGGCAAGACCCTGGGCTGGATAGTATTTAATAACGTCATTTCCTCTTCATTTTTATTATTAGTGGGTTATTCCATGGGATTGGCTGATTTATCGCCAAAAAAATTTTTAAAACGAATTTTCAGGGTTGGAGTCTGCGCAGCACTACTCAGTGTTTCTACTTATTTTATTTATCCCAATTATTGGATTTACTTCGGTATACTGCATTGTATAGCCGTCTGTATGGTGATTACCTATCCCTTTGCTCGATACCCCAGGCACAGTTTAACCATGGGGATCTTACTGCTTATTCTTTTTGCTTTCATTTGGCATGATTGGGTGTATTGGTATCATGAGCATATGATCCATACGCTTGATTTTCAGCCCATTTTTCCTAATATTGCCTTTGTTTTTTTTGGCATCTATTTATCCAGCAAAAAACTTCATCTGTATTACCAGGTCAATTTCCCCGGGAAAACTGTTTTCGCCATGATGGGCAGACATGCATTAATCATCTACATGATTCACCAACCCCTCCTCTATTCTCTTTTTTATTTGGTTCAATAACTGGTGACTACAAGCGCTGCATGACACTGACTTCGATGGGGATAGCTTGTTTTTCATACAGAACATCAACTAATCGTGTTCCAGGCAAAAAGCGCTCAATAAGCATCCAACCTTCTTCATGATTTGCAGAAATCAAGCGAGTGGAACCTCTACCGTTAAAATACTTTAATGCATGAATTTCTCTCGAAAATTCATCATGGAGAATGCTGACTTTTAATACCCATTTTTCACCTTTTGAACCTAAAACTGGAAGCATGTAGTTGAAACTTAAATGATCAAACGGATCCAATAAAGTAAGCTCCTGTGTATGAGCAAGATGCCCAAGAAATCGAGACAACCGCTGCCACCATTGTTTTCCCTCATCACCATGCACTAACGATATAGTATTTTTAAGTTCATTCTCACCGTTCGCTTAAATTTATTTAGAGTTCAGACAATATCCATTTTACTCCCCCAAAGCGCTCTGTGCACTTCAAAACAAACCAATCAAAAAAAATTAATTTTGCTATTTTCAATAATCCCATCATAATCCGGGTATTTTTTATTGCCGGAAAAGATTTATCTACAATGACAAACGGACTTATCAGTACAGTTGAGCGGATCGACGATATACCTCTGTTGCTAGCGCAGATGGAAAAAATTCAATTGGCAACATTACTGGACAAACACTTCCCCATGCATGGGCATTGGAAAGGACTTGGTTTAGGTCATATTGTCCAAGTCTGGCTTGCCCATATACTTAGTGAAGGCGATCATCGTCTGAACCATGTTGAAAGCTGGGCTGACAGCTTACTGATAACACTTGAAAAATGTCTTGCAAGGCCAGTGCGATCTTTGGATTTCACTGACGATCGCCTCGCGATAGTGCTGGATTCCTTGGGCCATGATGATGATTTTGAGGCATTTGAGAGCAATCTTAATCAAGGCATCATACGCGTTTATGATTTAAGGGCAAAACGCGTTCGGGTTGATAGCACTAGTGCATCAGGTTATATGACGGTAATGGAGAATGGCCTTTTTCAATTTGGTCACAGTAAAGATCCTCGCCCGGATTTACCCCAGTTAAAAATAAATCAGTCTGCGTTAGATCCTTTAGGTATACCGCTCACGACTACCATTGTCAGTGGTGAAAAGGCCGATGATCCATTGTATATCACCGAGATACGCAAAGTACAAAACAGCTTGATTGAACATGGCGTTCTTTAGTGGGTGACAGCAAAATGGCTTCCCTTGCAACTCGTGCTTACGTAGCCAAAAGTGATGACTTTTATTTGTGTCCCTTATCTGCAGTTCAAATGCCTGAATCAGAACTGTCATTACTACTGGACAAAATATGGAATAACGAACAAGTCCTAACCAGTATTTATCGTCCGGCAGTTGGTGAAGGTGATAGTCCTGAACAAATTGCAGAAGGTTACGGTTATACAATCCACTTGGAATCAGATGAAGCCGGTGATAATTTTTCATGGGAGGAACAGCGGCTTGTGGTTCGCTCACTTAATCATGCAAGAAAACAAGAGCATACGCTACATGGACATATCAATGAAGGGCAGACAGCCATTGCCAAGCTTAATCAGCGAGGACGTGGCATCAAAATGCTCGATGAAAAAGAGTTGCATGCGGCAGTTGATGCTATTTTGAAAAAGCACAAGCTTCAAAACTTGTTGCAAATTGAGTATCGTAGAGAAGAAAAGAAAACCCTACACAAAGCAACTCGCAAACGCGAGGCTTATATCCTGGTTGAAACACGCATTACTGTCCACTCCACCCTGAATCAGGATGCTTTGGAAAAACAGGTGCGCCATTTAGGCTGGCGGGTTTATGCGTGCAATGACCCTGCATTAAGCATTGAGGAGGCAGTATTGGCCTATCGGCAAGAATATTTAATCGAACATGGATTTGCTCGTTACAAAGGAAAGACACTGGGTCTCACCCCGATATACCTGAGCTCGACAACACGCATCAAAGGACTTATTCGCTTGCTCAGTATTGGATTGCGGATACTGTGTCTTCTTGAATTTTCTGTCAGGGAGGCGCTACAACAAAAACAAGAGAAATTGTCCGGGATTTATAAAGGCAATCCAAAGCGTGCAACAGTCAGGCCAACAGCTGAAATGATGCTGAAGGTTTTTCGGGGCATTTCACTGGTCGCGTTGATCGTTAATGGCGTAAAACACCTTGAAATAACACCATTAACAACAGTTCAAAATAAAATATTAGTGCTCCTTGGCTTGTCACCAACTTGTTATACTACTCTTCACAAGGTACCTTGCGAATCACACAATAAATACAGTTACAAGGTTGCATCAGGTTGATATTATCTGACAGTCTATATTTGACTGAAGCAGTAAACGCTACCGAGGGTCAAAATGAAGCGTTGGAATGTAGCGGAAATGATGGGCAAATGATGGGCATTGGTAAGAAGCTTTTCGCAAAAATTCACAAGCAAAAATATCATGCCCATCATAACCATGAAATTCACTTTATGGCACGAGAAATCAATGACTGACTGCCGCAAGGTATTCAGTCCATTGTGGATGGCAGCTATAACCCTCGTTGTTTAAAACGTTATTATTTTTCTGATGAAGTAGTCGACCAGCTACACCCCTCCGATAGAATCCTTCAGCATATTTTGCTGAAACAATTGAAACCTACGTTTAAGTATGTAATGAATCCAAATTGCTACCATTTGGACGGGCCTACAGGCGTCAAGTATGCGACGCAACATATAAAACTAGTGCTGCGAGATGAAAAACCTAATTACGTATTACGCGCAGATATAAAATCTTTTTATGCTTCCATACCGCATTTTCAGTTGGTACAGGATGTCAAAAAATATTATTACGACCCCAAGTTGCATGTGATGCTTGAAAACATCATCACAAAGCCTATTGATACCCCCAGGGGATATAAAAATCCTTCACAGGGCATTGCGTTACGTGGACCACTATCCCAATTTTTTAGCGGTATTTATCTTAAGCCACTTGATGATGCACTAAGCAAAATGGACGTGCACTATCTCCGCTTTCAAGATGATATTCTTATTTTTGCAAAAACAAAACGCCAACTGAGCCGTTGCCGGCGGCGCATGATGGACGTATTACACGAAAGACGCTTAAGCCTCTCGCGCAAAAAATCACGCATGGGCTGCATCAGTGGTGGCTTTCATTTTCTCGGTATTAACTATCTTCCGACACGAACGGAAGGTAACACCAACATATCTCACATCAATGATGTTGCAATAACCACCACCAATAATGTTTATAATTTGAACGAAAATGGGGGGGGTGGTAAGACAAATTTTGAGCATCAAAGGTGTGAGCCGATACGCATGGTCCCTCATCCGAGAACCCTGTGTAAAGCGCGAGAGCAAGTTAAATATATGGTGATTGATGGGATTTCTTCCTGCCGAATCAGAAATTATCTTCATCGTTGGACTATGTGGTGGACAAACACTTCAACCACTTGGCAATACCAAGAACTTTTGCAGCACTTTATTAATGTGAGCTGGCACGGACAAGTGACCGGTTACGCGACCGCCTTATCTTGTCGACATCAGCTTAGATTATTACACACGGGCTCGGCTGATGAGTTGGGGAAAGGGTATAAGTTCCGCAAGTTTGAAGTTTTTGTTCGACATAAGTTTTCCAACAATACCGACCGCGTGCGCCACCGCCCCGCCAACGCCATCGGCGATGCGGCTGCCCCCCCAAATATATCGACTGAAAAATCTGCCCCCAACCCATCAATAGAATCATCAGAAGTGGTAACAGGAAATGACCCAGCCATCCCGGCCTCTCGAAGTGTATATGACCGACCCACAGCCTCTTTTCCGTCTATCACATAATAGAGCCCCTGCGCCATCACACACCTATCAATACCCGGTAAACGTCTCATTTCAAAACCGATTAAGTGCCTCCACACTAAACGAATCTTGTCATAATTATCATTGCTTGCCTTGTATAAATTGGCCCACTCACGGTCAAGTAGTTCGAAAGCATGTTGAGGACTCGCATAGTTATAATGCATGCCGGGTTTGGTAAGAACTTTAGGCGCCCAATCTTTGCGAAACTGGCTAAGTGCCTTACAAAGTTCATTGTCGCCGGTCATGTCTTTCTTGAGCAATGCCGCTACTTGCTCAGGCGTTGCTTTTTTAATCAATTCAATCAATGGTGATAAATCATAGGGTTTTTGTGTCAGCATGCCTTCAATATGCGGCTTATAACGTTCATATTGAGCTATTCTTTGCTGCTCACCTTGTTCTATTTTTGAAAAATATTCCTGTACTTGCTTGGCCAGCTCATAATCACCTGCACCCAATAAAAACTCATAAATGGTGACCCGTTTCCACTCATCTCCACCGGGTGTTGTCACATTGCTCGCTTGAAGCAATAAAGAGGGATTTTTATCGAGCATGGCAAGTAGCGCCTTAACATCTTCTTGTCGTGCATACGCTGCGTGATGTAAGGCCTTTGCAATATCGCTATTGGGGTTTTGGCCGAAATCACTTATTTCTCGAATTATTTCGAGGGGTAATTTAGAAAAAATGGTGTCATTGCGATTACGCAACTTGATTATGGTGTAAACTTCTTCGCGACTTAGCATGGATTTCAAACCTCGTTATGTTTCATGATTTATTGAACGTACTAATGAATTATGTTCATAATATAAACAGCTGGAGTTAAAGTCAATCAAAAAACAGGATGCGACGGGGGGAGTTGTGAATAACAAGTTGTTTTTACGTTAGTTATTGTAAAAAATAACAGGAATAGCATCAAGTGGCTAAACTCGAGGTGATACAAAGTGACTTGATGATTGATAGGCTTACTGATGAACTTAATTTAATTTAAGCGAACGGTGAGTTCATTGAGCGGATTAGTAGAGATGAGATACTTCCTTTTTATCGATTAGCCATAGATCATGTGCTACTTCTTTTGTTAAGCAAAGCATACCTCCTGCCTTTTGATAACAGGCGATTGCACTGCGATTCTTAATATCTGGAGTGACTAGCGCTGTATCAAGTTGCTGAAAAAATATTCTGCACAAATGGCTTTAATGCAACAATGTCAAGCCTTTGTCCCAAAATTGATTTTTCACCAAGATAGAAATCAATAAATGCATTTTTTTGAAAATCAAAAGCCTTATCGGTAGGGAAAAAAATCACAGGCATCATAATACTGGATGTATCCTATAGGCTATTCATCCAGCAGGATAATAAAAACAAAGATGAGTTTTTTCTTTCTATTCTCCATCCGTTCTGTCGAAAATTTTTCAAGAAATTAAGCGATGCCTTTTTAAAGACGCGGTTAGACCGCAAGCTCATAAAACTGCTCTCAGGCTGGAGTATCTTCTTGGATTTTCATCTGTACCTTTTTAATTATTCTATGTAATTCAATTCCTGCAATTTTTGCTTAGCCGCCTGAAATGATTTAAAACCAAGCTTATATTTCGTGATGTTTTTGATACCACGATGATCTTGCTCAACCATGTTGTTAAGATATTTTATCCGCCTTACCTCAATGAATAAAGGAAATAAATAATAAATTATTGATTCGTTCCAGTGCTGCAGTATTGGGGCTAGATATTATCAATATTAACCTTTTGTGCGAGACCACTAGATCGACTTTAACAAGAAAAGCTTTTTTATTTGAGGTTTCAAAGTAATGTTTAAAATCGATGCATTCAAAAATCCCTTTTCGGAACATGACCAACCCATATATCCAGTTCGATCATAAACATAATAACTTCCTAGATTTTGTACAATTGGATAATCACTTGTTGTTGGGGGGATTACTTCAATCTTGATTTTCAATTTAAGGCCGCTTATATAGTTCTTCTAAATCAACTTCTTTCTCCATACTTGCAATAGCACTTTGAGCTTTTGATTGAGTAAAAAATAAAATATCACTTGCACTAACTTTTTCATCTTTTTGATAGGCGTTTACTAAAGCTATTCCAGCTTTTATACCGATTGCTAAAAAGCCAAACCCCAAAGTGAAAATACCCAATGCAATGTTTGCTAGAATAGGTTTCCATAAGGCCTCATGGGTTTTCATAAGTTTATCTTTAGAATGAAGCAACGTTTTGAATTGGGCTTGAAACAGCTCTATTTCGTCTGTCTCTAATTTCCCTTGCGATATTTTTATCTTGATGTTGTCCAATTTGTTAGCTAAGTCACTAGAAAGTTGAGCCACAGTCTTTTTATCTGTTTCAGAGACTAGAGTCTCTCCATAATCTCGCATAATTTTTATCTTTCTATATAAATTATCAAAAGAAGTAGAGATAACCTCAACTATTTCGGAAATTATAGGAGGAGGTGAAAGGGGCTCCTGTTCTTTGTGTTCTATTTTTAACTTAAGAAACTCATCAACCTGAAAAGCAGTCTTCAACATCTCTTTTAGCTCAGGATTTTGAATTTCCCTATCCAAAAACTCACCCAAATCAACAAAAATTTGGCCTTCGGAAAAAACAGCAACGTCATCATTAATGCCTTCTTGAATTTGTTTGGCGGTATGTCCTGGCGAATCTTTCCAATTACCTATAGCTGAAAGGCCTGAGCCTCGTTTAACTGCAAACTCGAAGGGAACTTTTATGAATAAAGCTTTATAAAGTTCGTCAGAGCCTGCAGGAGATTGCACAGAAAGTTTTTTTCCATATGCACCTGATCCCGAACTTATGGTTATTCCTAAGGCATGATGTCTAATTTCAAATTCATTCAAAAATAAGCCAACATTATCAGCCTTAATTTGCTCTCTAGTTAATTGCTTACCGTTATTTCCTGTCACGGTCATTTTTCCAGGAACTTTAGCTAGAAGACTAGCAAAATTGAACGCACCAATAAGAAAATAGTGGCATTTTCCTCCTCCTAATACATGCTCATATTTCTGAGTTTGATTTATGGATATGGATGGAGAAAGCATACTTAGTTGTAAAAGAGGCCACCCAGTTTTAGAATTACGAGGCACCGTTGGAATTTTATCATTTCCTTTTTTCTGCTCGTTGTAAGAACTTAAAATATACTCTTGAGATGCTTCTGATAAAAAAGTGACTGGTGGCACGTTACTTTCTCCTGTGTTTAATTAATTGTCATCCTAATATGTAAATATTAAGGAAATATTAATCTGTGAGTTCACTTAAATGTATTTTGAGTTCAAAAAACTCATTCGCGCCTCAAGTGGTTCTTGTCGTATAAAAATAAATCAATAGCAGAATTGGTTTTGCTATTTTCTATATTTGACTCAGGCAGTAGAGACCAACGTTGTTTTGTTCTCATCGATTTTTTGGTTATATCTTTCATCGTAGATTAGTTAGAAGTCGAGACCGCAAGATGTTTGTGAGCTACGAAGAATATTGTTCCTATCACCAATGTAAGCCAGGGTTAATCCGTCCAGGGCACCATAAGTTTCTTTCGGACTTAATAATTCTTTGTTTCTTCAAAATGCTCTTTAAGCTAAGGGATCATGACTGACTTATCTAGACCACCTGAATAAGGAAGGGCGATTTTTTAATGGATTTTTTCATGAATTACTCCTGGTAATATTGTTTTAGATAGGACGGAAGGGCATTCAAATCAGTTAATAGAATATCTATTAGTACTTGTCATGATTTAAGAAGTACCACTTAACCATTTTGATTGTAATTTTGCAATCTTACCTTTAGCTTCAAGGTTTTTGCTTACGAGCCGTTACACCGGTTAGTTCGAAGACAGCAATAACATGTTGTTTTTAAATATAAATCCATCTTGATTTTCCTATTTATAATCAGTTAAATTTAATTTGATAGAAACCGATATCGCAGGTTTTAGTATTGAGGCGTAGAGATGCAATCAAAAAAAGATGATAAACAGACTAAATATGAATTTGGTGTTTGTGTAAAAGAAACCAATAATGAAAATGGATCAGGTCATGTATCTGCATTTACGCGCAAAACAAAAGAAGGTAAGAGTACAGTTACTCATACTAGTTTTTTTCCGAGTGCTCTTGGAGGTATTCTTCAGCGTTTTAGTCTTGGTTCTATTCCAACATCTGGAGAGCTTGCTAAAGACCATATTGAAGATTTAACTGAAGCCAATAAGGTGTAGTCTAGAGAAATTACTGAACAACAGTATAAAAACATGAAAAAAGCACAAATAGATTTAAGTATTGGGGTAGACAATCGGGAAATTACCTACGCTGCCTTTGGAACTATAAATCCTATTGCAAACTTGGTCCCAAGTTTCTTAAAAGGTGGATAGGTGCTAATAAAATTGTTGAACAACATAAGAAAGAAAGTGGGTCTTTACCGCCGGAAGATCATTGTGGCATACATGGGTTTTTATTTGGAAGATGACAGTTAAGTCTCCTGGGCATGCTGCGGTACAAATAGGGGGCTCCAAGCCCAAAATGAAAGCAGGCGACCCCGGGGAATACGGAAGCCTACATCCAGATAAAATCCCTTCCATGGGATTAACATCGGTTTTACTTTTGTCAGCACACCTTGCTAGTAATTTAACTGAAGACATGGAGTCTTTAGGTGAGGCAAAGAGTACAACTAATATTAACGATATGGATTTTCTGCCACAATCAACCACCTATCAAAGCTCAAAACCATTAACCCCTGATGAAATCCATCATTTTAAAAATCTTGACAACATCAAGATGAGCAAGAAAATGGACAAAGTACGTAAAGAAGTAAGCTCTGGTGTAATGAGCTATCAATTGTTTCCAAATGTCAACCTGCTCAACTTTTTTAAAGATAGCGCATCATTCATAGCTCAAGATCCTATCGATATAGAAATGAGTCGTAGAGCAAAGAAAAATGCTCCAAATAATTCATCAGCACATAACTGCACTTCTCTTGTTAGTGATATTTTAAAGGAAGGCGGGTTAGACATTAATAATTCTAAATACTTACCATGGTCGATTACTCCAGATGGCTTGTCAGATGAACTAAGCAGTGTTGGCAAAAAACCTTAATTCTATCATTTTTTCATGAAGTATCAGGCTCTACGACCGATAAAGCCTGACTGAAAGGAGGTTATTTTTCCTCAACTGAGTTAACAACGCAGAGTTCTCTAATACTGAAATCGCTTCAACTAAATACTTCTCAATTAGTGCGGTAAATAAACTCCGCGATAAAGGATTGTAGTAGTCTTAATTGTGCTTTGATTTTTCTTCCTTTAGGCATGCTTCATAAGCGGTGTGGCCTTCTTCGTCCTTAAGACTAGTATCAGCACCAAGATCGATTAATCTTTTTACTGTTTTAGCAACACCTTTTTCAGCGGCAACATGAAGCGCTGTTTTCTTACAATTGTCAACAGCATTTAAATTAGCATGCTCTTTGGTCAAAAAATCAAAAGCTATTATGTAACCACGGTTAGTAGCAATATGTACTGCCGTTTTCCCTTCGATATAGGTAAATGACCTGCGGATGCAGCAAAATAAATTAGAGAATTTGGCGAAATATCCATTTCCTCATTTTCAAAAAAAGTTTCATAATGTCTGGTTGACTCGATGAAATAAAAGCTCTAATAGCTAAGAGAGTTTGATTTTTCTCTATGTGGCTCATGAAGTTCTGTTTTTTCTAGAAGTCTTTGCTCACTGCTGTTTTCGACTTTTTCTAATTGCTGCTCATCTTCTGGCTTTTGAAAATAATTGTTAGTAGAGTTGAAAAAAAGTTAATTTTATTTCTCAAAAATAATTACTCCTATAAGGTTAATTTATCATCATAAGTGTAAAAATACTTCTATGATTGTCTCAAACTATCTGTTTAGTAGATGCTTTTATAAGCTAAAACTGAGACTGGGATTGGTTGACATTTTGTTGCAATGAGAGTCAATGTAATCAATGCATGCATTTAATTGCTTACTACGCCCTTGTAATGCTTTTAAAGAACTCACTGCATCCACTATTATCTGGTCTCTTTCATCTTCAGTTGTTTCTTTTACTGTTGCAGATTTTACCTTTGAAAGAATTTTTTTTACTGCTCTCGCTTCACCACCAAATAAACTACTTATAGTAAAAATATGATTGACAAAATCTTGAAGTATTTTCTTTGTGAGAAGCAATGGATCTATATTTGAATTTGTTTGACGAATTTTTTCACAACAAAGATAGCTTTCTGTTTCTGAATTCCCTTCATTTTTTGAAATGCTTATTGCGTTATTAATATAATGAATGTTGGTTTTATTTTGTTCATCTAAATTACAAAGTAATCGCACAATTTCAAGAGTTCCTTTTCTTGCCGCAACTTGCAGTATTTCCCCAGCAGTTTTTTTGTCGGGTTGTTGAAAACTGGAAAGTGACTTAAAAACCTCCCATTGACCATCCGAAGCTGCCGTAATTAATGCAAAATTCATTGCTTTCTGAGATGGTTTGTCTTGTTGATCTTGCACGAAATAATTCAAAACCTTTATCCACTCTCTTTCAATGGTTAAAGCTTCAAATTTCTTATCGATACGTTTTTTGGGAACATTTGCTAATTGTTCTAATGCATTCTCGGATAAGCTTTTATCGGGCATTGTAGCAGGGGCTTGTATTCTAGCAATCGCTTCAACTGCACTCCATGCTATGGAGGATTGTTTTCTGATACCTTCATCTTCATAACTCTCCGCCACAGTTAATGCAATTTCAAGAGCCGTATTGATTATTTCTTTCCTTGGTTGATGCGCTGGTGCAGCTAAGTTGCATAGAGCTATAACAAATTCCCAATTGTTGGTAGCAGCCGCGTGGTTTATGGCGTAGGTAAATACTTTCTCTACTAACTTGTTACTTGGTTTATGCCCAGACTGACTTAAACCACATAATACCAAAACTAATTTCCATCTTTTCTCAGCCTCTTGCGAAGAAACTCGAGATGCCGAATAGATCGCTGTCTCTATAGCTTTATCAATCGCAATTGGCCGGATATAACTCATCTCCAGTGCTGATTTTACAAATTTACTGCTATTGACAGTTTGAACGAGTCCTTTAGAAGCTTTATCAATGAGTTCTAATTCTTTATTGGTAAATATAGGCATAAGGGAATTTTGTCTTTATAAAAATCAATTTGATTTTATTATATGATGCCTTGACTAAAAATGATATATTTTCTTACTAATCCCAAGCTATAAGCCGAGTTTTTTTGTATAGCCGTGTGGACAAGCAAGATCAATTAAATTCTGACTAAAACAGCTTATTAGGATGACTCTAAGTATTCGATTGAACTTACAAACTATTCTTGACTTGGTTGGTCAACGAGTCAAACTCATCTCACACTTTGTGATCAGCTATATTTAAGCCTTAATATTCAAATTTCTTTTCAATACTTTCGATATTGTTGTCTTTGGATTCATCTGTTTTTTTAAAAAAAGTTGTTTCCTTTTGCTCTTTAGACGAAAAAATTGCTGGATTTTTGAAATGTAGTTTTGGTGTAACCTTAATATTTGCTTCTTGGAATATGCTAGCTACCTCATTAATTGTATTTTCTATTTGGAGTCGAATATCTGCCGATACTTCATCATAACGACCAAATCTACCAGATCGATTATCTATAATCCACTCTCCGTTAATACACTTTAATTCTCCACCTAAATGAGCCAAGCCAACTTTAACTTGACCATCACTATTAAACTCAGCCGCCAACGTTGGATGTCCGAAGCCATGGTGAGCTTTAATCCCCTCTATCAGTCCTTGTAACTGAGCACAGATACTATTCCATATTTTCTTTTCTTGTTCATTTTTCATATCAACATTGAAAATCTCTGGATACTGCCATGGGTATTCAATACCGATAACAAGTTCTTTCTGTGAATTATAAGACCATAAGTAAACTATATCCTCCCTGAGAACAACCCTGTCTCCTGATTTGATTCTAAAATAGCCCGGGTTAAGCCTATCTTTTTCGGTATCTTTGACTCTATGAGGAGCTATCGGTTCCGTAATATCTGCTTTTCGTCTTGACATAATTTGCTCGAATAACCTATATGGTTATGTCTAATTATAGCACATACGCTTGTAATTGGATCAAATAAAGATCGATATGATGATACTGTGATCATCTGTATTGAATTGCGACTCTGTGTCTCTAAAATAAATGGCTATCATAATATAAAATGAACAAAAAGACTGTATTTTATTCGAACTGAATATGATGGGAATCATCGAGGAAGAACCTAAAACTATATTAACACAGGAAAGCTTTTAGAAGACTTTTGTAATATGTATAAAAAGAGAAGGATACCCATCTGGATCTGGAGTTATTAAAAGCAACGATAAAACAGATGAGTTGCATAGTTTAATAGCTCATGATCACCTCGTTTGTCACCATAAGCATAAATGATGCTGTGATTCCGCATTATGCATCTATCCATAAAGAACTGACATCAGAGAGACGTGCGAAAAAGCAGGTGATTGATAAAGAAATTAAAAATCTAGATAATATAATTAAAAAAGCTGATCCTCTTGCTAAATCAAGGCTGGTTAATGCAAGAGAGGCTTTAGTTGAAGCTAGGGAAAAAATCAAAAGTGATAGGAAAATGGAGACTGATTCACAATATGCTAATGGCCATAATTCAGAATGGAGTACATTGCATAATCGATCAGGTAATAGCGCGCAGACTTTCTTTAGAGAGTTTGTTCAAAGAACAGAAGAAGATCATGCTGTAAAAAGTGCATTAGAAATAAATTAGAATCATTCTGCTATCATCCCCGCTGCACAGACGGGGATTTTTTTATTTCTGAATAACGGCATAAGCCGATGGCAATGGCTCATTACTCAACATTGTCAGAAAAGAACCTTAACCTTACTTCAAAATAAAAATTATAATTGAATGATAGTTATTTTAGGCTAATCCTCAACGGTCATCATTTTAGTAGAACATTTTTATTTTTATTAAGATAAACTGTGAAAAGAAAACAGAGTTAACGGTGACTCTCATACTGGATAAGCTAGCTCTTTTATCTGATGAGGGAATATTACTGGTAATGAGTATTTTGTCAAAAGAACAATACTTCAATAAAACATTTGAGCAACTCTTGTTGTATGCTATTGCTCAAATTATCACGGAACAAGATCAAAAAGGCCCCCAACTATTTTTTCAACTTAGCTATATACGATTTTCTTAGAAATAAAACAAAATTACTTGTTCTTCTGATGAATGCTCAACCAAGCAAAGAGAAATTATCTCAATGCAAGCTTTTTACTCGTTTTATTGAAAAAGAACAAATCCTTATTGAGGAGACTGGTAAAGAGAAAAGTCAATTATCCCCAGCTAACCTTGGCCTGTTTGCTGAGAATAGAAATTCACTCTCATCATATTCCTTTTTAGGTGCAAACAATGAGAAGTAGTGAAGTAACTTTGTTCGATCTAAAGTATTATCGACTCGAATGTCAGAATAACTAGCGTATTCCTCTATTTCCAGATCAGTACTTTCTCCAATAGATAACGACTTATCAAATTTACGGTGCATGTCGTTACAGATCGCTAGCAAATTATAAATCGTTTTACTATCTGACTTTAATGCAGATTCTTCAATTTCACCCAAATACTCTTGGCCATATTGAGCTAGATCTTGCATACCCCTATTTTCTTCAATTCTTTTATAGCCCCCATGAATTAAAGTAGCAATTCCTCGCGTAATTGGTTTAATAGCCCATGCGAAAGGAAAAGTTACTAATTCAATAAGTCCTCTAAATACAGTAAATAATCCATCTGCAATTAATTTAGGACTAAGGGATAACATGCCTCCAAATATTTTTTCTAAACCAACGAGGCTATTTCCGATGCCAACTAATGGTTGTTTATAATCTTGCAAAATATGTGCGCTGCTTTTATAAGGTTTTAGATAATCAATTAAAATTTTAGCAATTTTCTTTGCGGTATGTTTTAAAGGAACATAAGATAACTCACCAAATTTAACCGGATCGTATTCGCGATGAGGGAAAGCCCGCCAGTCTGGATGGTTGTTTGTTGCCAAGGGATCTCTAGTAAAGTGATTAAAATAATTTGTAATTTCTGGTAAATAATCTTCATCATATTCTGCTACTGAGGTAGTTTTAATACTCTGTACCGCTTCCATTGCCCGCATAAAGGTTCTTATTTGCCAAAAGCTATATTGACCTACTTCCTTGATTTTTTTAGGTGAAAAATCTTTCAAGAACCAGTTTTGGTATTCTTTCAGTTTTGCATCCATTTGTTCTTTATATTTAAATGCATCTTGAATAGGACCAGCCATTGCAGATAAGAATCGTGCACTTGCTTCAAGTCCAGCATTTAAACCTTTAAAATATGAGAGGCCTAGAGCAGCATCTCCTTCAAGAACAACGTGTGCACCATCATGTAGTGTAACTACTTCTTTTGCATGAGTAGCTGGGGCTTCATTTACACTGATACGGATTGATTTAGGATCAATTTTTTGTCCGGCTTTCTCAGTATCATGGATTTTATAACTAATATATTTAGTAATGAATGATTTCAGACGAGGAGGTAGCTTTGGTGCATCTTCTGGAGTTTCGTCACTAAAAAGCCTTAAGGGTTTTTTGGAGGTTAATTTTTGCAATGCAAGAAAATCTTCTTTTGAAATCATCATTTGCATTGTTACTGGGGTTTTACCTTGATCAAAATGACCTACATATTCATTAGCAATTAGACCCTTGCGCGCCATTTGCTGATAAAATTCTTGTGTTTTAATGCCTAATGCTTTTTCTTCACCATCAATTTCAAAACGTAATTGTAACACAAAGTCAAATTCATGCTTGACCTGATTCTCCTCCGGGAATAATATTTGGTTCACTACACTATGTGTCCCGTCAGCTCCTATGATGAGTTTTGTGTGAGGGTATTCATCTGCTAGGATTTGTTTTAATGTTTCTTTGGTAACTTCATGTTCGATTAGAATGTCTACGCCACTGTTCCTCGCTAATTTAGTGAAAATTTTTTGAAGGGTATTTGTGCGAATATGGGGATCTTTTTGAAGTTGTGATAGCAGCGATACCATATCCGGATCCATCTCACTGTGGGTTGCTTTCATTATGGCTTCTAATTGTTTTGCCTGCATCACCAAGGTATGGCTTCTTTGATATTCTGCATATTTTTCAAGCACAACAATTTTCAGATTAGGATTAAGTTGCTTCATTCCCCAGGCATTGATAAGACCAATTGGACCTGCCCCAACGACTAAAACATCTGTATCTAATGCCATAATATAACATCCAAAAATTAGATAAAATATGATCAATAGTATCATTATATGAACAAAAAGACAACTCAAATATGGTTTTAGACCTGAGTATGCATATCAAGCTGCACTTGCTTGATATAAGAGTCGGATTCTTCTCATTTAAATAACGAGTTCTTAAATTGAAGATTATTGATAATAGTCTAACGAGTGTATATGCACCTGATTATAATAGCGCTCTGGCAGAGTTTGACAGCCGTCATTATCCAACCGCATACGGTTTTCTTGGCATTTCAATCCTTAGTCAAGCTCACATTTGCTCCTGGCGAATAGAATCTTATTTGTATCTCTTTAACCAAACTCTCGTGATACGCACTCCAAATAGTTTAATTATCCATGAGCCAAATAAAGAAAAAATTTTATTTTTAAATCCTGGGATAACCAGTATTTTGCCAGATAAAAAACCTTTAAATGCAATTTTAGCTACTTTTTGAGCTGACATCGAAGGTAATAAATAGAGCCTGACATTATGATCACCAATATTAGCTCGTTGTAAAAAAGCAGTTTTGGTAACTCCCGGGCAAACAACGGTTACAGAGACACCTGAATCACGCAATTCTTCGGCTAATGCTTTTGAAAACGTTACGATATAGGATTTGGTAGCACAATAAACTGACATTTGTGGGATAGGCATGAAAGCAGCTAATGAAGCAATATTAAGTATCTTCCCTTTGCCTTTTTGCAGCATGGCTGGTAACAATAAATGAGTTAAAGCAGTTAATGCACGAATATTTACCGCCAATAGATCCATTTGCGAGTCGAGGCTTGTATCAAAAAAGGTTCCAAAAGTACTGAAGCCGGCGCTGTTAACTAAGGCATCCACTTGAATGTTATGTGCATCTAAATAGGATTTTATCGCTAATCCGGCGTCTTTATTTTTCAAATCTTGAATAATGATAAAAACATTAATATTACAGTTTGAAAGCGTTTTGGCTAATTCTTCCAGCGGCTCTCGTAGCCTCCCTACTAAAATTAAATTATAACCTCGGGCAGCAAATAGTAGAGCCAATTCCTTACCAATACCACTTGAGGCACCAGTGATTAATGCGGTCTCTGTTGTCATAAAGTTCCACTAAATGGTTTTAAAAAATAAAACTAAATGCCGCAAAAGACATACCGGCACTACCTACGCAACTGATTACCCGGTCTCCTCGTTTTAATTTATGTGCATTAAGCGCCATAAACATCCCAGCTGGGACTGAGGCTGAAACTAAATTCCCGGTTTCTGGAAAAATACAAAATAATTTATCACCTAAACCCACCGCTTCTGCTCCCATTTGCCAACTGTTTTTGGTTGAGGCATGTGGAAGCAGAATGTCAATTGCATTGCTATCAATAGAAAGTTTTCTGATAATGTTTATTCCTTCAATATAACCGTGCTTGTGTAAATCAAAGCCATAAGATGTAAATCGGTAGGCACCGTTTTTTCCTATTTTATTGGTGGAGTTATCACAGAATGATTCGTAGTTAGGGAAGGGGATTGTGCATAAATCAGCTAAATCAGTACGTGATGAAAATTGAAATTCCCAAGGTTCGCTGTCCTCATTGGATAAAAAGGTAACTGAGGCTCCTTCTCCAACTGTAAACGCGGGAAAGGTATATTGAAGCTGTTGCACTGCGCTGAGTTTAAAAAGAGCGGGGTAGAAATATTCTTTAATATTAAACTCTGCGTTAACAATAATAATACGTTTATAGTTCCCCAGTTTAAAATAATTGTGTGCAAGATGTACGGCCCTAACCCAGCTCATGCATGCGTCCAAAATATCAAAGCAATGGGTGTGATCGAGTTTTAATGCATGAGCAATCATATAGGAGTTTCCTGGTTCAATAAAACCTTTACCAACTCCCACATAGATTAATAAATCAATATCCTTTTTTTGCCAACCAGTTTCCACTAATCCTTTATTAAAGGCATCTGTCACCATTTGTATCGGGAGTTCATCTTCAGCACGCCAATAACGATTATTCGCCCCAGCCATTTTTAATATTTTACTTACATGGGCGAGTATTCTCTGCTTTTCTTTTTCGGCAGTTTCCGTACTCTCGTCCGCGATTAATTGCAAAATATCTTCATTACTTACGGTACGAGAAGGAAGTGATAGTTGCACTGAATTAATTTTCATAAAGTGCTCCGGTGATTTAAATAGTCGGTAATGTAGCCAGCAGCCTTACTTACGCCATCTTCTTTGACTATTTTTGTTTGTAATTCTTTTGCGCAACAAGAGAGCGATTTGTTGTTAATGAGCTCATTAATAGCAGCCGTTAAATTATCAAAGGTTAATTTTTTGTAGGGAATGGGTTGAGTTGCGGCTCCCAATTTTGCAATGCTGTGACTCCAATAGGGCTGATCTAAAAAAAATGGGATAGGAATAGAGGGTTTCCCCGCTAATAAAGCCGCTGCGGTTATGCCTGCTCCACCATGATGAATGATGCCAGTTGTTTTAGGGAACAACCAATCATGAGGAATTGACTTAACGTATATTAAATGAGGGGGCAACTGATCAAGTACTGATTTAGGCCAATGACCACTCAAAACTCCTCTTTGTTTGGTGTGTAATAAGGCATCACTAATTAATTGGATTAATGTGTTATCTTGAACCGTAACTACAGAACCAAAACCGATGTAAATAGGGGGTGATCCAGCTAATAGGAAGTCTAGAAGCGGTTTATCGGGCTGCCAATTTGAAGCAGCAGGTAAATACCAATAACCCGTTATTTTTATGTGATCACGCCAATCCTTGGGTTTTTTAAAAATTGACGGACTCATATTATATAATGCTAACTCTTCATTTTGGCGTATTGTGCGCCAATACAAAAAAGACTGTTTAATTGGAGGTAAATTGAGCTGTTCAATCCGCCATTGATTGATTTGGGGACGAAAATAATACCACAGCAAAATTTCCATAAAATACCATCCCGCTAGTCGGCGTAAAGCCCCATTTTGTTTAGGAACCCTTTTTAGAGGATAGGGAAATTCAGCAGTGGGGTGCAAGGGTTGCGAGTAGGCTGGAATCGCTTTTATATTCAGTTTTTCTGCAATACTAGATGCTATATTAGTGCCAAGTACCCCATAAACAATCGCATCGGCATGCTGGCAAGCCAGCCAACACTCCACTAAGATGGTATTTGCTATAGTTAATTGCATGCTGGAAAAAATTTTAGCGGCAGCCAACGGATTCGTAGTAGCCATAAGTCTCTGCCCTTGCTTTCCCCCTAGTAGCTCAATAGGACTCCCTGATAGGGGGTAATGCGCTATTCCATAATCATAAATTAATGCTGAGTGCTCATCATGAGTAGCAATAACTACGGTATGATTTAATTTTTTAAGCCCTAAGGCTAATGCTATAAACGGTTGTATGTCGCCCCTGCTGCCGAGCGCCAAGAGCACAATGTTCATCAAAATCCTATATCATTGCATGCATTCCACTAAGTATAGCATTTTGTTTAAATAATGCTCTATTGGTCTTTGGTTCTCATTTCACTCTCAAGTGTAAAAAAAATTTCCACGATCTTCTCCAACTATCTGTTTGATGCCTTTATAAGCCAAAACTGAGACTGGGATTGAGTGGCATTTTGTTGCAATGAGAGTCCATATAATCAATGCATGCGTTTAGTTGTTTACTACGATCTTGTGTGGCTTTAAAAGAACTCACCCATATGTCAAGTGCTACTGTTCATGCCTGGTGGATTAAATGTATGAACAGTTGCCCCAGTCGCTTTTGCCTGTCTAGCCATATCCTTTAGTATGCTACTAATCCTTTTGAGTAACTGGGAATAATACTTTTGATCTGAATATTTGAATTTTTCTTTTGAAACAGTCTGTCATGATGAACCCAAAAAGAGCCATCTGGTATATAATTATATATAAAAAGAATTAATAAATTATTAGAGTGGTGTTTTGGTGAGTTTGAGTCCAAAGAATTTGGTTACTTGTTAGGAATGACTAGAGGGTTAAGTTGCAAGTTCAACATTTTCAAATCATCACATTAACCCCTTTAGAGTACTCATTTTCTTGATTGGGTGCATTTTCAACAAAAGTTCTTATAATGTCAGCCTCTACCGGACTGACTTCGACAAGAAGGCTAGGGGTTACTAAATCCTCGAATTTTTCTGAAATCACATCCATTAACTCGGTTTCATGACTCATGTGGTTTTCTCCCGTTTATTAATTACCCATATGGGTGTGATCATTCCCTTGATTTGTCTTGTGTGAACAAGACCATAATATCGACCATCGAATGACCATTCGCTTTGACTGGTCATCGTCATGATTTCATCTTCTTGAAGTTGATAATTCATTACCTGCCATTGAGGTAAAGTGCGATTCATTCCATCCTGTAATTTTGGTTTTGAATAGGGAATTAGCATTTGATTCACAAAAACCCCTTCATTTGTCACAGAGAGGATATCGCCAGATACAGCCACCACTTTTTTCATTAAATAGCCATATCCATTACAATAAAGACCTTGGTCTATATAGCCTCTGTTCTTGGCTAATCTGAAAGTTTGCCTATCATCTGGACAAAATATCACATAAGTATTTTTTAGCGGCTCTGTCCCGGTGATGCAAAATAGGCCTACAGGAATGGATTCAGTAAGATTTATCCTAAAGCCCATAGAATGAAACAATGAGCCTGCAGCAATAGTACTTATTAGAAAAATAGCGATTATGATGGACGGTTTTTTCACAGCCTGATCACCTCATCCTCACTTAAACGAACACGTAAAATATCTGAGTGAATAGGTGCCTCTACAGATGCTCTAGCCATGAAGACTGGATCTTTAAAATAAAGCGGTTGTTTACCATAAATAGCAGGGAAGCCCGCTGCATAAACAACCATGTCGCCTGCTTCAACAATCAAGCCATTAGAATCTTTTTTAGGCCCTGGCATACGTAGGCACTCATCAACGGTTAAAAGAGGTCTCGATATTTCCTGAATAGTTTTTGATATTTGATTTAAGAACGTAGAAAAGCGTTTACCGCTGGCGGTGATGTGTTCTTTAACAATAGTTGTTTGGCCTGTCAGCTTGGAAAGATGCTCTGCTGTTTCAACTCTATTGGGTGGATAAGCATTTTGGATGTGGCAATTAGAAGTAATGGTCTCATCAGGGCCATAGCCACGTTCACGGCTTTTAAGCTGATTAATGTCCTGACAAATTAGGTAAAATTTTAAACCATAACCAGCAACAAAAGCTAATGACTCTTGTAAAATATCGAGTTTTCCAAGGCTTGGAAATTCATCAATCATGCAAAGCAGTCGATGTTTATACGTTTTTTTAGCACTCACATACGATAATCCTTTGTCATCGGATACACGCTCAAATTCCATTTTATCAGCTAATAGTCTCACTATCATATTAATCATGACTCTAACCAGAGGTTGAAGCCTAGCCTTGTCGCAAGGCTTGGTAACAATATAGAGACTCACAGGATTTTCATGGTTCATCAAATCTCGAATACAAAAATCAGAGGAAGAGACGTTATGTGCTACTACTGGATCTCGGTATAACGCCAAATAAGATTTTAAAGTAGATAATACAGAGCCTGCTTCATCAATGGGTCGGTCTATCATGTCACGCGCGGAGGCTGAAATAACAGGATGGGTTTTGCCCTCAATATGTGGGTATTGCGTCATTTCAATGAGCAGGTCGGCAATATTAATATTGGGATCAACCAGCATGCGGTCAATGTTGGGAAATGTGGCTGGTTCTCCCTGGTTGTTCAGTTTATAAATCGTATGCAGAATAAAACCAACCAAAAGAGCTTGAGAGGTTTTTTGCCAGTGCGTCTCCAATCCTTTACCATCAGGATCAACTACAAGTGTTGCCAAATTTTGCACGTCACCGACCTCTGATTCGGTACCTACTCTGATTTCATTTAGTGGGTTCCAGCGTGCACTTTCTTTTAACGTTGCCGGCTCAAATCGAATGACTTTGTTGTTAGCATGTTTCTGCCGCCATCCGGAAGTACATGCCCAAAGTTCACCTTTTAAATCGGTAATGACGCAGGATTGCTTCCAGGATAAAAGGGTAGGGATCACTAGACCAACTCCTTTCCCTGATCGTGTTGGCGCATAGGTTAAAACATGCTCAGGCCCATTGTGGCGCAAATAATGAATCTCTCCTTTGTCATCTTCGAATGCGCCAACATAAACTCCTTCATCAAGGCCTACGAGGCTTGCACTGTTTAAATCTTCCCAATTAGCCCATCTGGCTGAACCATGGAGGTAATCACTCACATTGTTCTTTTTAAAATATTTGGAAGCCAACACGATCATCATTAAAAAGAGACAGCCAATCATGACAATTAGACCAAAGGCAGCATTAAATGAATCTGGATAATAGGATTGATATTTAAAAGCCCAAATAAAAATCTGCCAAGGCATATAAACATGGGCGAATGAAGCCCCTAGTACATCAGCATAGTGAAATTGATGCGCAAAAAACTGTGTTCCAATTTGCATACTGATTAAAAAAGAACAAATCACTAACCAGATATGCGTTTTATTTGCCTTGCCATGATTTTTTTCTCTGACTTGAGGGCCTATGGCTTTATTCAGTTTGTTTTGGCTCATTGGCTCTCTCCCGATGCCCTTTGGTTCACAAACTGACTGACCTCATCTGATGTATCAATTCCTGAACTAAAGCTACCTCCAGGAGTACCCATAGACAGAATATTTTGTGCGTTGGATTCTTGCGACTCAGAAGCAGGTGAATCTACCTTGTTCTGAATTGCCTCAGCAATTTTCCCACCCGTTGTGCCAGCAATTTTTTCAGCAATTGCCTCTTTAATCGAGTTTGCTTTTTCACGAGCTACATCCATAGTACCTGATGCTAAATGAGAACCAAAAGAACCTGCAAATTTGGCCGCTGTTCCCATGGCTTCGGCTAACCCACCTGTTTTAAATCCTTTATCCATTCCTGAGAGTGCACTTGTATCGCCAGAGTTGGTTGATTGACTGGCTGCTTTAAAGGCCGCATTAAGTGCGGATAATCCACCACCACTATGGGCAAGTGCGGTGCCTGCTGCACCTGTCATGGCAGCACCAGCTATTCCTGCTGCTCCTAGTGCACCACCAAGACCAATACTACCACCGCCACCAGAGCCCCCGCCTGAAACAATAGAAGCCAAGGCTGGTGGGATTTTATTAATAAGAACTAGCAACACCACGGCCACAACCAGCATGACAAACATCTCTTTTAACATGATGTTGTTTGACATGGCCGCATAGTATTGGTCGACAAAGGACTTACCAATGCCAATAATTAAAATCATGGCAAATGCTTGTAATGCAATACCTAATACCGTTTTGTAATAGTTAATCGCAATATCTTGGGTCCAACGCCCACCGCCAAAGCCTAATAAAATGATGCCGCCATAGGTTAATATCCAGGCAGTAATTAAGATAATGAGCATGTTAATGCTGACTAACGCCAATACGATTAGAATTACACCAGCCACGATTAATCCCACTGTGGTTGCCGCAGGCGACCAAATTGAGGAGCTGTCTATGGCATGCGAGACGATATCAAATCCCACATCCACAATAGCAGAAGGGGAGACTTGCTTATTGATGCCCGATGCACGCGCTGCAAGTTGTCGCATGGAATCAATAATAGATGTTGCAATCTCAGGACCATTATCTAAAATCCAATAGAAAAAACCGACAACCACCAAAAACCGCACCGTTTCGGCTAAAAACTCCTGAATGTCGGCCCTGCGTAATGCCATAAGGCCATATGTCCAAACCATACTGATTAAGGCCAGAGACCAAAAAAGGTATCTGGCATAACTTAAAATGGTTTTGCTCCACATGGCTGATGTGTTTGAAAATCGAAACAAAATGTTATCCAACAAATCTTTGCTATCGATACCTGAGTTCGTCGCATAAGAGCACGTCGAAAAAGCAAGCAAACATAATAAGATGAAGGTAGTGGTTGTCTTTTTATTCATAGGGCTACCACTCTTTTCCTGAGCTTTTGGAATAACTGCCGCTTCTAAAGCAGGCGTCCCCTATAGCTTGTAACTCTTCTTGGGTGCGATTATCACGTGGGCTATTGCAAGTTAAAGATGCTAAATGCTTGGCTTTTGTTTCAGCATTATCGCAACCTGAAAGCACACCTGTAAGTACTATAATAAATAAACTTAAACGTCTCATGTTTTCTCCTTGTTGTTATGAGCTACCATGTTTTACCAGAACTTTTGTGAAAGGTCCCCATTCTAAAATGCTCATCACCTGCTTCTTGAATGGCCTCCTTGTTGGTAATCGCTGCATCTCTAACCGCTTGGGCATTTTGTTGTGCTAATAGCAGACCTCTAATTTGTAGCAATTGATGTGATTGATTGCTTGCAAGTTGAGAAGCAGCTTGTAAGGCTTGCTTTTGACCGGTAGCTGTTTGTGCTTGTGATTGTAAAGTGCGCAGTTTTGCTGAATCAGCTTTTAGGCTTTGTTGCTGCTTATCAATGCCTTTGAGCATGGCGTCATTAGTACGCTTTTGGGCAACGGACGTGGCAAGCTTACTTTGATTAATCTTTTTGAGCTCCTCAGCGGAGCATTGACCATTACCATTAAAGCAAGTGTTATTCTGGTAATACTCCTGGTTTTGAAATTTATCCAGATACCCTTGAAGGCTACCTGTTTCTTGTTTGTAGTAGTCCAGGGTGTCGGTGGATTCCAGCAGATTATTAATCACAGAATTGGCATCATCCCATTGATAAGAGGTTAGGGACTTGGTGTTATCTAACATGTTTTGATATTGCTGTAGTTGGTTTTTGTATTGGTCGACTTGCGTTTTATACTCACTTACTTGGTTTGCAATCATCTTCCCATTTTGTATCCAATTTGCAGCATCAAATACTGGTGCACCATTAGCAAAAGTCTGAAGGCTCCATAAAAAAACGAGTGTTGCTTTACATTTCATAACATTCCCCTTTTATTCATATGCAAACTGTTGATATGGACGTTTAAAGGTCAGATCTTTCACGACCATAATGTTGAAGCGATACCCTGGGCGAACCCGAATGGTGGGAGCGACATTTAGATTTTTCGCAACAAGCTGTGATGTTACTTCGCCTAATTGTTGTCCCAATGCTTGACTCATAACACTACCTGCTGTGGGTGGGCCATATCCAAACTGATTGGTTTGATTCGTATTCTGGCTGTAGGTAATGCCTGCCACGATGCCAGACATCAACAATGCTGAGCCATAAATTCGTGCATAGTGGTTTTGGACCTGGTCGCGAAATCCTCCATATCCGGCACTATCCGCACCAGGCATGGAGCCAATATCCAATGCTTTGCCATCAGGAAACACCAGGCGCTGCCAGGCCACGAGTACTGAGTTCTGGCCAAAGCTTACGTCGCTGGAATAGATACCAAAGAGTTTGGTTCCCTGAGGAATGAGTAGGTATTTACCCGTTGCCGTGTCATACACGTTTTGTGAAACCTGACCGATAATTTGTCCTGGGAGTTCTGATGAAATGCCGCTAATCATAACCCCAGGTATGACGGCACCTGCTCTTAATTCATAACGGCTATTGGGATTTTCAAGTCTTGAGTTTAAATGCCAGCGCATCTCATTTTCTTCGCCGCCTAAGTTTTGTGGCGTAGGATTGCCGTGCTGAGTTTGTAGGAGTGTAAGCTGCTCTTTAAAGTTCATGGATGCATCACTGTTGTTGCTGATGCTAGCATTCATCACGTCCTTACTGTTCAAGCGTGCGTTATCTACCATAACGGATGTTTTAGCTTTAACCGCCTCTTCGAATTCTTGCGTTTTTTCTTGGCGAATGCGCTCGATTTCAGCTTCAGATACTTCAGGGGTGAAGGGTTCTTCTTTAAGAGGTGGTTCAGGAAGTGATAATGGTGCTGTTGCATTGAGCGCAATCATTTCACTTTTTATTGGGATTACAGCGGTTTTATGGCTCCCCACCACATCATTGGCTAGAAGCATTGTGTTCTTTTTTAGGCTTTTCATGGGTGCTATTTCTGGTGCCTGGTTTTGTGCATTCGCTCTTTTATTGGCAACGAGCGCTATCATCAAAACAAACAGCGTCAAAATACCTATGGCAATAATCAGCGGCACGTTATTTACTCGTTTAACACCGGCAGTTTTAAGCTTTTGTGGCGAGCTTTCGGGTGATAAATAATCATTATTTTGATTCATCTGCGTTACTCCTTATGAGACCAAAGGCTTTTGCACCTGGTAACCGTTACCTTTTCTTGGGATGAGCCGCTTCCAATCACAAGAATTGCCTTATCAAAAACACCATCGACAATGTAGCGACATCCTTGCAGACGATAGTTCACCATGACGGTTTCTGATTTATGAAATACTCCACGGCTTCTTAAAACCAATAAGGCAGGAGCCTCACTATGTACCATGGATCTTGGCATCTCGATGATGGTTTTAACCCCATTGTTATAAACCCGAACCGGTTTAAATCGTGCACGACCTCTAATTTGGTAGTTAAAGTTAAGGTTTTCTAAATATTCATGGGGTTCTGGTTGGAGTTTTATGGTTCGTTTTTGCTTAAGCACCTGCCTTTTGGCTTTGGCATCATTTGGATAGGTAAACGATACATAAGGCATAAACTCCGTTCGGTCAGACTTTAATCTAAAGTGATAGGTGCGTCTGTTGGTGGTCACCACCATAGAGGTATCAAGTCCAACATCTTTAGGTTTAATAATGATATGAATTTGTTGTAGGGAGCCTTCACCTGTGATGGATGGCTCAACAATAAAGCGAGGGTCGCCCACATTCATGTCGTTAAATAGTTCCCCGGGTTGTAAGGCAATATCACAGACTTGTAAGGGTGCGCATACGATTCTAATTTGTCCTGATCCAAAAACATAACTGACTGAGCCATCAGTGGATGCATAGGGCTTGCTTGTGTGCTTTCCTTTTTGCAAACGCTCCGCAATGTCGATGGCTTGCTGTTCTTGAATAGCAAGCCTTGGTGATTCTTGCGAAAAATATCGAGTTGCTAGCGATTCATTATCCAGGGCAAACGTTGTGAATGAGATGGTAAACCCTAACAGGAGCATTATTTTTTTCATGCGTTTTCTCCATGCTTTAATTCATACGACCAGTTAAAATCACGCACATAAATTAAATGAGGGTTTTTCAAAATCGATTCACTGGAGATGTCATTAAGTTCATTGTCCTGATACATGGTAATCATTGCCTTCATCATGCGAGGCTTTTCTTTAAGCGTGCCGTCACGGTTTCTAATCGTCTCAACCCAATCGACTTGCCAGGTCTCGGAAGACTCTTGAAGTACCGAGCGAATTTCAATGCTTACGATTTCATGTGTGGCTCTTTCAAAGGGGTTGGATTGTTGTTTGTCACTATAAAACTCTTGAACTTTGGTTAAGGCTGCATCATTGGCGTTCAAATAGGAATAAACTTGAAACACCGCTTTTTTTTGTAATTCGACATCAAGACTTACCATGCGAATGTTTTCGATAAAATGTGCCGCTGCAGCTCTGTAATCATCAATACTGGCCTGAATCACATTATCAGCTCGCGTGACAGACAAGGTATTGCCATTGGCATCTTGTTGAAACACCAAAGGAATAAACTTGGATTGACTGCCAATCGTTATTAGTCCGCCAACGCAAGCTAAAGCGACCAAAAGACTACCTAATCCGACTAATTGCCATACTTGAAGGGATTTCATAAGTCCCGCCGTATGAGCATTCCAGGCGCGACGGGCGTTTAGGTAGGGGTTCGAGGTAAGATTTTTTTTCATGCCGCTTCTCCGTGTTCTTCTGTGGTAATTCCTTGTTCTGAAAGCCAGTAAGACACCCAGGCTTTGCCATATTGAGATTCAAGCTGTTTCATCTGCGTGATAGAGTCGGGATCGGTTGCACCTACAAAGGCTAAGGCATAAGGCCCTAGTGCCAATTGATACAGTCGTTGGCCTTTTTCACTCACAAAGTAATAGTCACGCTTAGGTTGGGCATTCGCTATAATGTCAATCTGACGTGGATTTAATCCCATGCGCTCATAGATGGCGCGAGTTTCTGGATCGCGTGCATAGAGATTGGGTAAGAAGATTTTGGTAGCAGTAGACTCAACAATAATGTCTAAAATGCCAGAATTAGCAGCATGCGATAAATGTTGGGTTGCCATAAACACCACGCAGTTTTTTTTCGCCATGGAATCAAGCCATTCTGCAATCTTGTTTTTAAAGACGGGGTGAGCGAGCATTAGCCAGGCTTCATCAAGTAAAATAAGCGTTGAACGGCCATCTAACGAGGTTTCAATGCGGCGAAACAAATAGAGCAACACGGGGAGTGCGAATTTTTCACCTAAACCCATTAAGTGCTCAATTTCAAAGGTCATGAAAGACGATAAACCAAGGCCATCACGCTCTGCATCCAAGAGGTGTCCCATCAAGCCATCAATCGTATATTGCTTGAGCGTCTCACGAATGGGCTCATCTTGAATGGTTATCACAAATTCAGATAAGGTTTTAGAGCCACTTTGATGCATGCTCATAATGGCATGGCCGATTTCATTTCGTTGGGCAGGTGTTGTGTTTAAACCATTTAAGGCAAGAATCGTATCAATCCACTCCATAGCCCAAGCTCTATCGGCCTTCGTCTCTAAAAACTGTAAGGGTGCAAAAGCAAGACGGCTTTCTTTATCGGCAATAGTAAAATGCTCACCACCAGTTGCCTTGCACGTTGGATACATGGACATGCCTTTATCAAAAGAATAAATTCGAGCGTCTTTATAACGTCGCCAAGATAATGCCAATAAACCAAGATGAGTAGATTTTCCAGAGCGGGTCGGGCCAAACATAATGCCATGACCTAAGTCTCGGACATGAAGATTTAAGCGAAAGGGCGCATTACCACTGGTCACGCAATGCATCAACGGCGGTGAATGAGGTGGAAACAATGGGCAAGGTGCTTTGTCTTCCCCAGTCCAAATGCTTGATGTGGGTATAAGGTCTGCCAAATTCATGGTGTTGATTAAAGGGCGTCTGATGTTTTCAACGCCATGTCCTGGCAGGCTACCCATAAAGGCATCCATGGTGTTAATGGTTTCAGTTCGAGCGGTAAAGCCTAGGGCATTGATGTTTTTTTCTATAAATAGTGCGGCGTGCTCAACGGCAGCCCTTTCTTCATCCATTAACACAACGACAGAAGTGTAGTAGCCTTGCGCGACCATGCCAGAGTTCGTTTCAGCAATGGCCGCTTGGGCATCGTTCACCATATTAAGCGCGTCTTCATCCACAATACCTGAGCGTGTATTAAAAATTTGGTCAAAAAATCCCCTGACTTTTTGTTTCCATTTTTTACGGAACTTGGTGAAGTGGGCAACTGCTTCATGGGTATCCATAAAGATAAAGCGCGAGTTCCAGCGATAGCTAACAGGAAGCTGAGTTAACAGGGTTAAAATGCCAGGATAAGACTCCATGGGAAACCCTTCAATGGCAACACATTGAATGAACTGTCGACCCAATTTAGGCGTGATACCCATTGTTAATTCCTGGCCACCAATTAATGCATCGAGATAAATCGGGTTTTTCGGCAAATTAATGGGATGATTAACCCCTGTAACACAGTATTGAATGTGCTTTAAAAAGTTATCTTGGATGATGGGCTTGTCATCAATAATGCGAGTTTCTGAACCCAGTCGCTCTAAATGAAATGCTGCACTCATACGGGATTCAAAGTTTCGGCAGGATTGTTTGAAGGCATCGATTAATTGCTGAGTTTTTGCTTTTTGGCTCAAGTGCTCACTTGAATCGTCAAACATCAATTCAACAAAACGCTTTTGTACCAAAACCGGTGGATACCAGGTTAAAGTAATCACAAAATACCCTTCATACAAAGTGCCTATGCGCTCAAAGAGCTGTCTTCGTTCGTCATCAATGGCGCGTGATACCGCATCAGGAAAGTGTGAATCCTCTTGCTTGCTGTACCCAGGTGCTTGATGTCTTATGCAATCGACATGAATCATCCATCCACTTCCCATAGAGGAGAGCGCTTGATTGATACGAAAGGAAATCATCTCACGAGCCTCATCGGTACTATTTGCAATGTCTTCCCCTTGATAAATCCAGGCTGCCATAAAAGAGCCGTTTTTACCGATGATTACTCCATCGTCAACTACGGCGGCAAAATTTAATAAATCAACCAATCCTGAAGTTTTGCCTCGATGTTTTTTGGTATGGAGTTCGCGGCTTTTCATGCGAAGGCTTGCAAACAAGAGACTCAAAAAAAGAAGTCCTGCGATGCTGATTAAAAGCGTTATGAAAGCAATCATAGGTATCCCCTTGTATTATTCCTAAATGGAGTGGAGCGTGCAGGGTAGTAAGATTGATAGCTTCTTTGTCTAAGATAGACTGCCCTCATCTGAGGGTCTGATTTTGCCATAAGCCGAAGCCCTTTGAGTGATAAAAACCAAAGGGCCGCGCCCATAGTAGCAGCTAACCAGTCTTGCGCTGCAAAGACTAAAATGGCGGATAGCAAACCTGAAAACATAACAAGCTCGCGATCCCCTCCCATAAAGAGGCTTGCGCGGTTGCCACAACTTCTTATTGGAACGGTGCGAAGACTCATCGTGATAACTCCATAGGTTTAGAGATTTCGGCCCCTTTTCCTGTAATGGCGGTCATGGTATTTTGTGCCGCGACTAAAAATGATAGGACCAATACAAAAAAGACGAGCGTTCTCATAAAACCATTCATGTCCCCACCAAAAATAAGGGTGGCACCTGCGGCGACTAGCCCTATGATTGCTGCAGAAAAAGCAAAGGGACCGGTAATGGATTTTTGTATTTTGGTAAGCCATGAGTCGAAGGGGAGGCCTCCTCCAGCACTTGAGGCGCTTGCTGGTTCTGTCATTAAGAGTAGTAATAAAATGACAACCCCCATCATCCAAAGGTGTTTTTCATTAATGCGTAACGTTTGAGTCATAGCTATTCTCCTTATATGAGTGTTTCGATGTTGTACTGTCCGTTTTCATAGCCCTTAATGGATAGGATGTTTTCAACTTTTCGACCGGTTGGGGTTCGTGCGATATGCACCACACAATGCACTGCTTCACCAATTAATGGTTCAATATCAGCAGGTGCTGCAGGATTTCGGCTTATTAATGATTTCAACCGTTGAAGGCCTGCAAGACAGTTATTGGCATGCAATGTGGCAGCACCTCCCTCATGACCTGTATTCCAGGCATCGAGTAAATCAAGGGCCTCACTGCCACGAACCTCGCCAACTAAAATGCGGTCGGGTCGCATCCTAAGGGTTGTTTTTAAAAGTTGAGTCATGCTGACATCGATGGTGGTGTGGTATTGAACGAAGTTTTGAGCACTGCATTGGATTTCACCGGTGTCTTCGATGATAAAGACACGTTCTGAAGGGGCGTGACTCACCATTTCATGGATAATGGCGTTTACCAAAGTTGTTTTGCCTGAGCCCGTGCCACCAATTACTAGGATGTTTCGATGCTTAACCACGGCGTTTTTAATCACAGTAGATTGTGCCTCAGTCATAATTTGGGCTTGCACATAATCTTCTAAACTAAAAACCGATATGGCTTTTTTACGAATAGCAAAGGTGGGTTTAGATACGATAGGTGGTAATTGCCCGGCAAAGCGTGAGCCATCGATGGGTAGCTCCCCTTCAAGAATGGGATTAAAACGTGTTACTTCTTTACCATGAAATCCGGCCACGGTTTTGATGATGGATTCAGCCCGCGTTTCAACGATGTTTCCGATGCAGTGCATGGTCTCGCCTAAGCGTTCTTGCCACAATCTGCCATCGGCATTAAGCATAATCTCAACCGTTTTAGGGTCATTTAAAGCATTCTCAATTAACGGACCTAAATCACGCCGTAGTTTTTCTTTGGCCCGATCTTTTACCGTGATGGCTGCGTCTTCTGGTTCTATCATCATGTTTCTTGTTGTCCTTTTTTAAAATAAGATGGAAAAGCCTAGGAGGATTGAATGTTGCGATGGCAAATTCTCAATGTGTCCGGTTTCAGTTAATGGATTAACCTGGTAGTTAGGGTTCTTCCCAAAGACATGTTGATAGCCAACAAAAAAAGCCCCATTGTCACTGAGGCCATAGCCAAGACCTGCTTGAAGTTCAGGGTTTAGTCGCACTAGGTCATTGACTTCATTTCTATCGACTTGTAATTGCCTGAATGCGATGCCTCCTTTAACAAATCCAAATAAGCCAGGGTTATCAAAAGGGGTGATTTTTAGTGTTGCTAGCGCATCCAGTAGGGGTTTCACAACCACGCTTACAGGTTCTCCACCCAATGTGTTCAGCACGGGTTTGGGAATGTCTAATCGCATGGTGTTGCCGTTTTGCATCCCGACTTCTAATCCCAAACTTAAAGATTCGGAAAACTCTCGTTGCAGCTCTAAACTCAAACGTCCCAATATGCTTTGACCATCACGAGCGTAGGCATCATTGTAAAAAGCAACACCTGTACTTCCTGAAATGCTAACGCGCGTGTTCGAGCAATCAAAGCAGTTACTGGCTGCTGGTTGTGAGGCTAAAAGTGCGACACTTAAAAACACATAATGACTCTTCATGACGTATCCTTTCGACTAAAAACGCGAGATGGCTCGAACGCGGCCCATCGTGTTGGATTTATTGCTGGCAGTTAATTCCCCGGTTGAAAAATTAATAAGCCATGCATTTGAGGTGCTTGCTTCTGTTGAAGTCCAATAATAATCAGGGGTAAAAGCCACAAGATTTTTTTGGCGTAAATGGGTGTGCATTAACTGAAGCTCATAGGCCGAAGGTAAATACCAGCTGCCATAGCAAATCGTTTCCTGGGTAATTGGGGTTTTGCATGGGGTGATGCCATCGGTTTGAATTTGAAATTGCGAGGCAGAAAGAGCTGCAAATTGGCCTTTTTGATTATCCATCGTTTGGCTTGCAATAATGAGGCGGGTATTTGTTTCTCCAGCACCTATCCCATCGCCTTTTGCATTGGTTATTTTATTTCCAGAAGCCCCATTGCGCCATTGAATGCCTTCTTCGGTTACATCAATTTTGCTGGTGATAAGACCATGTTGTTTGGATTCATCTACCCAAAAAATCACACCGCCGTGATAGGCTTCACCGATGTGATGTGCGTTTTGATTCGCTTTTAAAAGGGCTATTTCTTGAAAGAGGCTTTGGATATTCGTGTTGGCAATATCAATTAACGTATAGGCATACTGAATCTTTGCCCACATTTCTGTATCATTGGCCGCAAATGAAGAAACGGCGGGAACACAAAATAATAGTCCAATCATTTTTTTAATATTCATGAAGACTCCTTATGCATTAAAAGGAATGGATGGGAAGAACAAGCGCTTCGGTCGCTTTGTCCATGCTTATTGCCTTGCCACTGCTAAAGTCCAACAAATAAGCACTAGAGATACTTTCTTCGCTAGAGCTCCAAAAGCGTCCCGAAATCCCTTGGAAATATGCGTTTTGTTGTATCAGCTGTAATTCAGTTAAAGAGGGCAAATACCAATTGCCATAACAGATATGTGTTTTGTCACAAGGCGCCATGCCATCGTCCTGAACTGCAAATTGATGGGCAACTAGAGCTGCAAATTGCCCTTCTTGATCGTCAATCGTTTGTTCTGAAATAATGAGTTGCGTATTAGAAAGACCTGCAAAGACACCATTGGCTCTTGCATTCGTTGTTTTTTCACCGCTTTCACCATTTCTCCATTGAACTGCTGAATATGTGGCAGAGCCTTTGGCAGCAATAAGGCCATGCTGCCCAGACTCATCAACCCAAACTACTAAACCACCTTGATATGTTTCACCAATGTGGTGTGTTAGTTCTTTAAGTTCTGCCTCGATTTTTGTGTTTTGTTGATGCAGTTGAACTTGAACCACTTCAAGAGAATCATGAATTTGCTTGTCCACGTACTCTTTTGATGCGGGGCTTGCATGAATTAGGTTTGGTAGTGAAGCCAGTGAAAGAGTTAGTGCCATCTTTTTAAAACATAACTTTCTCATGATGCTTATCTCCCTATCGATGCCGTTCAGCAACTTTTAGTCCGAGTTTGAATGTGCGGATAAGACGGTCAACGATGTTTTCTTTACTGGCTATTTGTTCATCGAACCATGAGTCATTTTGTTGAGCGCTATTGATTCGTCTTTGAATTTCTTCTCGGTGAATAGATAATGATTTAGGGGCATCAAATCCCAATCGAACCTGGCCTCCTTTCACTCCTACTACAGTGCAGTAAATATCATCACCAATCACAATCGATTGCCCAAGTTTTCTTGTTAAAACCAACATAATGTTTCTCCTTCTGTTATTAAATTAAAAAGGCTTTGCATTGCTTGATATGCGCTTCGACCACTTTCGGGCTTGCAGGTTGATGATCTGTATCTGCAACATAAAATGAGGTTTTTCTTTTGATATCTCGACAAAAACTAATCATTTGAGGAAGGCTAGGCGGCATTTTTTGAAAATCCCTGCACGCCAAAATAGCTTGATTTAAAGTGTCATCATCAAAAGGGCTTAGACCCACCAACCACTCTTTCTTGCAAAACTCTAGGAAGCCTTCGTTCTTGAACTGGCTACGCCACAAATTTCCATAAAAAACAGCAAATCGACTAAACAGGTTATCGATGCGTTTTTTGCTATTGTCGGTAACGTTGGAAGTTGATGACGTTGTCTTGCTGGTATTCATCTTCATCTGTACTTGTTGATTCTCCTGCTTCTGGGATCCAGAAGGGATCGTGGTTTGCATCAGTATTTGTGCGGCACTTTTCATTTCTTTTCTCCTGCTTTAACTCGAGTTTGATTTCATCTTCCCAGCATTGTTGCGACAACCAGTTGGCTGGAAATTTCCAAGCAGGTGCCCATTCGCCATGTGCTTGCTTTGCTTGGTAAATCTTGATTTGTTGTTGAAGGGCTTTCAGCATGGTTTGCAACTGAAGCGTATCGGGATTGATTTGCTTGAAGATTTCAAAAGCACGCTCACGTGATTTTTTCTCGGGGTACATTTCCCAGAAAAGATCAAAGTTGCGTAATAAATAAATATAATTATTATCTTTTATATAAGGTGTGTCGGCTTGTGGGGTTTCATCTGTGTCGGCTTTTGTCCCTGCACGCTCGTTAAATCTTGTAGTTAGAAGGGGTTTTGTGTTCGGTTGTGTGTCGGCTTGCTGTGTTGGGTTTGTGTCGGGTTTATTTTGGACACAATAACGGATATCCGCTAAAAGGCATTTTAAAATCAGATTCATATCACAAGACTGAATGGCGATAAGTCCAGATCGCTCAAGTCCTTTAATGGCTCTACGAATTTGCTGGCGGCTAGGACAGCCTGATTCTTGAATACCAGGATGAGGTTCAATATAAAGTGACTCAGCAAGTGATTGATAGCTTATGCGGCGCTTAATCCCAACCATGAAGGTATTGCGATCCATGTATGGACGAATCCCACTTAAGTAAGTAATTTGCTGGAGATATGAAAGCCCACAGAGTGCATCCAATTCCTTGTTATTCACTGTAAAGTACATAAATAATCCGTTATTCCTTAACTAAAACTCTTAGCGCCTACAGAAACTTGTGTTACCATTTTGAGAACTTAAGGCTTAAAATGGCTCTTATTGAGTTATATTACTCGTTTCGAGTAATTAATAGATCCAAAATAACACATAAAGAGCAATTGTCAAGAGATAAAAGGATTAATTTATTATCCAAAAACCGTGGAATGGGTATGAACATCAAAGAGAAAATCGGCCAAAGAATCATGAATGAACGTAAAGCCAAAGGCTTGACGAGAAAGGCATTGGCTGAGTTGACCAGTGAATTGAAAACTTCACGTATTAATAATTATGAAAGAGGGGACCGTACCCCCGGCCCAACAGAAATTAAATTGCTGGCTGATGCACTAGAAGTTTCAGCCTCTTATTTGATGTGCTTAACCGATAATCGTGAAGGCAAGATGACTAGGTCCCCTGGCATGGGGGCATTGGTTCCTATCTTGGATTTCAAACAAGCAGTTGACCCAGTAGCCGTCATCCAAAAAATCAAAGAAGATGTTGATACCAAGGTTGAGTTTATTCCTGTTAGCACAGCTGTCAGCGATAGCATTGGAAAGAACGCTTTTGCGTTGCAGATCAAAGATGAAAGCATGATGCCTGAGTTTCGGATTAATGATGTCATCATAGTAGATCCTGATACCAGCCCTAAGCCTGGTGATTTGGTAGTGGCTTTGCTTGAGGGAGAGCAGGAGGTTATTGTTCGCAAATATAAGCAGTTATCAGCATCTAAAGAGACACAGCAGTTTGAGTTAATCGCGCTTAATGAGGATTGGGCTGATATTCGTGTAGGTTATGGTGAACTTCAGGCTCAGATTATTGGATGTGGGTTTAGTTTGGTTAGGGCTTTGAGAGTGTAGACTTACTTTTGATTGATGAGGAAAAACCAAAGCTACATTAAGACTCAAGCCATCTTGTTATTATAAAAATCATAATATATACAATGAAAAGGTCTTCCACAAAACGATCTTATTTCTTATGTCAGTAAGCTTGAAGAAAAAGGGATAGGATTTCATAGTATTACTGAATCTATTAACATGGAAACCACTTCTGGAACGTTTATGTTTCATGTCTTTGGCGCACTTTCGGAGTTTGAACGAAATTTAATTAAGGAGCGAACACTTGCTGGGCTCGAAGCGGCAAGGGCTAGAGGTAGGCAAGATGGCAGACCAGAAAAGCTGAATGATGAACAAAAAGAGCTAGTAAAAACACTCTATGCTAATAAAAGACATTCAATTCAATCTATTTGTAAGATGGTGGGTGTAGGGAAAACTACATTGTATAAGTATATTAATCAGTGATAAGTTAAAGGGAATAATTAAGGATGCTCATTTAATATGAAAGCCACTAATGAGATAAATAGGAACTCACACTTACAACATATTTTAACAACTTTGGAAGAGTTAATTATAATATCAAAAAAAACTGCTGCGCCATCGGATAATTGTTTTCAGTATATAGGTACAATTGTTGACAATACTATTGGACTTCTCACTGCTCCGGCTAATAGTTTGGATGGCGGCAATCGTAGGATCAGCTTTAATGACGATAATAATTGGGTTAGTCTTATGCAGGCAGTTCATCGATCTTTTTTATCGAGCATACAAACCTCAGTAGAAAGAGCACTTGCCGAAAGCTGCAAAATTATAGAAATCAAAAGTAAAAAAAAGATTAATTCTCTTTTAAAAGAACTGGACGGTAAATTAACAAATAAGCAAATCAAGTTAATTGAATCACTAGCTCCTAAAAAACCATCTTTCGACGATTACTTAGAAGCCTCTTTAAAAAATATCAGTTCTATGGCAGAAGATAGAAAAAAAATTTGGCGAAAATATTTTAAGTGCTTATCTATATTAAGAAATAAAGTTTCTCATTCAGATTGCTCATTAAGTACTATTGAAAGGGAGAGTTTAGTGCAAAACGGCTTTGCTTCTTTAGTGAATGGAAATGAATTGCAATTTAATAGTAGGTTGTATTCGCAAATATGTGATTATGTCATTCAGTTTTTTCAAGAGTTAGGGCATACACTAAAGCATTGATTCATCAAAGTTTCGAAAACGCACATACTTAATAAAGGCTATACAAAGTCTCTTCTAAGAATATTGATTATGGATAAATGTGTGTAAATCCTTATGGTAATTTGACCAGTTTGATTTTATCTGCGCATCGTCTTCTAAATGTCTAATTATTTCATATTTTAAAAATAGATTCAGTAAATTATCCACTTCACCATGAATGGATTCGACAGCATGTAAAAAGCCCTCTATCCTTGTTGATGTTTTAATTTTATGGGCTTGGGGATAAAGTATTAGTGGATAACAGGTATGAGTATGATCTACATATATAGCACCCCATCCCTCAACGAACTCTAGAGGGTAGAATTCCATTAAAAAAGTTGGATCGTCCTCATCAAAATCATATGTTAGAATGTATTTCTCTGCTTCACGTGCTGATGAGGTAAACTTATTAATTTCTTTTCTAACTTCCTCTAGCATTAAACAATGCAAATAGTATTCAAAGAAAGCGATAGATATTAAAGACCTATAACAAGGGGCGTTTTTGTATTCAGAGCAGTTTGCATATTTACTTTTATAAAATCCATTTAATATTGACATAATTATCCATAAATTATTAATACATATTAAAATATAGCATAATTAAGTTATAGAGCATGACGGGGGAAGGGCACTCGCTCAACAAATAATATGTTTACTAATTAGATCAGAGATAATGTTTTAAATTAGCTATACTTCAATCAAATTAATTGCTGGATATTACCCATGGATGATGAATTAGAAAACTTCAAAAAAAAATATATTGAAGGACTAAATGCTCGCTTAAAACATGATCTTTCCGATGAAGAAATATGGATTGTACGAGAGTTTTTAAAAATACATAGCATCAACTTTAATGAAGAAGAAATTATAAAAGAGCATCAAGGTAGTAAAACAGATATTTCTTTTAAAGATTGCAGCTTTCAGTTAAAAAAAATCCTTTACCCAGAAGATTATAAAATTAAAGATGAAGACCAGAAATTCAAGAACCGTATTACTAATGCAAAAACTCGAGATGAATTAATTAATGCTAATCCTGGTTTTGAAGGTGAGTATCTTGAACCAGAATATTTAAGTGAGAAGATCATTCAAAATTCTTTTGAATTGGCAAACAGAAAGAGGCGAGACAAACCGCAGTATCCGCTTGAAATACGTGAAAAATTAGATCTTCTATTTCATATTGAAGTTGATCTAGCTAATGCAAAACAAAGGCCACAAGGAATCATTTATGATAAAAAAATTTCTGAGCGGCTCAAGGATACTGGATGGAGGTCAATTTCATACTTATATGGCCCGTTATCATTGATTCTATATGTATCAGAATATGCACCAAATATACTGAAGAGAGCTTCCTCCCAACAAACTTAAGTTATTCACAAATAGAACATCTCTTTTACTTAGAATTAATAACTGTATTTCTTAACTTCAATAAAATTGATCTTCTGTAGCATTAAAGGTCAAGCATATGAGTTAACAAAACCCCCGTTTTTCATCCTGATGAGCTAGTCAAGAAGGAGTCGCCATTTTATACAGTACACAAGTCTAAGTTGCTATTGCTATGTACCTTAATTGATCATTTATGTGTCGTAGGGGGAAGGGCGAGCATTTGATATAAAATATCAGGGTTTAAAATCAAATGTTCTTTTTCCTTTTTTGAAAGTTTTTTGATGAGGCGTTCTATCTGCATAGCAGTGGATTTGTCGCCCAGCACCTCCCAACTTTGGGCTATCGAGAGTGGTTTGAAGCTCTTTGTGTATTTGGCACCTTTTCCAGAAATATGTGCTTGAAAGCGCCTTTCAAGATTATCGGTATATCCTGTGTAGTAGCTATTGTTTTCACATTTAAGCATGTATACCCACCAGGATTTATGAAGTTGAGTTTTATTCAATATATTGTGTAACTCATTTTAATTTATAATTTTTGATTTCAAAACAGGTTACTTCTCGGTTCCAATAGGTTGTTGTTCCAGTATTAATCATACCAGCCTTTAGAAGAACCTTATAAGAAGCAACATTATTAGGTTCAACCACAGCCATTAGAGTTGGTATATTCAGATTATCAAAACCCCATTTAATTAAGGCGGTAGTCAGTTCAGTAGCTTAGCCTTTTCCCCAATATCTTGAGTGTAAACGGTAACCTACCTCTATTTGGGGTTGGTTGTCATCGTAGCCAAGATAAATCAAGCCGGCCTGACCGATAAAATGATTAGTATCTTTTTCACGTACTGAAAAAAAACTAAACCCATGTTTGGCATAATGTTCAATAGCCATATTCAAAAAAGTTGCAACCATAGCTTTTGTCCGAACACCGTCGCCTATATAACGCATCACTTCTGGATCTGATTGAAGTTCGAATACTTCATCAAGGTCTTCTAATTTGGGTGTTGTCAAAATAAGCCGTTCTGTTAATAGGAATATAGCCATGATTTTTTATGAATCGGTTAGGAGGGATCGATTATCATTATAAATCGAGTTGGTTTTTTGTCACACAATAACTTGTGAGGGAAAGGTATATTTTTTTAGATAGATAATGTGCCGTATCTGTTAACTGGGTTGTCAAAACCCTTAGACCATTACGTGAACAGAACTTGGCTTTGAACCCAGGTGTCAGAGAAGACATGCACTAAAAAAGTGTAAAATAATTTGTGTTCAAAAAAACACACATTTATGGAATAATGCTAATCAGTTCGTAATGATGTTGTATGTACAGATATTTTATTTGCAATAAAAGAATCCTTGATAATGGTTGATTTTTGATAATCTATTGATCTAAATTTTTTATAAAATAAATAGTACAAAATTTTGATTACCAAATTTTGGAGGGACTATGGAATTATTGGATGCAGTGGAGTCATTGGTGAAAAATCCTCTCCTTGATACAGTGATTTTAGAGGATTGTATTTTAAATAAAAGCTTGATTGAATCATATAAAAACTCAGATACCCATAAGATCAGGAAGTTAACCACAAATAAAAGGAACTTTTCGGATATGACACATGTGATCCCGTATCCCGATATGACACATGTTTTTACACTGACCTAATAGGGAGTTAAGTGAAAGTTTTAGCGTTAGTTGGTACTGGAATTAAAACAATCGCTCATATTACAGAGGAAGCAAAAGGATATATATGTACTTGTGACAAGGTATTGTATTTAGTTAATGAACCCTTGCTAGAGCGTTATATTCATAAATTAGCGAAATTATCAGAGTCATTGGATGCAATCTACTTTAACTCTAACTCAAGAGAAAATGCTTATAAAAATGTGGCACAATTTATTTATAGAGAGATCGAAGATGTAGACTCTCTATGTGTTGTTATATATGGCCATCCATGTGTATTTGCCACTCCTGGATTGCTTGCTTTCTCTGGGCTTAGTAATAACATTAAAACAGTAGTGTGTCCCGGTATTTCAGCTCAAGACTGTTTATATGCCGATCTTAGATTTGACCCTGCATCTGGAGGTATACAGTCATTTGATGCTACGGAATATCTTTTGTACGATAGATCAGTAGATACTTCTTCTCATGTAGTGGTTTACCAGATTTGTATGGTTGGAAATTTGGGGTTACCAACGAATACAGTCAATTTGGAAGCCATCAATTTTATTAAAAATAAATTAACTAAGCTCTATAAAAATGGAAAAAAGGCTATTATTTACGAAGCTGCTCTTTATCCTGGTACTTATCCAAAGATAACTGAGTTTGAGTTAGAGCAACTTGATAGGCAAGAGTTAACAACATTATCTACTTTGTATATTCCTCCCGATGAAAATCTTCGAGTGCCGAGTTCTGATGCATTAAGGTTATTAAATCAAATGGCATAGGTTAAGTGGATGTATCTAATATTTATTTAAGGTGAGGGAGTACAATGAGCTCAACAGTCAGCTCTTCTAAGGTAGGCTTTTCTTTTAGGGATTTACCAGTCGCTTGTAAATTGTTATTAGCTCTTTCTTTTATAGAAGCTATTGGAGGCGGCCTATCTTATCATATTGCGTATTTTTTTAGTGTAAGCACTAATTTTAATAAATTAAATATTGGTTTTTTAGGCTTTGCAATGGGGATTGGAGCCATTTTGGGCAGTATATGTGGTGGATACGTTACGGGCAAAGCACAAGCAAAGGATATCATAGGCACAAGTTTCTTACTCATAGGAGTAGCGTTTGTTATTTTAGCAAAAGTAAGTTCCTTTCATTTATCTGTTGCCTTTGTATTTTTAATGGGATTTGGAATCAACTTGTTTATCACTTGCAGTAACTCATCTTTTTTGCAGATTTCAAGAAAGACAAATCACAGTTTAACGATTGCTCAATCTTACAAAAATGCACTAGAAAATACTGGTGGTATTGTGGCAATGGTATTAATAATGCTTTTAGCGCAAAATCATTTTAAATTAGCAATGATTTTGGTTGGCGTTACTTTAATAGTATTTTCAACCGTTATTTTTATAAAATTAGAAATCAGCAATGATGATGTAGTTGCAACAACCAGTAATAAGGAAGAGATTGAGACAATCTATAGCTCGCTCATTCCAATGTTATTTTCAGTATTTTGCATCGGTTTGACTTATGGGATACAAAAAACAGTACTAGGGATTCACTTAAACGAAACAATTGGAAGTTCTTTAGTTATTGGATTTTTTTTCGCAACTGATCCAATTTTAATTGCATTATTTCAAGTAAAATTATCAAAACGAATTGAGGGTTTCAATAAACATGCAGTTGCTTGTATAGGCTGTATTTTATTAGGAGCATCAACCTTTTCTATGGGTTTGTCTACTACTATACTAGGAATGTTTTGTTCGCTATTAGTTTTTACTCTTGGTGAAATGTTATTTATGGCATATTCTGTTGCATTATGTCATCAATATGGAAGTTCTAATCACAGTGGCTTAGGAATAGGGGCGTGGCGTAGTGCATATGCGTTAGGCATGATGATTGGTCCTCTCATATCAGGTATAGCGATGTATTATTTCAATGCCCAAAGTGCTTGGACAATATCTTCTTTGCTTTGTTTCATGAGTGCTTTCTTAGTATTTAATTCTAAAAGAGAACGGCGGTTAGAGGCTGTTTATTGAGATGCATCCTTTAAAAAATGGTGCATCTTGACAGAAATTCCCATTATTTAAATTCTGCATCCCAGCGTCATTTTTGAACAAATGATGAATGTCCGATAGCCAATCCTTTTTACTCTCAAACCCATGGTAATAATGAAATTGAGATTTTTTGGCCTTTTCTTCAAGAATTGTATTGGCCCACTCTTCATGAGTAGAGGAAAATAATTCTTTATATTTAGTTGCAGCGATTTTTATATTTTCAAGCTCAGACATTAAAGTCGCTTTTTTTCTGGATAAACCTTGATATGGTCTGAAAATAGGATGTTGAAGCGAAAAATATACTGGATTTTTTTCAACATGTTTTTTAGGTATTAATATAGATGGTTCTGTTTTTAGTTTATAAATATCTTTTAAAACATAGGAAACCCATGATGCAGGCAAGAACTCATCCGTGTTACTAAAAGAAAACCCATACTTTTCACCTATTAGAATTTCAAAGATATATTTAGCAGTATCTTGAATAAAAAAATCGCGCTCTAAATTCGACTTATCAAAAGCAACCCTAAAAATATGTTGATAATAGTCTCCATAGTAGGTGTAAGCATAAGAATTTAGATAATATTTAAAGAAATACTTATTAATATGTATCCAATCAGGATTATTAACTATATTTTCTATCCATTTTTCAGAGAAGTAAACAATTGAGGCCCTCCATTTACTTTCAGATGGGCAAGACTGGTAAATTCGCTTAAAGAGATCACTGTGATCATGATATGAATTGGGGATGGTGCAGTCAATTCCAGAACGAATAAGACGATTATGGCTTCTTTTGCATCCAATGTTTTGTGTTACAAGAGTCGTTTGTGCCCCAGCTTTTACAGAAAGTATGCTATTAGGTAAATATCGTTTAAGTGGTTTTACCTGGGTTACATGTCCAATATTAAAAAAAGCTCCTTTTTTATCAATGTAAACAGGATACGTTTCATTTTCTGCATTACCTCTTAAGTACCATTCAAAGCATTTATCTAAGACAAGACCTAATGGACAACTATGAAATCCATAAATAAGGTCTTTCGTAATTGACTCTATAGATGAAAAATTATTAAGGGATTTAAGCTTTCCTTGGTGCGGAATATAAAAGGTTTCAGAATCACCAATTAAATCACCATATCCAAAATTAAAAAGATAAAGTGGGAAATCATTTCCGGGCGCTATTTCATCAACTAAGAAAAAAAACTCAGGATTAGATCTTTTTACTTCTTCTTTAATTTCATCCCAACATACTTTAGTAAAATTCCTACAAAATTCCATATTCGTATCATTATTGGTTAATTTATTGTTATTTTGAACTGAAATGCGATTTGTCCAAATATTTTAGTGATGTAAATGACAAGGGCATTATGCTTTAATCCCATCACTCTTGTCAAAACCGATTGAGATAAAAAATATTTTTAAATTATTTTCTGTAGCTATCTACAGAAAAGTTGAAAAGGAGTTTTCGTTGTGGAAAATAATTTTAGGCTACAAATCTGTAGGCACATCATTAAGTATCTATTAGAGTCAACTAACTATACTCTAATAGATATAGCTGCTTTATTAAACTGCTCAATAAGACAATTACATTCTATTTATTTCGATGAGTTAATGCCAACAAATCCACATTGCGAAAGGGATCTTCTAAGGCTTTATCATTTAATTCTTGAACTCAATACAAATAATCAATATGTGCATCAGGGATTTAAATGGAGTTGCATATGAACACATTAAATATTGAAGTGGATGCAAAGTTTTTAGGCGCCCAAAGGAAAACTATCTGGCAAATGGCTGCATCAGGCGTACTACTAATATCACCTTATATTAAACTTTGATTGCCATTGTACGAATAAATTTTTAAGGTATAGCCCAAAAAAAATTTGCAGTGATATGCTCGATATGCTCTAATAAATGCTCGAAACGAGTATTTATTATGTGTGATTTACAGGAGTTTAGAAGTCATGAACAATATTCACCTAATTCCCCGATTAATTCGTTTAAGAGACGCTCCGTCCTATGTAGGTATGGATCGACATCGATTTAATAAAGATGTCAGACCAAGCCTGGTTGAGATTCCAATGGGAACACAAGGTATTGCATTTGATCGACTTGATTTAGACGCTTGGGTAGACGATTATATACAGTGTAGTGGTCGTCCCGCGGCAGTAAAAAGTAGGAGTTTGGAATTATGGGACGAAAAAGAACACCAGGACTGCAAAAGCGTGGCAGCGTCTGGTGTATTGACAAAAAGGTCTTCGGACGACGACTTTGTGAAAGCACTGGTACTGACAACCTCGAAGAGGCGGAAAAGTATCTCGCAAGGCGTCTCGAAGAGATAAGATTAGCAACAGTCTACGGTGTTCGCCCAAAAAGAACATTCAAAGAAGCCGCTACTAAATTTCTGATGGAAAACCAACACAAACGCAGTATCAGTGATGATGCTGGTCGTTTGCGAGAAGTGGTTAAATACATTGGCGATTTGCCTATTGAAGCAATTCATATCGGTAGCTTGCAATCCTTTATTGAAGGTCGAAGAAAGGATAATGTGAGTATGCGAACTATCAATCATGGTTTGAAAATTGTTAGGCGTATATTAAATTTAGCGGCCAGTGAATGGATGGACGAGTTTGGCTTAACCTGGCTAATTTCAGCGCCAAAGATAAAACTTTTGCCTGAGCCAGATTTAAGGAAGCCTTATCCATTAAGTTGGGATGAACAGCACAAGCTGTTTCAGCAGTTACCCGAACATCTGAAAAATATGGCTTTGTTTGCCGTAAATACAGGGTGTCGGGATCGCGAAATATGTGAACTGCGCTGGGATTGGGAAATACAAATTCCAGAATTGCCACACATCATCGTTTTTATTGTACCAGGTGAACTGGTCAAAAACGGTGAGGAACGGCTGATTGTTTGTAATGAAACAGTTCGGGAAGTTATAGAAGGGGAGAGAGGTAAACATCCTACTCATGTTTTTAGTTTTAAAGGTCGACCACTAAGTCGTATGTTATCGACTGGTTGGCGACAGGCTAGGGACAAGGCGAAATTGCCTGAAGTAAGAGTGCATGATTTAAAGCATACTTTTGGTAGACGGTTAAGAGCTTCAGGGGTAAGTTTTGAAGATAGGCAAGATTTACTTGGGCATCGTTCAGGTAGGATTACAACTCACTATTCCTCAGCTGAGTTGCAAAGTTTATATCAAGCTGCGAATAAGGTTTGTGAGAATCGTAAAAGCGGAGTGATATTAACGTTATTGAGAAACCTAAAGAGTAGACCTGCATGTCAAAATACTCTAAGGGAAAGTCACGTAGGTTTGTAAGTGCGTGATCTAGGTCACGCAAAAGTCACGCAAGGACTTTTGCGTTAAAACAGGTGATCAACGTAAGTTATTGATTTTAAAGGTATAAATTGGTGGGCCCACTAGGACTTGAACCTAGGACCAACGGATTATGAGTCCGCTGCTCTGACCAACTGAGCTATGGGCCCGGAGAGGGGGTCATTTTAAACTTAATTTGCTTAATGTTCTAGTTTTTTTTGTGATTTTTTTAAAGCATTTTCCTCTCCCGTTAGGGAGAGGGGAGGGAAGGGTAAAGAGGTCACAAATCCTTTTTATCCTTCCTCTAATTTGGATAACTAGCCTTCATCGCCTTCAAGGAAGCTTCTCAGCTTTTCTGAACGAGATGGGTGGCGTAGCTTGCGGAGCGCTTTGGCTTCGATCTGACGAATCCGCTCGCGGGTTACGTCAAATTGCTTGCCCACTTCTTCCAGTGTATGGTCGGTATTCATTTCAATACCAAAACGCATGCGGAGTACTTTGGCTTCTCTTGGCGTTAACGTTTCCAAGATTTCTAAAGTTGCTTCGCGAAGCCCTTCGGCGGTTGCCATGTCGATTGGCGACTCGATGTTATTGTCTTCAATGAAGTCACCTAAGTGCGAATCGTCATCATCACCAACAGGGGTTTCCATGGAAATAGGTTCTTTGGCAATTTTTAAGACTTTACGAATCTTGTCTTCGCTTAATTCCATTTTTTCAGCTAATTCTTCAGGTGTGGCTTCGCGGCCAGTTTCCTGCAGGATTTGTCTGGAAATACGGTTAAGCTTGTTAATCGTTTCGATCATGTGTACCGGAATACGTATGGTACGTGCCTGATCGGCAATCGAACGAGTAATTGCCTGTCTAATCCACCAGGTAGCATAGGTTGAGAATTTGTAACCGCGACGGTATTCAAATTTATCTACGGCTTTCATCAGACCGATGTTACCTTCCTGAATTAAATCAAGGAATTGTAAGCCACGGTTGGTGTATTTTTTCGCAATGGAAATTACCAAACGTAAGTTTGCTTCAACCATTTCTTTTTTGGCGCGTCGTGCTTTGGCTTCGCCAATCGACATTTTACGATTGATGTCTTTAATTTCACCAATTGTTAAACCGTATTCGAGTTCGAACGCGACCAATCGAGATTGGATACGCAAAATTTCCTCGGTATATTCCTCAATACGAACCATATCGAGTTTTTTACCGTGTTTGCTAACAATGCTATTGAGCCATTCCATGTCGGTTTCCTGACCTGGGAATGTATCAATAAATAGTTTTCGTGGAATACGCGCTTTTTCAATACAAAGACGCATAATACTGCGCTCAAACTCTCTAATGTGGTTACGCAGCTGTCGGAAATGACGTGTTAAGCGATCAACTTGTCTGGACGTGAGCTTGAGCTTTAAGAATGACTCAGACATAGCTTCTAAAGCTTTTTCGCTTTTAGCATGTTCTCTGCCAAATTCTTTTAAAGCAGCAGCGGCGATTTCATAAGTTGCACGTAAGTCATCAAAATAAATTTTAGCTTGCTCTGGGTTTGGACCATCATCAACTTCTCCCAAACCACCACCTTCGCCGTCTTCATCTTCTTCATCATCAGACAGCAGCAATTCACCCACTTGTTCTTCATCGAGCATAGAGCCAATGCTTGAAGCAGGAGCTATTTCATCTTCAACATCAGAGAAACCACTAATAATTTCATTGAGACGAATTTCTTGAGCATTGAAACGATCATAATCGTCAAGCACTAACTGTACAGTTTCTGGATAATGAGCCAAAGACTTAAGGACTTGATAAATACCTTCTTCGATGCGCTTCGCAATGCGGATTTCGCCTTCACGAGTCAACAGCTCGACTGTACCCATTTCACGCATGTACATACGAACTGGATCGGTAGTACGGCCAGTTTCTTTGTCGACAGAGGCGAGTACCATGGCGGCTTCTTCGATATCCGGTACTTCTTCTGTATTCAGCAGAAGTGCCAGTTCATCATCACCTGGTGGCAACTCAAATACTTTAATGTTCATGCCTTCCAGCATGCTGATAATAACATCAAAATGTTCTGTATCGACGATATTAGGCAGCAAGTCATTGATTTGACTGTAGGTCAAATAACCTTGCTCCTTGCCTAGGCTGATGACTTTGGTTATCTGTGAGCTTTGCTGTTCTTGATCATTCGTGGTCATAGGCACTTCTCTAGGGACAATTGGATATTTTCCTAAAAAACAATGGAATCTACAGTATCTATAGCACTAATTGGATTTAGATTGCTTCTTTAGGATTACAAAACCTTACAATTATAAACCTTGAGACTGCAACATACCAGTAGTTTTTCATCGCTTTTTTCTGGGCCTCTTCTTTACAAGATTTTAGCACATTATGAATAATTGCAAGAGCTAGGGTAAATGCCAATTGCAAAGTAAAAAATTCTCTTATTCAAGCTATTTTCCAAATCAAACATGACGTTCTTTTAACATCTCTTGTAATTTTATTCGTTCTACTTCACTTAATCCCTGCTGACGTGATTTATTAATCAGCTGGCGAATGTTTAATTCCCGATTTTGTTTTTGCAAAAAGAGCATAATATCGATAAATTCTTTAACCAATTCTGGCTCGGGAACCAGATGATCCCACGCGGCGAGTTTGTTCATGGAGTCAAAATAAGGATGTTCACGCCATGATTCAATGAGGGTTGCTGTAGTTGCCTGTGGATTGGTTGCCAATTGCTGTAACACCTGCAATAGGATCTCATGTTCTTTTGAATCGAGAAGCTCAAGGTTGATTTTGGGTTTGATCTGAGCATAAATTTCTGGATGTTGGAGGAGCAAAGCCACCGCGATACGCATTGGCGTACGCGCAATAGTCATTGTCTGCTCCTGCTGAGGTGTTTTCGACTCCTCAGTAATCAACTGATTCAATCGATGCGTTTCGATATGAGTTAAACGTGCCAAATCTTCAATGAGCAATTGCTTGTATGAACCTTCATCCATTTTCTGTAAAAACGGTTTCGCCAAATTAATAAGCTGGGTTTTTCCTGCAGGTCGAAGCAGATTAAGGTCTTTGGCTAAGTTATCAAAAAGAAAACGATGTAATGGGGTTGCTTGCTTAATTCGATTTAAAAAATTCTCTTTTCCTTCCTGGCGGACCAAGCTATCCGGATCATGGCTATCTGGTAAAAACATAAAACTGGCATCAAGCCCCAAATTCAAATGCGGCAAGCTGCTTTCCAGCGCGCGCCATGCAGCTTGTCTTCCTGCATTATCCCCATCAAAACAAAAAATCAGTGATTTGGTGTGTTTGGAAAGTAGCTGAATATGGTAGGTGCTGGTTGCTGTGCCTAAAGTGGCTACGGCATTCATAATTCCATGTTGGGCTAAGGCAATCACATCCATATAGCCTTCAACCACAATAATGTACTCAATCGTTTTTTGCTGGCTTAGAATTTGATGCAAACCATACAATTCCCGGCTTTTTTGAAAAATCACGGTTTCCGGGGAGTTGAGGTACTTGGGTTTTTGCTCGTTGTCTAGGACGCGTCCGCCAAAACCTATAATGCGTCCATGGCGGTCATGAATGGGGAACATGATCCGGTTACGATACCGATCATAGATTTTTCCATCATCGTTTTTAATCAACATCCCCGTGGTTAGCAGTTCCCGTTGATTGCGAGGAAACGCTTTTTCGAGGTGATGCCAGCCCTCACTTGCAAAACCTAACTGATATAGCTTCGCAATTTCTCCGCTTAAACCTCTTCCTCGTAAATAATTAATGGCAGGTTGACCTTCATGTTTTAATTTTTTTTGATAATAAAGACTGACATCCGCTAAGAGTTTATATAGATCCAGGGAGGGATTATTTTTCTCGTTTTGTTTGTCTCTTGGGATGGTTAAACCCACGCGAGTTGCCAGGGTTTCAACTGCATCGACAAATCCCTGATTAAGGTAATTCATCACAAAGCTGATGGCATTGCCTGAGGCACCACAGCCAAAACAATGATAAAACTGTTTTTTAGCTACGACGTTAAAGGAAGGGGATTTTTCGTTATGAAAAGGACAGCAGGCAATATGACTGTTCCCTCGTTTTTTCAAGGGAACATAGCTGTCAATTAGTTCAACCAGATCCGTTCTATGGAGGAGATCATCAATGAATGGCTGCGGGATTAAGCCAGACATGTTGCTCCTTAGCTTAATTGAGCCTTAATCATGGCACTAACTTGAGCCATATCAGCCCGTCCTTGCAAGCTAGGTTTTAAGATCGCCATTACTTTACCCATGTCAGCCATTTTTTCAGCTCCGGTTGAAGCAATAGCGTCTTGAACCATTTGTTTAATTTCAGCTTCAGATAAAGGCTCTGGCAAGTATTTCTTAATGATGTCCAATTCAAATTGTTCTTGCGCCACCAAATCATCACGATTGGCTTTTTCGTATTGTGCTATAGACTCTTTGCGTTGTTTGCTCATTTTATCCAGAATCACCAACATACGCTCATTATCTACTTCAATACGCTCATCCACTTCGACTTGTTTTACTGCTGCAGTAATTAAACGAAGTGTGGATAAAAGCTCTTTATCCTTAGCTCGCATTGCATCTTTGACATCGTTATTAAGGCGTTCTTTAATTGTCATTTTTATTCCTTAAAATCTAATGAGCAGCTCGGCTCCTAAGTCTAGGAACGGCTATCTGGTTCATCTTGAACAAACCGAACCGTTCCTCAAGATTTTTATATACTTTGAAAAGCTAAAGGCCACTAAATACGACATCATAATCATAATTATTTGTGACTATGCGAAGTATATGTGGCCTTAGTAAAAAATACAGGACAGAAAATCCTATTTACGTCGGCGTTTTCCGCCTTGTTGTTTTGCTGTCATATCACGAGAAATTTTCTTCAGATGACGTTTTACCGCAGCTGCTTGTTTGCGCTTACGCTCAGCAGTTGGTTTTTCATAAAATTCACGACGGCGTAATTCGGTTAAAATACCGGCTTTTTCACAAGAGCGCTTGAAACGGCGCAATGCATATTCTGGATTTTCGCCTTCTTTGACGCGAACGGTAGGCATTAAACTAGTCCTCTGGTTATTTGATCTTAATAGGTGGGCAATTCTAGTGCTAGTTGAAGCACTCGTCAAGTTTTAAGTAGATAAATTTTGTTTTTAACCTATTAGATCACGTTCGAAAGCTACCGGATAGGGAGGTGTTTCGTCGATACAGTGCTTAAATCTGTGGTACAATTGCTGAATTTTTTTATCAGGCTCTTAATTTTATGTTGGTTTTAGGTATTGAATCCTCCTGTGATGAAACTGGGGTGGCAATTTACGATTCAGATGCTGGTTTATTAGCGCACGCTTTGCATTCGCAAATAGATACTCACCGTGTGCATGGCGGGGTAGTTCCTGAACTTGCTTCACGTGATCATATTAATTATTTGATTCCTTTGCTTGATAAAGTATTGCTACAAGCAGGTCTTGATAAAAAAGCACTGGATGGCGTTGCTTATACAGCTGGGCCGGGTTTAGTTGGTGCATTATTAGTGGGATCCTGTTTTGCTAAAAGTTTAGCTTATGCATTACAAATCCCTGCTTTAGCTATTCATCATTTGGAAGCACATCTTTTAGCAGCAAAAATGGAAACTCCTTCGCTCGAATTTCCCTTTATTGCACTTTTGGTATCCGGCGGTCATTGCCAATTGGTTGAAGTTAAAGATCTGGGGGACTATCGTATCCTCGGTGATACTTTAGACGATGCTGTGGGCGAAGCGTTTGATAAAACTGCTAAGTTAATGGGAATACCTTACCCAGGAGGCCCAGTACTTGCCGCCTTAGCGGATCAATGTGAATCAACCCCTTATCGATTCCCGCGTCCAATGACGGACAGGCCTGGTCTTGATTTTAGCTTCAGTGGTTTAAAAACATTTGCATTAAACACCTGGAATCAAAGTGCTAAAGATGAGCGTGCATGTGCTGAGATTGCTAAAGCATTTCAGCAAGCAGTCGTCGATACGTTAATGATTAAATGCAAACGAGCCATACAGGAATCGGGGTGCAAACGATTGGTGGTAGCGGGAGGAGTTGGTGCAAATAAAGCCTTACGCTTGGGCTTGCGTGAATGGATTGAGAGTATTGGTGGAATGATTTATTTTCCAGCTTTAGAATATTGTACGGACAATGGAGCGATGATTGCTTATGCTGGATGTTTACGGATGATGCGTGGAGAAAAAGATTCAGGTATGGGGGTGGAAGTTAAAGCAAGATGGCCTTTAGCTTAATTTTTTGTTCTGGTATCAAATGCAAAAGATTCATTTAATACCAGGTATTAATTGCACGAAAGCAACCGCCAATAGAGATTTAATAAGAACAGAAAGAACAGCCTTGGTTCTCAACATTCTCTTCCTCGTCGTCTCGACCTTTTGATAAATCTCTAATTTTGCTGCCATCCATATGAAATAGCTTTTTTGCAGCATCAATGAATTTTGCCAACAAACCTCTAGTGTCTAACAGCTCTTTTGCTCGCGCACTTCCATAATTAATTCCGCAATGTGTAACAGTTGGTTGGGCTGTTAGTTTGCCTTCATTGTCTGTTAAATCGACATCTATAGTCATCAACGCTTGATAAACGTATGGTTTTTCCCCCTTTGGGTCATCTGGATAAATTTTTAATATCTCTTTCCCATTAACTACCACTAAAGCCTCTTGAGTTACTACTTCTTGTAGAATAAAGCCCTTTTCTGTTGTAAGGAAATTGAGTGCTCTTTTTTGCCAAACAGGGGAGGATAGATTATTTGGGCTGGGATCTAGTGCCGGGGCAAATATGCGGGCTTCCCCTTGATGTTGCTCACGGCTGCAGAAAAATTTTTGTCCTATAACTCCTTTTTTATTAAGCTCATTGAACGCTTGGTCTGCAGCTGCAGTGGCTGGACTTAGCCCGCCTTGGCCCAATAGCAGCTTTAATTGAATAAGAGCATCATCTTGCTGATTTTCAGGCATACGGAAAAGAAGATGAGTCTTTAAAAAATTGCTTAATTCTTCCTGTTCACAGAAATAACGCCCATCGCTATATTTTGCAAATTTTCCTTCGTTTTTGAGTAGCTGCTCTAAACTCATGCCATCGATGGTTATGGAGGCGCGCTCTGTAAATCTAGCCGATAGTTGTGGATTTACAGGTCTCTTTTTTATATATTCGATCTCATGAAAAGGACTTGCTGTTGTGGTATCAAAAGAATAATACGTTTTACCCTCTCTCTTTTCGAACACATAGTTATGATCTTTATACCCCATTATTTTCCCCCAAAATTCGAACTTAATGGACTTATTATATACAGTTGAAATATTAATGTACATCCTGGGAGGTGGTTTAAGGTTCTTTTAAGGGAGTAAATGTTCTATATGGGTATGGCATTCATACCCATAGGGTGTCGGTTCAATCATTTGCTGAAAAAAGACAACTTTTGTAGGTTAAATCCAACTAAAGCCGTTGTAATTACCAAAGAACGAACTCCGCTAGACAATGGAGTTTTTATTCTTCTTTTTCTTTCTTTGCTTTAGATTTTACGGGTGCAGATTTTTTAGCTGCTTTGGTTTTCTTTTCGGGTTCTTCAGTCTTTTTAGGCGTTGCTTTTTTTGCTTTAGGTTTAGTCACCACGGTTTCAGTGATGATGACTTCTTCTACTTCAATTACTGTTTCTGTGGGTATGGTTTCAGTTTTAGCCGGGGTAACAGCATGCTCCGTTTTGCCTTCCATCATGCTATCGAGAACATCATCTTTCAATTTTATTTTAGGTTCTTTCTTATCAATAAGACGAATAATATTCTCTTTATGTTTGTAAAGGATTAAGAGCGCCATAATGAAGATGGGTGGAAAAATATCTAGGCGTTGAATCAGCAGCAGGGAATAAAATGGGGCAAAACCAATTGCGGTGATGGATGCTAAAGAGGAGTACCGTGAAAACTTGGCGACGGCCAACCAGGTTGCTGCAACTAAAACACCAACAAGAAACTGGAAGCCCAAGAGTGCCCCAATAGCTGTTGCAACTCCTTTTCCTCCTTTGAATTCAAAGAAAACAGGGTACATATGGCCAATAACCGCGGCTAGAGCGGTAAATCCTATTGTTATTGGATCAGCACCTAAGATTTTGGCAATGAGTACGGGAATCGTACCTTTGAGGAGATCGGCAGCCATAACCAAGGCCGCATATTGCTTTCCTGCAATGCGTAATACATTTGTAGCCCCGGGATTTTTTGAACCCTCTGTCCGTGGATCTGGCAAAGAGCAAGCGCTGCAGACAATAACCGCAGAACAGATAGATCCCATTAAATATGCAAGAACTACCAAAAATATGAATAACATCACCGATTGCTCCTTATCCGGAAAGTAACTTATTATTAATTAATCTTTATTGGCTAGCAAGTAGTTGCACCTAACTCAACTTTTTGAACTGGAATAAACAGGTCTTATTCTACAGTTTATACTTATAAATATAGCGCTTGTAAGTCATTGGTGTAACGTCTGCCAAAAGCAGTGACTTGCCAATGAGTATCCGTGAGCGTGATGAGCTTTTTCTGTTCGGCTATTTTGAGCTTGGGGAGTAAATCATTCAATGCTAACCCCGTAGTTTGGGTAAAGAGTTCTAAGGGGATGGCTTGTTCTAAACGGGTAGTGTTGAGCATAAATTCAAACAGAAGATCTTGGGCCGTTACGGTTTCCATACTTGCCAAAAAAGGTTTATCTGAGGCGAGATATTCTTTAGGTTGACGATGCTTACGTGTTCTTTGGATTCCTTTTGGGGTTGTGATTTTGCCATGAGCTCCAGCGCCTATACCTAAATAATCGCCAAAGAGCCAGTAATTCAAGTTATGCCGAGCTTGTCGCGCAGATTGAGCAAATGCAGAAATTTCATAGCGCTCAAAACCAGATTCTTTAAGTAAAGCGAGTCCTTCTTCTTCCAAGCACCATGCTTCATCTTCAGAAGGTAATGGAGGTTTTTCTTTGTAAAATACCGTATTTGGTTCTATGGTTAATTGGTACCAAGACAAATGTTCTGGTTGATGAGCAATCGCCGCCCGTAAATCTTCGATTCCTTGGGCCACGCTTTGCTTGGGTAAACCGTGCATAATGTCCAGATTGAGATTGTTAAAGCCGGCATTTCGTGCGGATTCGATAGCTCGATGCGCTTGTTGTGCATCATGAATACGACCCAAAGTATTTAAATGTTCGGGATTGAAGCTTTGAATACCTAAGGATAGTCGATTAATCCCAATTTGTCGGTATTCAGTAAATCGTTGTTGCTCTACAGTGCCTGGGTTGGCTTCCATAGTGATTTCAATATCCTGCGCAAAGGATAAAAGCCGTCTTAATTCGGTAAATAATGTATCGTATGCTTGCGCGGAAAACAAACTTGGAGTGCCTCCGCCAATGAAAATGGAACAAATCTCACGTGCTTCAAAGTGCTGCAAATCAGTTTTTAAGTCAGCAAGAAGCGCTTGAACATAATTTTGTTCTGGTAAACTCTCAGGACTTTTATGAGAATTAAAGTCGCAATAAGGGCACTTGCGAATGCACCATGGAATATGAATGTACAACGATAAAGGGATCATTACTCTTTTTAAGACTGGCTTGTTTGGGAATGCAATAGTATCATGTTGCAAGTTTTCTAACAAAAAATGTAATCATGCAAGTTGCTTTCTTTCCTGCTTTGCGAGAGAGAATTTGTGCTGATTACCTGAAAAATAAGAGGAAATCACATGGCAAATAAAAGAGTTAGAGTTGCTGTTACTGGAGCAGCTGGACAAATTGGTTATGCATTATTGTTTCGGATCGCTTCTGGACAAATGTTTGGTGCAAACACTGAAGTAGAATTAAATTTACTTGAGCTTGAAGCAGCACTGCCTTCTCTAGAAGGGGTTGCGATGGAGCTGGATGATTGTGCCTTTCCTTTATTGAAGCGTGTGGTTTGTACCTCAGATCTGAATAAGGCAATGGACGGAGTGAATTGGGCATTGTTGGTTGGCTCTGTTCCTCGCAAACAAGGTATGGAGCGTTCTGACTTATTGCAAATTAATGGTGGTATATTCACCAAACAAGGTCGAGCAATTAATGACAATGCAAGCGATGATGTGCGTGTCTTTGTGGTAGGAAATCCATGCAATACAAACTGCTTGATCGCCATGAATAACGCGAAAGATATCCCAAATGATCGTTTTTATGCTATGACCAGTTTGGATGAATTAAGAGCGCGTAGCCAATTGGCTAAAAAAGCAGGTGTGGACATTACCGCAATCACTGAAATGACCATTTGGGGTAACCATTCTTCTACCCAATATCCTGATTTTTATAATGCGAAAATTAATGGAGTTTCTGCTGCTAAAGTGATTGATGAGTCTTGGTTAAAAGACACATTTGTTTCTACTGTACAACAACGTGGCGCTGCAGTAATTAAAGCGCGTGGCTCTTCTTCTGCTGCCTCAGCTGCCAATGCCGTGATTACTGGTGTTAATCGTTTAGTGACTGATACTCCCGCTGGAGAGTCATTCTCTATGTGCCGTAGTTCTCAAGGCGAATATGGAGTCGATGAAGGGTTAATCTTCTCTTTCCCATGCCGACGTGAAAACGGAGAATTGAAGGTAGTTGAAGGCTTAACCTTTAATGATTACGGTCGTGACATGTTCCACAAAACTTTAGATGAGTTAAAGCAAGAGCACGATACAGTTAAGGATTTAGGCTTGTTGGATTAAGGATCGGTTCTTTCTATTAGTAATGCGACAACTCCTTTCTCTCCAAAGGAGTTTTGCTGGAAAAATTAGAACGGTAATTATCAAATTTCATATAGGTCATTTCAGAGACCTATATGTCATTCCCGCGAAGGCGGGAATCTATTCAAAAAATTTGGTATATGCCTGATTTTTGCGATGAATTCCCGCCTTCGCGGGAATGACATACTTAATAAAATTTCTCTATGGATAAAAAAGTCGTAAGATTGTAGCCTGGGTGAAGGCGCATCCGTAACCAGGGTTCTAATCACTTCATGCCGTGGGTCAGTCTGGCTCAATGTTATATTTCAAACCATTCTAGGTTTATACTCCTCGCTTTCTACAACAGAAGGATGCTCTGGGCGATTTTTATATTCATCACTTTGATATATTTGGAACAATTCTGAGCTATCTAAAACTTCTTTAGCTTTGGAATTACGTAAAAGCGTAGAAATAGAGCGCCCATTAGATAATATTCTATTTAATCTATCCACGAGCTGTTCTACCTGGACTAAAGGATCAGGGTGTTCCGGCAGCATATCAGGCAAGTATTTGATTATTGCCTCAGCTATTTGCTCATCAGTTAAGTAAAAAATTAAGCGTGTACCGGAAATTTGGACGAATTTATCTTTGGATTCCATAATCAAATGTGCTAAAAATTCTGGCTCTTTTTGTAAATGGGTAATGAGTCTTTGACTAAACCCAAGTTCATCTCGGTGAGCAATTAATTTGGTATGTAAGCCCGATTCATTCTGAGCGTGAATTTTTTCGTACATCGCATCTAACCACGGGACAAACTCAACATCTGCTTGCGTGTCGTTAAATTGGAATCTTTGCGACTTTTTAGGATGATCAAGATACCTATCCCAGTTTATCGCTGGCATTTCATGTTGTGCAGCCAGAGAATCAATTGAACTTTTTATAGGGCCAAAATTAATACGCCACTTTTCCAAATGGTGTAATGTTGCGCCTAATGCTTTTACCAGCTCAACAAATGTTGCTTTTTCATCAGGCTGATAGCGTTCAATAGCATCCTTTAGTTGCTGGATTTCAGGATAAGTATATTTTCCGTTTCTCATCGGTATCAAATGAAACACGGATTTAACGGCTTCAATCAGAGTAGAAAAAGGGTCATCCATATTCATCCTCAGCAGGAGCAGGCCCTTCTATAAAGGTAGTTTATAAAAAAAGAAAATGCCAAGCTTTTTTACATATTGCCGGCAATAAAGGTTGTATTTGCAAAAAAAGATCTTAAAATCAACGATTTTTGGGTGCGGTGCAGCATTATTTGCGCTTTAATTTGACAACCTGCAAAACTGCGAAATACGCACGTTCCATGCGTCCTATCAGGTGATTGTTTAGATTAATTCTGATACAATAAGTCCTTTATTTTTTCTGAGGATGGTGGAGTATGCAGTCTTTAAAAATAAGCTGTATCATGATTATTGCCATAGTTTTATGGGCTTCAGCATACGTTGGAATACGCATTGGATTAGTTGGCTATTCGCCTGGAGCACTTGCTCTTTTACGCTTTACGGTCGCATCACTCTGTATGATGATCATCTACCACAGCCTGGGCATTAAAAAACGAGTACTATGGAAAGATCGTATTCAATTACTGCTTGCCGGCATGGCTGGTATAGGTATTTATAATATTTGTTTGAATTATGGTGAGTTGAGTGTCTCTGCGGGCATTGCCAGTTTTGTTATGGGTTTAATGCCGGCAATGACCATTCTCTTATCACTGGTTTTTTTACGAGAGAAACTGGCGCGAGGTGTTTGGTTTGGAATTATAATCAGCCTATTGGGGTTGGCTTTATTGACGATTGGTGAGAACACAGAACCCGGAGTTCAACAGGGAATCATGGCGATTTTGGTTTCTGCATTGATGGGCGCGATTTTAACGATTATCCAAAAGCGATTCGTGAGTGTTTATCATCCTGTTGCGATTATTGCCTGGGTGATGTGGGGGGGAACTTTATTGTTATCTATATTTCTACCTGACATGCTGCAGCAAATTAGAATGGCTGAGGTACAAACTACAGCAGCGGTTGTTTATATGGGTATTTTCCCGGCCACACTTGCTTATTTAGCATGGGGCTATGTATTGAAATATTTATCGGCCTCTAATGCGTCCATCTCTTTATATGCTCTTCCCATCGTATCCACATTAATGGGATTTCTTTTGTTAAATGAACAACCTTCATTACTTTCTCTTGTGGGATGCAGCGTCACTTTATTAGGTGCTTTTATTGCCAACCGCTTTCAAATGCGTCTTTCTTTTGCTCAACAACGGCAACTGTCGAATTAATAAGTAGCCTGGGTGAAGGCATAGTCCCTAATCCGGGTTCTGACCCAATCCATACGCTTCATAACCCCAGACAATAAGTTTCTTATTTATTCTCTGTGAAAAGATTCGAACAGGGTTTATACTTTTGATTTTGATGTTTATTTGTGAGAATACTCATGGAATTGAGAATTGATAATACTCCCTTTAAATCCTTATTTCAGCCTTTAGATTTAGGTTTTACTCAATTAAAAAATCGATTGTTGATGGGGTCTATGCATACTGGTCTCGAAGAAGATAAAGAGAGTTTAAATCGTTTAGCACAATTTTATCGAGAAAGAGCACTTGGAGGAGTCGGACTTATTGCAACAGGTGGTTTTGCCCCGGATCGTGCTGGGCGTTTAGCTCCGTTTGCTGCAAAATTAACTAACAGCAAAGAGCAGAGTCGACATGAATTAATTACTCATACGGTACATGAGGCAGGCGGCAAAATTGTTCTGCAAGCTTTGCATGCAGGTCGTTATGGTTTTCATCCATTTATTGTTGCTCCCAGTGGCATTAAATCGCCTATTAGTCCTTTTAAGCCCTGGGTAATGAGTCAATATCGCATAAAAAAAACCATCAAACATTTTGCTCGCTGTGCGCGTCTTGCGCAAATGGCTGGTTATGATGGAATTGAGATTATGGGTAGCGAAGGATATCTAATTAATCAATTTATTGTCACGCATACCAATCAGCGTCAGGATGAATGGGGTGGAAGTTATACAAATCGTATTCGTTTTCCAATTGAAGTAGTGCGGAGTGTACGAGAAGCGGTCGGTGAAAAGTTTATTATCATTTTTCGTTTATCAATGCTGGATTTGATTGCTGATGGCAGCAATTGGGAAGAAGTAGTGATTCTTGCTAAGGCGATTGAAGAAGCAGGTGCTACCTTGATTAATACCGGTATTGGTTGGCATGAAGCGCGCATCCCAACGATTGCTACTATGGTACCTGCTGCAGCATTTACACCTCTAACCCAGCATTTGAAGCCTGAATTAAAAATTCCAGTGATTACTTCAAATCGTATTAATACACCTGAATTGGCCAATCAATTAATCGAGTCCGGGGTAGCCGATATGGTTTCTATGGCCAGGCCTTTTTTAGCAGATCCCTTATTTGCTGAAAAAGCCAAAATAGGCGAAAGCGAAGCGATTAATATATGTATTGCCTGTAATCAGGCATGCCTTGATCGGGTTTTTGTAAACAAAACGGCTTCCTGTTTGGTGAATCCACGTGCATGTAATGAAACGGAACTGATTTATGAGGTCACTGCACAACCCAAATCCATTGCGGTAGTGGGTTCTGGACCTGCCGGACTTGCTTTTGCAACGGTAGCTGCGGAGCGTGGGCATAAAGTCACCTTATTTGAAAAAAGCAATCAAATCGGTGGACAATTTAATCTGGCAAAAAAGATTCCAGGTAAAGAAATTTTTCAACAAACTTTGGATTATTTTAATTATCAATTGGAAAAATTTAAGGTAACTATTCTGCTAAATACCGAAGCAACGGCTGAGCTATTGCAAGAGTTTGATGAGGTTGTTTTAGCCAGTGGAATTAAACCAAGAGTTCCCGAGATCAAGGGCATTGACCATCCTAAAGTGGTGAGTTATATCGATGTGATTACTGGTAAGAAAGAAGTAGGTCAACGGGTGGCTATTATTGGTGCAGGCGGAATTGGCTTTGATGTGGCTGAATTTTTAACTCATGAGCATCCAGTTCCAAAGGATCAGTTTTATAACGAGTGGGGTATTGATATTCATGGAGAATACCGTGGTGGCATTAAACCTCCCCAAGTAACTCCCAGCCCACGTGAAGTTTATTTGTTGCAACGTAAAAAGGAAAAAATGGGCCAACGCCTGGGTAAAACAACAGGTTGGATTCATCGTTTAAGCCTGAAACATAAGCAGGTCAAAATGATTTCTGGTGTACACTATGATGCGATTGATGATGAAGGCTTGCATATGAACATCAATGAAAAATCACAGATTCTACCAGTGGATACAGTGGTTATATGTGCTGGACAAATCGAATTTGCTGAATTGTATACCCCTCTGAAAGAAGCAGGAAAACTTGTGCATTTAGTGGGTGGAGCATATAAAGCCCTGGAGTTGGATGCCCGTCATGCAATTGATCAGGCCTGTCGTTTAGCGGCATTGATTTAATCTGACTTTCCCTGGGTGACGAGTAGTCGTAACCCAGGTTTTTTAGTTAATTCGTATTTATTCTGGCTTAATTTATCGCACGTGGACTATAATAATTGCACACCAATTGATATAGAGTTTACCCTAATCAATTCATAAATATAGTGCATTATTTTGTTTATTTTGTTATTATACTGTTCAATTTTTATATCACTTAGCCTTTTATAGGTTATGTTTTAATCTATCAGGATTTTTATGTCTCAAGAAATCAACAGCTTCGCGTCCTTTAATTTTTCAGATGCTTTAAACAAAGCACTAGAGGATATGAAGTTTACTACACCATCACCAATTCAAATTCAAACCATTCCTTTATTGCTGGAAGGTCGTGATGCGATTGCTCTGGCACAAACTGGAACAGGGAAAACTGCAGCTTTTGCTTTGCCTATATTGCAAAATTTATCTACTAATGTCCAAGGTACTCAAGCCTTAATTTTGGCTCCAACCCGCGAATTAGCAATACAAGTTGCTGAGCAGTTTGAACTATTAAGTGCGAAGCAACGTGGTACTACTGTTGCTGTTTTATGTGGCGGACAAGATTACGGGCGCCAATTAAAACAATTGAAAGCAGGGGCTCAGGTAGTGGTTGGAACTCCAGGCCGTATTTTGGATCATATCGATAGACGTACTTTGCAATTAGATAATTTGCGTACGTTTATTCTTGATGAAGCCGACGAGATGTTGCGAATGGGCTTTATTGAAGATATTGAAACCATCATGGCAAAACTGCCTGAAGAAAAACAAATAGGCCTTTTTTCAGCAACCATGCCTCATCGTATACGCCAAATTGCCAATACTTATTTGCAGAATCCGGCTTCCATCGAAATACGTGCTGAAACGGCTACGGTTAAAAGTATTGAACAACGCTTTTTATTTGCTTCAGGACATCAAAAACCTGATGCATTATTGCGTGTGCTGGCTGTAGAAGAATATCAAGGTGTTATCGTATTTGTTCGTACTAAAAGCAGCACTGAAGAAGTTGCCGAACTGTTACAACAACAAGGATTGCGGGCGATGGCCATTCATGGCGACATTACCCAGGCACTACGTGAACGCATTATTGCACAATTTAGACAAGGGGCAATTGATATTCTGGTAGCAACAGATGTGGCTGCCCGCGGTTTGGATGTGGAGCGTGTAACGCATGTAATTAACTATGACTTACCTCATGATAATGAAACTTATGTGCATCGCATTGGTAGAACCGGTAGAGCTGGTCGTTCTGGAGTCGCTATTTTATTCGTAACACCTAAGGAATCACGTTTAATTACGAGTATTGAGCGACATACCCGTCAACGTATTACCAAAGTAGCTGTTCCCAATGATCATATGATTCAAGTTGCGCGGCAGGAACGGTTTATGGCAAACATCACTGCACGTTTAGAGCATGAAAACTTACCTTCATACAAACGCATCATTGAAGAGTATATTAAAGAAAATGACGTTTCCGCTGTTGATGTTGCTGCAACATTGGCTTTATTACTACACAAAGACCTTCCTTGGCAAAAAGAGCAAGCATTACCTAAAGCATCAAGACCTGCTAAAGAGGGACGTGTTGAGCGTGGTGGCAAATTTGAACGCTCTCGAGCCGATGAGCGAAGAGGCGGTTCTAGTGACAAGAAAGGTTTCCGAGACGGTCGTGACAATCGTAAAAAATTTAGTGACGAATTTGTAGAACAAGATTTATTCCGCATTGATGTGGGTAAAGTTCATGGAGTAAAACCAGGGAATATTGTAGGTGCGATTGCCAACGAAGCTGGTTTACAAAGTAAACATATCACTGGTCTGAAAATTCATGACGATCATTCAACAGTACGCTTACCTAAAGGAATGCCTAAAGAAGTCATGAGTGATTTAACCAAGGCATGGGTTTGTGGACGTCAGTTGAAACTAACCTTGATTGGTAGCGCTCAATAAAGTCGTAACCGAGAGCGCTAAAACTAATTCTTACCCGAGGTTCCGCTTGCTGCATCCGGCTATAGGTATGGAATCCTCGAGTGTAGCCTGGGTGAAGGCGACGCCGTAACCCGGGGTTCTGCTCTATACCTGATAACATTCACATATGCTACAGGCTTCCATGTTTTGGCTAATAAGGCTGTTTCAACATTTCGCTCAGCGAGCCTATTTCCCTTAACTAGCTCTTACAAATTACGTATTATATTTGTGGTAAGGAAACAATAGTGAACCAAAAATTTTCGATAGATTGCACTACATCACTAAACTTATCTAAATCAAGAGGCTTAGTAATGTAACAATTGACGTAGGTATCGTACGCTTGAAGAATATCACGTTCTTCCGTAGAAACAGTTAAAATAACGACTGGAATTTTTTTCAATGAATCATCAGATTTGATTTCTTTTAATACCTCGCGTCCATCTTTTTTGGGGAGATTTAAATCAAGTATAATCAGATCTGGACGTTTCGAATTCTCGAATCCATTGCGATGAAAAAGATAATCCATAGCTTGCTCACCGTCTGTTGCAATGGATAGGTTTAATTTGAGCTTGCATTCTTTTAAAGCTTCTTGTGTCAATCGAATATCTGCGAGGCTATCTTCCACTAATAAAATATTTGTTGTCCTAAGATTAGTCATTAGTTTGTCCATTCCTTTCTCCCTGATGCATGTATGTGAAGCAAAACTTAGAGCCTTTGCCTAATTCTGACTCAACCCAAATAGTGCCTCCTTGTTGCTCGACAATTTTCTTACACACAGCTAATCCAATCCCTGTTCCAGGGTATTGATCTCGAGTATGTAACCGTTTAAAGATTTCAAAGATCCGTTCTTGATATTCAGGTGCAATTCCTATGCCATTGTCCGCCACGCAAAAAGTGACAAGCTCACCCTTTTTTTTACCCGTGATTTTAATTACAGGATTTTCTTTGCAAAATTTGATGGAATTGCAAATAAGATTTTGAAATAATTGGCGTAACTGCCCTTGATCTGCCCACACCATTGGTAATTTGTCGTATTGAATAATAACCTTTTTTTCACTAATTGCTTCTTTTAAAGAAGCGGAGATGTCATCTAATAAAAGATTAGGATCCACCTGTTGCGTCGGCTTGGTTTGTGTTCTAACTCTAGAATAAGCCAATAAATCAGTGATTAATTGTTGCATTCGTTTACTTCCGTCAACAATATAATTAATAAAATCAGTTGCATCATCATCCAATTTATCTTTATAGCGTTTTTCTAATAACTTGGTGTAATTTGAAATCACTCGGAGTGGTTCTTGTAAATCATGTGAGGCGATATAAGCAAATTGTTCTAGATCTTTATTTGATCTTTGCAACTCATCCAAAGTTTTTTGTAACTGTTCATTGACTTTTATTTTTTCACTTATGTTCTTATCTAACTCATCTTCAATTATTTTTTTATCTGTAACATCACGTATGATCTTTCCAAAACCGACCAAGTTTTGAAGACTATCGTACATAGGTCTAACGATGATATTGGCCCAAAAAGGTTGGCCATTTTTGCGTACACACAATTCATTTTTTTCACTAAGACCTTTTTCTGCTGCTTCTTTTAATTCTTGTTCCTGGTCTTCTATAAGTTTGTCTTTAGGGAAAAGCAGAGTAAAATGTTTACCAAGTACTTCTTTCTCGGTATATCCCGTTATACGCTCAGCTCCTAAGTTCCAACTAGTGACTTCACCAGCTGGATTAAGAATGAGAAAACCATAATCTTTAGAACTATTCATAAATATGCGAATTCGTTCTTCTATTAGTATTTTTTCATTGATAATTTTATTTAACAAATAGAAACATAAAATAATTAATCCAATAGCACCGATGTTACATAATAGTGCTAAAGATAAGGTCCTTGATTCTACGATGAAAGCGTTTCCACTACGGATATCCAGCAGCTTTTGTTCTTCATTTATGATTTGTACACTGGTTTGGTTCAGTTGATCAGACATCCATTTGAAATTATCTGCGGCAATATATGTTAAACCTGCTTTCATCCCGTTTTTTTGACGTACTTGAATGGATGCATCCAAAAGTTTGAGGTATTCAGCAAATAATCGTGAAAAATCATTTATTCTGTTTTGTTGGATTGGGTTGTCTCGGGTTAGATTAGTAAATATTTTAATATTTAGAACAATCTGACCAATTAACGCTTTATAATCAATAAGATAATTTGCTTTGCCAAAAATAATATAATTACTGTGTATTTTTTCCAGAGTATTTACGCTGGTAATTATTCGTTCAGCAGTTTCTATGGTTTTATGAGTGTGAAAAACCTGATCATTTTCATCAATGAGTCGATAAAGTTGAAAGTATATAATGAAACTAATGATGATAATAAATACAACACTAAAAACAGAAAAAATCCTTATAAAAACTTGAGATGAAGGGACTTTCATCGCATGTCCTTTTTTAATTTACTACTGCTAGTATAGCATGTAAGAAAACGATTATTTTTAACTTCCCGAGGACTTAATTTGTAAATTACTATGAAGAAATAAGTCATAATAATCTGCATCATTAATGTCCTTAAAATGGGTTGGTTTGCCAAAAAAACCTGTCATTTTATGATATATACTTAAGAAGAGTTTCAAAAAACTTAAGAGATCTATCTAAAATCTCAAATGAAATTATGAAAAATAATTTATCCATTTTATTAGTTGAAGATAGTGCAGGCGATGCTCGATTAATAAAGGAATTATTAATCGATGGAGGGCATCTTGAGCCTAATTTTATCTTAACTCAGACCTTAGAAGAAGCGATAAATTTATATAAAGAAAATAATAATAAAATTGATTTGATTCTTCTTGACCTAGGTCTTCCAGATTCTCAAGGTTTAGACACCTTTCAAAAAATGCAAAATGTCGTAGTTGATACACCTATCATTGTCTTAACCGATTTGCTAGATGGAAATGTGGCCATTAATTGCTTAAAAGAAGGTGCTCAGGATTACATTAATAAGGAACATTATGATGGTGTCTCCCTTTTTCGCGCAATTACTTCTGCTATTGAACGTAATCAAACTGAAAGAAGCCTGCTTGAGTATGCTTTAGTCTTAAAATCTTCTAACGATGCAATCTATAGTAAGGATTTAAATGGCATAGTTAACTTATGGAATAAAGGTGCTGAGCGATTATTTGGGTATAAAGCAGAAGAAATAATAGGACAGCACGTCTCCATTTTGCTACCACCTGACATAAAAGAAGATGGTATGAATTTGATTCATATCATAAAAGAAGATAGAGAGATTTTAGATTATGAAATGTATGTTCTCACTAAAGATGGGCGACGTTTAAATGTACTTATTAATGCCGCACCTATCAAAAATAAATTAGGCAAAATTATTGGTATCTCTGTTATTGCTCATGACATCACGTATATAAAACAAAATGAGCTCATTCTGGCTATTGAGTATCGCATTGCAATGGCATTATCTGAATCACCTGATATCAATTCTGCAGGACACAATATTTTAAAAATAATTTGTGAAATTCAGAATTGGCAAATTGGAGAAATATGGGCAGTCGATCAAAAACAGGATGCATTACAGCATCTCAGTATTTGGCATAGCTTTAAGATGAGTTCCCTCTTTGATAAAAACGGAAGAAATATCATTTTCCAATATGGGGAAGATCTCGCTGACTATGTATGGCAAGGAAAACGTCCGATATTCATAAATGACTTAGAGCAGTTTGAAAAGAAATCTAAATTTTCAACGCTCTTTCCAAGAGATTTATGTTGTTGCTTTGGACTTCCCATTTCGTTTAGGGGGGAAGTTCTTGGCATTATATTATTATTTGGATATAGAGGGATCAATATTGATCGAAAGCTTTTCAATATGTTTGATAATGTCAGTGCGCAAATTGGGGGATTTATCAAACGTAAGAATCTAGAAAGAAATTTATTATATCTATCCGAGCATGACATGCTCACTGGTTTATCTAACCGTAAGCATTTTTCAAACTGCTTGAATAATGAGGTGGCTCGATGCAGAACGGAAAAATTATATTTTGCTATTTTATTTATCGATCTCGATTTTTTTAAAAAAATAAACGACAGTTTTGGTCACGAAACAGGTGATATGTTATTAAAAGAGGTTGCCAGAAGACTCAGCAACACTGTTCGTAAAACAGATATAGTCGCCAGGTTTGGTGGTGATGAATTTATTATATTATTGACAAATTTGAGTCGGATTGACATCGACATCATTACAAGCATTGCCGTTAAGATTTTAAATTTAATTTCGAAACCATTTCGCATTGAGAGCTATGAATTTTTTATCACTGCGAGTATTGGCATTAGTATTTATGCGAAAGATAGCAAGAATCCTGCTGTTTTACTAAGAAAAGCAGATCAAGCAATGTATTTTGCTAAAAACTCTGGCAGGAATAATTTTAAATTTTCCTATGGGATGAGATCAGAGCTCACTAGGAAAAAATATATTTTAGAAAATGAATTACATCATGCTATAGAAAAAAATGAGATGATTTTACACTATCAACCCATTATCGATACATCAAGTTCTCATACAATAGGAGTTGAAGCGCTTATTCGTTGGCAACATTCGAGTGGGGTAATGATATCTCCTGCTGATTTTATTCCCCTTGCCATAGAATCGAATTATATTATCGAGCTTGGTAAATGGATTCTCAAAACTGCGTGTTCTGAGTTTGTCAATTTGCACGCAAAATATCTTAAAAGCATCTCCGTTAATATTGCTTCACCTCAACTAGATAAAAGCTTTGTTCAAACTGTAAAAGAAATTATTCATGAAACTAATATTCAGCCAAACCAATTAGTGTTGGAGTTGACTGAACAGGTTTTTATTTCTAACACTGAAGCGAACATCAATATTGTGCGTGAATTAAAAAAGCTGGGGGTCAAAATTGCCATAGATGATTTTGGCACGGGTTATTCTTCATTTGCTTATATAAAATCGTTCAATATTGATATTATCAAAATCGATCAATCTTTTATTAAAGATTTGCCCTCAGATCCTAATTCGATTGCTATAGTCAATGCAATTGTTGCCATGGCAAAGGCAATGCATATTAGAGTTATTGCTGAAGGTGTTGAGATAAAAGAGCATTATCAGTTCCTAACACAGCATGGTTGTCATTACGTTCAGGGTTTTTATATAAGCAAACCCTTACCAATAGAAGAATTATCTAACTTTTTAATTAAAAAAATCAATTTTTGAAGTAAAACATTATCGTTCAATACGTACTACCCGCATTCTTTCAGTTAGGCTTTATATGCTAATAAAGCTGCTGTGGTCGCGGCGGCAGCAATAACGACTAAGCCTGCGGTGACAGGTGTAAAAAAAGTATAAGGATTCTCCGTTCGTTCTATTTTATTTTTGAGATCTGTTTTAATTCGTACAATCTTTTCTTTTACTGAGTCAATCCTGTTATTGGGGTTGGTATTTTCAGTTAAGAGGGGGAGATACTGTTGCTGGAATACTGTATTGGCAGCACTTATTTCTTGAGCCCTCTCATCGCTTTCTGAGTAAAACGATAATGAGCTGCGGGCAATTGCTTCAAAAACAGTGGCACTAAAGCGTAATTTATCGTGTTCATTCCATAATGATGCGTCAGTTATTTTGGTATTCAGTTGGTAACGAGAAGTAGGTACTTTATTTTCGAGGTAATGATGAATTGCTTCTTTTAACTCTCCCTCATCAGAAAATATTTGTTCCATACAATCAAGACATTTAAGGATGAAATTGTGTTCAAAAGTCATTTATGAAGCTTCCCTGGCAAAAAATACTAATATAAATATCTTTTGATTAGGGAGCAATGGAAAACCTTCAAGATAGTCTTCTTGTCCATGAAATAAGCATATTTATGATTTAAATAGTTGTTTTTAGAGCAGTTGAATTTATTTAACTTATTGATAAATATATTAAAATAGTGAAAAGTGGGTTTATGCAAAAAAATTGCTTATAAATGATCTTTCATACTATAATGCGGGTGGCTTTTTGTTTTTAAAATAACCAGATACACTCTTCAAAATTCAGTGCAGTAGCCATTTGTAGTAAGATGTCACTGCTTTATTTAGGATTAGACTTAAGGGTATTCATGAAACTGTTAGCAACTATAGGGGCTTTTTTATTTTCCGGGATTATTTGGGCTACACCTCTTCATAATATAGTTGTATTTGGTGATAGTTTATCTGATAACGGTAATTTATATAAATTTATGAAGTATCAATTACCACCATCTCCACCTTATTTCGAAGGTCGTTTTTCTAACGGACCTGTTTGGATCGAATATGTAATTGCTTCTTACTTTCCTGAAAATCCTGCTGGACATTTATTGGATTATGCTTATGGTGGTGCTGGTGTGTCCGAGGAAGAAGGAGCTGATGATGTCTTGTTTACTTTAAGAAGAGAAGTGAATAACTATTTGGCAGAACATAATGATAAAGCGAGTGAAGACAGTCTTTTCGTGATATGGATAGGCTCAAATAACTACCTCGCCTTTCCATCTGAAACGGAACAAACATTGCACGATGTGCATACAGGAATTGTACGCAGTATTAATCGATTAGTAGAAAAAGGTGCGAAACATATTTTAGTGGTTAATTTGCCTGATTTAGGGCGAACTCCTGCTGCAATTGAATTTGGTTCAATTAACGAAATGACTTATTACGCTCAAGAGCATAATAATTTATTAAGTAAGTCCGTTGATGACTTCAAACAAAAATACCCAGAGGTAGAGTGGTTATATTATGATTTGCATCAAGCTTTTGATGAAGTCATGATGCATCCACAAGATTATGGATTCACCAATATAACTGGCACTTGTGTTAATTCTGTAGTGGACGATATCACTAAAAAATCGGTCTTAAAAATGGTGGCATCCGTCAAACCTAAAATAGCACCAGATGCATGTAACGGTTACTTGTTTTTTGATTTAGTCCATCCAACTGCATTGGCACATCAAATTCTTGGAGATAAAGCCAAAATAATGTTGGATCAAGCGGGTATAGAATTAACTGATTAGATAAAGCGCTAACCTTCAATGTAGTCTGGCTCAGGGTTCTGCTACGTTGCATCAGACTACATATCCGTTTTAATTGAGCCAGGATCATTTTATTAGGATAATATGAAATATATTACAAGGATCGTTTTAATATTTTTTTTCTTATGTTCAGCTGCTTTGGCAGACAAATTAACCGTCAAGGTAGATGGTAAGAGTGTTGATTTACCTTATTGGCCCGCAAAAAACGAAAAATATGGCGCAGTGCTCCTGGTGAATGGAGGTGCACAGCCACAATCCACGCTCTTTTTAGATAACCTTGCAAATGAATTGGCTCAAAACGGATGGCAGGTTGTATTACTTAATAATAAAAGTAGTAATGCCGTTCCCTGGATCAAACAATTTCCAGAAGTGGTCACTACGTTGCGAAATCAAAAAATCATGCGTATTGTGGTCGTACATTATGGGGAACAATTGAAACAAACATTTGATTATCTGGAAAAACCTCCTGTACCTGAAATTGAAGGTTTAATCTTGCTATCGGCTTATGATCTTCCCCCATCTAAAAATAAGAAACCTAAATTAAATATGCCCGTCTTTGATATTGTTGCTCAATTTGATTATGATTTGACGAAGCAAGAAATGGCTGCAAGAAAAAAAGAATTTGGACCGGATAAAAATAATTATTTGGCTTTAGAGATACCGGGTGCCCACCATGACTATGAATACAGTAAGCAACTTCTCTTTTCCTTTATTCATGGCTGGATGGTAAAGCTGCCAAAGTTTCATCCTAAATCACCTCCAGTGATGTACTCTTATTTAGGACCGATCGCTCCTTTTTTGTAAGAGTGCACGCAGTATTCACTGAACGACTGTATTCGACACATTTTGCGCGAAAATAATATTTCGGAAGCCTCAAATACTGATGTTCTAACGGCAGAGCCGACGTTCAGTGACTTGTCTGCGAAAACTGTTACTTTTTTAAGATTGATTAAAGAAAATCAAGGATTTTACTGCGTACCCCACATGTGTAGGTTACCAGCCCTTACTGGTACAAATTAATTCATACGCTTTTACTATTTTTTGCGTTTTTTCATTTGCCATTTTAATCATTTCCTGGGGTAAGCCTTGGGCAATTAATTTGTCTGGATGATTACGGCTTAACAAGCGTCTATAGGCTTTTTTTACTTCTTGTTTGCTGGCATTCGGTGATACTTCCAAAAGGGCATAAGCATAATCCATGTTTGTTTTACTGGGTTGATAATTATATCTACTGTAGGATGAATACGAGTGAGATGATGAAGAGGATTGTTGTGATTGTTGCTTCGTATCATCTGGTGCTTCCGATGAATAACTGGTACCAAAATCCTCATAAAAACGATATTGTTTGTGAAGCGGTGCAAAATCGAGTTTGGAAAAAATCTTATCCAATATTTGGATTTTTTTAGCACCAAGCCCATCTGCTTGAGCAGCGCGATATTGAATATCGATAAACAAGCGTAACAAGTCCCGATTATCCTTACAGGCCTTCTTTAAATGTTCAAGCACTGCATCTAAGTTGAATTGGGCTTTTTTTCCATCATTAAATAAATGTTTTGCCAACGTTTTTTGTTCGCTACTCAAACGCATTTCGTCCATAAACTGACGTGCCATGTCCAGCTCTTGTTCGGAAACACGACCATCCGCTTTAGCTAAATGCCCCATAATGGAAAAGGTTGCTTCAAAAAAGACTTTTTGAATTACTTTACGCTTTTCGGTGTAATACAGCCAATGAGGATTAGAAAAATAATTATATAAACCCCGATCAAAGAAATTACCGACCAAAAGGCCAAAGATTGCCCCTGTAGGCCCGTCGATTAAATAGCCAAAAAATGCGCCAAGAATCTTCCCCCACCATGTTGATACGACAAAGAAGTCTCGAAGAGACATTACAAAGGATTCCTTATATTAGTACGTTAAAATTGATTTTATCGCTTTATACCACACTTTAAGTATATACTGTCGCTTTTTGGGTTTAGTTTTATATGCGATTTTTTTACTCTTTTTTGATGTATTTGCTAAGTCCTTTTCTGCTTATTCGTTTATGGTGGAAAGGGAGGAGCTTACCCTCATACAGGGAGCGTATATCCGAACGTTTCTTTCTCGGTAAGCATGATTATAAACCGTTTGATGTCTGGATTCATGCTGTATCTTTGGGGGAAGTAATTGCTGCTATTCCCTTGATCGATGCCATATTGGAAAAAAACTGGTCCATATTTGTCACTACTATGACTCCAACGGGTTCGGAGCGAGTACAAGCCCGCTTTGGTAATAAGGTGACTCATCAATACGTACCCTATGATCTTCCCTATGTACTCAAACGCTTTTTTAAACAAATTCAGCCTCGTGTTGGTGTGATTATGGAGACCGAATTATGGCCGAATTTAATTTATCAAGCTCGAGCAGCAAAAGTTCCGTTATTACTTGCGAATGCACGGATATCTGATGATTCCTTGAATGGATATAAAAAGATTAAATTTATAATTAAACCTATTTTGAATCAATTCTCTGCGATTTTGGCCCAAGGGGAAGAGGATGCACGCCGTTATATGACTCTAGGAGCCAGAAAAGAGATAGTCCATGTCTTAGGAAATATGAAATTTGATCTGCAAACCAATAAGATTGATAGTAAACGCTTTAGCGATTTAAAAAGTCATTGGGGAGCAGAGCGAGTGGCGGTGATTGCTGCAAGTACTCATGAGAATGAAGAGGCACAGATTTTGTCGCATTTAAAGCGATTACAGCAAGCCATGCCGGGAGTTGTTTTATTAATTGCACCTCGTCACCCTGAACGGTTTCAAGCCGTTTATCAATTATGCATGCAATCAGGGTTTAAAACGGGATTACGCTCTGATCTAAAAACCTTAAGCCCTGAAAATGAAATTGTTGTATTAGATAGTTTGGGGGAACTTTTAGGTTTGTATCAAATTAGTGACTATGCTTTTGTAGGCGGAAGTTTGGTTCCTGTAGGTGGGCATAATGTCTTAGAGCCTATTGCGATGGGTGTACCGGTATTAAGTGGAAGTCACATCCATAACTTTAAAGCCATTTGCAATGATTTACACGCGGCTCAGGGTATTTTGTTAGTGGATCAGGCCAATGATGTGATTGATGGAATTATTAAACTGCATACGGAGTCCGAGTTTCGTCAACACATGATTCAAAATGCCACTGCCGTTTTTGAAAAAAACAAAGGCTCAGTAGGGCGACATTTGCAGCAAATTGAAGCAGCTTATTTAGGTTGAATGAGGGTTTCCTGATTGTGGCCTTATATTAATGTAATGCCACCTGATTGGAGCTCCCTCACAGCGTCTTCCAATTCACCTTAAGTTTTCCTTGACAGCCACTGAGCCCTTCGTGCTGCGACTTGTTCGCAGCATCCAGGAATAAGCGAGCTTAGTGCCTCAATCCCTGGATCCCGCGGACAAGCCGCGGGACGTCGGTATTGTTATAGTCACGTAAAACTTAAGGGGAATTGGAAGCTCTGCGTTTCGGGATGACCTAACGATTTCCAGGATGACGTAACTATTTCTGATGAATGAATTCTGGTATTAATTAAGAAAAACGCGAACCCAAAGTGATTCATTATGAAGAGACCTCTTCTTTGCAGAAGAGGTGATCTATTTAATTAGGAGCCTTGATTTTGTTTTTCTTTAATCTCGGATAAGGTCTTACAATCAATACATAAAGTTGCTGTAGGTCTTGCTTCTAAACGTTTGAGGCCGATTTCAATACCACATGCTTCGCAGTAACCAAAATCTTCATTTCTCAAGCGCTCTAAGGCATCCTCAATCTTCTTAATCAATTTACGCTCACGATCACGAGTACGTAATTCGATGCTGAATTCTTCTTCCTGGCTGGCTCTATCTGAAGGATCTGGAAAATTAGCCGCTTCATCTTTCATGTGTGTCACTGTGCGGTCGACTTCTTCCATCAACGATTGACGCCAAGCTAGCAATATTTTTTCAATATGTGCTAACTGCTTTTCATTCATATATTCTTCACCAGGGGCTTCCTTATAGGGGGTGATTCCCATGCTACCTATCGCGTCGTTTTTCACGTTGTGTCGTCTCTCATTGGTTTTATCAATTAATTGCTCGGTCATTTTAGCCTCCGTTCCCATGTACAACTTTGGGGTTACAGAAAGCGGTTAGGTATACCAAAAAACGATTGTATCATCAATAAAATTATCGCCAACCCCCACTTACTCTGTCATTTCCCTGAATGTCTTGCCAACATTGTACGTTCTTATATTGTAATTCATTAAGTATAGTCTGTACTTTTAACTTTTGATCATACCCATGTTCAAGCAAAATTAGACCATCCGGTAAAAGGTAGTCATAACCTTGTTTAATAATACATTGTAGATCAGCTAAGCCTTCTTGACTACTCACTAAAGCATTTCTTGGTTCAAAACGCAAATCGCCTTGGTGTATATGGGGATCGTGTTCTGAAATATAAGGCGGATTTGCTACCAGTGCATGATATTTGCGTTGCGGAATATTACTAAACCAGTTGGATAAATAAAAACTTACATTGGTTATCTTATGGCTTTGTGCATTTTCTTTTGCAATATTTAAAGCTTCTGGACTGATATCCGCAGCAATGATGTGCCAATGAGGTCTCTCTTTAGCAAGGGCCAAGGCGATGGCTCCGCTGCCAGTACCCAAGTCTAGAACATAGGTATCGGGGCGATTGGGAATCAGCTCCAAGGCTAATTCCACTAGTCGTTCAGTTTCATGTCGGGGAATTAAGGTATGCTCATTAACTTTTAAATTTAGGGACCAGAATTCGCGTTCACCTATGAGATAGGCAATGGGAATTCCTTGGGATCTTTGAGCCATTAAATTTTGGAAGAGTTCCCATTGCTCTGCAGTAAGTAATTCTTCAGAATGTGCAAAGAGATAGGTCCTGGGTCTTTTCAAAGTGTGGCAAAGTAAAATCTCTGTTTCCAGATCCGGAGTTTTTCCCAGGGCCGTACGGATACTAATCATTTCGTCCCAGCTCTGCGAGTAATTCTGCATGGTACTCGCGTTTTAATGGTTCGATAACTAATGCTAAGTTTCCTTCCATAACGTCATTTAATTGATAGATCGTTAAGTTAATCCGATGATCTGTTAGTCGTCCTTGAGGGTAGTTATAAGTACGAATTCGTTCTGAACGATCACCTGTTCCTACCAGCGATTTCCGAGTTTGCGCTTGTTCTTTCTTTTGTTTGCTTTGTTCTGCATCCAGCAAACGTGTTTTAAGTAAAGACATTGCTTTGGCTCGGTTTTTATGTTGGGAGCGTTCATCCTGGCATTCCACTACTACACCTGTTGGGATATGCGTGATCCGTATGGCAGAGTCGGTTTTATTGACGTGCTGACCCCCAGCACCCGAAGAACGATAGGTGTCAATTCGCAAATCATCAGGATTAATTTGAATGTCATCAATTTCATCCACTTCAGGCATAATGGCTACAGTACACGCAGAGGTATGTACGCGACCTTGAGATTCGGTTTCAGGAACACGTTGTACACGATGAGCCCCAGATTCAAATTTAAGTTGCGAGTACACTGCATTACCACTAATACGCACGATAATTTCTTTATATCCCCCATGTTCTCCATGGCTGGCACTGATTAACTCTTGTTGCCAACCTTTGCCTTCTGCATATCGACTGTACATCCGATAAAGATCACCAGCAAAAATTGCGGCTTCATCACCGCCGGTTCCTGCTCGGACTTCGAGATAAATATTACGTTCATCATCTGGATCTTTGGGTATCAGGTGCCATTGCAATTGTTCGTCAAGCTCGTCTATTTGTTGTTGAGCTGCTCCTAACTCTTCCGAAGCCATTGAGGCCAGCTCCTCATCATCGCCTTCGAGCAATTCGTTCAATGAGGACAAATTATTTTTTGCTTCAACATAGGTTGCATAACATGTCGCTACCGGTTCTAGCTGGGCGTATTCTTTGGAAAGAGCTTTAAACTGATTCTGATCTGCTATAACGGATGCTTCAGATAATAAGCGACCTACTTCTTCGTATCGCTCGAGCATCTGTTGCAGTTTGAATTCAAGAGATTTCTTCATAGGATGACTGATGTGTTGTTGTATTAAAAAGATATTGTGCCAAAGTAAATAAATCTTCCCGACCGTCTTTAGCGATTTGCCTTAAACCTGCAGTAGGGCTGTGTGTGAGTTTATTAACCAAGCGTTCACTAAATTCATTTAAAACGACCTGCTGACATTGTCCTGCAGAAAGTTTTTTCAAAGCACGCTCTAACTCTTTTTGTGCCAAGTCTTGCATTTGACTGCGGTAATCACAAATGACTTTTTTGGCTTTAAGTGAGCGATGTTTGCGGATGTATTTCTTCAATTCTTCATCGATTAATTGTTCTGCATGTAACGCGGCATGGCGTCTTTCTTCCATACCTTTATCGATCATAAATTGCAAATCATCGATGTTATAAAGTTGTATTGGTCCTAATTCCTTGATGTTTTCTTCTACGTCGCGGGGAACAGATAAATCCAAAAAAAACATGGGTGCATGATTTCTTTGATTTAATGCCTCTTCGACCAAACTTTTATTAAGAAAGTGAATTGGACAATTTGTAGCAGAAACAATGACGTCAGCTTGAGGTAAATATTCAGCGATATCCGTGATAGGAATCGTTTTACCATTAAATGAGTTGGCTAGTTTTTCCGCATTTTCTAGTGTTCTACTTGCAACCATAAAACGTTCAACACCGTGTTGACGCAGGTATTTTGCAACTAAAGAAGCGGTTTCGCCTGAACCAATTAAAAAAACATTCAGCGATTTATAGTCTGTAAAAAGCTGGCCTATTAATTGTACTGCAGCATAGGCAATTGAAACGGGATTTGTACCGACACCACTTTGTGTTCGTACTCGCTTTGAAGCGCTAAAAACATATTCAAAAATTGGGCGTAGTTCCGTTTTTATGGCACCGAGATTGCACGCATGCTGGTAGGCTTGTTTCATTTGCCCAAGAATCTGGGGTTCACCAATCATCATAGAGTCTAAACCACTAGCAACACGTAAAAGATGCTTGATTCCTTGATGGCCTTTATGCACATAAAAAAATGGGGATAAGGAATCCAATGGTAATTGATGTTCTTTGGTAAGCCAATGTGCAATGACTTGCGGGTCTTGGGTATCGCAGTATATTTCTGTACGATTACAGGTCGATAAAATAGCGGCTTCATTCACTTCCGGCAATTTTAACAAGCTATCGAGCAAGGAATCTTGGGTAGCAGGAGATAAGGCGACTTTTTCACGCACGTTTATTGGAGCAGTTTTATGATTTAGCCCGCAAGCAACAAACACCATAGAATATAAATTATTGGAATATGAATTATTGAGTTAATCGTGGAATTGTAAACGATTAGTCAGTAAATTTGTAGGCCTGCTGTCTTATTTCTTTATTTTGATTTCTAGCGGCAACGATTCTATAACTTCAATGATGTGCAGTAGAACCGAGCTTAAGGCTTTACCGCAGACAATTAAAAAAACTAATTGTAAAATTAAAGTACATTCATATTTTGCCGCTAACAAGAATAGAGGGTTTTATACAAAAATCCCAAGTTACGGGGAGAGCATCATGGATATTATCCTGCAAGGCGAACATAGTGGCGAAGAAGCAGCAAAAAGTTTGGCACGTGTACTAGAATTATTTAAAGAACGATATCATATCGCTGGATTTCGTGAGATTCATTTAACGGTTACCTTAATTGATGAACAAGGTGATGATGTTGAATTAGTTGATAGTGAGTCGAATCAGGCGTATCGTATTTTTGAAGTTTATCGGCAAGGTTATGAACTCGATGGTAGAAAAGGAACTCCCGTATTGGAATTAATCGTTGATAACACGCGCCCTCGGTGAAGGAGTAGTTTATGGTTTTGGCAATAATCGCCATTATTCTTACATTAATTTTGGTTGTTGGAATACATGAGGGTGGGCATGCATTAGTAGCACGTATTTTTTCAGTAAGAATCAAAAAAATTTCTATAGGTTTTGGGAAGCCGTTATTGATTTGGCAAAGTCGAAGTGGTTGTGAATGGGTGTGGGCATTTTTTCCATTAGGAGGTTACGTCCAATTAGAAAATACACGTATCAGTCCCGTAGATCCAAAGCAACATTCCGTATGTTTTGATAAAAAACCGATTTGGCAGCGTATTCTTATTTTACTTGCAGGAGCAGTGGCAAATCTGATTACCGCATGGTTTGCTTTTGTTCTGGTGTATAGCATAGGCCTTACATACACTATGCCAGAAATCAAAGAAGTACTTCCCAACAGTACCGCAGCGAAAACAGGGATGCTTCCTGGTGATAAATTTAAATCGATTAACGGTTCTGCTACTCCGACTTGGAGCGATGTGGGGATGCGTTTGGTGACTCTATGGGGAAAGAACAATATTCCTGTTACGCTGATTCGGACTAATGGGCAAGAGTCAAATGCCATGCTTGACTTAAGCCATCAACAATTTCATGGGGCAAAAATATCTTTATTGACGCAATTGGGAATTAAACCGAATTTATCTGCGCCCAAAAACATATTGCGGGCTTCATCCCTCATGGATGCAATACATAAAACGAATGAATTCATGGGGAATATGGTTTATTTTTTTCTAATGATATTGAAACAATTACTTACGGGAGTAATCCCTTTTTCAGTATTGTTAGGACCTCTAGGTATTTTTGCAGCGTCAGTGGCTTCACTTACCCAAGGCGTGGTTGTTTTTCTATTTTTTATAGCTAGCTTAAGTTTGGCGGTGGCCGTGATTAACCTGTTCCCTATCCCAGGTTTGGATGGAGGCTCTATAGTGTATGCGCTCATTGAAAAAGTTCGCGGCAAAGCGGTCTCGGTACCTATGGAACTTTTATTGCATCGACTGTTCTTTATTATATTTTGTGTCTTATTGGTTCATTTATTAATGAATGATCTGCAGCGAGTCTAAATTTTAATAGTTAATTAGATGATTGATGCAGGGTTTGCTTCGTTCTTGAAAAGCAATTACAATCAATCAGTTTGTCTAAAAAAGGTGAATTATGTATCAAAGATTGCAGCAACAACTAGAAGGACGCAGCGGGAGACAAGAAAAAGGTTATCGTCGGTTCTTTTCAGAGGAACCAGTCCAAAATAATAACATTCAGATTGCCATTAAAAATACGAAATTAAATATTGATAAAGGTAATTTTGATGGTCGCTTAGAAGCAGCTCAAGAGGCAATTCAAGCTTTTGCCGATCAGAATGAGATAATCTATCAATCGCATGGCCATGGTTATGGCTCTTTATCTGTTAACAGTGTGGCGCATAGTATTACTCCCTATGGCATTGATGTTTCCATGATGTTGCAATTCTGCGGCATTAATGAATCGGAACTCACTCGACAACCAGAGTGCAAATAAAATCATATCATTGTATCCTGCGTGAGAAACCAGGATACCTATTTTATGATTTACCAACGGTTCGTGCACAGCACCATATGTCTACCTGTTTAACTCCCGATTTTTTTAAAGTGAAAGCCAGTTCATTTGCAGTGCTGCCAGTTGTTAAAAGATCATCAATAATTGCTACATGATGCCAGGGAAGCTTTTTTGTTTTAAACGCATGGCGTAAATTTTTTTGCCGTTGTTCTCCATCAAGACTTGCCTGGGGCTCTGTGTTAATGATCTTTTGGCAACTGGTTAAATCATAAGGTAACTTTAGTTCTTTGGCGAGTAAACGAACTAAAACCGCTGCTTGATTAAATCCGCGTGCCTTAAGTCGTTGTGGATGCATAGGGACTGGAATTAAACATTGAGGCCTCGTTCCATGACTGAGAGAGTTAAGAATTAAGTGACTTAAAAAAGAACCAAGATAAAGGCCATTGTGGTATTTAAATTGATGCAAAAGACTGCGCAATGGTTCTTCAAAGATGTAATGAATAATTGTTCGGTCAAAATGAGGTGTTTTTTTAATACAGCGCCCGCAGACCGACAGATGCGTATCAGGTAAAGGATAAGCGCAGAAATGACAAGCAGGGCCTAAAGGCGTCATGAGCGAAATACACGCGTGACATACCGCCATTTTGTTATTATGAAATTGATTGCATAAAGCACATATTGAGTACAAGCTTAAACTTTGTGTTAAACTCCATATTTTCTGGCGCACGAGCGTTGGAATCCATTAATTTTTCCTGGTTTTATAATGGCTGTTATCTATGAAATTAGCAAGGCATTTAATCATCATGCCGCTGAATATGAACGTGCTGCTAAAGTACAACAAGAGATTGGAGTACGGTTACTAGAGCGATTGCAGTATTTGAATATGAAGCCGCAGCGTATTCTTGACCTAGGATGTGGACCAGGTTTTTTTTCTTATGAATTGAGCCAAATGTATCCAAAGGCCCAAGTTGTTGGTTTGGATTTGGCACAGCTGATGCTAATTCAGGCACAAAAAAAACAAGGTTGGCGACGCAAATGGCCTTTAGTGGCTGCAGATATGGTGCATATGCCCTTTGTTACAGGTGCATTTGATTTAATTTTTGCCAATCAAGTGATTCACTGGGGCGGTCCGTTACAGCGAGTTTTTCGGGAATTGAATCGAGTCATGAACGCTAATGGATGCTTGATGTTTACTACTTTGGGGCCTGATACCTTTAAAGAATTGAAACATGCTTGGTCCGGAGTGAATCAGCATGCTCATGTGAATGAGTTTGCTGACATGCATGATGTAGGTGATTGCTTGATGTCTGAGCACTTTTTGGAGCCCGTAGTTGATATGGAATTATTGGCGGTACATTATGAAACGCTGCCTCAGTTATTACAGGCTTTAAAAGCCCAGGGAGTAATAAATATTAATCCGCAACGAAACCAAGGTTTAACGGGGAAAATGGCCTGGCGACAATTCGAACAAAATTACTCTACCCTGCAAACGGATAAAGGAAAATATCCATTAACTTATGAAGTAGTGTACGGACATGCCTGGAAGGGCGAGCAAAGAAAAACAGAACTTGGGGTTGAAACCATGATCCCTATTTCGCAGATAACGAGGCGAAAGAGTTAAAATATCGTTCATTTCCTAATCGTTTGATATTCTTGTAATGCTCTTTTCCTTGCGAGATTATGATCCACTAATGGTAAAGGATAAGCCCAACGTAATGCGCAACTCATTTTGAGGGGCCTCCCAAGGTTTGTGAATCCATTTATTGGGAACTTGTGCTAATTCCGGTATCCATGTTTTAACGTAGTTTCCTTGGGGATCAAATTTTCTCCTTTGAGTATCGGATTGAAAATTATTTATTACCTATCCAATTGACTACGTTCTTGTAATTGCTTGGTTAAGTCAATCAATGCAAGTGCTTTTTGATCAAATATTTTTAGCGCATCGAACGCAATTTGATAATGCGTGTTGATTTCTTCTTCCAATTTATTTTTGGAGTATAGAGTCGCAAATGTTGTTTTTTGGTTAGCCAAGTCAGAGGAGCGGCCTTTACCCAAATCTGCAGGAGCATAATGATCCAGGTAGTCATCTTGCATTTGAAAAACCAGACCTAAATGACTGGCATAAGTCTGTAAAGCGACTTGATGGGCTTCGGGTACTGTACGGGCATTTAGAACCATTTCAATGCACGCTAAAATAAGTCGCCCAGTTTTAAGATAGTGAATTTCTCTAAGCTGTTTTTCGCTAGTAGATGATTTGGCTAATTCAGATAAGTCTAGACTTTGTCCGCTCACCATCCCACTAATGCCGCTGGCTTTAACAAGCTCAAGAGTAACTGCTATGACTTGTTGGGGGTCAATCAGTGGAGAAAGATGAGTTAATAGGACTTCAATGGCCAAGGGTTGCATGCCATCACCAGCTAAAATCGCTGTCGCCTCATCAAAAGCTTTATGACAACTCGGTTTACCACGACGCAGATCATCATCGTCCATCGCAGGGAGATCATCATGAATTAAAGAATAACAATGCGTTAACTCAATTGCGGCAGCAATAACATCGAGAATTTTTAGATCCAGATTGAGCAAATCTCCAGTTAAATAGACCAAAATAGGTCTGATTCTCTTTCCGCCAGGGAAAAGAGAATAATTAATTGCCGAACGTATCGTTGTTGCAGGCACAGAAGAGTCATTGATTATTTGCTTGAGAAATTCTTCATGCCGTTGTATGTAATTACTTATCACTTAATTGTTCATCCGAGCTGGGTTCTGCCGAGGTTAATGTTTCTATTTTTTGTTCGGCTTTTTGTAGCACATCCTGACAATTTCTGGCCAGGCTAATTCCTTTTTCAAATTGTTTCAGGGAGTCTTCTAAAGAGAGTTCGCCTTTTTCTAGTTGCCTGACAATTTCCTCTAGTTCCGTGATCGACTGCTCAAAATGCATACCTTGGCTCATAGATTTTGTCCTGATTGTGCAAAATGTACTGATTATACTGAGTTGTACTCAGGATTCAATGTAAGTAAATTAATTTTATTTGAATTGGATTCACAGCCAGGCTACCTCACATTTAAATTTAAGTGAGGTATTCAGGCCATGCATAATGAAGATTCAATAAGCTAAATCGTGTATATTAACGGCAACCGAATCAGATGGAATAAGTATGAAAACGAAAACCCAATTTGTATGCAGTCAATGTGCCGCAATTTTTAAGCAATGGGCCGGACAATGCACGCAGTGTGGGGCATGGAATGCAATCGCAGAAGAAGGTATGCCTGTGAATAAAAATTCGCGCAGCGGCTCTTGGGTGAATCAACGTTCGGTAATCACTGCTGTAGAAGATGTGGTTATGGATAAAGAAGTGCGCATGGATTGTGGCTTATCCGAATTGAACAGAGTACTAGGTGGCGGTTTAGTTTATGGCTCTGTAGTCCTGATCGGTGGCGATCCAGGAATTGGTAAGTCCACTTTGTTATTACAAACATTGGCTAATCTCTCGATGCAGGAAACTGTTTTATATGTCACTGGTGAAGAATCCTTACAACAAGTAGCGATGCGTGCCAAGCGCCTGGGATTACCCTTGGCGGGTTTAAGACTTTTAGCCGAGACACAGGTCGAATCAATTATTGCTCATGCACAAAAAGAAAGTCCTAAAGTGATTGTGATCGATTCCATTCAAACTATTTTTACGGAAAATATCAGTTCTGCTCCAGGAGGGGTGAGCCAAGTACGTGAATCGGCCGCACAATTGGTTCGTTTTGCTAAGCTAACCCAAACCGCCGTGTTTCTGGTTGGACATGTAACGAAAGAGGGTGCTTTAGCAGGCCCACGAGTTTTAGAGCATATGGTAGACAGCGTTTTATATTTTGAAGGTCAAAGTGACAGCCGATTTAGGGTCATTCGTGCCATTAAAAACCGTTTTGGTGCGGTCAATGAACTTGGCGTGTTTGCGATGACGGACAAAGGTTTAAAAGAAGTAGCCAACCCGTCAGCGATTTTTTTATCGCGTCAACCAGAACCTACTGCAGGTAGTGCAGTGATGGTGACGTGGGAAGGGTCGCGTCCTATGTTAGTGGAGGTTCAAGCGCTGGTGGATGAGGCACATGGGCAGCAATCCAAACGTGTAACGGTTGGGCTTGAATCCAATCGCCTGGCTATTTTACTTGCTGTATTACATCGACATGGGGGCATTGCTACCTACGATCAGGATATCTTCATTAACGTAGTAGGTGGTGTAAAAGTGACGGAAACAGGATCTGATTTAGCATTATTAGCCGCCGTTGTATCGAGTTTACGTAATCGAATTTTTGATCGGGAAACCATTATCTTTGGTGAAGTAGGATTGGCAGGTGAAATTAGACCCGTTCAAAGTGGGCAAGAGCGATTAAAAGAAGCAGCAAAACATGGGTTTAAACGGGCAATAGTGCCTTTTGCCAATGCACCAAAACAGCAGAACTCTTCAATGGTAATCGAACCTGTTAAATATTTGCACGAAGTTTTGGAAAAAATGTAATTCTTGTGCTAGTGGTAGCCTGGGTGAAGCGTATTGGACCCCAGGTTACGACGTTATTATCCTAAACCTGAAATATCGTCACATTTTTTGTACCATTTTTCGAGTCCATTAATGGGTAACTTGTTTGTATATAGTATTATTACTCATATGTGTCATTAATCATATATAGTGTCATTCACGCCTGCGCGGGAATGACATAAATTTAGGTCAAAACTGGTCCTTCGTCGTAAACTCCTCAGGATAACGTGGTATGCAATTACGTTTTTTTTGGACTGCCCCAGAGCACTACGTGCTGCGACTTGTTCGCAGCATCCAGTAAAAAAGAAAGCTTAGTGCCTCAAGGTGAATTGGAAGGCGAAACGAGGGATTTCCAGTCACAAAGACGTGTATGTGTAAAGTTTCAAGAACTTATGACATGATGGATGGATAAAGTCTTTACCTTTTTGATGTTTAATCAACGATAGGAGCAATGATGACTTTTCCAGCCAAGCTAAAATTTGAATTTATGGATATGCTAACCCGCAACAAAATTTCTTGCAGTCAGGGTTGGACGAATTTTATGGGAAACGTACGTAATCCCTCAGCTGTGGTTGTTGATGTAGATAGTGAAGCGCAAGTTCAATTAATTATGAAAGAAATAAAACGGATGAATGAGGGGCGGACTCCAAAGAATAAAATTACCTTAAGAGCGACGGCCGGTTGGGAAAATAAAGACAACAGTGTAAGCTGTTGTTTATTTCCATGGTCCAAAGTTCAGGAAGAAGAATACGGTAAAGGCAGTTTTTCTTTTTCAGAAGTAGTAGGAGGAAGAGCTTCTTCTGAAGGCGAAGGTACTGACATTATTCTTCGTTTTAAAAAGAAATTTCACAAAGCGAAAGTCCTAGGCCCTCTTAATACCAAACCGGCATGGCTTAATCCCAACAATCCAATTCACCAGCTTCCTGCCTCATTGGTTGAGGTAAGTGCTGGAATGCAAATAGCCGAATATGCAGAATTTTTGCGAAAAAATAATTTATCTTCATCGACGCTTAGTATGTTGAGTTGGGCAAGTTTAGTAGGATTACTTGGGCATGGAGGACACGGTACAGGTCGTGATGAGCCGGCAGTCAGTGGCTTGATTGAGTCAATTCGAGTTTGTGATATGGATGGAAACATTCGTGAACTGACCCCGGACCATCCTGATTTTCAAACATTATGTGCAGCACATAGCGGTTTTTTAGGAGTTATTCTTAGTGTCAAAATGCGCGCGGTGAAGGCTTACAATTTACGAGAAACAATCGCAGTATTTCACAATACCGAAGAAATGAAAGGCAAACTGGGAGATATATTAAAGAATAATCACTATGTGAGTGTTATGGGAATGCCAAGCTCCTCCCCACTGGGTGAGAATGTTCATCAATGGCAAGTGCGTATGTGGAATTACACTACGGATAAACCAACTCAAAAGACTCAACCAACCTATGCACCAACGATTACTTCTTTGGCCCAAGAGCTGGGACTAAGGTTGGGTAAAGATTTAATGGACTTCTTAGTTAATTCGGAATTAAGAAGTTTATTGCCAGAGTTTATGTTAATTGCAGCGGCTCAATCGATTGAAGAACGAGGAACAAAATCTATAGTCGATTTTGAAAATCATATCACCCATCCCCAAGTCGCGTTCCCTGAAAAACTTCGTGATGTGGATTATTTTATCCCTGTAAAAGATGACAAGGCTGGAGAGAATTTAGAAGCAATTTTGCAACAAATCGAAAATCAGGTAAACAAGGCATCGAGGCGTGGAGAATACCCGATAACTTACGCGGTCTATGTTCGTTATTTGAAAGGAACTAATGGAGGATTATCTCCAACCGGTACGAGCAGCCCTGATGAACATATCATTGCGTTGGATGTGGTGACTCATCCCCAAACACGAGGGATTGTTCGTTTTGAAGAAGAATTTTTAGAGTTTTTAAAAGAACAAAAATTTGAAGTAAGAAATCATTTAGGAAAACATTTTCCAGATGGAGTGGTTCATTATTCTCAGTTCTTAGACTCTAAAAACATGAAGGAGTTTATAGAAGCAGCGGAACGCTGGAATGCGACACCCCAGAAGAATGATGGTGCAGATCGTTTGGCTATGGCTCCTTATAACACTAATTATTTTCAAAAAATGCTTGATCTGAGTTTGGGTTTGAAAAGTGAATTGGAGGATAAGAGTATAAAAGAGATAAGTCATTCACCAAAAATGAAATCCATAGAATATACTAAAGAAGAATGTGTAAGTTTTTTGATGCGTCTCCATGAGGTGGTTGATTTAATGCCAGTACAGAGCGAGGCAGCGAAAAATGCCAAGGCGATTTTTTTAAAGACGTGTCAGAATGAATTGGAAAATCGAAGGATACGTGATTTGGTGATTTCTTAACTGGTCTTGTCATAGCCAGGGTGAAGCACCTGTCTCTTGATCACACCTTTGTCGACGCCCCGCGGCTTTGTCCGCGGGGTCCAGGGTTTTAGGCAGATTTTCTGGATCCCGCGGACAAAGCCGCGGGACGTCGGGATAGGGCTGGACAGGTTTTTCAGAGATGAGTATAAGATTCAGGTGAAGCCCCCAGGCTACACTCTGACGATGGTGGAATGATATATGGACATAACTCCTTTTTTTAAATTAATGGTTGACCGCGGTGCTTCAGACTTATTTTTTAGTGTGGGGGCGCCACCTAATATTAAAATTGAAGGGGTAATTTCTCCTGTAGGGCAGGTGCCACTCAAATCCCAACAAATGGCTGAAATTGCTTTATCGTTGATGAATGATGATCAGCGCAAAGAATTCGAGGCTACTTTGGAACTGAATATGGCGCTCTCCATTGCTTCTGTCGGGCGTTTCAGAATTAATTTGTTTCGCCAGCGTGGAGACATCTCGATGGTGGTGCGTTATATCAAAAATAAAATTCCTTCACTCGAACAATTAAATTTACCGCTGATTTTAAAAACTATAGTTATGGAGTTACGCGGTCTGGTTTTGGTTGTAGGTGCAACTGGATCCGGTAAATCAACTACTTTGGCATCAATGATTGATTATCGTAACGAAAACCAAAGCGGGCATATTTTAACCATTGAAGACCCTATTGAATTTATTCATCAACATAAAAAATCAATAGTGGACCAACGCGAAGTGGGTATTGATACCATGAGTTATGATAATGCCTTAGTCAATGCGATGCGTGAAGCTCCGGATGTGATTTTAATTGGTGAGATTCGCGAACGCAATGCGATGAAGCATGCTATTGCCTATGCAGAAACAGGCCATTTATGTATTTCGACGCTCCATGCCAATAATGCGAACCAAGCAATGGACCGCATTATTAATTTCTTCCCCGAAGATGCACGGAAACAGGTATTAATGGACTTGTCGCTCAATTTACGGTCTATTATTTCAATGCGTCTTATTCCTGGCGTGAATAATCAACGTATGGCTGCTGTAGAATTATTATTAAATACGCCTTATGTTTCTGATTTGATCGAGAAAGGAAAAATTGATGACATCAAAGAAGCTATGGAGCGCAGCACCGAACAGGGGATGCAGACGTTCGATCAGGCTTTATTAAAATTATACCGAAGCGGAGCAATTTCCCAAGAAAATGCAATTAAGTATGCGGATTCAAAAAATAATGTGGGTTTACAAATTCGTTTAAATAGTAGCGGTGACTTTGATTCTCAAAATGATACGTTAACTATTGATGAGAATTGATTTTTTTGTTCTTCATGTTAAAATTTAGCGCAATTTGATTCCGATTTATGGTTCATGGCTGCATTTTTTCAGATTAAAGATATTACCTTAGGACCGCCTTCACACGCATCGGGTCATGAGACGTATCTTAAAGCAGTATATACTCCCCCCAGTCGGGAAAAACCCGCTTATAAAATTATTTATAAAAAGAATAAATACGGTCAACCGCAATTTTCTCGTTTGGAAGTGATGTTTAGCCAATTGGCTCGCCTGTTTTTATTATCTGGTTTAACGCCATCGAACAACTTGGTGGTCGATGGTGACAAAAACATTCTTGGTTTGGCTGTTCAGCATCTTTGCTATGTTATAGCCAACAAGGAAGGGCTAGAGCATGACTTTTATGCTTTAAATGATCCAAATACAGGTTATGACTCAACTCCATCACGACTCAATGATCCCACTAAAATACCCATTTATTTTCTAGATAAATTACCTCAGGGCTTTTTTGCGCGCTTAGTCGAAGCGGAGATAGATGGAAAATTAACCATTGATTATGACTCTTTAGCCAGCATCCTTGCGACTTCTTATACTTTGGAAGAGGATGATCTGCATAAAGGAAACTATGGCTTTTATTTGGTAGAGCGCAATGGTAAGCCTCAGGTGGTGTTCTTTAAAATTGATCATGATTTAATGTTCGTAGATAGCATTATGGGGTTTCATACTCGCCGACCTTTTCATTTAATGCACGGTGCTCATGCGTTTGACATTACCGTCAAAGACCTTAAGTCACTCACGTGTTTAACTAATTCGTCTAATTCCTATTGGCCAACAAAATTTAGTTATATTGCTAATCCCTTTGACAACAAGGAATACCATAATTATGCCGATATTAATGCTTTTTCTCTGCTCAGTAATAATTCTCGGTTCACCCAAGCGAAATGGAAATCATTTTATAAACATATTTTAATTCCCAATGAGATCATTGAGCAAACAGTACAAGACTGTGCAGAAATGGAGAATGCGGCAGATCGCGCTGAAGTTGCATTGATGACCCAAACTACCATAGCAAGGCTTGCCCGTTTGCGGGCTGCATTGTTTTCGGTAAAAGATTTTCGAAATTATGTAGGCAGTTTGGATAATGAAAAAACCAAAGCTTTATTGCAAGAAATTATTCCGCCGCATCTAGTAACTGAGGTTCTTGTAAAACAAGTCCGTAATTCTTTTATTCACTATAAGACCTTATGTAATGAAGCCGGTGGATTTGAGAAAGGAGATACACCGTTACATACCGCAATTAAGCTGGGTGAGTATCGCTATGAAGAAACTTTGAGCATGTTTGCTCAGTTCATGAATGTAAAAAATAAAGCCGGTAAAACTCCTTTAGACATTGTAGTGGAACGAGTTCAAGCTGGGGTAGATGATGAACAGGATGTAACGAAAAATGGAGTGTTAATCATCAAACATTTAATAGACAATGGAGCGTATATAACCAAAAAATATAGAGATTCTGGTCTTATGCAATTAGTTAAAGCATATGCTTTTAAAAATCCTTATTTGGAACAAATAAAACCGAATATGAGTTATCGATCATTCAAGCAGATTTTAAGAGATATAGGTGAGGATCATCGTTTTTGTCTGAAATTCCAAAAGAATTTAGCTCTAGAAAGTATTAAGCGTTTTATTAAGATTAATCAAAATCATCCTAATTTTGAGAATAGACTGAACCAGTTAAGATACGACATAAATGGTTACTCATCTGAAGAAGAATCGGCAGGGGTGAAATACATACGCCAACTACGCAGTAAACTATGGATTATTCGCCAATTACGGGGATTATATGGTTGGAGTTCCACACAATGGGAAATTAATACCCTAATTAACCGGGCTCTGGAGCGTAACCAAGCCAAAGAATCCAATTCTTTTTCATTCTTTTCTTGTGCCAAGCAAGCAGAATCCCCTCCGGCCTATGAGTTACAAAATTCATGTCCCGTGTAAACTCCTCAGGACGCAGGTGAATGGTTACCAACCCACATCCAGCCTGATACAAATAATTGCCGTGTTCTCTCACTTATGAAAATTAGAAATTAATGGGTTTGCATTTCTCCCAGGTGGAATGGGTAATCATGTCGGCAACGTGCATAGGCGGCACCGATTTTGGTGGGATCGGGGTAAAATGCGTAATGGGTGGCTTTGTATGCACAACAAGGGACGGCACTAACAAAACACCCTCGTTTGGCATTCCAACGATAATGGCCATCTTCTGCAAGCTGCAATGTTCTACCATCAAAACACACATAACGAGGATTCGAAGGAATCTCGCCAATGACGCAACCTTGAGCATAAGCAAAATTAATTAATGCTAATAATAATCCAATCCGTATGATTTTCATCACTTAATCCTTTAATCTTGCTATAATAATGTTATAAAGTTAGTTCATCTTACCCCCTATATTCAAGCAAGATGTGCTGAAGCGATGAAATTTAAGGTTTATTTAATAAAATAAGTTTAAAATAGATACATTATGGTTTGCGGAGTGTTTGATTATGCCTAAGAATAAAGAGCTTTTAACCGTATTAAAGAATACTGCAAAGTTACGAGGACCTGGTGTTGTAGAAGCGGAAAGAAATGGTGCTTTAGACGAATTATTAAAAGCTGATGCCAATAATCCAAAAGAGTTTAGATCAGCAGTACTTTCGGATGAAAGTATAGCTTTTTGGCAGCAGATGGACAGCACTATTGCTCCTCCATCTTGGGGCTTGGGAACTATAAAAAGAGGTGCCAGAGCTGCATTTGTCTCATCTAACCCCGTCCAAAATGATGATTTTTTGGGCGCCAGACTACAAGATACTCCTACTTTGAAAGAAATAAAACAAGCAGCCGCTGAACAACGTGTCAAATTTTCATTAGCAGCTGCGCAAAATGATGTTTTAGTAGGCCTTTTAACCTCTGATTTTACCGATAATGGAACAATACTTAGACAATACTTAGCATCGAGGGAGAATTCTCTTGGACTTAAATTTGGTGAGATACATGGATGGAATCCAAGCAATGAGGATGTCCTAACCCATGCCTCTTTAGCTAAGATAAGAATAGAAGCAGCAAATCAGCTACTACTAAAATTAATAGCCAAACCCGAACTCACTGATCCTAAATTATTTGATGATCTAACCAAGGCAACAAATATAGGAGAATTTCAAACTGCTGCGAAAGCACTTATTACTGCAGGCGGAATTACCCTACCTCCTGGGAAAACACTAGATGATATAACAAATGGTTTGGCATTTGACTCCGTTGCGGTAGTTGTTGATGCCGCTACAAAGCGAAGAGACAACTTACTGGATCTAAAGGCTATAGCTGAGTTTGAGAAACAACTGCAAAATTTTAAAAGCACCGTTTCAGATATCGATCTTTTGGGAATGAAAAATACGCTTAAACAAGGTGAACAAGCATTCTTAGATGCATTGGCTGCCGATGCAAAATTAAAAGAGGATCTAGCGAATAACCCATATAAAGCTAGAATGGCGAACTTGAAGGCTAGTAAAAGAACGGCTCTTGGTACTACTCACCAACAACCATTATGTGAGCAATACCTAAAAGCTAAGATATTAGCTACAGATAAAGCAATTAATGATCCTCTTTTACTCAATCCATTAAAAGAATTAAATAAAGATACCTTAAAAACCCAATTAGAAAATTTCGTCGGAGCAGCCGCCGATGCCGATGATAAGGCAATTATCGGCAAGGCTATAACTGATACCAACTTATCCGCGTTTAAAGTGGCTTTAACGGCGAATATCATAAAAAAAATAGGTTCAGGTGGTACTCCGGCTGATCTTGATTCCTTAAAAAAACTCCATGCAGCTTCTGGTAATTTAGAGAGTTTCCGAAAAGAGCTCGTTACTAAGGTTGGAAATGGAGTTACATTTGATTTTGTTCAGGAAAAAGACTTGCCTGAGTTAAGAGAGACACTTCGTGATCAGATAGCTGCCTTTTCGCGAAAAGATCGGGAGGATAAGTTTAAAGCTGCGGTTGAAAAATATTCTCGTTTAGGTGCGGTGTCGCATCCAAAATTAATGGAAGTATTTAAACAGTTACCCGATACAAAGCAAACTCAAATTTTGGAATCTAGTAAGCAGCACGAATTGCTTTTTGTAATCAATGCAAAAAGTCCCGAAGAAATTAAGTATTATTGGGGAAATAAAGACGCCAATGGCAGTGCGCTTGTTGTGGATGCGCTTGTTCGAGAGAATGAACGTGCTGCGGCCTTTAAACAAATCATGAATCCCACAATAGCTAAAGTTTTGATGGGGCTTGATTATATTTCTCCTAATAAAGCGATGATTGATGGTATAAATGAAAGGTTATTAGCAAACAAAGACCTCGATTTTACTAACCTCGCTCATTATAAAACCTTAATTGACGATATTCATGGAAAATGTGCCGTACCGGCTCCAAATAAAAATGCATTTTATAAATCTTTTGATCTGCAAAGTGATTCTGTAAATACTTTAAAGGTACCCACGCATCCGATAGCAGATGCGGTACAAGACGAACATAAAAAAAATAAACCTTTATTTGATGCTCACCAAGCTGTATCTCATGTGGTGGTCAGGGTCAATGGAGTGCAGGAAGATGAGGCTTTAGGTCCAACACAGAAAAAATTTGTGCAGATTCTTGCAAGAGTTACGGGAGCTGCTCATCTTGACATTCAAGGGGTGTCGGTGATGCCGCTGCGAAATGAGTATCATATCACAGCCGATGTCAAGAATCTTTTTGAGAAATTTAAATCGAGCACTAATGTTCACGAGTTTCTTGATAACCTCATCCCTGAAGCAGTTGCTAATCGTGATCCATTAAAGGGCGCACTAAAAAAAGAATTAAGCAGAGAGTTTACGCCAAGCGTGTATAATGAACTAAAAGGCATGAGAATTACGAGTCTTTTTGGCATAGATGATCAAACTAAACTATCCACTATACAAGAAATCAATCAGGACTTAGAACGACTGCAAAAAAGTAAGTCTTCAATTGAAAAACATAAAGGACATTTAGAAGCGCTTAAAGAGGATCTTAAGTCTCTACCTGCTTTATATAGCGGGGCCAATGAAGTCAAAGCCAAAAACAAAGCTGAGAAAATGATAGCAGAATATAAAGCTTTGGAAAAGCAATGTGATACGGTCATCGTGCATTTAGAACGGGTTCAGGCCGAGCTTCAAGTCCGTCTAGATAATACACCTGCTGGTGGTGTAAGTCCTCAGGTAAAAGAACAATTAGATCCACTGCATGAGAAGTTAAAGAAAGAAATAACGGATGTTAAGGAACAGCTCAAATTTTATAAAGAAATAAAACAAAAAATTTCGGGAGAAAATGGTGCTTTAGAACAAATTAAAGGAATAATGAAGCGAGAGCTCACTGCGGTGGTGGAGACAGCATCTACTACATACTCCACACTCGATCTGAGTGATATCAAAAAAATTGATGGTCAAATTGTTGGCAGTGGCCTTGATTACTTCCCTATAAAGGCTGAAGCTCGTACTCCTAGTGTGACCACCGGAGCTACTAATACAAGTGGCGACTCCGAGACCTCTAAGTTACACAAAATCCCTGAGCAAGGTAAAGCTTTTTGTATCAATACGCTTTATGTGAAGCCTGATTCAACAGAAGTAAAAGGACGTATTGCTATTGATTATCATCCTGATGGATCTATTCCCAAAGCAACTTTAGCAGGAAATGATGTAGTCAGTTCTAGACCTATAAAGGTAATGATTGCTGTGCCAGTAGATGATCCCGTTCATAGAGCGGATCAATCCTTGAGAGCAGCAAGAGAATTGTTAAAAGATTGGGATGGCCAGAGTCTTATTAAATTGAAAGGCTGGAGTGGTAAAGAGAAAGAATTGGCCTATTTATGGACCGCTCTCAATGTTTTAGGCGAGCATCACCCCAAATTCTCTCGTGATAAAATATCCATTACAGGAACTGCGAATTGGAAACCTGATGGGGAACGTAACTGGAGAGGTTTTACCGAAGTTTCTGTTTATAATAAAGTATTCAAGGAAAAAGCCAGTGGATACACTGCGGAACATGTAAGGGAATTCACCTCCATGATTGATCAAAAGAAACGAGATAAAGTGGATAAAGGTGTTAAAAACTCAACTTCATTCTACAGAGATACTCTCAGTGGCGATAAAGATCAAAATATCGAGAAAGAAGTTGAAAAAGATAAGAAAGTAGAAGGAACAGCTAAGACTCTTGGGGGGTAGGTTTAAGCGATAATTACTAAAAAGGGGTATACAATTGAATTCAAACCAATTGGCGATTGGTGTATTTGACTCAGGGATGGGCGGCTTAACTGTTTTACGTGCATTGCGGGAGGGGCTACCGCAAGAATCGTTTATCTATTTGGGGGATACCGCTCGACTTCCTTATGGAACTAAAAGTCCAGATACGGTAAAACAATATGCCATGCAAATGGCAAAATTGCTGGTTGAGCGGAGGATTAAGGCTTTAGTCATTGCTTGTAATACCGCCACTACAGCCGCATTACCGTATTTACAGGAAATGCTACCTGGTATGCCAGTGCTTGGTGTGGTTGCACCAGGTGCTGCGGCAGCAGTAGCGGCAACTGAAAACAAGCGTATTATTGTTTTAGCTACTGAAACAACAATTGCATCCAATGCATACCAACAGTTAATTACCCACCATTTACCTCAAGCAATAATTAATACGCGTGCATGCAGCGTTTTAGTTGCTTTAGCAGAAGAAGGCATGGTGAACAATCAAGTAGCGCGCGAAGCATTAAAACATTACTTGGATGGTTTTACCAATGAAGATACGGTGCTCCTTGGATGTACCCATTTCCCTGTATTTAAGTCTTTGCTGAGTGACTTGTTACCTAAAGGGGTTACTATAGTGGATTCAGCACATGCCACTGCACATGCTCTGTATCAGTTGCTCGAAAAGCAGGATTTATTGAATGATGTTCCTTCTTTGAGCCGTTCCGTAAATTATTTAGTAACGGATTCAGTGAAGCGCTTCCAAATTGTGGGCGAGATATTTTTAGGCGATCGGTTGTTCTCTGAGGACATTGAGCTTGTGGATGTTAAATCCTAAATATAATTTCTACGTACGCTGAAATTCATTTAAGAACTGTAGTTCCCGCGCAAGCGGGAACCATTCCTGATAAAGAACAGAGTAGTTCCAGCATAAATTCTCGCTTGCGCGGGAAAATTTGTAAGCTTAAGGCAGAATCCGGCGGATTGAGAGTGCAGTTACTCTTCTTTAGGAGGGCGGCTCATTAAGTTCTGTACCACTTGTTTGGGACTAATTTTCCCTTGCAAAAGGGCGTTAATTTGCTCGCAAATAGGCATTTCTACATGATGCTGTTTGGCAAGGAAGCAGACTTGAGAAGCATTATATTTACCTTCTACAACTTGGCCAATTTGCTTTTCTGCATCGTTGATGCTGATATTTTGTCCGAGGAGTAAGCCGAAGCGACGGTTTCTAGATTGATCATCAGTGCAGGTTAAGACCAAATCCCCTACGCCAGCTAAGCCAAGAAAAGTTTCTGCACGTGCTCCCAAAGCCAGTCCCAGACGCTCCATTTCTGCGAGTCCGCGGGTAATTAATGCGGCTTTGGCATTTGCACCATAACCTAAACCGTCACTGATGCCGCAGCCAATAGCCAAAACATTTTTAATCGCACCACAAATTTGTACGCCGATCAGATCATCACTCAAGTACACACGAAGGTTATCGTGATGAAGTAACTCACGAACATTTTTTTGGTATTCTGAGTCATTAGAGGCTAAAGTCACTGCCGTAGGTAAGAAATGGGCTACTTCTTTGGCGAATGATGGACCTGAAATAATTGCCTTGGGAAAAGTAGGGCCAAAAGTTTGACCCACTAAATCACTTAATAATTGATGGCTTTGTGGATCAATACCCTTAGTCAGCCAAGCTAATCCTTGAGGTGGTATTTTTATTTTGCCGATAATTTCTGCAAAAGCATGAGAAGGCACTGCAATAATAACGTAATGGGCTTCATTCACACACTGATCAAAATCGGTTGAAGGCTCTAATGTTTTAGGGAAATCAATATCAGGTAGATAGCGCGGGTTTGTTTTTTTCTCCGTCATAAGAGCAACTTGCTGCGGATCATGGCTCCACAACAAAACACGATGTCCCACTTTGGCGAGGTGAATTGCTACAGCCGTTCCCCAAGATCCAGCACCTAATATGGTAATGTTTTTTTGGTTCATTTTATGCTCTTAAAAAGGAGTGTATTGGTAGTGGGATCAAGCGAAGTGACCCGGTTGAAAAACAGATTCTTATACTAACCCCCGGGTTAGGGCTTTGCCTGTACCCGGGCTCAATACTTTAGTATGTACTTGTATTTTTTAAGCTTGACCTTCTTTTTGTTTTTCGGCAACTTGTTGCATGTATAAAGCATCAAAATTAATAGGTGCCAATACTAATTGTGGGAAACTGCCACGAATTACTTGAGAAGTAATTGCTTCACGAGCGTAAGGGAATAAAATGTTGGGGCAGAAGCTGTTTAACAAATGATCCAATTGATTTGTAGGAGCACCTTGAATGGTGAAAATCCCCGCTTGTTTCACTTCTACAAGAAATGCAGTAGCTTTTTGATTGCTCACGGTGGTAGTTACAGTTAATACTACTTCATAAACACCCTCTTCCAATTTGGTGTTGGAAGTATTGATTTCGAGATTCAGCTCTGGTTCCCATTGTTGTTGAAACACAGCAGGTGTATTAGGCGTTTCAAAAGATAAATCTTTGGTATAAATTCTTTGAATCATGAATTGAGTTTCATTTTGGTTTTGTGCTGGGTTTGCTTGTTCGCTCATGATATTGCTATCCTCTTAGTAATTGATCGAGTGTTCCCTGGGCATCCAGGGCATATAAATCATCGCAGCCACCGACATGCTGGCCATTAATAAAAATTTGCGGGACGGTACGTCTGCCGCTTTTTGCTATCATTTCATCACGTAATTCTGGTTGTAAATCAATACGAATGTCAGTAAATGAGGCACCTTTATATTGTAATAATTCCCTGGCTTTGACACAGTAGGGGCAATAACCTGTACTGTACATAATTATTTCAGCCATGATCTTATTTTCCTTTAACTAAGGGTAATTCTGCATTTTGCCAGGCAGTAACTCCGCCGCTAAGTACATGGGGTTGGTACCCTTGGGCGCGAATTTTATTAGCAAGAGCTTGCGCTTCCATAGGCCGTGAAGCAATGAGGATAATGGGCGTATTTTTATACTTATCCATTTTTTGCTGTTCAAAATCTTCACTTTTTGCATTGATCGCATCAATAATATGTCCTTGTTTAAAGGCATCTTTGTCACGCAAATCGATGACTATAGCATTCTCATTATTGATCAAATCAACAGCAGCCTGAGGAGTGAGTTCTTTTGCTTTCTTTTTCTGGGTAATTAACTCATTGATAAATATAAGTGATAAAACCACGATAAGTGCAAGCCATAATTGCCAATGATTTATGATAAATTGACCTAAATGTTCCATGTTCTCTCTTGATATTTTATTAATGTAGCGAATTATCCCCAGAATAAGGCATGAACGCAAGTAACGGAACTATATAAATGTAGCCTGGGTTTGTCTCTTGATCCTATCTGTGCCCACACTCTGCCGATTGTCCGCGAGACGCAGTTATTTCTGTTTTTTAAGTAGTACATAAACTGCCCCATTTCCGCCGTCTTTGGGCAAGGCACTATGAAAGGCTAAAACTTCATCTAATTGGGGCAACCAACGATTGAGTAAATTTTTAATTACTGGTGGTGCACCGAGGTTGCCTCCTTTGCCGTGAATAATTAGTAGACATCTTTTGCCATTCTCGGCCTGAGTTTGAATGAACTGACACAGGGTGTCTCGGGCTTTTTCACTTTTTAAGCCATGTAAATCCAAGCGGGCTTCCCAAGGTATTTGTCCATTTCGTAATGCCTTAAGACGTTGGTTAGAAATACTTGATTGCGAATAGGAGAGTTTTGTTTCAGAAAGTACTGTATCCACAATCATATCGGACAAGTAATATTCCTTTTTTGGTGGTATTACTGAGGGTTTGTCTTTTTTATTTGGAATTGAAGGCTTAGGTTCCGAGGTTTTTACCCGTTTGGTTTTTTCATTCAATGGTTTTACCGAGCGCATATGTTCGCGAAACAGGTCTTTGTCTTCATCGGATAAAAAATCATCAGCCATTTTTTACTAGAAAGGATTAAGTAATAATTGAAGTATAACTCAGGTGTAGTGCTGCTTGTACCTTTGATTTGAATGCAGTGGGTGTAACCAGGGTCTAATTCTGATACTTAAATAAAACTGAATTGTACTTAGGCTACATTTGTTGATTAACATAGGGTACAATTTGTACTTTTTCTGGATGAGAATCGAAATCCCATGAGCAATTATATACTTAAAGAAACGGAAGAATTAAACACCATTTTGGATTTTTTACGTTTTAGTGTGTCCTGTGCAAGTGATGCACATTTGTATTATGGTCACGGCACTGATAATGCTTGGGATGATATGCATTCATTGATTCTGAGAAGTTTGTCTTTGCCTTACGATTTAGAATCAAATTGGCTTAATGCACGCTTAACCACCAGTGAGAAAAAACATTTACATCAGCAATTAGAAAAGCGTATTAATCAACGGGTACCCGTACCCTATTTAATTAAAGAAGCTTATTTTTGTGATATTCCATTTTATGTGGATGAACGTGTTCTTATTCCTCGTTCACCTATAGCTGAACTCATCAAAAATGAGTTTTCTCCCTGGGTCGACCCTGATAAAGTGCATCGTATTTTAGATTTATGCACAGGTAGCGGATGCATTGCAATTGCATGTTGCTATGCTTTTTCTGAAGCTCAGGTTGATGCCGTTGATATTTCCAGTGAAGCACTTGCGGTTGCTGCGATTAATCGCGAACAGCTCGGTGTGGAAGAACAACTCAATTTAATTGAATCAGATTGTTTCTCTAAAGTGCCCAAGGTAGGCTATGATTTAATAGTCAGCAATCCTCCATATGTAGGCAAGGAAGAGATGCAAACTTTACCAGACGAATTTCGTCATGAGCCTGTGCTGGCGTTGGAAACGAGTAATAACGGATTGGCCATTGTTGAAACAATTCTTCATAACGCCCATGATTATTTAAATGACGAGGGTATTCTTATTGTAGAAGTAGGCAATAGTGAAGCAGCTTTATGTGAGGCTTATCCTCATGTTCCTTTTACTTGGCTTGAAATGAGTTATGGTGGACATGGCATATTTTTATTAACGAAGCAGCAACTAAAAGAGTACTTTAATGTCCGGTAATACATTTGGAACTTTATTTACAGTAACAACTTTTGGTGAAAGCCATGGCCCGGCTATTGGCTGTGTGGTTGATGGTTGTCCACCAGGATTACTGTTAAAAGAAGAAGACATCCAACCCTTTTTGGACAAACGCAAACCAGGACAATCCAAATATACAACACAACGTCGAGAAGAGGATAAAGTACAGATCCTGTCTGGTGTTTTCGAAGGCAAAACGACAGGGGCACCTATCGCTCTGTTGATTCAGAATACGGATCAACGTTCGCGAGATTATGAAGAAATTAAAAATTTATTTCGTCCTGGGCATGCAGATTTTACCTATCATCATAAATATGGTCATCGCGATTATCGTGGAGGGGGGCGCTCTTCAGCACGAGAGACCGCAGCACGTGTAGCGGCTGGCGCGATTGCTCGCTTGTATTTGCAGCGTCATTTAAACCTGGAAATTGTGGGATATTTGCAGCAAATGGGTGATCTGGTTTTGCACTTTGCTGATGAATCAGAGATTAATAATAATTCTTTTTTCTGTCCTAATAATACTCAAATTCAGGAACTTGCTGATGCGATTGAGCATTTAAGAAAACAAGGGGATTCTGTAGGCGCTCGCGTAAATGTCATTGCTAAAAACGTGCCTATAGGATTGGGAGACCCTGTATTCGACAAACTGGATGCTACATTAGCTTATGCTATGATGTCTATTAATGCAGTTAAAGGTGTTGAAGTAGGTGCAGGATTTGCAGCTGTGAATCAGTTGGGTTCTGTGCATCGTGATCAAATGTCTCACCAAGGGTTTCTTAGCAATCATGCGGGAGGAATTTTGGGTGGTATTTCTACCGGACAGAATATAGAAGTTAGTATTGCATTAAAGCCTACTTCGAGTATTACTACTCCAGGAAAAACGCTCAATGTTTCTGGTGATGAAGTAACCGTAGTAACTAAAGGGCGACATGATCCTTGCGTGGGAATTAGAGCGGTGCCTATCGCTGAAGCAATGATGGCTTTAGTTTTAATGGATCATTATTTGAGATATAAGGCGTTAATTCCTAATTCATAATTGGAAAATGCCAAGAACTCTCGCCCTAACCTTCTCCCATCAATGGGAGAGGTGATTGTACGAATTAGTAATCCCTTCTCTCCTTTGGAGAGAAGGGGCCCGAAAGGGCGGATGTGGGGCTACTATACTATCCTATCCTCACCCAACCCTCTTCAATTAATGGGAGAGGGGATGGTATGAAGTGAGTACGCATTAATAGGTCTTGAGAATACAGAAGAGGTCAAAAATGAGCAGAGAATTAAATGTAGCCATAGTTGGAGTCACTGGTGCGGTTGGCGAAACGTTTTTAAGCGTATTGGAAGAGCGAAAGTTTCCAATAAAGACTCTTTATCCATTAGCTAGTTCTCGTTCAGTTGGCAAAACGGTAACATTTAAAAACAGGCAATTGGATGTTTTGGATCTCGCTGAATTTGATTTTAGCAAAGCAGATATTGCTTTATTTTCAGCAGGTGGGTCGGTCTCTAAAGAATATGCGCCTAAGGCTGCAGCAAGTGGCTGTGTGGTTGTTGATAATAGCTCTTGTTTTCGTTATGAAGACGATATTCCTCTAGTGGTTCCAGAAGTTAATGCACACCGTATTGCTGAATATAAAAATAGAGGTATTATTGCCAACCCTAATTGCTCTACCATCCAAATGGTCGTTGCTCTAAAGCCTTTGTATGATGCTGTAGGAATTACACGCATTAATGTTGCGACCTATCAATCTGTTTCTGGAACCGGAAAGAAAGCTATTAGTGAATTGGTTTCACAAGTAGGCGACCTCTTAAATGGCAGACCTGCTAATGTCAACGTTTATCCGCAGCAGATCGCTTTTAATGCAATTCCGCATATCGATCAGTTTGAAGAAAATGGTTATACCCGTGAAGAAATGAAAATGGTGTGGGAAACACGTAAAATAATGGAAGATGACAGCATTATGGTTAATCCTACTGCAGTTAGAGTGCCTGTCATTTATGGGCATTCCGAAGCCATTCATTTAGAACTAAAAAAACCTTTAACGGCCGAAAAAGCACGGCAAATTCTTTCTAAAGCGCCTGGCGTTAAAGTGGTTGATAACGTAGGTAAAACAAGTTATCCGACTGCAATAAAAAATGCGGTTGGTAAAGATGAAGTATTTGTTGGGCGAATCCGCGAAGACATTTCACATCCAAATGGATTAAATTTATGGGTTGTTGCAGATAACATTCGTAAAGGTGCGGCGTCTAATGCAGTGCAAATTGCTGAAATTTTGCAACGAGAATATTTATAGTTCAGTGATTTTTCGGTACCTTCTCTCTTTGTGAGAGAAGGAGCTTTATCATACCACCATAGTATTTTGATCGAACAGATCGCTAAAAAAATCCTCCTACTTTTTATAACCTAAGTTATACTTTGATTAATACGATTGGATTTTTGAAAATATGCTAAATGAATATTATTTAACTGATGATATTGAAGAGCCTGTTCTTGCGAGCAGCATTTTATCTTATGCTACTCCTAGTGTTTCTAGTAAACGTTTCAATGAATTAAAAACAGGACAAATTGCCTGGGAGGCAAAACTGGATCTTTCTGATTTATCATCAGAGGGAGCTCGTAACGCTTTGTTGCAGTTTATCCAAAAACAGATAAAGCAGCATAAACATTGCTTACTCATAACTCATGGTACCGTAAGTTCTAGAAATACTCCGCCAGTATTAAAGAATTTAATCAATCACTGGTTGCCGCAAATTAAAGAGGTTACTGCTTTTCATAGTGCCCTGCCCAAAGATGGAGGCATTGGTGCCGTATATGTTTTACTAAGAACAGCACTGGATTTGCCCGTACCCACTCGTATAGAAAAAAGTACTTCTTTTTTGGTTGCAGAAACCAAGTCAATGGAACGACAGAGGCGTTTGGCCGAACAGCAGGGCGAGCGACGAATAGCGTTAGTGAAAGCACGCGAACATTCTGATTATGAAGCTGCGCCTGGTCCTGAGGGGGAATTGCAAAATAATATTTTACAACATCCTGCGTTAGACAGTCAGCGTTATGATGGAGTTGACTCTCCGTTAAACCCTGAGCCACCTTTAAATACTGATGCCCGACGTGAGTATGATAATGAACTACGCAATCAGGAGCAAGAAAAGCAATTGCGTTTAGGTAACATGCCCAAATTTAACAACACACCTAAACCTAGAGGTCCTTATTAATGACTATTGCAAGTGACATAATCAGCCATCGAATGCCTGATTTTGAAGCTTATCTTCGAGCAGGGGAATCGTTGGATGATATTGATGAATATGGTTTTACACCCTTAATTGAGTGTGCGATTACACGTCAAATCGAAATTGCCGAACAGTTAATTGCTCGAAAGGTTGATGTCAATAAAGGAGATGTGACCGGACGAACTCCTTTACATTGGGCTGTTGATAATAATGATGTTGCATTGGCGCAGTTGCTTTTAGAGCACGGCGCAGATCCCAATGCGTATACGCGCAATGGGCTTTCCATATTGGTTTATCCTGTATTACGTAATCAAGATACGCTCAAACATTTACTCTATCAATATGGAGCGAAGCTCGATTTTGCCCTTGATTTTATTAATGCCAAACTAGTAGGACATCGTTTTGAACTACAAGGTGATGTAGATATAGTTAATGCCAAAGGTGAGTTTATTGAACTGGACTATGAAGGGTTCATTCTTGAGTTTACAGTTGCAGTAATAAGAGATGCTTTAAGACGCTTTATCAATAGTTATTCAACACGCCATTTACGTGAATATTTTTCATTAGCTCATGTGATTATTGATGCGTTTTCGCTGGCAGAAGAGCTGTTACAATATCAACATTTGCCTTTTCTTAGTGAACAACACATGCAAAGGCTAGATGATTTATTAAAAGTACCTATGTTAATTCTACCAGCGGCAAGTCGAGGGCATGCCATGGGCTTTATTCGCTTTGGCCAATGGTGGGCTAAAATTGATCGCGGCGAAAACAGCCTTCAGGAAGGAAGCGTTAATATCTATAAAATTACTCGTCCTGAAGCGCTAAATGCTCATTTTTTACAAAATTTTCTTTATAAAAAACAAGCCAGAAATTTTTTCCATCAGAAAATCAACCATCAATTAGGCTTGGTACCCGTGGCAAAGATTCCCATTAGTTCGCAAATTAGTGGCAATTGTTCTTGGGCTAATATACAAGCCATTGTAGCAGTTGCTTATGCCATTCAAGGATTGGAAAAAAACAGTTTTTTAAATTCAGATCCTGCTATGACCTTTTATAATGAATGGGTCGCATGGGATAAGGAACGAGCTATAGATGAATGCATCCAGCGTTTTTATTTGGCTAATCCGGTGCGTAAAGCGAGTATTGCGGCAATGTTAGGGGGTGTTTTATTCCAAGCATTCAATTATGAAAACGAGCGACACTTAGAGATGGCGGAAAAAATACTTAAAATTTTAACCCAGCCGGATTATGAATATATTTTGAAAAGTTATCTTGAAGAATACTGCATCAAGCGACTCACTAAAAAAGGCAACAATTTGCTTAAAATCCTCGATGATTGCGGCATTAATCCTAATATTGGGATCAATCCTATTGCTACAGGTTTATGATTTCGCAATTTGAAGCGAACCACGAGTAACCCGTAAGGAGCAAAGCGGATAACGGGGTTTCTCAATTCATGATAAGAACTTCCATAGACAGGAACTCCCGTATTGATTGAGTACATATTGCAAGTTCCTGCGCTCTTCTTATTGTGCTTATTTTTTAAGCTATAATCAAAAGAGTAAAAACAATAATATCCTGATAAGGAGATCACTATGTTAAAGTGGGCGCTCATATTTTTGGTAATCGCCATCGTTGCGGGATTATTTGGTTTTCGTGGTATTGCGTCTACAGCTGCCAGGATCGCTAAAGTACTTTTCTTTTTATTTATAATTATTTTCCTGACTCTTTTAATTCTGGCTATATTTGGAACGGCATCTCTTACTGCAGTACCGTAAAACGCATTTATGCGATAACCTTCTCCCTAGGGGGAGAAGGGCGAACTCAATTATTGATTCGATATAAATAGGAGGTGTTATGCTAGAGAGGCAATATCAATAACAAAACGATAACGGACATCGCTTTTCAAGACGCGTTCATAGGCTTCATTAACTTGTTGGATAGGAATTAATTCAATATCAGATACGATGTTGTGTTTACCACAGAAATCGAGCATTTCCTGAGTTTCCTTAATGCCTCCAATCATTGATCCAGCAAGGTTTTTGCGTTGAGCAATCAGGGGAAATGGATTAATCGGGACAGACTCTTCCGGAATACCAACAACGACCATAGTGCCATCACGTTTGAGTAGTTTGATGTAATCATCCCAATTAATATTGGCGGAAACCGTACAGATAATGAGATCAAAATAGCTTTTTAACTTTTGAAAAGTGTTGGAATCTGAAGTAGCAAAAAAATGGTCGGCCCCCATACGTTTACCATCTTCTTCTTTACTCCGTGAATGACTTAATACACTTACTTCGGCACCCATTGCATGAGCCAGTTTGACTCCCATATGCCCAAGTCCTCCCAAGCCTAAAATAGCGACGCGTTTTCCAGGGCCAATATGCCAGTGTCTCAGTGGCGAGTAGAGCGTTATTCCGGCACAAAGTAGTGGTGCTGCTGCATCCATAGGTAAGTTTTCTGGAATTCTTAGAATATAATTTTCATCAACTACGATTTTGGTCGAATAGCCCCCTTGAGCTAGGTTATTGCTATTGGGCTCATAATTGTTATAGGTTAAAGTTATTCCTCCTTCGCAATACTGCTCTAATCCTTCATGACAGCTTTCGCATCGTCGGCAAGAATCAACAAAACACCCCACACCCACATGGTCTCCTACTTTAAATTTACTGACGGAGGACCCTACTTGACTGACTATGCCAATAATTTCATGACCAGGAACCATTGGGAATAAAGACCCCCCCCATTCATCTTTCACCTGATGAATATCTGAATGACAAATACCACAATAATGGATATCGATTAGTACATCATTTTTTCCAACATCACGACGACTAAATGAATAAGGGGCAAGTGGTGCTTTTCCTTTTTGAGCTGCATAGCCTTTTACAGGTATCATTAAAACTCTCCTTGTTGTGTCAAATCGGGGGAAGCTAAACTTTTGCAGACAGTGCTGCAAAATCTGTAGCACTATTAAAGAGTTTATGACTTATGCTGCCTAATGTATACCAGCACAAGAAAAATCTAGATTGTAACTCCTGTATTGAGTGATGACACGAAGTTAAGAGTGTTTTTCTATAATTTATCTGGAATGATCTTTTAGATATTCTTAAGTGCTTATTTAAAACAAAGTTCTGGATACCGCGCATAAAGCGCGGTACGTAGAGTGAGACAGCATACAGTATGTAGGTGAAAACTCTCTGGGATACGTCGAAGAAGCTGGTATGGGGGAATAAGCTTAACCTCGTGTCATTCCTAAATGGGGAATTTCTTTATCTAGTTCAGCAAAAATACCACCTTTAGAAAGAAGCTTATCTTCAAAGGTTTCTAATTGTTTGAGGGAGTCTGTTTTAGTATTAAAAAACGTTCCTATATACCCCTGTTCAGAATAAATTTCTGTCAATAGTCCTGGAACAAAAGTTAAACCAGCTATAATTCCACCTATTGTTTTTATACAAACAATGATTGATTTCAATATAGGATTCAATTCGTTATACCATTTGGCCCAACCGCGAAATTTGGCAAACTCGTCTTTTGCACCTTTTATGGCGTTTTCACACGTTGTCTTGAACTCGTTAAGACTGTTTTGTGACATAGGATTATTGAAAAAATTAGTACCTGCATTACCCAAGGAAGTGCGTAATAATTGGGCAATAGGTGCTACCATTGAGTAATTTGGGTCAAATCTAAAATTATCAAAAGTGTACTGCTCATCGGAAAGGGTAGATTCATAGGTTTTCGTTCCTTTATCAATCAGCTCATACAATTTATAATTGAGCATATGCAGCAACTGATTAAACCTATGTTCTTCTCTTGTAATAGCCAGCATGGCTGAAAATTTTCTTTTTACTTCAGGTAAGGTCTGTTGAATCAAAGCTGGATCAAAATGCTCCGTTAAATGGGTATTAACTTTTTCAACTAAGCGGTCTGTTAGAACGGAGAGATTATTATCAGCAATTTTATAAAGCTTAAGTTTTTTTCTCAGTAATAGAAGTGATTCTAAATCAAGTTCTAATAAGTTACCGGCTGCCACAAACAAAGAAGAGGATTTGATTGCATCTTCAATATTTTCGTCTGGAAGAATAACCGCATACAGTGTCCTATAAGTATTATAACAATGATGTTCACTATCAAAAGTACTCTCTGGATATTTATGTTCAATCCCTCTAACAATTTGAATAAAACGTGTTTGTTCTTCTTCGCTAAATGAAGGCTTTTTAAAATTAACAGTAAGGCCGAACTCCAGAGATGAATGCTTTTTACCATCTTGAAAACGAATATTACTTGTATGGCCTGCACGAAAAACACATTTCAGAGGTTGACCTTGTAACGGATGTAATGCACCTGCTGATTCGAGCACCATGTATTCAATGATATCCGTTTGATGTAGTTGCTGGTCTTCGTAAAGAAAACCGGATTGGCTAAGGTGGTTCGCAATAAGTTTATATAAAGACATCATTTTTAAAAATGAATAAAAAAGTTGGGGAACTCTAACATATCTTGCAGAGAGTTACATTATATTTTTATTAATTATCATGTGCTTAACTCATTTTCTGGGATTATCAGGCAAATTAGAATTTAGAGGTGAGGAGATAGAAAGTGAAACTCGTTTTTTTGGTAATGATTTCCCGGGTTAGGGCTTATCCTTCACCCGGGCGACATTGTTTAACTTTATTCCTTTATTGCTGGTTCTCTTTTTTTATTGCTTTCTCCTTTGGCAGCATTGGCCTTGATATTTCCTTGCTGTTGCTGACCCGTTTTTCTACGATTCTGGTTTGAAGGAGAACTGTTGCCTGTATTGGCTCGCTGTTGTTGATTACCGCTAGGCCGACGTCGTCGGTTTTGCGATCTTCTATCCCCGGAGCTTCTAGACGATTTTGCTTGAGGTTGATTACGGCCTGGCATTTTCTTAGCTTGACTTTGCGGCACTGCAGCTGAAGAGTCTGTATGTCCACCAAATAAGCTTGACCATAAACGTTTGATGAAACTGTTTTGGCCACTTTTTGCGGGTTGATGTTCCGTAAATGGCTTGACTGCAGGTTCATCACGTAAAGAAGCTTCTGTCTCACTCGCAGCAACGTGTAATTCAGGCTGTTGAATTAAAGAATAACTGGGCTTTTTAGACTTGCCTACATTATCCTCTTTAAGGCGCGTGATCGTATACTGTGGTAAGTGCATATAAGGATTAGCGATAATGATTACTGAAACGCCATGTCTTTTTTCAATGTCCTTAATGAAATTACGCTTCTCATTTATGATGAACGTTGCCATTTCTGCAGGAAGTTGTACTTGTATCTCAGCTGTCTTTTCCTTTAATGCTTCTTCTTCGATAAGACGTGTAATGGAGAGTCCATGAGACTGAATGTTACGAACAGTACCCCGTCCTTCACAACGTGGGCAAACTTCTTGAGCGCTTTCACCTAATGATAATCTTAGGCGTTGACGAGACATTTCTAATAGACCAAAGCGAGAAATACGTCCAACCTGAATCCGAGCTCTATCTGCTTGTAACGCTTCTTTCAAGCGATTTTCCACGTCACGTTGATTCTTACTGGAACTCATATCGATAAAATCGATAACGACCAGACCACCCAAATCACGTAGACGTAATTGACGTGCAATTTCATCAGCTGCTTCAATATTAGTATTGAAGGCAGTTGCTTCGATATCTGCTCCACCTGTTGCTTTGGCTGAGTTCACATCAATTGAAACCAGAGCTTCGGTGCGGTCAATCACTAAAGCACCTCCAGAAGGCAACATCACTTGACGTTGATATGCCGTTTCTATTTGGCTTTCAATTTGATAGAAATTAAACAAGGGGACACTGCTGTTGTAAAGCTTCAAATTAGGTAAGAATTCAGGCTTCACTCGCTCAATATATTGTTTGGCTTTAATATAGGAAATCTGATCATCAATGATGATTTCGCTGATTGACTTGCGTAAGTTATCCCGAATGGAACGAATGATGACATCACCTTCTTGGTGAATCAAGCAAGGAGCAAGTTCTGTGTTATAAGCCTGTTTGATTGATTGCCATTGATTGCATAGCATATCCAGGTCATCTTGCAACTCTTCTTGGCTTTTGCCAACGCCAGCTGTGCGGATGATAAGTCCCATATCTTCTGGAAGAGTCAATGCGTTAAGTGTTTCACGTAATTCATCACGCTCTTCTCCCTCGATGCGTCTGGAGATACCGCCAGAGCGAGGATTGTTTGGCATTAGAACTAAATAGCAACCTGCTAAGGTGATATAGGTGGTGAGTGCGGCACCTTTGCTACCACGCTCTTCTTTATCTACTTGAACTAATAATTCCTGGCCTTCACGAATTAATGAAGTAATTGGTGGCTTTTCATCGCCAAAATCTTCAGGATTTCTGCTTAAATATTCAGGTGCAATTTCTTTAAGTGGCAAGAAACCTTGACGTTTAGAGCCGTATTCTACAAAAACGGCATCGAGACTTGGCTCCCGTCGGGTAACGGTTGCTTTATAAATATTACCCTTTTTCTTCACTTCACCAGGACATTCAATATCCAGGTCAAATAAATAACGATCTTTAATAAGTGCAACACGAACTTCTTCAGTTTGCATCGCATTGATTAACATTTTTTCCATCTATTACCCCATATTAGGGCGCCGTCATTTAAGTTCAGATAGTATAAGGCTCAAAATACCTCAGAGGTTCAATTGGATATACTGACATTTCTACGTTTTGGGTGGAGATCTGGATTTTCTGTGCTACGATGCACACATTTGTATGCTTTGTTGCAATATTTGAAAACCCTGGAGTTTCACCGCAAGAAGGTAATGGGTCAGTAGCACCTGGAATTGAACGATAAGCGATGTGATCTTTAAGCGAACCCATGGCCTTGTAAACAGACTTTACGCAGGTTCCCTGTTCAATAGACCTCTTTTGAAACGCTACTGCAGAGGAGAACGGCGTCGTCGGTACGGTGCTCGAATCTTCGTGTACTGAGGAGTACGCTCCGGTCCGGTGCTTCGTTTTCCCGAGCAAGTGTCTCCCTGCAGCGAGTTTCGAAAGAGGTCTAAGGATAGGTGCATGCTCTGAAATATACTGGTTACAAATCAAACGGGTTGAAATATGAAGCCAAAGGCGTGCGAAAGCCCTGAAATAATTCGTAATCGGTATAAAGCATGTCTGGCATGCGTAGGTTTCTGTCAAAAATATGCTCAATTTATCTCTGGCATTGGGTCGCTTCCTTATATCTGCTTAAATGGAAGCGCTATTTCTTATGTAACTATAATTTAACAAGTAAATCACTCATTTAGGGTGGGTCAAGACCCAATTTCCTTAATGTTCAGCATATACTTAAAGTAAATAGTCACGCTTTTTTTATTTAAATGCGTTATAATTCGGTTGCATGGAAATTTTCCCACGCTACAGGCGATCATACCAAAAAAATCACGCCCAGCAAACAGGTTTATTGACAATGAGTGAAGTTAGTTATAAAGAAATCAGTAATGAAGAAGAAGGACAACGTCTAGATAATTACCTGATTCGTATTTTGAAAGGTGTTCCTAAAAGCCATATCTATAGAATTATTCGTGGTGGTGAGGTTCGAGTTAATAAAAAAAGAGCACAAGCTAATTCAAGATTGTATGCGGGCGATAGTGTTCGTATTCCTCCAATTCGCCTGTCAGAATCAAAAGAGGTGTTTGTAGGTGATGCCTTGGCAAAACGGCTAAATGAATGCATTATTTTTGAAGATTCTTGTTTCTTGGTTCTTAATAAGCCGGCAGGTATCGCTGTTCATGGTGGAAGTGGTTTGAGTCTGGGTGTGATCGAAGCATTGAGAAAAACAAGACAAGATTTAGCTTATTTAGAATTGATTCATCGTCTTGATAAAGAAACTTCAGGTTGTCTTTTATTAGCCAAAAAAAGGAGTACTTTAAGAGCAATGCATGCATTACTTGAGTCACGTGAGGTACAAAAGACTTATTGGGCATTACTGACCCATCGCTGGGAAGGTAAAAAGCAAGTGACTGTTCGTGCCGCACTTGAAAAAAATATTTTAAAATCAGGTGAACGTATTGTTTCGGTTAAAGAAGAAGGGAAAGCTTCAGAAACAGGATTTAAGCTTCTGGAAAACTATCAGCAGGCCTGTTGGGTTGAGGCTAGTCCTAAAACTGGACGCACACATCAGATTCGTGTGCATAGCGCCCATTTAGGACATGTTATCGTTGGCGATAAAAAATATGGATCACTTGCAGGAGAAATAGAAGGGATAGATAATCAGCATCATCGTCTTTTTTTACATGCGCGATCCATTCAATTTGAATTGAATGGTACAAGGCATTTGTTTCAAGCTGATGCAGATAACCATTTTTCTACCGCACTAAAACAGTTACGTGCGAGGAGCGTAGTGAGCAATGAGCAATCCATATGATTTAGTAGTATTTGACTGGGAAGGTACTATTGCGGATACTTTAGGAATCGTTTTACATATAGTTGCTACAGAAGCGAATTTGCTGGGATTTGGTAATTTTGATCCTTACCAGGCGAGAAAATATGTTGAGTTGGGTTTAGTACAAGCTTTGCGGAAAACATATCCCCATTTGACGACAACACAACATCAACAGTTATTACAGGCTGTACAATTAGCGATGCATTCTCGATCAACTGATGTATGTCTGATGCCTGGAGTGCGTGAACTGATCTATAAATTGCATGAGGCTAAGATAACACTGGCGATTGCAACCAATAAGGGACAACAATCCTTGTTGCGCGCCTTGCAGACTACGGGTCTTGATAAGATATTTAAAATAACCCGCTCTGCAGGACAGGTTCCCGCTAAACCTTGTCCACAAATGTTGGAAGAAATTATTGAAGAGCACGGTGGGACTGCAGCTACCACGTTAATGATAGGCGATTCGCTTACTGATATGGAAATGGCAAAAGGTGTTCAAGTTACTGCGGTAGGAATAGATATTTATCATCAACAAGAAGAGGCTGCACTTAGGGCTGCCGGTGCAGTGGTTGTATTTGATGATTATGAACAAATAGCAAATTTTTTAAATTTATCGAAGAGTAGTTAAACACATACAGTTGTCTGTAGTCGGGGTGAGGAAATAAAGTAACGAGCCAGAATTCGTAAGCTCAAATTCGCTGAGGCTATATTTTATTTTTGGACTACTCAAAGGATGGGGGTTGCTTTATTTCGTCTTATGTAAAGGGAGTATCAAGCGTTGAGTACATTAACCAGTTTGCCAAATTTATTAACTTTACTGCGTATCGTTTTGATACCAGTATTTGTTATTGTATTTTATTTACCGTTTTCTTTCGCACATATGCTGGCGGCATGCATTTTTGCTGCAGCAAGCTTTACTGATTGGTTGGATGGATATTTGGCGCGTAAGCTCAAAATGATGTCTCCTTTTGGTGCTTTTCTTGATCCTGTCGCCGACAAGTTACTGGTCTCTACGAGTTTATTGTTGTTAGTAGGAGCTAAAGAAATTAATTATATTACTATTCCGGCGATTGTGATTGTGGGCCGTGAAATTGTTATTTCAGCGTTACGGGAGTGGATGGCTGAAATTGGTCGACGTGCAAGTGTTACCGTAGGATATGTGGGAAAGATAAAAACTTTTCTGCAAATGATCGCTTTGATTTTATTATTAGCATTTAATTCCTTAGACACTTGGGGAGGAATTTTTGGTTTTGTCCTTCTTTATGTGGCAGCTATTTTAACGATTTGGTCGATGATTATTTACTTGGCCATTGCATGGCCAGAATTAACGAAAAAAAATTAATTTTATTATTGACAGGGTGTTAAATTTCGGTAGAATCACACCCCGTAGAGACGCGGGAATAGCTCAGTTGGTAGAGCACAACCTTGCCAAGGTTGGGGTCGCGAGTTCGAGTCTCGTTTCCCGCTCCAAATTAAAGCGACAAAAAAAGTCGCTTTTTTTTTAGAGCTTAAAGAAGAAGTATTAATGAGGCTGTGTGGCAGAGTGGTCATGCAGCGGCCTGCAAAGCCGTGGACGCCGGTTCGATTCCGGCCTCAGCCTCCAAAATCAAATGCCCAGGTGGCGAAACAGGTAGACGCAAGGGACTTAAAATCCCTCGGAGGAAACTCCATGCCGGTTCGATTCCGGCCCTGGGCACCAATCACCAATCATTCTGAAGCAAATAAGATCAAAGCAAGAATTGCAAAGACCATACCCAATCCATGTTTTAATGTTAATCCTTGTTTAAGAAACACAACGCTGAGTAGTAGTGTGATCATAGGATACATTGAGGTGACAAGTACCACCGGCATCGTAGGCCCATTACGTAGCGCCAAAATGAAAAAAATGCAGGCAATACCACTGGCTAAACCATTCAATAGCCCATAGGTGCTTCCTTTAGGACAAAGATCCAATTTAAAATCAAGTAATACCAATGCGATGATGCCGGAAATTAATACGCCTATGCTTGAATAAAAAGTGATGGATAGAGGATTAATAAAACTTGATGCTCTTGTACCCCAATATCCCCAGGCACCATAAAGAAACAAAGCAATGAGCGAGGGGTAGTACCAAGAGCTAGGATTCATACAAATTACCTTACCTGTGAGCAGGTTTTACATATTAGTGATATAGGATAACTGGTAGTTTATAAAAATAATACTACCGAGTATCTCCTTGGAGCCCGAGTTACAATTTTTATTTAACCAGGAATGGATCTTTGTGCAACTGTTGCTTGATCGGACTGAAGATCCAGCTCACTTTGCCGTTCTAGCCATTCAATTAATCGAGGACGGAATGTCTTAAAAAATAAATAGAAACGATTGGATGAACGAATCTTAGCTCCTTCATCACGTTGATACAAAGACATCACTTCTTCTGATGTGGTTAATTTTAAATTTAAGGCAATTTTATCTGCATGGAAGGCGATATCAGTCAAAACCCTATTCGTTAATTTGAAAAAATCCTCGATAATTTCACGACCTTCTATTTTAAAATCATTCAGAGTAAATTGATGTTTTGCAAAATAGTCACATTTTTTGCCATTGGCTGCTTTTAATTCTTCTTTGGCACCGGCGGCAATCAGATCTCTACTTAAATCATCAAAGTGGTAAAATTTGGCCCAATGAAGTGCCGTCATTCCTTGAGAGTCGGTGTGATTTACTGTACAACCTAATTCACGCATTTTTTTCAATATATGTTTTGCCGCTTCTTTATCTGCCAGTTTGCATGCCAATAATAGCGCTGTATTTTCATAAGAAGTTGCTAAAAGAAAATTTGAATTGCTTAAACTCAATGCCTGTTGCAGCTTAAATGGAGCGCGTTCAATAATAGCCTGATGTAAGGGAGTATTTGTGGGGACTTCATCATCATAACTGGCTTTGTCATGCAGAGACAGTTGGCAATATAGATTTAAATTTTTTAATGTTTCTTGATAATCCAAGGATTGCAGTTCGTTAAGATAAATAGCAAAAAAATTTTTAACCGCGTTTTCTTGATGTAATAAAGGTAAGGTGTGTTCTAAAATATTAAGATTCAGCAAACCATTATCCCGTAAATAACTCAGATGGGATTGAAGATTCTCGATACTGGTTTTATATCTTAGCTGAGGCAACATGGGTTCTATTAGTTCTTTTTGTAATAAACCCAATTTGTAGATGAATTTAAAAAAAGTGCTAAGAGCGAGAAGATCTTCCACTGAAGGATTGGCCTCTATTAATAATTCTGCTAGCAACGGAATTAATTTGTGAGGAAGGCATTTACAAAGCCCAAACAAATCAAAAATTAAATACCACTCACTGTATTCTTCCATAGATGCAGGCTCAGAATATCCTCTATCCATAGCAAAACGAACCGGAGCAATGCGGCTTAGTTCAGTATAACGAACAAGCTTGTCTTTTTGCGCTAAAAAACTAATGAGGTCATAAATCTTATCATCCTCTTTAGGTGCGAACCTCATTGCGTGTACTAGAGCTGTTCGTGTTTCCAAGTTTGTATTTTTATCAGTAAATACACGTAGGGCCAGAATTGGATCAGAAAAACGTTTTGCTTTAATAAAAGAAACAAGATGAATGAATTCAGTGAGTTGTTCAAGAGCGCCTCCAGATGGAGTTGAGCTAAGTTCTTCACCTAACATAGCATCGACCTCATCAAGATGCACATCGGGTTTATTAACTAAAGCAGTGATTTTATCGCTAAAGAGGATTTTTCTTACATTCCTTTCGGAGGCCATAATATTCCTTCTGTTAAAATTAGATTTTTTGCACCATCGAGGTTTTGTTATCCAACTCCGATAAGCGTAGTAGCAGTAGATAATATTAATTGAGGAAGCGTGCATTTTGCAATCATCATTGTCAATTTTTTGACTGAATGCTTTTTACGAAACCTGATGAAACAACTAAGAGTGAAGGATATTGCTTTATTTGGATACCATACATACTTTTTAATAGATCCAAGTTCATTGTTGAAGGAGGTAACTCGTTGATTTATTATCGGCCATTTGGTCGTTCATGGGACGAGATTCATCCGATCAAACAGGCAGTATGGCGTGTCGTCAAGGAGCTATCACCGCAGGGGGCTGGTAAAGAAGATCCAGATAATCCAGGGGTATTTAATTTATCTCTTCGACCCATAGATCTTCAATCTAAAGTCTTAAACTCAAACCGTCTATTCTCCACCAAACTCAATCCCAAAACGGAACCCTCAGTAAGGAGAGCTCAAAGTCGGCCTTAAGACGTAACCTGTTGCTTCATACTAATGAGCCCAAATTTGGGCTTCGTTCTACTGGATGAATGATTATGTAGGGCTTACATTGACAGTTAAAGACAAAGAGCATGTTTTTTAATTAGTTCGAAGCTTGTTGTTGAAGTAAAACCTCAATCCTAGACCATCATTGTCATTTTGCCCTCGAAGAGCCCTTATTTCGGGCTCATTTATATGAGTGTCCAGTGGAGTTAGGGGGCATCTTCATCTTATTCTTGTTCATAGAATCAATTCAAATTTCGCGTTTCTCGGTAAAATATCCACAAATTCTGTGGATAACTGTGTGAGTTAACTGATGAAGAAATAATAATGGCAGAACTCCGTATAAGGTGTATCGCTTGGATGATTTTTTCTCTACAATAAGACTTTAACTAAAAATAAAAGCAAACATGTATAAACCATTAGCCCTTTTTATGGGGTTACGCTATACGCGTTCTAGAAAGAAAAATCATTTTGTCTCTTTTATTTCGCTTAGTTCGATGCTAGGTATTGGCATAGGGGTGATGGTTCTTATTACAGTCTTATCGGTAATGAATGGATTTGATCAGCAAATACATAATCGATTTTTCGGAATGGCTCCTGAAATTACGGTTTCTGGACCCAATGAACGGCTCAGTGATTGGCCTGATGTGGCTAAAAAAATTCAAACGGTTCCCGAAATCAAAGCACTGGCACCCTATGTTGGTGGGCAAGGATTAATGGTTCATGAGGGGCAGGTGTATCCTATTGTTTTAACTGGGGTATTACCTGACAAAGAAGAAAAAATGAGCCATTTACAAAAAAAACTGTTGGCTGGAAATCTAAGTAATTTAAAGGATTTTGGCATTATTTTGGGTAAAGGGCTTGCAGATAATATGGGAACCATGATTGGAGATAAAGTTACCGTCATGATTCCTCAGGCAACGGTTACTCCTGCCGGAATGATTCCTCGTTTTAAGCGGTTCACTGTAGTAGGGGTATTTTCTGCTGGAAGTGGATTTAATTTTGATACCAAATTGGCCTTCATCAATATGGGAGATGCCCAAAAGTTATTACAGATGGGCGATGAAGTAACTGGGATCAAGATGAAAATAGACAACGTCTATCAAGCACCTGAATTAACTTCTCGATTATCTCAATTATTAGGTGATGAGTATCAGGTGGGTAATTGGACACAGCAATATGGGGCGTTTTTCCAAGCAGTTAAAATGGAAAAAACAATGATGTTTATGATTCTATTACTGATTATCGCCGTAGCAGCGTTTAATCTAGTCTCTTCTCTGGTAATGGTTGTTAATGACAAACAAGCAGAAATTGCTATATTAAGGACTATTGGTGCCACACCTTCTACCATTTTGTGGACATTCATTGTTCAAGGGATGATGGTGGGAATAGTAGGTACAATTTTTGGCTTGATTGGTGGTTTAATATTGGCAGAGAATGCGACCACAATAGTGAATCATCTTCAGTCCTGGTTTCATGTTAAAGTCTTATCATCCAGTATTTATTTCGTTGATTATTTGCCCTCTAAAATTCTATTTAGCGATCTATGGAAAGTTTGCGTTATGGCATTATTAATGAGTTTTTTTGCAACAATTTATCCTGCATGGCGGGCCTCAAAAACAGTGATTGCGGAGGCTTTGCATTATGAGTGATATTATTTTAAGTGCTAATAAATTATGTAAGTCCTACAGCGACGGTGCCTCTAAAGTGAATGTATTACGCGGGATTGACTTATCCATAGGTAAAGGCGAGCGTTTGGCAATTATTGGTCCTTCTGGCTCTGGGAAAAGTACTTTACTGCATTTGTTGGGTGGATTGGACAAACCCACAACCGGAGATGTATGGATAAAGGATACAAATTGGCAAAAGATAAATGAAAAACAACGTTGTAAATTACGTAATCAAGGTTTGGGATTTATCTATCAATTTCATCATTTGTTACCGGAATTTACTGCGCTTGAAAATGTTTCCATGCCTCTACTACTAGCAAATATTCCAGTGAAGGATGCAGAGGCGGAAGCGAGTAAAATGCTAGATGACGTGGGGCTTAAAGAAAGAAAAACTCATAAACCTGCACAGCTTTCCGGAGGAGAGCGGCAAAGGGTTGCAATAGCTCGGGCCTTGGTGCACCAACCCTATTGTGTCCTGGCTGATGAGCCTACAGGGAACTTGGATCAGACTACTGCTACAAAAGTTTTTGAGTTAATGCTGGAGTTGAATAGAAAAAGGAACACTGCTTTGGTTATTGTGACTCATGATCAGCAATTAGCTAGGCAAATGGATAGAGTCTTAGTACTAGGAGAGGGCATGTTATCAGAAGGTTAGATGATGTAGATACTGTCCTAGGCTAGAACTGTTTCAGATAAGGATTATCAACAAACAGAGGAGTTAACAAGGATGTTTAAGAAAAAAGCAGGTAATGTCAGTAAAACTGCAGATCTAATTCACAGTAATACTCAGGAAGCTACCTCAGTTAAATTAATGAAGAATTTTCTTGAAGGAGCGAGGAAAGACGCCAAGAAATATGATCTAATTGATACTGGTGTCCCCATAAATCCTCATCCATTTTTATCGTATAAAAACCAATATAATCGATTGAAATCTCAGATTCCACCGTTTATTGTCCAGGGTTTGCAAATTTCGGATGAAGAGCCATTTGAGGTAAATCCTGCTTCTCCTTAAAGCCCCCAATTACCTTGTAAATTCGTGAGTGAAATGAAGGAGAATTTGGGGTTTTGATCCATGATAAATCTGGGCGAAGTCCTAATCCGAAATTCTTTTCGTCATTCTGATGGGAACTCTGCGGGAATATGAGGAGAGGGTGGAGATTCCTCGCTCGGGATGACGTTTTGGGGTTTGGGGTGAAGAAGGGTTCTTAAGACCCTTCATTCAAATGCTTAATAATCGGCATGTCCTGGGGTGCGGGGGAACGGAATGACGTCTCGTACATTGGCTAAACCGGTAACATAGCTTACCAAACGTTCAAAACCTAAACCAAATCCAGCATGTGGCACAGTACCATAGCGACGAAGATCGCGATACCATTGATAACTCTCTTTGCTCAGATTGCATTCTTCGATACGTCTATCTAGAACATCAAGGCGTTCTTCGCGTTGACTACCGCCGATGATCTCACCGATTCCTGGTGCTAATACATCCATAGCAGCAACCGTTTTACCATCATCATTGAGGCGCATGTAGAATCCTTTAATTTCTTGAGGATAATTAGTCAGGATTACTGGTTTTTTACAATGAACTTCTGCCAGATAACGTTCATGCTCTGATTGTAAATCCAAGCCCCAACTTACTGGGAATTCAAATTTTTGACCGCATTGCTCCAAAATTTTAATCGCATCAGTATAGGTCATGACTTCAAAGTCTGAGTTCGCTATATGCTCTAAACGCTCAATACAACCTGGGGCAACAAATTGATTGAAAAACTCCATATCATCGGTACGCTCATCTAGGACTGCTTTACATAAATAGCGCAACATCCTTTGACTTAAATCACAAATATCTTGCAAAGTAGCAAAAGCGATTTCAGGTTCAATCATCCAGAATTCAGCGAGATGGCGGCTTGTATTTGAGTTTTCAGCACGGAATGTTGGCCCAAAAGTGTATACTTTTGACATGGCCATACAATAGGCTTCCAGATTTAATTGTCCTGAAACGGTAAGAAAAGTCTCTTTCCCAAAGAAATCCTTACTATAGTCAATTTGGCCGAATTGATTTTTAGGCACATTTAAAAGATCTAAAGTCGATACACGGAACATTTCTCCCGCACCCTCACAATCACTAGAGGTGATAATAGGTGTATGAATCCAGAAAAAACCTTGTTCGTGGAAAAAACGATGAATGGCTTGTGATAAACAATGACGGATTCGGGTAACGGCGCTAATTGTGTTTGTACGAGGACGTAGATGAGCCACCTCACGTAGAAATTCCAGTGTATGACGTTTTGCCTGAATAGGATAAGTATCTGGATTCTCAACCCAACCCACGACCTCAATAAAGTCAGCTTGAATTTCAAAGGATTGGCCTTTCCCTTGGGAGGCAACTAATTTTCCTGAAGCAATCAAAGAACAGCCGGCGTTAAGTTTAGTGACCTCTTCATGATAATTGTCTAAACCATCGGTAGCTACGATTTGAATGGGAGCAAAACAGGAACCATCATGCAAGCTAATAAAAGACAAGCCTGTTTTGGAATCACGCCGGGTTTTTACCCAACCTCTTACGGTAACGTGTTCATCAATGTTGATTTCACCATCCAAACATTGTTTTATGGTAAAAACTTCGGTCATTTTTTAACTCCTCACTCTGTGTATACTTTGCATGGTTATAAGGTATGTTTTAAGTACTTATTAAATTCTATCAGTCTGCATATGCTGATTGAGATAAAGCACAGGTGTAGCGTTACATCAAGCTTTTCTATTGAAGAATTAGTCTGGGTTAGCGAGCCTGGATATGCCAAAATCGCATTTGCGACCCCATGAGTATAGATACCTTTAACCAAAAATCAGATGATACACTGGGGTTATTCGCATTTCTACTATCTTGGTGCCAAAACGTATTGATTTTCTCATTCTATTGCGATATTCATAAGGCAAAACTTTACCTGATTCAATATAATTATTGAGGAACCGTCATGTTGCGTACAATATTCTGCATCTCTTTGTTTTTGTGTTCCGTTGAAGCTGCAGCAAATGATACGGTATTAAAATTATATAGACCTTATGGTGATGTATCAGAGCAGGTAGTCCCTCAAGTGAAAAAGGAGCTTGTGGGTGAATGTTATTCTCAATCTCAATTAATCGTTCGTGAAGATGCTTGGCGTTGTATTGCAGGTGGAAAAACGTATGATCCTTGCTTTGTTAAAGCCGGTCCCAATAGGACAGAAGCTTTATGCCCTCGCTCTCCTTGGAATGGAGAGAGCGTGCGGATTAAAGTTAAAGAGCCTTTGAATAATGAGCAACACATAACCTTAGATATGTCTCGCACTTATCCTTGGGGAATCGAATTAACCAATGGTGAGCAGTGCCACGCGATAAAGTCAGAAAAGATTTATGACCAAATGCCAGTGCGTTATAAATGCAGCAATAAAAATTACTTGGTTGGCTACTTACAGCGATGTAAAAACGTATGGAGTATGCTTGAAAAAACCCCCCAGGGTGTTGTGACTGTAGAGTTAAGTAAAGCATGGTTCTAAAAGTAAGATAAATATTCTGTCTGTAAGCCTATTTATTTTTCATTTTATAAAAATTTTAGTTGATTATGTCATAAAAAAATCTGAAAATTTCTTGTTTTTAAAGCACTTAAACTTATAAAGGATCAAATATGCAAGAAAAACAAGAAACAATATTTGAGGATTCTGGTTTCCTTAAAAATGAACACGAACTTAATCAATTACAAAGTTCTGCGGTTTATCTTCCCCATAGAAAAATTCAATTATTGAAAGAAAATATAAAAAAATTAACAGATGCAATAAATTATTATGATGATGCAGATTTGCAAATTCGTATTTTGGCTAAATTAGGGGAATATAATGAAACTTTATCTGAAGTCTTAGGATCTATTGATAATGCTACACAAAAGGATAAAGACGATCAATTGAAGTATCGAGAGCTTGCAAAACAATATAATCCGAAAATAGTCAATAAATTAGAGCTAGAACAACAAGAAAGTGATCGTTTACTAGCCGTTTCCTTATATGAAGAAGCTCTAGTGGGCGATGAATTAGAGCAGAAGCGAAGAGGTCGTTCCCAACACCTATTCTTTACATCAAGCAATCATGAGCCAACACCAGAAACAGGAGATGAACTATTATCTAGGAACACGATAAAATAATAGGTCCGGATTCATTCCTTGTTCAAGTTCGTGTAACCGTCAAACGATTACACGATTAAATGAGGGATAAAATTGAACTATAGAAGCTCAGGAGCTGCCTTTTTAAATTGCTCTAAAGTCAAACAATGAGCATTGATTTCATTAATGAGAGGATAGTTATTCATTGCAAAATGAAAACGGTGTGCATTATAGACCTGAGGTATAAGACAAAGATCAGCTAAAGTTACAGCATCACCAAAACAAAAGGGTTGGCTGCGTTTGAGGTTCATTAACTTCGCTTCAAAAGCATCAAATCCAGCTTTAAGCCAGTGGTGATACCATTCAGTAACTTGAGTTTCACTGGCTTGAAACTGCTCTTTTAAACGATTTAATACTCTTAAATTATTCAGAGGGTGCATATCACATGCTACGATTAAAGCTAGCGATCGTACCGTTGCCTTATCCAAAGGATTTTGAGGCAATAATGCAGGGGTTGGGTACGTTTCATCAAGATAATCGATGATTGCAAGTGATTGACTAATAATCTGTTCGTTAATTTCTAAACTAGGGACTAATTCTTGCGGATTTACTGCTTTGTACTCTGCACTATGCTGCTCACCACCATGATTCACTAAATGAATGTCAATTTTTTCATAAGTTATATCCTTTAGGTTCAGAGCAATACGCACCCGATAACAGGCTGTGGAGCGAAAATAATCATAAAGTTTCATGGCTTATACCTGTTTAACAACTTGATCAATGGCTCCAAACAAGCTTTTCCCTTGTTTGTCGAGCATTTCGATACGAATTCTATCTCCAAAATGCATAAAAGAGGTTTTTGCTTGGCCTTGTTCTATGATTTCCAGCATTCGTCTTTCGGCAATACAAGAAGAGCCTTTGCTGCGATCGAGATTCGAAACAGTACCTGAACCAATAATAGTTCCTGCACTTAGCACTCTAGTTTTTGCTGCATGTTGAATCAACTCTGGAAAAGAAAACGTCATGTCAATTCCAGCATTGGGTTGACCAAACAATTGTCCGTTCAGATGACTCAACAAAGGTAAATGCACTCGTTGTCCGTCCCAAGCCGTACTTAATTCATCGGGGGTAATTGCTACGGGAGAAAAACTACTTGAAGGTTTAGAATGGAAAAAACCAAAACCTTTTGCTAATTCATCCGGTATCAAATTACGTAATGAAACATCATTGACCAGCATTAACAGTTTAATATGTTGCGCTGCATTTTTATGGTTTATCCCCATGGGGACATCATCAGTAATTACTGCAACCTCTGCTTCAAAGTCGATGCCAAATGCCTCATCTGCAACTAATATGGGATCTCTAGGTCCCAGGAACGAATCGGAACCTCCTTGATACATTAATGGATCGGTCCAGAAATTCTCTGGTAATACTGCACCTCGGGCTTTGCGTACGAGTTCGACGTGGTTCACGTAGGCGCTGCCATCCGCCCATTGATACGCACGCGGTAAGGGCGATGTGCATTGTTGCGGATCAAAATTGAAGGTGTTTTGCAAATGGCCTTCATTAAGTTGTTGTGAGACATTTTGTAACTGTTCCTTTACTGTATCCCAATGATCTAGAGCATACTGTAAGTTGGGCGCAATCTGGGGAACACGTATTGCAAGAGTTAATGCTTGATTGACTAGGCATAATTCTCCATCTCGGGATGATGTTGATTTTAAACTGGCAAGTTTCATAAGCTCCTCTTTAGTAGTTGTGTTTGGGGCAGTGAAATGTATGCGAATTTTGACCATAGGTTGAGTTTTGGGCCACTTTCTTTAAATTAAGTCCATGTGTAGGCGAGGTTATCATTCCCGCCTTCGAGGGAATGATAAAGTTCTTAACTTAAGGGTAGTGGCATTTTGCTGTACCCAGGCTACAAAGTATTTCAGGTCACATTTCTTAAACAGATGTTTCTTTCAAGGTACCGCGTCGGATCTGATCACGTTCAATAGCCTCAAACAGTGCCTGAAAATTACCTTCACCGAATCCTTGATTCCCTTTGCGATGAATAATTTCAAAAAATACAGGACCAAAAATATTTTCAGTAAAGATCTGCAGTAATAATCCATGTTTCGGATCCTGCTCACCATCGATCAAGATTTTTTCTTCTTGAAGTTGCTTGACTGGTTCGTGATGCCAAGGAAGACGATCATGCAACATTTCGTAATAGGTATCGGGAACATCGAGGAATTTAACGCCTTGTTCTCTTAATGAATGTACCGTATCGTAAATATTTTCAGTAGTTAATGCGATATGTTGGATGCCTTCGCCTTTGTATTCATGAAGAAACTCTTCAATTTGTGACAAATCATCTTTCGATTCATTTAAAGGGATTTTAATTTTTCCACAAGGACTACCTAAGGCGCGACTTAACAAGCCAGTCATTTTCCCTTTAATATTAAAATAACGAATTTCCTGGAAGTTAAAAATGGATTCGTAGAACTGAGCCCATTTATCCATATTGCCCCGGAATACATTATGGGTTAAATGATCGATCATCACTAAACCATTACCCTCAACCTTTTTATTACCTTGGTGTTCCCAATGGCCGGAGAAGGGTTGATGTTGATCATCAACAAAATAAATCACACTCCCGCCGATTGCTTGAATTCCAAGTAAACCATGATGTGCGTGTGTGCAATCTTCAAAGGCTATCGCTCCATGTTGTAGTGCATATTCAAAAGCTGCTTTAGCATTTTTTACTTTAAATCCCATGGCGCAGGCACCCGATCCATGAGTCTTGCTGTGTGTTTCAGCTTGGCAATTTGTTGCTGCATTGACGATAAATTGAATCTCACCTTGCTGAAATAAGGTGATGTCTTGGTTTTTATGGAGTGCAGTTGCTTGGAAACCCATATCGGTGAATTGTTGATGTAGGCATTTTTTATCTGGACCTGAAAATTCTAGGAAAGCAAAACCATCTAATCCACAAGGGTTGTTGTTTGTTTGCATTGTTTATTGCTCCTTTAAAAGTATTCGGTACTTATAAAAATCCTTTCCTCAAGAGAGGGGAAAAACATGACACGTAGCCTGGGTGCTGCACTGCAGGCCCAGGAATTTTGAAAACCTGGGTTTCGTTGCACTTCACCCGGGCTACCTTATGTCTTTAAGATGGCTGTACTAAAAATAATCCATCAGCTATAGGTAACAAACTAATAAATACGCGTGGATCATTTTTAATCAATTCATTAAGTTTTCTGATTTCTCTGGTTTGTCCACCCGTTTCATTTTCATCGATTACCTTACCATCCCAGAATATATTATCAATAGCAATTAATCCCTGAGGTTGAATCAGTTTTAATGCCAGTTCATAATAATTCACGTAATTGGTTTTATCGGCGTCTATAAAAATAAAATCGAATTTTTGCTCCCAACCTTCAGCGATTAATGCATGTAATGTGTCTAATGCTCGACCAAGTCGTAATTCAATTTTATGATCTTGCTTGGCTTCTTTCCAGAAAGGATGTGCCTTGCTTGTCCATTCTGCGCTGATGTCACAGGTAATCAGTTTCCCATCATCAGGAAGCATTAAAGACATGGCCAAAGCACTATAACCAGTAAATGTTCCTAACTCCAAAACATTTTTTGCGCGGACTAAGCGTAAAAGCAATTGCATAAATTGTGCTTGTTCCGGTGCAACTTGCATGTTTGCCAGGTCCATGGTGGATGTCACTTTGCGTAGCCCGGTTAGGGAAGGGTGTTCACGCAAAGATTTATCCAGCATGTACTCATAAAGTTCAGAAGTTAGGCTTAAGTGTTTCATATCGTTCGTTCTTTTAAGATAATTTCTCTTTTGCCAAATTATCTGCAATTTCGCTAGTAGGTAGATTTTCCTTAACAGACAAAGCGAAGATTTCAGTTAGATGGCTATAAATCGCATCAATCTGTTGGTTAATTTGTTCTTCGGGAGTATGGAGGTATTTAGATGCAGCAAAAATTAATCCTCCAGCATTAATGACATAGTCCACTGCAAACAAAATGCCTTTATCATGTAATCTTTTTCCATGATAGGTATGAGCTAACTGGTTATTGGCTGCACCAGCGATAATTGTAGTTTGCAATTGAGAAATGGTGATGTCATTGATAATCGCACCTAATGCACAAGGAGCGAATACATCACAAGGAACTTTGTGAATTTGATCCGTACTTACTGATTTAGCACCCAACTCGGTTACAGCGCGCTCGACAGCGGCTGCAGATACATCTGCAACTGTTAGAGTAGCCCCTAATTCATGTAAGTGTCTGGCCAGTAAAAATCCAACATGTCCTAAGCCCTGGATGGCTACATGAATTCCATTCAGGCTTTCTTTTCCTAGTTTGAACGCAACTGCTGCTTGAATGCCGCGAAGAATACCTCGAGCAGTAGAAGGGGATGGATCGCCATCATACTTAGATAAGCTGGCTACATAAGGAGTATGTTCTGCAATGATGTCCATATCTGGTAATTCAGTACCGCTGTCAAGAGCAGTAATGTAGCGGCCATTTAATTCGTTAACAAACCGACCAAATTGATGCATGTACTGAGCACGGTCAAATGGGCCCTTAGGTTTTATAATGACTGATTTACCGCCGCCTAAAGGCAAATTCACTGATGCTGCTTTGAAACTCATTCCTCGGGCAAGGCGCATTGCATCTTGAATCGCAGCGTAGGTACTAGGATATTCAATAAAACGACAACCACCTAAAGCAGGACCTAATTTGGTATTGTGAATGGCGATTATTGCTTTCATTCCAGTTATGGGATCTACTTTGAAATGTAAGTCACCAAAACCATGAGAGAGGGCGTAATCGAGGAAATCATCATCGGCTATTATTTGGTTAGTATTTGATATATTGTCCACAGAAATCATTGCTTTTGCTCCTCTTGCAAATATTTTGCAGAAGTTATATTCCTATTTTTTGATTAAATCAATGGTACAGTTAATAATTTGGTGTCTTTAGGTATGCTGGTATACACTTATTTGATTATTCATCAAACTGGAGAGTGTTATGCGCCAAGTATTTGTTAGAATGCTGACTTTAATGCTAGTTACGCCGTTTGCCTTTGCTGAAGGGATTATACCGCCACCTATTCCACGGCCTCAATTGGTCCTTGATAAAATAGATTTTCAACTTTCAGCAAAGCAGTGGGTGACAACTCAAACTGCTTTATTAGGAGTCAATATCAATGTGACGTTAAGCAGTGCTGATTTGGTGAAGGCGCGAGCTGACATTATGGAGCGATTGAATAAAATAGCAAAAGGGGAGTGGCATTTGACCGAATTCGATCGCTCACAAGATAACTCTGGTCTTGAAAAGTTGTTTGTACAAGCACAAGCACGAGTAAGCCAAAGCGTATTAACTGATATTTATAAAAATGCCAAAGATGTAAGCTTACCAGGGGCAAAATATGAAATAGCCAGTGTTGATTTTAAACCAAGTTTTGATGAAACACAGGCTGTGTTAAGTCAAGTTCGAGAGCGGTTGTATCAACAAGTGAATGATGAGCTTGCTCGTATTAATAAAGCCTATCCAGGGCAAAATTACAGCCTTAGTAGTTTAAATTTTGCTGAAGGAAATAATCCTTCTATACCCCGTCCTTATCAAGCTAAGACAATGAATACTATGATGGCAGGAGAATCAGCTTCAGCACCAGCATTAACCGTCAGTAACGAGTTGATATTAACAGCGATGGTTGAGGTTGCTTCGAATCGCAAGCAATAGACAATGAGTGCACTGTCATTGATTTGAAGTTCTTTCTACCTCCCGCGGACAAGCCGCGAAACGTAAAAGATTAGTAGTTAGACCTAATGGCAAGCTTGATATAAAAAACAAGTATTTAAACAAGGGGAATTAATTTGTTGGTTGTTGAAAAAATTATTGGGCATCGAGGCGCTGCAGCTTATGCTCCTGAAAATACATTGGCTTCATTTGACAAAGCGTTGACTTTAGGATGTCGTTTCATTGAGTTTGATGTAATGTGTAGTGCCGATGGAGAGCCTTTTGTTATTCATGACGATAATTTAAAAAGAACCACTAACGGACGTGGCGAAGTAGGCATGGTTGAAGCTAGTTATTTGCAATCTTTGGATGCAGGCTCATGGTTTTCACGGCAATTTAAAGGCGAGTCTATTCCTCATTTTAAAGAAGTATTGAAATGGTTGTCTTTTGCAGGCGTACAGGCCAATGTAGAAATTAAACCCTATCCAGGAGCAGAAGAACAAACAGCCGTTGCGGTGATGAGTCATATTCAACGTTATTGGCCACAAGGTAAAGAGTTACCTTTAGTGTCAAGTTTTTCCTGGGATGCTCTTTTGTTATGTCGAAGTATTGCTCCGGAAATGCCCTTGGGTTTGCTACTGCATGAATGGGATGAGCAATGGTTACAAAAAGCAAAGCAATTAGATTGTTTTTCTATTCATTTTAATCGGAGAGTGTTAACTGAGCAGCGGGTAAAGGCAATCAAAGCTGCGGGTTATATTCTATGTGCTTATACAGTGAATCGCAGACGTTTGGCTAACAAGTTATTTGGCTGGGGCGTGGATGCGGTTTTTAGTGATTATCCTGACTTACTCGCATGAAAAAATTATTTCTTTTTTTATTCATTATCTTTTCAACTTTCTCGGCCCAGGCAAAACGGGTTGAGTTGGTATTTTGGCATGGAATGGCAGGGCATTTGGGTGATGAAGTTAGATTACTTGCTGATGATTTTAATCAAAGTCAAAGTGAATACTTGATTAAACCTGTTTATAAAGGAAATTATGTAGAAACCCTAACAAGTTTTGCTGCCGCATTTAGAGCCCATCATTCGCCGGCAATCGTGCAGATTTTTGAAGTTGGTACTGCAATAATGGAGTCACCTAATGGAGTAATCAAACCGGTAGACGAATTGATGCGGGAACAAGGAATGAGCTTACCCAAAGAGGATTTTATCCCGTCGGTCCGCGAGTTTTATAGTAAAAATGGACAATTGATGGCTTTGCCTTTTAACCTCTCAGTTGCTACCTTGTATTACAACTTAGATATTCTTGCCAAAGTAGGTTATTCCCAAGCTAATTTTCCCCGCACTTGGTCTGATATGGAGGTGTTGGCAAAAAAATTAAAAAAAGCGGGTTATGATTGCACTTATACCACCGCGTATCCGGGCTGGGTGCTTTTTGAATCCTTTTTGGCGATTCATGGATTACCATTAACACAGGATAATCCTGTACGTGCTGCTTATGCAACACCACAATTAGCCAGTCATTTTGAACGTTTGCAGCGTTGGCATTCACTGCATTATTTTAAATATGCAGGGAGGGTGGATGATGCCACCATTTTATTTACGAGTGGTGCTTGTCCATTATTTAGTCAATCTTCTGGGGCTTATAACAGTTTATCCTCCTTGGTACCCTTCCGTTTAGGCATCGCCAGTATGCCTTTGGATACTGCAGTAAGTCCGATAAGGCACGCTAATGTTGCAGGAGGTGCTGCATTATGGGCCGTAGCGGGGCAATCGAAAGAACATTATAAAGGAATAGCGCAATTTTTTGCGTTTATTGCAAAACCTGAAACACAAAAGCGATGGCATGAGCATACAGGTTATCTTCCCATAGGTTTACAAGGGATCTATGCTGATATTTTGCAAAGCAGTACCCATCCTACTTTATTAATGGCACGTACGGATTTATCAGGTGAATTACATGAACAACCGTTACAACGTTTTGGTCCACAAAATCAGATTCGTGGCATTAACGATGAAGTCTTAGAGGCAATGTTTGCAGGTCTTCTGAGTCCAAAGGAAGCGCTGCAGGAATCTGCGATGCGCACCGATCATGTGTTGTTTCGCTTTGTGAGAAATACCACGGGACAATAATATATTAATGAGTCCTTCTGGTCTTGAATTTTTTTAGGTTGAGTTATAGCAGGTTTTAATCCTAAATATAAAAAAACCCCCGCCGAGGCGGAGGTTTAATCAAGTAAAAGAACATTAATTAATAAGTGATCTCTTGTTTTATTCCAAGTTTGTCTTCCAACTGCGCTGCTGTTTCTTGCATTTTTTTCAATGACAAGCTTCCTTGTTGGATTAGTTTTTCAAGCTCACTATTCTTAACTTTTAGTTGTTCTATTTCCTTGTCTATTACGTCTATGTGTTGTTCTATTCCCTCGATCGCCTCTTTCGACGTCTTACCTTCTTCTACTCCCAGTGTTGGTCTCAAAAGAGTTTCTCTTACCCACTGAAGATAGAAATATGGGTTTCTACCAAATTCCGGTGGAAGACTACCTCCTACTTTTCTTCCGGGAATAAGTGATAACTCTTTTTCTGCCTCAACAAACTCTACGAGCTTGTCTTTTATTTTTCCTTTGATTTCTAAGGCCTTTTGCGTATCATTAAATGTGCCTTTGGCTATATCCAAGTCTTCCTTGAGTTTCTCAATATCCTGAGGTAACGGTTTATATTGTTGAAACAGCCTAGAAGCTTGATAGCCTCTTACTACACTTTGTATCCGAATAATGGCTTGTTCTTCTAATTTTGCCTGTTTTTCTCGGTTCAACATCACTGTTCTTGTTTTTGCTGCCGAATCTTTAGGATGAATGATCTCTTCTACAGTAAGAATTAGACCTTTACCTTCATATCGTTGATCAATGTATTGTTGAGCGCGAGCTGAAACGTCTTTGTTTCTTACACAACGACCCGTTGCCTGCGGTCCTGAAAGAATTCCGTTAATCACATTTATATCAGATTCAATAACTGGCGAATTAGTATTTATAATTTGCACGTTTAAGATATCTCTGATACTTACTCCTGTTGCAATGACCTGGTCCGCTACGATATGCGTTCTTAGACCTACTTCAATCTGAGCCAGTTGGTCATCAATTGAAGATTGCTTTGTACCCATATCAATGGCACTGGCATAATTCTCAGTTGCTTTTAATGCCTTTAAGTCAACTGGAGCAGCTTTAGCCACAATATCCGCTATAGGTTGTGAGGTTTTGATGTTAGCCACTATTTCTTCTGCTCTATCCAAAATCAATTTGGTAATGGCATCCTTTTGTTCTGCTGGTAATTTGGAAATGGGTGCTCCCAGTTTGCTCAGCGCTTCATTTAATTTTATTCTGCTTTTTCCTTCACACCCTTGCAGCTTAGATAAAAACATCTCATGGATATCGTCATTTTTTATCTTATATTTCACAATATGTTGATCCCAGTCTTTTACATATTCTTCCAGTTTATGAGTTCGGTCCTTCTCCGCAAGATCTGTAGGCTTTTCATTAAAGACAAGGGCAAGTGCAAAGCTATTGATTGTTCTTTGAATATCTTTTTGCTGTTCTTTATCGATATCCATTTTTAAATCCACTGCGCGTACAGGGACTCCTTGTTCTATTGTTGTCTTGGCAATCGCGCCATTGAATTTTTTAGCCAATTGCAGTTTAGCTTCAATTTCAGAATCTCTTCTGAGTTCAGCAACTTTAGCTTGGTATTGTTCAATGGTAGCTCCATCTCCGTTTGCAATTTTCTGATACGTTGCAGCTACTTTCTCACGAGTTGCTTTGTCATCAGAAAAGGCCATATTGCGTTGACAACGGATACGGTTCATTTCCAACGCTTGCTCTATAGCCATTTCTTCAGCAAGATTATCTCCAATTCCTGTATGCTTTTTCTTGATCTGTTCTTTTAATTCAACAGGATCAGTATAACCATTCATTCCTTCTGTGAGATAATAATCATCAAAGTAATGGAGTACCGCTTCGGTAACTAAATCTTTCTCTGCTAAATAAGCTACTTCGGGATGAATTGGACGAATGGTTCCTAACTCAATTGCAGCTCCAAGACTTAAATCATCCAAAGGCTCGCCTGAGAAAAGATCATACAATTTGGAAGTCGGTGTCGCTGTTAATGCAAGAATTGAATTGCGTTCCTTTAACCCTTGCAAAATTTGAGCATCTTCCTCATTAAATGTATGACGATGACTTTCATCGATTAACACCATGGAATCTTTAATTTCACCGGCAATAAACTTGAATAAAGGATGCTCGGCCTGTAAAATTATTTGATCAAAATGCTCCACGGAAGAATCATCGGCAATCACTTTTGCGAAATATTCTTTGATTGATTGAATATCCAATTCGGTCAACGGACTATCCCAATCAACGTCGACATTTCGTTTAAGAGTTTCTAAAGTGAAAACGTTAGGCGTATGCGTATTACCGTTGACGACACCTGCTCCAAGCATCTTTTGTGTTTCAAGTGATTGTTGATCAACCAAGGTTTTATCCGGAACAATCATGACTGTGCGTCCAACAGCTTGAGCAATACCTGCCATAACAATACTTTTACCTGAACCTGTTCCCATAACTGCGAGCCGTTGTTCTTCCCCTTTTTTCAGACTGTTGCAAAATTTGGCTAATATTTCAGTTTGATAAGCATGTGGAATAAACGATTTGGTTTCTACGGATAGCCCTTTCTTAGTTACCGCATGAAGATCGCCTTCTTTGTCGTAAATTAATTTAACAGATGCGGCCTGAGTTGGGTCAAAAAATAATTTTCCTCGGCTAACTTCTGCATTTAATTTACTGGTGATATTTACAGTATATTCTTGTTTATCGTCATGGAGCCCATCATAAATCATATCAACAGTATAAACAGCGCCACCAATAGTAATTGCGGCTTCAAGATGTAACTTGCTGTCTTCTTCTACCCATTGACTTTTTGACTCTCCGGGTTTGCCTGCTTGTGCTAAAATCGCTTTAACGATATTTCCAATTTTTGGTTCTTTCTTTGAGTTTTCTACATCAATAAGTTTCTTCGCTGAGCCTACTGTAATTACTGCTCCATTTGTAACAACTTCTTTTAATAAGTGAACGGCTGCAACGGTATCGGTGTAATCTTTAAGATCGTCAATTTGTTTTCCAACAATTTTACTTTCTGCGCCCATATGATTCTCCCCTTAAGAATGCTTTTTTTACATTAGTTTAAGTTAGGTCATTGTGAGTCTTATTTGATAATGTGGGTCACAATTTACCTAATAGAAGGGATTATACAAAAAAAACATTAAGTGACTATTAAGTGATTCCATTGAAAATAAATTGTTCATTTGGGGGTATAATTAATAATACAATGACAGTGAAGAAAAGATGGATTTGTATTTTTATTATTTATTGTATTTTAAATTTCTTTTCTTTGTTAATATTTGTGGCTAGATGACTCTTTTTTTGGTCACAATAAATTTTATTGGTCTTTTGTTTGAGAAAAAAAGATAAGATGAACACAGGATAGTAAGAGCGAGGGCGGCAAATGGCATATCTTAAATTCAATGGTGGAACACAAAATAAAATTAATAATCGTCTATTTAATTTAGGTCTAGAACCTGAAGCTCGAATGATGAAAACTCTTGAAGAGAACCCCCAATACCTCAATCGTCTCACTTCCTTATTCAGTATATTAAAGAAATATAAGATTGAATTGAATGATACGCTTCATAATGCCATTGCAAGTAATGTGGCTTATGCTGGAGCCGTGGTTGACTTGTTAGAATTTATGCACGAAGAAGGGGTCGATCCTGCATTTATTTCTCTAGAACGTTTATTGGCGAGTGCAAAATCTGAAACAACTCTAAAACAAGGGATGCAAATTCTGAAAACTCATGATTCACTTGATTTAGCAAGTTTGAATCTTATGTTCGCCTATCCTCAGGACTCTTTATTAATTGCTGATTTAATCGTTAATTTTCAAAAACACGCTTATCCAACGGCGGAGATCATTAAAAAGCTCCATCAATTTTCCGTCAAAAATATGAGTACAGTAATCGAGCTCTTTACGATGCTTTTAAGTAAAAACCTCTATTATTTTGAATGTTTCGATATTTTTTTAAGGCAACAAGAATATATACATAAAATTTATGAGGGCGCTAAAAAGCTTGTTGCGCAAGAGAAACTTGCACCAAGTTATTTCGAGGTTATTGAGAAGAATCCAAAAAATGCCAATATTCTTGCCAATATTATTTTGTTATTAAATCACGCATCATTAATTGATTATCAAAAAACAGAAGATGTATTAATAGCAAGCAAATTAGGAATAGGGGAGTTTCATTTTTTGACCCATTTGCAGCAAGCAGATATGTTAGATGCTGAAAATTATAAAAAGGTTTGTCGATATAGCAATCCTATTCTTACCCATCCTGAAGTTATTGAATTGTTTACCAGTCTTCCTTTATTTGAGGAATTCCATAGAGAAGAATTAGAAAAAATGTTGTCTTTAATTACTAAAGAAACAAGTGCAGATATTTATTTAGATGAATTCATTGATATGATCCAAAAACATCAATTCAGCAGTAAACCAAATCTCTAAATAATGAAATTTTTTGCTTAGTGCTGTCATTTTGTGTTATATTTTGGCCTTAGAGAACAATTTAAGGACAGTTATGGCTGACACTACTAATTGCCAAGATTCTGGGCCAGTGGAAAATAACAGCACTCAATCGATGATGCAAGCTTTATCCAACGATTCAAAAGCATCAGCGTCAACCACTGAATTTGTTAACCGTTTAAAAAGGTTAAATTTGGGAGTGGATGAGCGCATGATAAGACTTCTTTCAGACCACCCTGATTATGGTAACCGTCTAATTTCATTATTCAAGATGCTGAAAGCAGTCAAAATTCCAATGACTAGTGAGCTTGAGTTAATTATTTCCAACAATATTAGCTGTGTCGGTGGGGCCGTCAATTTGTTAGGATTGATAAAAGAATTAGATATTGATTCCCAAGCAATTTCATTAGACCGTTTATTTGAAGCTTCGCGATTTGATGCAAACGTAGCCCAAAGTGCGCGCGAATTACATCAACAACGTGTACTTGATTTAGCTACTTTTGAATTGCTGCTTGATTATCCAGAACAATCTCTTGAAATTTCCCGATTGCTTATTAATCTTCAAGAACATGCCTACAATGTTGAAAGTCTTGTCGAGAGACTTTGGGCTAGTTCAATTTCTAAAAAGCATATGGGTGCTACGCTCGATTTGCTAAATTTAATGCTGGAAAATGATAGCTACTATACTAATGCAATTGACATTTTTTTAAGACAAGAAAAATATATCAGCAAAATTTATGAAGGGGCTAAAAAGCTTGTAGCAGAACATTACCCTTTGTGTAGCTATTTTGAGCTGGTTGAGAACAACCCTCAAAATGCTAATGTTTTTGCGAAAAATATTTTATTATTACACCAGGCATCACTCGTCGATCTTGATAGTGCTGATGATTTATCCATGGTAAGCAAGTTAGGTGTTGGGGCATTTCATTTCATGAAACATTTACAACTAGCAGGTATGTTAAATGTTAAGAATATTGAAAAAATCTGTCAGCCCAATAATATATTAGAGCAAGATGCAGTTGTCCAAAGATTGATCAGTCTTCCTTTGATTACGAAATTCGAAAACGAAGAACTGGAACGAATGTTAGAGTTATTGGATAACGATACAGTTTCCAAGGAAGATATTGAGCTCTTCAATGAAATTTTGGAGGAACATTTTATTGCTAATATTTGCGCGCCTTCTGCAAGTTATAAATGAGCAAACAGATTCGCTGTTTGCTTTCCTTTCCAAATCTAATTTTTAAAAAAATACAACGTACTTCTTCTTGATTGAAGTACGTTTAAAAAGTTGGACTAATTCTTCAAGTTATTTAAACAAATTATTAACCACATGAGAAATCATTTAATTTCTCTGGTACTGAAGTGTTGGCAAAGCATTCAGTTGCAACTGAATTGCTTGTTGTCGTGCAGCTTCATCTTGTTTTTCTTTTATAGCAAGAGCATCATTGATAGCATTGATTTCTTGTTCTTGCTGGATAACTTCAGGGCTGTCTATAGATGTATCAGCATCTACGGGCACGTCTGGATAAGCAACTTGTGGCGGATTATACCCAGGGGCATAAGTATATTGGATGGGTTGATTTGTTGTTCCAACCACATAAGCTGTCGGAGCACAGCCAATGAGAATAAACGTCATTCCCAAGAGACAAACAGCGCGGGTTTCCTTGATCATAAGACATCGCCCTTAAAGCATAAGTTGAATTAGCTTTTTGCTTGAACTTGTATAATTATAGATCAATTAGTCTAGAATTTGTGCGATTAGCTTTATACGTGGATGGGCTGAGGTTTGGCTTTTTCTGATAATTTGAATAACCTAAGTTCTATTTGTGTGTACCCAGACTATGAATTTATTATTCGTTTAGTTATTTAGCATTGTAGCCGTGAAAGTGCATTTGAGCACATCATTCCGAGAGTAACGAGGGAGCTCCTATCATAAGATAGAGTCCCAGTGGGAGAGCCCTCATTACACCTTACAATTCACCTTAAGTTTTTTTTGGCTTATAACCAATACCCACGTCCCGCGGCTTTTCCGCGGGATCCAAGGATTTGAGGCGCTAAGCTCCTTTTTCCTGGATGCTGCGATCGAGTAGCAGCACGGAGGCTCAATGGCTGCCAAGAAAACTTAAGGTAAATTGGAAGCGTTACAGTCGGAATTACTGCAAAAGGATCTAGATTCCGCTGCATTGTGCCAGGCTCAGTTATAATGGTTCTAAAAAATTCCCCAGATTAGGTTTTTGCCCTAAGCGATATTGATATACGATATAAAACGCCATAATATTTTTTAAATAATTACGGGTTTCTTGCCAGGGCAAGGTCTCTATCCACACATCAATTTCTTTAGGTGGGTGGGTTTTTAACCAATAAACAACTTGTTTTGGCCCAGCATTATAGGCTGCAGCAATGAGTATAGGGTGATTGCCGAATCGCTTTGCAAGCTGTTTTAAATAAGCCACTCCAATATTGATGTTCTTTTGAGATAGAAACAACTGCTTTTGATCATTATAGGGAATCTTGTCTGCTTTTGAGACCACTCTCGCGGTATAAGGCATGACTTGCATTAGACCTCGAGCTCCTACCGAAGAAGTAGCATCATCTCTAAAGCCACTTTCCTGACGAATAATGGCGTATATAAATTCTGGCGCAACAGCATATTTTTTAGAGTACAGTGAAATACTGTCTTTATAAGCTAACGGAAACCTTAATGAAAGTTGATTATTTAAGGTTTCATTATTACTTAAATAGACCGATTTACCATGCCATTGCAATTTTTGATCGATCCAGTAGACTAATGCGCTTGCCTCATCTTTAGGTAATTCACTAATGAAATCATTGAGCAAGCGTGATGCTTGAAGCGTTTGTTTGCTCATGTAGAGGGCTTGGATTTGATCAATAAATGTTTGATAGGGGTTCAATACATCCAAGTTTGTTGTGGGTATTTCATTGCTAAAACTGGGCTTTTTATTAAGGTGAAGGCTGGCCAGAAATCCATAATACTGTCTATTTTTTGCTAAAGGCTCATAGATTGCTCGCGCTTCTGCTGTTTTTCCTTGCTCCTCTAAGGAACGTGCAAGCCAGTATTGCCAACAGGGCTCATCTTTACGTTTCGAATCATTAATTAATTCAGTGACTTGTGTCCAGTTTTTTCTTTTTAAAGCAAAGCGGATTTGCCAATCCAATAATACATCATTGTAGTACTGTGGTTTCACTTTATTGAACCATTGTAAGGCATCCTCATGATTGCGCATGGCTTTATAAAGGGCAATATGAGCTAAAAATGCTTGTTGCTGAGCTGGATTCAGCATTTTTTGCGTTTTGCTTTGTTGCCATAACTTAAGCGCTTTAATCATATTAATCGAAACCATACGCTTGAGACCATAAAGGTAGATGCTGCTATTTAATCCACCCGGAGATAACTTAATGATGTTCTCTGGATTTTGATGAACGGCATTTAAATTATTTAACTCAGCTGTATGAGGTGTTTTATATTGTTTTAATAAATAACGCGCTAATTGGATATTGCGTTGCTCCAAAGCTAAGTCAATTCGTTGAGTAATTAAATTTTGATCAAAGTTATTATCTTTAAGAAGCAAATCAAACAAACTGTTGCAAGAAGGAGGTCTTGAATCACCGCTTAGCCATAATGGAATAGATGCTTTTAATGCCTCTTGTTCTTTGCCTGTATTGTAGTTTGCAATTTGTTCATAGCAAACGAGGTTCAAATCATTAGAGGGCTGATAATATTGACTGAAGTGAGTCCAATCTCTATTTTTAGCCAATTCATACAGCCACTTTTCACGCAATTTTGTAGATAAAGGAGTTGTACCATTAATAAAATCCAAAAAAGTTGCGCTGGGTGTTGCAGCTGATGGAAGATTTTGGGTAAAGGATAGATAGGTATTAAAACGTTCCATGTAGGCTTCCCCCGAGAGGGCAAGGCAAACCTGGGAACTAATAAGTCCACATATGAGTAAAATAACTTTTTTCATAACTATTCTTATTTAATTTTCTTGAATATTTGCTAATTCTTTTCGCATGGCATCAATTGTTTCTTTATAATTTTTGCTCTTGAAAACCGCCGCACCGGCTACAAATTGGTTTGCACCCGCGCGCGCCAACGTAGCAATATTATCTATGGTTACTCCTCCATCGACACACAGATCAAGTTTAGGATAGAGTTTGCGAATTTGTGGGATTTTATCAATAATTTCAGTAATCATCTTTTGTCCCCCAAAGCCGGGATTTACGGTCATGATCAGGACAAAGTCGAGTTTATAAGCGCACCAGCTCAAAACCTCAATGGGTGTTGATGGATTTAATACAAGACCTGCTTCACATCCTAAATCTTTAATAAGATTTAAACTGCGATCTAGGTGTATGGTGGCATCTGGATGAATACTAATTCGCTTTGCTCCTGCTTTTGCGAATGATTCAATGAGTGCATCAACAGGTTCAACCATTAGATGGACATCGATGGGGAGTTTCGGAAAACGTTTGAGAAAAGCCTCACAGAATGCCGGTCCAAATGTTAAATTGGGTACATAATGATTATCCATGACATCGAAATGAATAAAATCTGCTCCCGCATTCATTACGGATTCTACTTCATTGCCCAGACACGTGAGATCCGCAGATAAAATCGAAGGTAAAATATGATAAGCCATAGGAGTAGTTTTTTTAATTTGGATAAGTACTATATCATATGCTGTCTTGAGAAAACATTCTACGATGTTGTATCAATAGTGTTGTATTTTATTGTGCTCACCGAACCCAACAAGCCCATTATAAGCCTCCTTGCATCTTGAAAATTTGGTCAAAATATGAGACAATATGACTCTATTTCTGCTCTTGTAATTTTTGAAAATTATCTCAAGATAATGCAAGATTACAGAGACCTAATCATGCTTTTTAGGGAGAATAATATGAGTCAAAACTGGCCTACCAGAGACAGAGATTTGCAAGCTGCCCGTGTGATTATGGAAGAATATGCGAGTGAACGTGAAAGTGACTCATTAGGTCTTTTTGAAATTGTTGTGGACCAAACAGAAAAAAAAATGAGTTTCCGTTTATCCGAATGGGTTGTCACTTTAGCAAAACATTTTAATTCAATGTATGGGGTAAGTCAGGGCGATTTTGTAACGCGACAAGTCATTACACGTTGCCTTACTCAAGGACAAACATTACATTAATATGATTTTCTCAAGAAGCCTGAGAACAGGCTTTCTACATTAAGAAAATAAACTTCTCAAGTTGTACTTATTCACCGGTACGCTTAGAATTCAAACAGATATTTATTATAATTTACTTTAAAATCCTCTGAATTTTGGAATTGGACGAGGGCTTGGTTTAGTTTTGTTAATAAGTCTTGATCCGCTGGATTAATGGCTATACCATAGCCATTACCGTACATGTATGGTGGACCTATTAATTTAAATGTGTCTCCAGAATTAGATGCCCAATAAACAGCAGTTGCATTATCCAGCAGAATAATATCTACATCGCCTCTACCTAATGCCGAGAGTTGGTCTTCAATGCCAGGATATTCCTTAATATTGGGATTTTTTACTCCCATCTGTGAAAGTTGGTCTAAAAATACGGTCCCCGATTCCAGTCCTATTGTTTTAGTATTTAACAAATCCAGGTTAAAAGGTTCTTTGGAAAGGGTTTTTCTCTCTAAAAACCGTGAATAACTGAGTAGATAAGGTAAACTGAAATTGACTTGTTTAGCGCGATCGCTCGTAATCGTTATCGAACTGACCGCCGCATCTAGTTTTTTGTTCGCAACGGCATCAATTAATTGAGCAAAACGCATCACATGAAAGGCACATTTTCTATTCATGATTTTGCATAGACTGTTCATCATATCAACATCGAAACCATAGGCTTCATTATGACTTCCTTGCATGACGAATGGGGGATCAAAACTTTCAATCCCTACATTTAAAGGTTCACCCTCAGCAAAGAGCGAAGAAGAGAAACAAATAAATGTAATCAGAATTAATCGAATCATTTTGAATCTATAGAATTGTTATTGACTTTTATAGATTATAATATAACGAGAGTATTAATTTTGGGAATGAAAAATAAGAAATTTATGCAAATAGAAATTCCTGAGTTATTACAAGCAAAAACATGGTTCATTGAAAAACATCTATCCGATTTGCACCACCCTTTGCGTGAAAGTGCCATCAAGTTACTTCTTATTAGTGATTATGCATCGCGACAGATTCAATTATTAAAAACATTACTTATGGAAGATGAGTGCTGTTCCTTGCTGTCACGTGAAGAGTACTTTCATACTTTGAAGAGTGTGTCCTTCCATCTGCCTCAAGCCACTTATTTGCGAGCCTTGCGTCAATTTCGTAATACTCAATTTTTACGCTTACTTCTTCTTGAGCTATCCGGTATTGCCAATACAGAACAGATTATGCGTTCATGGTCTGATTGCGCTGATGCGCTGATTTTGCATTCAATTGATTACTGCAAACAAGAATTGTCAGTACGTTATGGCATTCCGCGTGATGACGCTGGCAATGAAGTTGAGTTATATACGTTGGCAATGGGGAAGTTAGGGGGGAGGGAACTAAATTACTCTTCTGATGTGGATCTTATTTTTGCTTATACGGTTGTAGGAGAAACGGACGGCGAGGAGTGCATTGATAATCAGCATTATTTTAGTCGCTTGGTTCAACAACTTGTGCAGACATTACAAAATGTAACTGCGGATGGATTCGTATTTCGAGTCGATTTAAGATTACGACCAAATGGAGATAGCGGTCCACTGGTTTCCAGCTTGGCTGCAATGGAAACTTATTACCAAGAGCAAGGTCGTGATTGGGAACGTTATGCCATGGTTAAGACGCGGGTAATTACTGAGAAGGTGGATGAAGTCCAACCCTGGTTTGAGCGTTTAATCGTTCCTTTTGTATATCGCCGCTACGTAGATTTTAGTGTCATTGAATCATTGCGTAGTATGAAGGCCATGATTGAGCGAGAAGTCCAATTAAATCCACGATTGGATGATATAAAACGGGGCCGAGGTGGGATTAGGGAAGTAGAGTTTGTTATTCAGAATTTTCAGTTAATACGTGGCGGTCGCTTGCCGCAATTACAAGAGCAAAATGCTTTGACGGCACTTGCTGTGTTAAAACAGGAGAAATTATTACCTCATACCGATGCTTTAAAACAAGCTTATCTTTTTTTACGTAAACTCGAAAACATCCTCCAGAGTTTAAATGATCAACAGACGCACTCATTGCCTGAAGATTTGGTGAAACAAACACAAATTACTCTCGCTATGGGATATCTTTCTTGGGAGGATTTAATTAATAAATTACATCAATATCAACGGATTATCAGTTATGCGTTCCATTCAGTACTTGGTACAGTGAAAGATTATGAAGATGAGAAAAGATTATTAGCGAATCAATTAGCCAGTCTTTGGCAAGGACATGTTGAAACAAGTATGGCAATTAATTTGTTAACGAGTTTAGGTTTTGTAGATGCAACCCATTGCTATCAAATGATTCATTCCTTCCGTCATAGCCCTCGTTGTCGTCGGTTAACACAAGGGGCACGCATGCGTCTGGACCGATTTATGGTTATGTTGCTTGCTGAACTGACTCATGTTGAAAAAACGGATGAAGTTTTATTACAAGTAATGCACTTGCTGGAAAATATTGTGGGGCGTAGCGCATATCTTGCTTTATTAACCGAGAATCCGCAGGTTTTAACCGAGTTGTTGTTTTGGTTTGCCCAAAGTCCATTTATTACTTCCTTATTAGTGAACCAACCTTTCTTGTTGGAAGTATTGTTGGATCAAGGAGAAGAATGGCGACCTCAATCCTTGCATCAATTACAAAGACAATTAGTAGAAAAACTGGCTCATCATCCTGATGTTGAAGTGCAAGAAGAACTATTGCGTCAATTTAAACTGACCAACTGGTTAATGGCTGCCCGTGCCGAACTTTATGGTTTCTGTAATGCGGTGCGTATTGGGCAATTTTTGTCTGATGTGGCGCAAGTGATTGTAAATCAGGTTTTAGTAATCGCAAGCGAGCAATTGTATTTACGACATCCGGAAATGGAACAAGCAAAATCACATTTTGTAATTATTGCCTACGGGAAGTTAGGAAGTCGCGAAATGAATTATGCCTCGGATTTGGATTTGGTATTTTTACATTCGGCAAAACACTCTGAAGAGGCATTGATTACTCGTTTAACGCAAAAAATTTTGCACATGTTGACTACTCGTTCCCAGTCAGGAGTGCTTTATACAGTAGATACACGTCTTAGGCCTTCTGGTGCCGCGGGGTTGTTGGTGAGTCATGTAGATGCTTTTGTGGCGTATCAAAAAAATCAGGCATGGACTTGGGAACATCAAGCATTATTAAAAGCACGTGTTTTGACAGGGAATGCAAGGATCCGACACACCTTTTTACAATTGAAAAAATCGGTATTGTTATTGACCCGAGATAAACCTACTTTGCTGCAAGATGTATTGGCGATGAGATCCAAAATGGAACAGTATCAAGATCGAAATTCTATATCTGGTGGTTTGTTGGATTTGGAGTTTTTAGTCCAGTTTTTAATGCTTCATCTAGGGGAGTCTTCTTCTGCTCGGTACACCAATACCTTGAGCCAATTAGATCATTTGTTTTTAGTGGGTGCTTTAAGTAAAGAGCAGTATACTTTTTTTAAAAAAGCATATAAGAAACACCATCAGTTGTTGCATCAAAATTTACTGCGTCCAGGCGCTGTAAAGAATAAAAGCATGCAGGATGAGATATTGGCAATGTGCAAAGAAATTTATAATCGCTCCCTGTAACCTGGGTGGAGCATAGCGGTAGGATATGTCATACCGAACCACTATTTGTCATCCCGAATGTAGTGAGGGATCTCCAGAAGAAGGGGAGAGTAAAATCAGGAGATCCTTCGTTGTAAACTCCTCAGGATAACGAATCGTGATGCTTCACCGCAAGCTATTTGTTGAATTCGGCATAAAGGTCGTAATCATCACTATCTGTAATCATAACCTCCGCAAAAGATCCCACTTTAATACCAGGAGTTGGTGGTAGGATAACAAGACCATCAATTTCCGGGGCATCACTTTGGCTGCGTGCGATAATCTGCTCTTCATTTACTTCATCAATTAATACAGTTTGGACGCTACCTATCTTATTTTCCAGCTTATTGCGGCTAATTTCTGCTTGTAATTGCATGAAGCGATGATAGCGTTCTTCTTTTATTTCTTCTGGAACGGGGTCACTTAATTCATTCGCTTTGGCCCCTTCAACCGGAGAGTATTTGAAACAACCCACTCTATCCAACTGTGCTTCTTCGAGAAAGTCGAGCAGTTCTTCAAATTCTTCTTCTGTTTCCCCAGGAAAACCAACAATAAAGGTCGAACGCAGTGTAATATCAGGGCAAATTTCTCGCCAAGAAGCAATGCGTAATAAGGTATTTTCACTACTAGCTGGGCGTTTCATCGCTTTAAGTATTCGCGAATTAGCATGTTGTAATGGAATATCTAAATAGGGAAGAATCAATCCATCGCGCATCAAAGGAATAATCTCATCCACATGCGGATAAGGATAAACATAATGCAGGCGAATCCAAATGCCTAACTCACCTAATTGTTCGCACAAATCATAAAAGCGCGTGTTAATTGTTTTGTCTTTCCAGGTGATTGGTTGATAGCGTGTATCTACCCCATATGCACTTGTATCTTGAGAAATCACCAAGATTTCGTTAACACCAGCGTCTTTTAATTTTTGGGCTTCAGTTAAAACCTGGGTCATTGGGTAACTTTGTAATTTTCCACGCATGGTAGGAATAATGCAAAAAGTACATTTTTGATTGCATCCCTCAGATATTTTCAAGTAGGCATAATGGCGAGGAGTTAATTTAATTCCTTGAGGAGGAATAAGTTGTGTGAATGGATCTGCAGGCGGAGGCAAGTGCTGGTGAACTGCATTAATTACCTCTTCATAGGCATGTGCGCCGCTAATATGCAGGACATCGGGACATGCTTCTTTAATGATCTCTGCTTTAGCACCTAAGCAACCAGTGACAATAACTCGTCCATTTTCTGCCATTGCTTCTTTTATAGTATCCAATGATTCTTTGACCGCGCTATCAATAAACCCACAGGTATTAATGACTACCACACCTGCATCTTGATAACTGGATACCAATTCATATCCTTGAGCACGCAGCTGGGTAATGATGCGTTCTGAATCGACCAATGCTTTGGGACAACCCAGGCTAACAAAACCTACTTTATGATTCATAAAACTCTAACTGTAAAAAAAGTGAACGAATTATACCTCTTAATGCGTCTTATTGTCGACAAGATTCTTTGATTTAAATGATTTTTTGATTGTGGTACTTAGCTGGTTATTTTGGTTTAAAAATGCATATACATTGGCCATGGTTTCATTCCATGATGGGAAGTTCTGATAAGTAGAAAGAGAAGAAAAACTCATGTTGATTAGCAGGTCTCGATTTTTAATTAATTTGAGAATGTAATTTCGAAGCATGGTGCTATCCCCTGGCTCGATTAGGAACCCATTAATCGTATCATTGACAATTTCTGGTACTCCTCCAATGTTGCTTGCAATAACGGGAATACCAGCTCCCATTGCTTCGGTATAAACAATTCCATAACTTTCAAAATATGAAGGAACAATCAATACATGCTTTGAGAGCAGTTCTTTTTTTAATTGTTCAATATCCAGTAAGCCATGTATTTTGATATTTGCCTCCAATTTTAAAGTGCGAATCATCGTGAATATTTTTTGGGTGTATTTTAAATCAAAATAGAAATTACCGACGATGGATAATTGCCAAGAGTTATAATCTATTTCTGATAAAGCCTGCAGTAATAGATGCAACCCTTTGTTATATAATAAATTACCAACAAAAATAATCATGAATTTATTGTTTTGGCATTTAAACCTAATATTATTTTTTTTAGGATCCAATCGCAGCCGATCTTTCCCAGGATAAGCAATCAATGAATTTTTGTGTGTTCCAATAATTTTGAAAATGGAGCGTTCTGTAGAAATGCTATTGAAGATAAAACCATCGACTGATTTAAGGTATAGGCCTTCGATTTTTTTAGTTATCCATTTATTCCAAAAATGGTGTAAGACGTTTGCCTGTAACAAATGCACAATACTTATAATGGGGAAACTCCCCATTTTTTTTAGTTTTTTATTCAGAATAAATAACGAACTGAAATTCATCTCATCTTCTAAAAGAACATCAGGAGAAAACTCAATTACTTCATTTAGAAGTGTTTTCGAAAAGTTATCCCTTATTAATCGCAAAAAACCTTTTTTTTGCTGTGAAAAAATCTTAACGATTACTCCTTGAGCACGTAAATATTCGATTAACTTGAAATCATAAATATAGCCACCTGTAGTGGTACTTAAGGGGCCATATACGATTAATCCTACGCGCATTTTGCTTCTCGATAGCTGGCTTGAGCAATCTCATCTTCCCATAATCGCACTGTAATTTGGCTGCTGGGAGGGAGGTCAAAATAAGTATTAAATTTTTGCCAGAGGATTTTAGAAAAAAGTTCAAGACTTGGATTTTGCTCTTTGAACTCTGGAAGCTCATTTAATGTTTTATCCTGGAAATAGGATATTAATTGTTCAATACGTGCTTTGACTTCAACAATATCAATAAGAAAATTGTATGAATCCAGTTTTGTATCTTCAATTTCCAGCTCAAAACTATAGTGGTGAGAGTGACATTTATTTTCTGCCCCAAAGTCTTTTCCAATTAAGAAGTGTTGGGCAATGAAATTCTTTCTTAACATTAGACAATGCATTATTACACCTCATAAGTTAAAGTGATAAATAGAGTATCATTAGGATTAGAAGCTAATAATTGATACGCTGCATCCGCCTCCGTAATATGAATGTTATGCGAAATAAAACGAGAGGGTTTTATTTTTTCCAACATTTTAAATGCAACGTCAAAGCGTCGCGCTTTAGTCCATCTGCCTTGAAGTTCAGAAGCAATAGTACTGACCTGACTGGCAATGACTTTAATTCGATTTCGATGAAATCTACCCCCTAAATCGATAGAGCACGATTTTCTGCCATACCACGACCCTAGAACGATGCGTCCTTCATAAGCTGCAAACTCAATTGCCGTGTTGAGTGCATCAGGATTACCGGTTAATTCATAAATAAGATCAATCGTGCTCTGTTGTGCCTGTTCCAGGTATTGGTTTAATTGCATATGAAGATCGGATTGGGATGCATCAAAGACATGTTCTGCTCCTAACTCCCTGCATAAGTTTCTTCTTTTTTCATATAAATCGATTCCTAGAAGAGTAGTTAACGGGAATTGTTGCAGTAAGGCAGTGGTAAGAATGCCTACAACACCTAGTCCTAAAATAAGCACATTTTCTCCAATTAGAGGAGCCCCATCTAATGTTAAGTTAATTGCTGTTTCCATATTGGGTAAGAACAAAGCATCATAAGGCGATATATGCTCGGGTAACAGGATTAGGTGGTGTTCCTTTGCACAAAAATAACTTTCATGCGGATTGAATACGAAAACCCATTGGTTTAATAAATGGTTTAATTTTTTATTGCCTGTTTCAATGACTTTACCCACAGAACAATAACCATATTTGAATGGATAATTCAGTTTGTGCCTTAATGAAGGAATGCTTGCATCCATGCAGAGAGCCGTGGGCATTAAACCCCGATAAAAAAGCATTTCCGTCCCTGCACTGATTCCCGAAATGACATTTTGCACTAATACTTCATCTGTTTTTGGTCTGGGAACCAATTCTTCCAAGACAGAAACTTGGTTGGGTTTATTAAAATACAGTACATGATTTTTCAAGGTAGATTCCTTTCAATGTCAGCCATGATAATAATATCCTTCCCGAGCTTATACTGAAGTACATTTTTTAATTGAGGAAAACCTAAGCTTTCCTTTATTTCCCTCGATAGTACAGAGACTCCGCCCACAAAAATTGGAGCTACTGTGATGATTACTTTATCGACATGATCTTCATTAATAAAATTGGTGATAATGCCTCTTCCACCCTCAACCATTACTGTTTTAATGCCCAAAATAAATAATTTCTCTAAAGTTTTGCTTAAATCAGTCCGGCCTTCATCTGTTGCGTCAACTCGGACGATCGTGGCATTCATTTCAGTAAGTAATTTTTGTTTTTCAGGATCAGCTTGATCGGTAGTGAAAATTATAGGCGGCTTAGCGTTTTTCAAAACTCGTGCGGTTAAAGGAATGCGCAGTTTGCTGTCTAAAATAACAACTTGTGGATTGTTTCCTTTATAATGTCGCACTGTTAGAAGAGGGTCATCTGCAATAATAGTACCGACTCCAACCAATATGGCATCATTTTCAGAGCGTAATTTGTGCGTCATTACCAGCGATTCTTGAGAACTTAACATAAGTCTTTTTTTGCGGTGAAATGAAATGGATCCATCTAAGCTTTGAGCATAAGCCAGGGTCACCACCGGTTTCTTCTTTTTTAAGAAAGAAGAGCATTTTTCATATAACTCTTTAAGATCTTCTTCTTCAAATACATGATCCATTTTTTGGTTTTTAGTCAACAAATAAAATGCATTATGAGGATGAATAGAGCCTTTTATAGGGACTCTGGAGGTAACATTTAATTGGTACTGATTGAGCGCTTCTATCTTTTTAGGATTGTTGGTAAGTAAACGAAGCGATTTAATTTGTAATTCTTTTAAGATATGGGCCGCTACTTCATAAGTACGCTCATCGCCGCCATGACCTAATGCTAAATTCGCATCGACTGTATCTTTCCCTTGATCTTGCAAATTATAAGTGCGTAATTTATCAATTAATCCAATTCCTCGTCCTTCTTGACGAAGATAAATAATAATCCCGCGACCCTCAATAGCAATTTGACTCATGCTTATTTGTAATTGCTCGCCACAATCACAGCGTAAAGAGCCTAAAATATCGCCGGTCATACATTCCGAATGAATTCGAACTAAAATATCATCTCCATTATGTACCGCACCATAGGTGAGTAAAAGGTGCTCTTTATCATCTTGATTTGTCGTAAATAATGAAAGCTCAAAAGCCCCATATTTTGAAGGAATTGCTGCAGAAACTTCTTTTTTTACAACCAGTTGATTATCCATAATCTATTCCTTAGACGGAGTTTTCGCCCTTCAGGTTTCTTATTGCCTATTTAACTATAGTTCATAAAAAAAGACGGTCAAATAATAATCACAAAATCAAGCAATAACCATAATGACCAATGTTTTCCATTATATTGGGGGCAGTTGAATAAAAAATAATTTTAATTAGGGGTTCAAAAAACTTGATAAAGATCCGTTTAGGATAGCGGGAAAGAAGGACCCAATTTGAGGCAAAATAACTTTGAGATAATGCATTTTTATTTGTTGAAATTAAGGTAGGTCCTTAAGGTTATTCTATTTGATTTAAGGTTTTTAAAAATTTATTTGCGGAAATTTCCCCAACCAGTTTGAGATGATTGAGCTCTTTTCCTTGGGCATCTAGAAAGATAAAAGTTGGTGGCGCCACCACATGAAAGTAACTAAGCAGAGCTTTATTTTCTGCATTATTTTCTGTGACATCTATTTTAATTACAACAAATCGCGCTAAGGCCTCTTGTACCTGAGGGTCTTTAAATGTAGTCGCTTCCATTACTTTACAGGAGGTGCACCAATCAGCATAAAAATCAAGCATCACCGGTTTACCATGAGCATCCGCTATCGCTTGTTTTATTGTACTCAAGCTCTGTTGCTGTTGTATTTTAATTGGTGCAGCGCTTGCTGATTGTATGGTTAAGGGTTGCAAGGGATTGGTTGCTCCCATACTGGCGCCAACCAAAATCAAAAACCCATAGCCGAGAAGAATGAGTCCTATTCCTTGATTGAATTTTTCACGATGAGTTACAGAGTAGGTCAGGGCACCACTATAAATCCCTGAAAAAATAAGTAAACTTGCCCATAAGAGCATGCTGACCAATGGGGGAGCTATTCGAGCGATAAGGGTAATTGCAACGGCAATAAAAATAATGCCAAACAGGGACTTGATGGTATTCATCCAGTTGCCTGTTTCAGGTAACCATTTACCAGCAGAAGTACCGATGAGTAAAAGAGGTGTACCCATCCCCAAACTTAAGACAAATAAAGTCAGACAGCCTAGAAGAACATTCCCAGATTGGGCAATATAAGTTAATACTCCAATGAGTGGCGCAGTAACACAAGGTGAGAGAATTAGAGTGGATAAACACCCCATAATTGCGGCCCCAAGATAGTGTCCGCCTCTTTGATTACTGGAACCGTGTATTTTCGCTTGCCAAGAATGAGGTAGTTTAAATTCATAAAATCCAAACATGGAGATAGCTAACAGAATAAAAATCAGGCTAAATACTCCCACAGCCCAAGGTGATTGCATGCTAATTTGTAGATTGGCTCCAAGCAAAGCTACTACAGCCCCAATGATTGAATAGGTAATCGACATACTAAGCACGTAGCTTAACGAGAGGAAAAATGCTTTCCTGGTCGTAATTTCTTTCCCATGCCCCACGATAATTCCTGATAAAACGGGAACCATTGGTAGAATGCATGGAGTGAACGATAAAAGTAAGCCAAAGCCATAAAATGAGAAGAGAATTAATAACCAATCGTTGCTCAAAAAGATTTTAGTCACCCCATCATTTTGTGATTCTTCAATAACTGCGGACTGGGTATTTGGGGATTGCTCCAGATTCGCCTGTGTTAAAGCCAAATCGTTGTCTATGGACAATTGAATTGTCTTAGTCTCAGGAGCATAGCAAAAGCCATCATCAGAACAGCCCTGATAATGTAAATCAATTAAAGCATCCCCCGGGTTATTCCCTAAAATTCCAACGGGAATAGAGACTTGATTACGGTAGACAGAAAACTCATGTCCTAATTTATCTACTTTTTTCTCTGAGGGAGGGAACCGCAGAGTTCCTAAATGAAATGTGCCATTCTTTTTCGTGGTTAATTTAATACGGTCGCTATAAAGAAAATAATGGGGTTTTATCTGGAAATTAATCGCAAATGTATTAGGATCAACCTTGTTTACATTCACATGAAATACTTGAGCAGCCGGAAGTGGGTTTGCATGTAGAGCAAATGTAGTTATGCAGCTAAATAACAATAAAAACCATTTTCTCATTCTGAAAACCTTTATTATGCGGAGCTTAAAATACATATATGTAACTATATCAGAACATCATGGAGTGTGAATAAAATTAAACACTAAAATTTTTTTTATTTTAACCCTTGAAACTCATTTTCTTGTCCCCATATGGCATTCAGTGACATTGCAATTTGACTTTAAAGTTTAATTAATCAGGAGATAGAAGCATGAAAATTCGTCCTTTACACGATCGAGTTGTTGTTCGTCGTATGGAAGAGGAACGTACCACAGCTGGTGGTATTGTTATTCCAGATAGCGCCACTGAAAAACCAATGCGTGGTGAAATCATTGCTGTGGGTGTTGGTAAAATCCTAGACAACGGTGATGTTCGTGCGTTAGCAGTAAAAGTGGGTGATATTGTCCTGTTCGGCAAATACTCAGGTACCGAAGTGAAAATCGACGGTAAAGAACTAGTTGTGATGCGTGAAGACGACATCATGGGTGTAATTGAGAAGTAATCGTTTCATTAGGAGAGAGAGATAATGGCTAAAGAATTACGTTTTGGTGACGATGCGCGTTTACAAATGCTCGCTGGTGTTAATGCATTAGCTGATGCAGTGCAAGTAACTATGGGCCCACGTGGTCGTAATGTTGTATTAGAAAAAGCTTATGGTGCCCCAACTGTAACTAAAGACGGTGTATCTGTTGCTAAAGAAATCGAATTTGATCAACGCTTCATGAACATGGGCGCACAAATGGTTAAAGAAGTTGCTTCTAAAACTTCTGATACTGCTGGAGATGGTACTACTACAGCTACTGTATTGGCTCGTGCGATTGTAGTTGAAGGTTATAAAGCAATTGCTGCTGGCATGAATCCTATGGATCTGAAGCGCGGAATTGACAAAGCAGTTACAGCAATTACTAAAAAATTGCAAGCAATGTCTAAGCCTTGCAAAGACAACAAAGCAATTGCTCAAGTAGGAACTATTTCTGCTAACTCTGATGAAGCAATTGGCGCTATTATTGCGAGTGCAATGGATAAAGTAGGTAAAGAAGGTGTTATCACTGTTGAAGACGGTAACAGTCTTGAAAATGAATTATCTGTTGTTGAGGGAATGCAGTTTGATCGTGGTTATATTTCTCCATACTTCATCAACAATCAACAAAACATGACTTGTGAGCTTGAGCATCCATTCATTCTGTTGGTTGACAAGAAAATCTCCAGTATTCGTGACATGTTGTCTGTATTGGAAGGTGTTGCAAAATCAGGCCGTCCATTGTTGATCATTGCTGAAGATGTTGAAGGTGAAGCATTAGCAACTCTCGTTGTTAACAACATGCGTGGTATTGTTAAAGTATGTGCTGTTAAAGCTCCTGGCTTCGGTGATCGTCGTAAAGCAATGTTGCAAGACATCGCAATTCTGACTCATGGTGAAGTAATTTCTGAAGAAATTGGTAAGAGCTTAGAAGCTGCTACTTTAGAAGACTTAGGTACTGCAAAACGTATTGTAGTTACCAAAGAAAACACTACAATTATTGATGGTGAAGGTAAAGCTGCTGAAATCAATGCACGTATTGGTCAAATTCGCGCTCAAATCGAAGAAACTACTTCTGATTACGATCGTGAGAAATTACAAGAGCGTGTTGCTAAACTTTCTGGCGGTGTTGCAGTTATCAAAGTTGGTGCTGCTACTGAAGTAGAAATGAAAGAGAAAAAAGCTCGTGTTGAAGATGCATTACACGCTACTCGTGCTGCTGTAGAAGAAGGTATCGTAGCTGGTGGTGGTGTTGCTTTAATCCGTGCACAAAAAGCTCTGGATTCTTTAAAAGGCGACAATGACGATCAAAACATGGGTATCAACATCCTACGTCGTGCTATTGAAGCACCAATGCGCCAGATCGTATCAAACGCTGGTTATGAAGCTTCAGTAGTTGTAAACAAAGTGTCTGAAAACAAAGACAACTATGGTTTCAATGCTGCTACTGGTGATTTTGGTGACATGGTTGACATGGGTATTTTGGATCCAACTAAAGTAACTCGTATGGCATTACAAAATGCTGCTTCTGTAGCAAGTTTAATGCTGACTACTGAGTGTATGGTTGCTGATTTACCAAAGAAAGATGAAGCTGCTGCTGATATGGGTGGCATGGGTGGAATGGGTGGTATGGGAGGCATGGGCGGCATGATGTAAGCCCCTCTCTATCCCTATTTCTTTAAAAACCCGCCTTAATGGCGGGTTTTTTATTTGAAAATAATGGAATTTTTGCCGTGTATCATCCAAAATGATGAGGAATAATAAAGTCAGGAGTCATGATGGGAGCAATGATTAAAAAGTTAGAAGTAGTTTTAGCAGATACGTACGCATTGTATCTTAAAACTCAAAATTATCACTGGCATGTTAAGGGAGCGCAGTTTAAAAGTTTGCATGAATTATTTGAAATGCAATATACAGCATTGGCAGAAGCGATCGATGAAATTGCAGAACGAATTTTAATTCTTGGGCATAAAGCTCCTGCTACTTTTACCGCATTGAATCAATTAAAAACAATCAAAGACGGTGATTCCAATGTTGATGCGAATCATATGGTGAGTGAGCTTGCTCAAGATAATGGGAGTTTAGTTAAAGATTTAAACGCCGCGGTTAAACTCGCACAAGAACATGATGATGAAGGGACAATTGCGTTGCTTAGTGAGCGTATTGGGGCTCATGAAAAAGCACGCTGGATGTTGAACGCTTCTATTTCTTAACTTTGGTTTATACATCTCCTAACCTGGGTAAGCCCAGGTTATATCTGTTTACTTCTTCTTAATCATTTCTTTTTCGGCGCTTTTCTTCATGACAATGATGCTGATGCGTCTGTTTTCAGGACTGTATGGATCTTTTAGATTAAGAGGCACAGTTGATGAAAAACCAGATACACGAACGACTCTATCGGGATCCAAACCCGCCTTAACCAATGCACGACGGGCGGCATTGGCTCTTTGGGCCGATAATTCCCAGTTAGTGTATTCTAATTCATCAGGATTATGGTAAGGATGAGCATCGGTGTGCCCTTCAATGGTAATTTTATTGGGGACGTTCTTAAGTAGTTTTGCGATTTGGACAAAGACATGCTCCATGTCCGGATTAAGTTTGTCTGAACCTACATCAAACATCGGTTTATTTTGATTGTCGATTAATTGAATGCGCAATCCATTTTTTACTACTTCCATCATTAATTGATTTTTTAAACCAGCAAGAGAAGGATCTTCTTTAATACTTAAATTAATCTTGGACTTTAATTCTTCAAGTTTTTGGGTTTCATCTTCAGTTGATTGGATTACTTGAATGTCTTGGGCTTTTTTATTTGGAGCCGATGGGTGATCTGTTGTTGAAACTTGACCATTAGTGTCTTTTATTTGAGGTCCGCCGCCTTTAAGATTAATTTGTTGATTACCTACATTTTCTCCACCAAAAAAGGTGATTTTCATTGGTTGTTTAAAATACTCGGAGATCCCATCTTTTTGAGCTTTATTGAGAGAAGCAATCAACCACATTAGCAAGAAAAAGGCCATCATTGCGGTTACAAAATCAGCAAAAGCGATTTTCCATGATCCACCATGATGCTTATGCTGATTTTTCTTTATTTTTCGAATAATCGGGGTTGCGCCAGATTTTCCTTTATTGCTGTTGTCATTCATGTTGTAACCTCATTAACTCGGAGTGGGTTCCGCAGAAGAACCTTCTTCTGAGTTGGATGAGGATGCGCCCGGCTTGAAATTTTTGATTTCTTCATTGAGCTGGGTAAAGGAGGGACGTTGTGCGGAAAACAATACTTTGCGTCCAAATTCAACGGCAATAATAGGGGGGTTATTGTGTAAACTCGCCAAAATTGTAGCCTTTATGCATTGCAGCAATAATTGCTCCTGATTGGCGTGCTGTTCCATTGCTGAAGCTACAGGACCAACAAACCCATAGCCGATTAAAATACCCAAAAAGGTACCTACCAGGGCATGTGCAATGAGAACGCCTAATTCTGGTGGAGGTAGATTGATCGATTCCATGGTATGCACTACCCCAAGAACTGCCGCAACAATACCAAAGGCGGGCATGGCATCAGCGAGTTTGGATAAAGCATTAGCAGGAATCATTTCCTCCTCATGATGCGATTCAATTTCCATATCGATTAAAGCCTCCAGTTGAAAAGGTTGGAGGTTTGATGTGATGATTAATCTTAAGTAATCACAAATGAACTCAATAATATGGTGGTTTTTCATAATTGAAGGATAGGCATTGAAAATAGCGCTTTCTTTAGGGGCTTCAATATCCGTTTCTAAAGACATAAGTCCTTGTTGGCGTGCCTTATTTAGCAGCGTGTATAACAGACTTAATAGATTACTGGAAGTATCCTTAATGGATTTTTCCCCACGAAAAACCTTAGGTAGCGCTTTCAACAATGATTTTAATACCGAACCACTATTCCCAACAATCAAGGAGCCTATGGCCGCTCCACCTATAATAAGCAACTCAATGGGTTGAAAGACCGCAGCAAGGTGGCCTCCACCCAAAGCGAATCCCCCAAAAACACAGAGAAGTATGACAACATAGCCAATTAAAATTAACATTTTTAAACGATCTCCAAATTCCTTTTAAAACTTTGCATCGTCTTTATTTTAAATAATCGTGCACAACACGACCATAAGGTAATGTGAGATCCGTTAATAAATGTACCCCATTTACAATGCGCTTTACGGGCAAATTTGCTACAGGAGCTAATGCATGATGTTTCATTTCTAAAGAGGCTGGTCCATTCCAAGCACCTTTGATGATTACATTATCAAGATAATATTCAACCAGCTCACAAACTCGAACGCTGCCATCCACATGAGGAATTATCTTAAGTAAGTAATTAGGGGTAGCAAGTGATTCAGCTACTTTTTTTACATCAAGCGCTTCGTATTTATAACCCATAGTTGCTGTGGCAACTCTAATGGGTCCATATTCTAGAGTACCCAAGAAGGTTTCATGAACTACTTCCAGTTTGGGCTGAGCCAGCTTTTTAGGAAAGCCCCAAATTTCTCGTCCGCCCGCAATAGGAGGAAGATCATCTAAAAACATAGCATGCGTGTAATTTCCCTTTTTACCTTTATAGGATACTGGGATGACTTGACCTGATTCGGTATAGTCCCCAAATCCTGTTGAGTCTGGCATGCGAATAAATTCAAATTTGACTATTGGTTCTACTACTTCTAAGGGTTCAGGGACCACTTCGCGTAGTAACTCGATATCGGTTTCATAGGTAATTATTAAAAATTCCCTATTAATGAAACGGTAAGGGCCACGAGGATAACACGGACTGGTAAGTGGCATGGCAAATGCTTGTTTTACTACGTCTGCTTCATTCATTTTTCAGACTCCTCTTTTAAATGTTTATTTGGCGACATGTCGTATACAGCAATGCCCGTTGTACTAGGTATTTTTTTATGCCAAGGTGATTGTTTGACCGCTTTTTTTCCATCCGTATAGCCGTTTTTGATGCGCTCCATAATACTTTTCCTGGAGAACTCATAATCTTTTGAAGAAAACTCAGTTTCATCGTGCTCATACAAAAAGCGAACTAACGAAATTGTAGATTGATGACCTCGAGCCATACATAATTTAAGTTCTGGATTTCCTTTTTCCTCTTCAGGGATATATTGTGAAAGAACGTGAATGGTATTTTTTAATGCGTGAATTTGTTGATACATTTCCACAGCATGCGCAAAACGGCTGGAATACTCTATGTCTTTCCGACGTTTCATTACGGCATCCAATGACGTTGGATATAAGCCATAGGAGTCAAATAGATGAATTGCAAAACACAATAAATTATGAGGGCATCGATTAGCAGATAAGATGTAGGTTGCTGGCGAGTTACTTGAAATTCCACCATCCCAGTAATATTGCCCTTCAATTTCCACCGCTGGAAAACCAGGAGGCAATGCGCCGCTGGCCATGATATGTTCGGGGCCAATTTTTGTGTTTTGTGAATCAAAATAAACCATTTCGCCGGAGCAAATTTCAACAGCACCAATGCTTATGCGCGTCTCTTCAGAATTATTGAGTCGATCAAAATCGATAAACTGTTCTAGAGTCGACTTCAAATTTTTGGTGTCGTAAAAACTCAAGGTATCCGGTGCATCATAGTATCCCATGAGTAGTGGCGGGAAACGAGGTGTAAAAAATCCTGGCTGGCCAAAAAGTAATGCAGTTTGTGCTGAGAGAAAGTGTTCAATTTTGCGGCTTGCAACATCATCGGGAAGAAGCCTGCTCTCGATAAAAGAAGGGGTGGCTATGGTTTCCCAGAACTGATACATTTTTTCAACCCGTATATTAGGTGGATTGCCTGCAGCAATTGCCGCATTAATTGCTCCAATTGAGGTGCCTGCAAACCAGCTTGGATAGTAGCCTGCTTCGTCCAAAGCATGCAAAACACCTACTTGGTAGGCGCCTAAAGCGCCTCCACCTTGAAAACAACAAGCAACATGATGATGTGTTGCAGCTTTACTGTTTTTTGTTCGAGCCATAGGCCTTACTCCATGAACCATCCATGACTAACAATCAATGACTGACCTGTTAGAGCATTTGATTCAAAAGAAGCAAAAAATAACGCAGTCTGTGCTACGTCATCCGTGGTAGTGAATTCTCCATCCACTGTATCTTTAAGCATTACATTCTTAATAACTTGTTCTTCAGTAATTCCTAATTCTTTAGCTTGTTCGGGAATTTGTTTATCGACTAGTGGTGTACGTACGAATCCTGGGCAAATTACGTTCGCTCTCACGTTATGGGCTGCCCCTTCTTTGGCTACCACCTTACACAAACCAATTAAACCATGTTTTGCAGTCACATAAGGTGCTTTCAGTTTAGATGCTTCTTTAGAATGGACTGAGCCCATATAAATAACGCTTCCTCCCTTACGAGAGGCATACATATGTCTTAACGCAGCTCTAGTTGTTAAGAATGCTCCATCCAATTGAATTGATATGAGCTTTTTCCAATCAGAAAACGCCAGTTGCTCCACAGGACTGATGATTTGAATTCCTGCGTTGCTAACCATAATATCAACGCCACCAAAGTGTTTAGCAACATCATCTACGCCTTTATCCACTTGGTTTTCATCGGTGACATTCATGGCAACGGCCATAGCCTCCCCACCTTTAGATTTTATTTCTTCTGCTGCAAGATTGGCTTGATCCAGATTGAGATCTGCAATGGCAACTTTAGCTCCTTCTTTTGCATAGACTAAGGCGATTTCTTTACCTATGCCGCTGGCGGCACCTGTAATTATTGCTACTTTGTTTTTTAAGCGCATGATTACAATCCTTGTATTATTTTGAGTGAATGATCAAATATTTAGGCTTATTTTAAAAATTCTTTTAGAAGTATAGCAATGGAAATCTGATATTGCTTTATATTCCTAAGATTTTTGTTGTCATATAGAAAAATAGAAAAAAATTCATTTGAAACAGCTGTCTCAATGGTTTTTAAAGAACCATATTTTTTCTAATATGACTCCCTGTTAAAGAAGAGATAGATGAACTCATCGTACATGAGTAGGTGCGTTGTGCTCAATTTACTAATAACGTGCAGCTAAATTTGCCCATGACTTTGCTGGAGGTTTCGATTTCAGATGTTTAGCCAGATACTAGGTTATCTGATGTGGAAATTACACAAAATTAAACCTCTTAACCTCTTTTGGAGGTTAAGAGGGAACTTCATTTGTATTAGTAGTAATAAGGGCGATAGTATCGACCATAGTAGTATGCACGACGGTCTTGCTGTTGACCAATTGCATTACCTACAAGTGCTCCAGCCCCTGCGCCAATTACAGTTCCGACTGCGCTGCCTCCAGATACAGCATACCCTATACCTGCACCGGCAGCACCACCCGCGGCAGTACCTACTTGAGTATTAGTGCATCCCCCAAGCATAAAAGCTGATGCACCAACAAAAAATAAGGGAGCAATAATTTTTTTCATAGTGTAACTCCTTTTTATAGTTTTCAGGATTTCTGTAGTGATAGAGCACGATTCAATACAATAAATCCTAGTTGCTTCATCTTCACTATGATTTTAGTACAAAAAAAACATTTTATGTAGAATAAATGACCATAATTTGTGTTGCATATTATTTTTTAAATTTCTAATTTTACTCTTACCCACATTTTCCAGTAGTATTAGTAGTATGAAGAATAATAATACCAGAGGACTCTATGTTTAAAGGAAGCATTGTCGCTTTACTAACACCCATGAAGAATGATCAGATTGATGTCCCACGTTTACGAGAATTAGTCGAGTTTCATATTGAAATGGGGAGCCATGGTCTTGTTGCAGCCGGTTCTACCGGTGAATCAGGTACTTTATCACATGAAGAAAAACTACTCGTTATTAAAACAGTAGTTGATCAGGCGAAAGAACGAATTCCTGTTATTGCTGGTACTGGTATGAATGCAACCCGAGATTGTATTCAATTAACCCAGGAAGCTATGGAATGTGGTGCTCATGCAGCATTAATTATGACTCCTGCTTACATCAGACCGACGCAAGAAGGGCTATATTTACACTATAGTCAGATAGCCGAAGCGGCTGCTATGCCTATTATTTTATACAATGTGCCAACGAGAACAGCTTGTGATATGTTACCCGAAACAGTCGCCAGACTTGCGAAGATTTCTAATATTGTGGGAATAAAGGATGCTACGGGACAGATGACCCGTTTACAACAAATTTTGCGTCTTTCAGAAGGCAGTATTGATGTGTATAGTGGAGATGATTTTACTGCAGCATCCTGGATGTTGGCTGGAGCGAAGGGAAATATTTCAGCAGCAGCTAATGTGGTTCCGAAACTAATGGCTAAATTATGTGACTCGGCTTTAGATGGTGATCATGCAGCATGCTTACGTTTAAATGAACAATTAATGCCTTTGTATGACTTATTGTTTGTTGAAACGAACCCAATTGCAATAAAATGGGCAGCAAATAGAATGGGGTTAATGAACAATGAATTAAGATTGCCATTAACTCGTTTATCAAAAGAACATCATGAACCATTGGAAAAAATGATGAAGAGTTTGGAGTTGATTTAAGTGAAAAAGTTGGGTTTTATTTTTTTTGTAACACTTGTACTCTTTGGTTGTAGTCGTTATGCCAGTAATGGTGAACATCTTTACTTGAGTAGTCGTAATGGTCCCTCATTGGAAGTTCCGCCGCCATTAACGAGAGCAAATATTAGTAGTTTTTATGATTTGCCTGAGCAGAACCAGAATGCACGTGTAAGTATCGCACCACCTGTATCTTAAGGGGTTTATTATGACACCATCAGAATCGGCTGAGTTACTTATTGTACAGGAGTTATCGCAGCGTATTGTGGAAGCGCAACGTAAAATCAGGATTCTTGATAGTATTAAATGGGATGAATCCATAAGGAAGGAATTTTTTAAAAATAAAGGGAAAAAACTTCCAGCTATTGATAAAGAGTATTACGATAAAAAGCCTTTACCTTTTGATGTTCATGATAAACAAGAAGAATTCCGGATTATTTTACGTGATACTCAGAACCAACTGGGACAGTATTCCACTTTAACTCGTTTAATACGTCGTCAGTGTGAAGAATACAGTCGCGCTACGCAGATGCTTTCAAAACGAGGAACTCCTGCATTTTCAGAATTGGCAATGGAGTTGTATGGCAGTCCAAACGACGTATTCTATGCGGGCGGGCCACGTATGTCAGAGATGGGTACGTTACTCTTTGATGTCTTAACAGGTCTTAGTGTCCAATTACAGTCTGAAGCCGACGTAAAACGTTATACGCCCCAGCAGGCTCAAGAAATGCTACAAGCACGGTTAGGTCAATTTTTTGATAAACATCCGGGGAAGGTCACCGTCATGGTCAGTGATGATATGATTGCGGATGCTTCTGCGGGAGCAGACAGCATTAAATTGAGTCAACAAGCCATGTTTAGTGATCGCGATCTTCGTTATCTTGAAGTGCATGAAGGTTGGGTTCACGTTGGAACCACTTTAAATGGCTCCATGCAGCCCAATTGCTTTTTTCTTTCTAAAGGCTCTCCTTCTAGTAGCGTTATTCAGGAAGGTTTGGCGGTGATCACGGAGATTGTTACTTTTTCTTCATATCCTAGTCGTATGTTAAAGATTACTAATCGCGTGATTGCTTTGGATATGGTGACTCAAGGGGCTGATTTTCTCGATATTTATAATTATTTTATGGATTGTGGTTTAAGCGAAGAAGACAGTTACAATCAATCGGTACGTGTTTTCAGAGGAAGTACGCCTACAGGTGGTCCATTCACTAAAGATTTATCTTATGCTAAAGGCTTTGTATTGATTTACAACTACATCCGTTTTGCCATCAGCCGCAAGCATGTTGAGTCTATTCCCTTATTATTTACCGGAAAATTAGTGCTTGACGATTTGCCTTTACTTACTGAACTTAAAGAGCGTGGAATTTTAACCAATCCTGTTTATCTTCCGCCTCCATTCCAAGATTTGGCTGCGTTAAGTGCGTGGATGAGTTTTTCCTTGTATTTGAATCAATTTGATTTAAACGAGATTCAAAAGAATTTTCGCTTTTTGATCGTTTAGAACATGATCCTTGGCGGTCCATTGGAACCCGGACGGCTATGTCCGGGGGTGAGTATACTTCTATAAGAGAGTCTGGGTTACGGACTTTGCTTTCACCCAGGCTAAGACATTTATAATTAAGCCTTACACGCCACAGCCTCAATAAGCTCGATTGGTTCTTCTCTTTTGCGCTGATGTGAAAAGAAGCGAGCTTGACTGTAACTTAAATTAGGTTTCTCTTGTTCTTGTATTGTTTTTGAAAGTTCAGGGTATTCATCCAAAAGCAATCGAGCTTGTTCTTTGATGTATGAATCATTAGATTTATTAATCATATTGAAATAATAAGTCGCTGTTTGCAGATCCTTGGCATCATTTGAGTTTCCTAATATTTGTACCATAACCAGCATGGCATTAGTGCATTTCAAATTCGCAGCCTGGCGCATGGTTTGTTTGTACTCAGAAGATGTAGGTGGATAAATATGGGCTAAATGGTATAAAGCCATAGGGTTATCCCGAGCTAAAGCGATCATTTTAGGTAAATTTTGGATCACCGCTTGTTGTAAAACATGATCGTTAGGTGATTTATGTAATTGATTTACCAACGCAGCAAATTCATTACTAGAAGTTGTTGCCATATCCTACCCCCTAACCTTGACTACATTCCCTTGTAGGATAAAAGATCAAGGTTAAGGCAAGATTAAGGGGGGAGTGCTTTACGATTTTTTTACGTTTTCAAATGCTGCCCATCCTAAATGGAACAACATATGGGCCAATATTGCTGCAATAAGTCCCCATTGCCAAAATAAATATCCAAAAAGTAAGGACTGATAAAGGCTAAGGATAATCAGCGAGTAAATGAAACGTCGGTTAGAAGTACAGCCGGCAGCGATGTATGCAGGGATTTGGCTTACTACCAAAACCAAACCACTAATAAAAATTGAAATCCAAATGATCAAGGTAGGATATTGCTTTGTAAAGAGTAGTGCGAAAAATGTTGCAAGATTCATTAATCCCCATCGGCCAATGATTTCCTCTACGACACCGCCATAAAGAACACAACCATCCACACCAAGGGCAGTGCGTATACGAGTCATAATTTCCATGTTGTTCTTATCAACAATGCGTGCAATGAGACCGTAATAGAGAACTAAAAAAAATATAACTCCGAAAAAGGCATACAAAACAGTAGGTAGTAACATAGGAAGTAATACACTTACTGTTGCAGTACCCTGCAAAAGTGCTTCAAGCCTTGCATCATGTAAACCCGTCGTTGGAGATAACACGGCGCCTGCAAAACAGAGGACAAAGATCATAAATAAGGTTTGCAAAATGGCAAACCGACTCATTCTTTTCTTTAGTTCGTCAGAATTATCCGGTAATAAAAAATAAATTAAGCGTTTAATTGCAATGACTACGCCAGGAATGGATAAGCAGAATAAAACAATGATTAAAGGCCAATTGATTGTCATTTTTTATCCTTAAATAGTACTGAATAGAAAAAGCCATCCATACCTTGTTCTCCCGGTAAAATTTGTTGACCATGCCCTGTTGCGTGTCCCCATGCCCTAGGTTCTTTAATTATCGTACAGTCTGGATGGGTTGCAACAAAATTTGCGATTTGTTGCTCATTTTCAGCAGACATTACGGAACAAGTGGCATAAACAAGTACGCCACCTTTTGCGAGCAGGGGCCATAGGCAATTCAGCATGTTATGCTGAATTTTAGTTATGTTAACAATTTCCTCGTTATTACGTAATAACTTAATATCGGAGTGGCGTCGAATAACTCCTGTTGCAGAACAAGGAGCATCTAATAAAATACGATCAAAAAGTTGCCCATCCCACCACGTGGAGGGAGTTAATGCATCACCTTCAACTAAATTTGCATGCAAGTTGAGTCGATCTAAGTTTTGTTGAACTCGTTTCAATCGTTTAGGATCAACATCCAGAGCAATACATGCGGACAGATTCGGTTCCTTTTCTAGAATATGACAGGTTTTTCCTCCCGGAGCGCAGCAGGCATCGAGAAGACGTAACCCGGGTTTCAAAGACAGTAAAGAGGCTGCTAATTGCGCTGCACCGTCTTGAACGGAAACTCGCCCCTCTGTAAATCCTGGAAGTTGGTGCACATCGCAAGGTTTGCTTAAAGTAATTCCTTCAGGTGCTATAGGATGAGGTTCAGCAGCAATGCCCTCTTGATTTAAAAAGTGTAAGTATTCAGTAACTGAATTTTTTTGTACATTGACCCTTAAGGTCATGGGTGGGTGCATATCATTTGCTTGGGCGATTGCTTGCCAGTCATCAGGCCAATCTGCTTGCAAACGTTCCAGTAACCATTGCGGCTGGCCATGAATAAATCTGGGGTCATTGCTTAAACGCACCAGAATTTCTTTTTGTTGGCGACAGAAATTACGTAAAACAGCATTGACTAAACCCTTTGCCCAGGATTTTTTGATTTTTTCAAGTAAAGATACCGTTTCTTTGACTACAGCATAATCAGGTACCTGCATATAGTGCAATTGATAAAGGCCAATGAGTAATGCGACCCAAATTTCCAGTTCTTTAGGTTTTTTTTGTACTAAGCATTCCGCTATGGCTTGTAAACGAAAATAATGACGGCAAAACCCGAAGCAAATCTCTTTGGTCATGGGTGTGGCTTCGGCTGTTGAAGGCATAAGCTGTGATAAGGATGATTTCTCAGCTAATAACTGAGTTAAAATTTTTAAGGCGTGCAGTCGTTCATTCTTATTCATTAAACACAAATCCTGCATGTACTTGTGCTTTTGAAGAGTTTAACCAATCGGCAATGGAGATTACTTTAGCACCTGGAAGTTGGATTCGCTCTACAAGCAAACTTTGATTTCCAGTTGCGATTAACATTCCTTTTTTATCGATGCGAATGACAGTACCGGGTGCTTGTGAAAATGATTGGTCTACGACTTTGGCTTGATGAATACGCAACGTTTCTTCCCCAAGGGTTGTATAGGCGATTGGCCAAGGATTGAACGCACGAATTTTGCAGTCGATTTCTGTTGCTGAGTGCTGCCAATTGATACACGCATCTTCTTTGTTAATTTTGCTGGCGTAAGTGGCCAATTCATTATTTTGGATCTCGGGTTTTTCGGTGTGTGTCGCTAATTCATCTAGGGTTTGTAATAAAGGTTGCGCGGAGATCTGCGCCAATTTGTCATGCAATGTTTGCGCTGTCTCTGATGCAGTGATAGGGCAGGCAACCTTGTGAAGCATCGCACCTGTATCCATACCGACATCCATTTGCATAATCGTTACCCCAGATTCGTCATCGCCATGAAGCAGAACAGACTGAATGGGGGAGGCGCCACGCCAGCGAGGCAGCAAGGAAGCATGTACGTTAATACAACCTAAGCGCGGAATTTCCAGCACGGATTTAGGTAAAATTAATCCATAAGCAATTACTACTAAGACATCAGGCTTTAATGCAGCAAGCTCTGCAATGGCTTCAGGATTTTTGAAATTCAATGGCTGATAAACTGGGATATTCTGGTTTAAAGCCCACTCTTTGACTGCGGAAGCTTGCAGTTTTCTGCCCCGTCCAGCAGGACGGTCTGGTTGAGTATAAATTGCTTTAATATGATGTTTGGAATGTAACAATGCCTCAAGACAAGGCAAACCAAATTCTGGAGTTCCAGCAAAAACAATGTTCAATGTGCTCATGGTAACTACCTGTCAATCAAGGACCGTTCTTTAAGGGACGTATTTTAATGAAAAATCTTACAGAACCCTCAAGACCTTATCTACGTGCATGCTGGCGCTTGAATTTATCTAATTTCTTTCGTGCCATGGCTTTTTTCAATGGAGAAAGTAGATCAATAAACAGTTTGCCATTCATATGATCGATTTCATGCTGTAAACATTCTGCGAGTAAGCCTTCTGCTTCAATTTCAAAAGGTTTTCCATTTCGATCTAACGCCTTGACGGTAACTTTTTCTGCGCGAATCACGGTGTCGTAAGCACCAGGGACAGAAAGACAGCCTTCTTCAAATTTTTTTTCGCCTTCTGAGGCAATGATTTCAGGATTGATGATAACTAGTTGATTCTCTTTGTCTCCGATAATATCAATTACGGACAAACGCAAACTCACACCAATTTGAGGTGCTGCAAGTCCGACGCCTCGAGCATCATACATAGTTTCAAACATATCATCGATTAACGTTTGCAACTTATCATCAAAATGTGTAACGGGTTTTGCAACATCTCTTAATCGAGAGTCAGGTAAATATAGAATCGTATGAATAGCCATTGTTTATCTGGTTCTCTGTACAAAAATCATGTTAATATTATCCTTCATATATTGTAAGGCTGCAAGATATTCCAACAAAGGATTGACTCTAATGAGATTTATTCTTTTTATATTCTTTTTTCTCCTCTCTAATTTGAACTATGCACTAAGCTTAAAAGCAGATGCTCCAGCACGTTATGTGGTTCAACCAGGAGATACTTTATGGACTATAGCCAATCGCTATCTCAATAATCCCTGGGAATGGAAGGAGCTTTGGCATGCCAATCCCGGGATAAAAAATCCTAATCGTTTATACCCAGGAGCGGAGCTCGTTTTAGGCTTTTCTAAAACCAAACCCTACATTAAGGTAGTATCAAATGGGACAATAAAATTATCTCCCAATGTCCGTGCTTTGCCTTTAGATGATCCCATTCCTGCAATACTTTTAAGCGATATTAAGCCTTTTCTAAATGAATCGCTGATATTGGATCAGGACGCGGTCAGTAGAGCCCCTTATATTGTTGGATTGGTAGGGGAACACATGTTAGGTGGGCAAGGAGATGAGGTCTATGTTCGAGGATTACATCCATCACGAGAAATCCCCCCAGACGGTATTCCGTCGTATTCCATTTTTAGAGGGGGGAAAGATTATGTGGATCCAAAAACTAAGGAACTTTTAGGATATCGAGCTGATTTGATTGGTTATGCCGAGTTGATTGCAGGTGGTGAGCCTGCAACTATTTTATTAACCAGCATAAATGAAGGAGTGAGAATACAAGATAGTGTTCTGATTAATAATAGTCCTGAATTTAATTTGTTTTTTGAGCCTAAAGCACCTCTATTTCTCGTAAGGGGCTATATTATCGATATGCCAAATGGGATGCCTAGCGGAAATGTTGAGGAAGCTGCAGGTGGTGTGGCAGTGATTAGTTTGGGGGCCCGTGATGGATTGGAAGCCGGGGATGTTCTCGGTATCTATAGAGAAACAGGTACCGTCAATGACCCTAAAAATCCTCTGTTCCCTATTCTATTACCGCCTGAGCGTATTGGTGAGCTCATGGTGTTTCGGGTGTTTAGCAAAACCAGTTTTGCATTAATTGTTCGTTCAACACGCGTTGTTTACTTATTGAATTATGTGGCTAACCCATGAGTAATTTACCCTATTATCTTGCATTAAATCGAATGGAGCGAGTTGGGCCGCGCACCGTCGCCAAACTACAAACTCGTTGGCCTGACTTGCAGCACATGTTCCAGCTCTCAGCGATTGAACTCGAGCAAGCAGGCTTGCCGCAGGCTTTGGCGCATACTATTGCTCAGTTCGATATGAAGGTGATTGAAGAAGATTTGAGTTGGTTGCGTGCCGCAGATGATCATCATCTACTTACCTGGGACTCACCTGAATATCCTTCTTTATTGAAGGAAATTACGGATCCTCCCATTGTTTTATATGCTAAAGGACAGCTGGCTTGTTTAAATCAGCTTAAACTTGCGGTAGTAGGTAGTCGTAATCCGACTGTAACTGGAAGTGAAAACGCACGCCACTTTGCAAAAGCCATCGCCGCTCATGGAGTGACTATTGTGAGTGGTTTGGCCTTAGGTATTGATGCTCAAGCCCATCAAGGATGTTTAGAGGCCGGGGGGCAAACAATTGCGGTATTGGGTACAGGAATCGATCGAGTTTATCCTCATCGACATCGGGCTTTATCACAGAAAATTACTCAAAATGGTCTGTTAATGAGCGAATTTCCCTTGAAAAGTCCACCGATCGCTGGACATTTCCCCCGAAGAAATCGTATAATAAGTGGTTTATCATTGTGCATTTTGGTTGTTGAGTCAGCAATCAAGAGTGGATCATTAATCACAGCACGAATGGCCTTGGAACAAAATCGAGATGTTTTAGCGATTCCTGGCTCTATTCACAATCCTCTGGCTCGAGGGTGTCATTACCTGTTGCAGCAAGGAGCCAAATTAGTTACTTCAGTTGTCGATGTTCTTGAGGAGTTAGGGATTGATTTGGAACAGCAAACAGCTGATAAAGCTATTTTACCTCTTGCCAGCGGGAATAAAAACCTAGTAAAGTTCATTGGCTTTGAAATGACTACAGTGGATCAGATCATTTTACGTAGCGGATGCACCGTTGAGCAAGTCACTAGTGAGCTTGCAGAATTAGAATTAAATGGGGCTGTTGTATCTGTGCCCGGTGGCTATATGAGGTGTTAGTATATGAAAGATAACTTATTTGAGATGTTATTGAGTTTATTTGAACAAAGTCTTACTCAACTGAAAGAAAGCCATAAAACCGCTGGTCAAGATGCAACGGAACAACTAAATGAAGATGAGAACGTAACTTCTGAAGAACAAGTCTTACATTTGAAATTACAACAACACACATCAACTCGAGTCTTTACCTATGATGAGCAAATGAAACTGACTAAGGCCAGTTATCAATTTCTCATGCGTATGAAATTATGGAATGTTCTTAATACCGAATCATTTGAAATGATTATGAATCAATTACAATTTTCTGAATCTCGTATCGTAACTCTTCAAGAGACTAAATGGACTATAAGAAATGCTTTAGGGAGTTCTTTAAATGAAGAACAGTTGGCTTTTCTTGATTTAGTTCTTTATCAAACAGAAGATGAATTGACATTACATTAAAAGATCGTCTATTACCTATATTACTAGAAGTTGGTGATATTTCATTTTCAGCATCACTATTCCATGCTTGTTCTCAGGCGTGGGTATTTGGGTGCTTAGGGATGAAGTGAAAAGGATAAGGTTAACGTTATATGAGTAAACATTTGGTGATTGTTGAATCACCCGCAAAAGCGAAAACAATTCAAAAATATTTAGGCGGTGATTATGAGGTTGTGGCCTCTTATGGGCATGTGCGTGATCTACCTGCACGCAAGGGCTCCGTTAATCCCGAAAAACATTTTGCAATGACTTATGTTCCTATTGAAAAGAACGCACGTCATATCGAAACCATTGCCAAAATGCTCAAAAAGTCAGACTCTCTCTTGCTTGCAACGGACCCTGATCGTGAAGGCGAAGCCATTTCCTGGCATATTTTTGAATTAATGAAAGAAAAAAATCTCACAAAAGATAAACCCATTCACCGGATTTTTTTCAACGAAATTACTAAATCAGCAATTCAGGATGCAATAAATAACCCACGTTCCATTTCAATGGATTTAGTTAATGCTCAACAGGCACGACGTGCATTGGATTATTTGGTGGGATTTAATCTGTCTCCCCTATTATGGAAAAAAGTGAGAAGAGGACTTTCTGCGGGACGCGTGCAAAGCCCAGCACTACGACTTATAGTCGAGCGGGAAGAGGAAATCGAACGTTTTGTTGCTCAAGAATATTGGAAGATTTTAGCGGACTGCCTTCATAATAAAGTATCTTTTGAAGCACGTTTAACACATTACAAAAATGAAAAATTACAGCAATTTACGGTAACCAAAGAAGAACAGGCTCAAGAAATTAAAGAGAATCTGATTCGTCAAGCTCAAGGTCATTTACTCGTTACTCAAATTGAGAAAAAGCAGCGAAAACGTAAGCCTTCACCTCCGTTTATTACCTCGACCTTACAACAAGAAGCCGCACGAAAATTGGGTTTTACTGCGCGAAAGTCGATGATGGTTGCGCAACAATTGTATGAAGGGATAGATATTGGAACTGGGACTGTCGGTCTTATATCCTATATGCGTACCGATTCGGTGAATTTATCGACAGAAGCAATAGAGGAAACACGACAATTTATTACGGGACGTTATGGTGCCGATAATTGTCCTGAAAGCCCAAGAGTTTATAAAACCAAATCGAAAAATGCTCAAGAAGCACATGAGGCAATTCGTCCCACGTCGATTAAACGTACACCGGAAATGGTGCAATCGGCATTAACCGCAGATCAATACAAACTGTACAGTTTAATTTGGAAACGTACAGTAGCTTGCCAGATGGCCGATGCAATATTAGATACGGTTGCTGTTGATTTAAGTTGTGGCGAAGGCAATATGTTCCGCGCAAATGGTTCTACAATTACGTTTCCTGGCTTCCTCTCCGTGTACGAAGAAGGTCGGGATGATACTAAAGATGATGAAAATGAAGGTTCATTATTACCTGCATTGGCCGTTGGTGAAAAAGTCAAAGTACAAGACATATTAGCGAATCAACACTTTACTGAGCCTCCACCAAGATACTCTGAAGCAACTTTGGTTAAGGCACTGGAAGAATATGATATTGGACGACCGTCAACTTATGCATCCATCATTCATACATTGCAACAGCGTGAATACGTTGTTGTTGATAAGAAAAGATTTTTTCCAACAGATGTTGGTCGCATAGTAAATCGCTTTTTGACTGGTTATTTTACACGTTATGTAGACTATAAATTTACTGCTCAACTTGAAGATACCCTGGATGCTATCGCACGGGGTGAAAAAGAATGGATCCCGGTCTTAGAAGAATTTTGGCAGCCATTTGTCCAACAAATTCAAACGACTGATCAACAGGTACAGCGCAAAGATGTAACCTCTGAGGTTTTAGATGAAGAGTGTCCAAAATGTGGAAAACCTTTGTCAATAAGATTGGGCAAACGCGGACGCTTCATTGGCTGCACTGGCTATCCAGAGTGTGATTACACGCAAGATATGGCGGGTCAGGATAGTGAAAAAAATGAACCTGAAGTTGTTGAAGGAAGAGTGTGTCCGGCTTGTTCCAGTTCACTGCATATAAAAACAGGACGTTATGGTCGTTTTATTGGTTGTAGTAACTATCCTCAATGCAAGCACATGGAACCCATAGAAAAACCAGCGGATACAGGCGTGGAATGTCCTAAGTGTCATGAAGCAAAAATCTTACAGCGCAAATCAAGAAAAGGAAAGATTTTCTATTCGTGTGGAAATTATCCTAAATGCGATTATGCCTTATGGAATGAACCGATTAATCATCCATGCCCAAAATGTAGTTGGCCAATTTTGACGGTAAAAGAAAGCAAAAAATTTGGTCGACAAATTCTTTGTCCACAAGATGGATGTGGTTATTCTACCAAGGAAGAACTCGACGCAATTAAATAAGAAACGTTAAATCCTGGGGACGGTGTTTGCCGCACCCAGGGTATTAAATGTTTCGATCAATAAAAATCAATAGTAGTCGTAGTTACATCTAAAGGACCTACTGGATAAGAATAAACAGATACGGGTTGAACAACTGGTGCAACAGCAGGCGTAACAACACGTGTCACAGCCACAGGTCTATATGAAACTACCGGTCTATATCGAACTACGGGTTTGTATGTAACTGCTGATGTATATGCAATTGTCGGTGTGTATACCGGTGTATATGCGGTGGTACAACAACATCCTGCCATCAAAACAATACTTCCTAAAAGAATAATCCATTTCATTATGTAGCCCCCTTTAATGGATGCCTACGAAAAGTGTAGATTATTTAAACATTAATCTCAAGAATTGAACTATTAAGACCCTATAATCTCAGGATTGATGGAAGCTCTTTTCTCCTGCAAACGAAAGAGGGCACTTGATATAAGAAGTCCCCCTCTCCCGTACTGGGAGAGGGGCTAGGGGTGAGGGATATACCTTCATTGAATACAAACTCATTCTTCCTGTTCATTTTGAATCAGTATATACTCATCATCTTCTTCTTAGAAATAACTCAAACAGGATGTAGTGATGTTAGACAGGACCATTGTAGTTGATGAGCAATTTTTAAATCGAGTACAACAAGCAGATTTTCCAAAACCCAATAGTACGATGAGTCCGGAAACAGCGGAATTGGATAAGAAAACTGCTATAGAGCTCTTTGATTCGCAAATCAAATCACGCCTCCTTGATTTGATTGCCAGGCAGCTCAAGGAAAAAGGTTTATCTTTTTATACTATAGGCAGCAGCGGGCACGAAGGTAATGCAGTTTGGGGACAGGTTTTTCGTCCCGATGACATGGCTTTTTTGCACTATCGAAGCGGTGCTTTTTATTTACAGCGTGCCAAAAAAGTACAAACTACTGACGGCGTTAGAGATATTTTACTTTCTCTAGTCGCTGCATCAACTGATCCCATTTCAGGAGGGCGCCATAAAGTTTTTGGTAGTGTTCCTCTAAATATTCCGCCACAAACTTCTACTATTGCATCGCATTTACCCAAGGCTTTGGGTGCTGCATTATCGATTACGCGAGCAAAAGAACTACATATTCAAAGCAATTTAAATCCAGATTCTATCGTCATTTGTTCTTTTGGTGATGCATCAACAAACCATGCTTCGGCACAAGCAACTCTGAATGCTTGCTCATGGATTGCTCAACAAAATTATCCTGTACCCATTGTATTTATTTGTGAAGACAATGGAATAGGAATTTCAGTATCCACACCACCCCAGTGGATTGAGCGCTCTGTCAGTGCTCGACCGGGAATTCATTATATTGCTTGTGATGGCTTGAACATTGCGGATGCCTATGCGAGTGCACAAGAGGCAGAATACTTGGCGAGGGTAAAAAAACAACCTGTTTTTTTACACATGCGTTGCGTGCGTTTATTAGGCCATGCCGGGTCTGATATTGAATCACAATATTGTACGCAAGCTGAAATTGAAGCCCGAGAAGCTCAAGATCCTTTATTACATACGGCCGGTCTTTTATATCGGGAAGGGTGGATGAGTATTCAAGACATACTAAGCCTTTATCAAAATAATAAAGATTTAATTGAAGCCAAGGCTGTGGATGTCATCAGGCAGCCCAAGCTCTCCAGTGCTGAAGCCGTAATGTCTTCATTAATTCCCAATGGACCTAAGAAACCACCATTCCCTTTGCCCAGTGAAGAACAGCGCGCAGAAGTCTTTGCTAATGCATTTTCACAATTAGCTCAAAAACGAAATTTATGTCAGCAGATTAATTTTGCTTTGACTGATTTAATGCTGCAATATCCTAATATGCTAGTGTTCGGGGAAGATGTAGGCAAGAAGGGCGGTGTTTATCGAGTGACTGCTGATTTACAGGCTCGTTTTGGACAACGCCGAGTCTTTGATACGATTTTAGATGAAACCACAATTTTAGGAACTGCAATTGGCATGGCGCACAATGGATTTATTCCAGTGCCCGAAATTCAGTTTTTGGCTTATTTGCATAACGCAGAAGACCAACTCCGTGGCGAAGCCTCCACGCTATCCTTCTTTTCCAGCGGCCAATATCAAAACCCCATGGTATTGCGGATTGCCTCATTAGCTTATCAGAAGGGATTTGGTGGTCATTTCCATAATGATAATTCTATTGCTGTGTTACGCGATTTGCCTGGAGTGATTGTCGCTTGTCCTTCAAATGGTCCAGATGCAGCAAAAATGTTGCGAACATGCATGCGGCTGGCTTATGAAGAGGGAAGGGTAGTCGTCTTTTTAGAACCTATTGCTTTATATATGACCAAGGACTTACATGAGCCAGGTGATAATGGATGGCTATTTAATTACCCAGCCCCCGATGCACAGATTGAGCCGGGAGAGGTAGGTGTTTTTGGGGAAGGGCCCACAGTAATCTTAACCTATGCCAATGGGTATTATTTATCACGGCAAGCGGCAAAGGTGCTGAAAGAAGAACACAATATTCCTGTGAAAATCGTGGACTTACGTTGGCTTAGTCCCTTACCGGTCGAAGCAATTTTGAAAGAAATAGCCAAAGCGAAACAGGTATTAATTGTTGATGAAGGCAGACAAAGCGGCTCAGTAAGTGAGGGATTGATGACCATGTTGTTGGAGGAAGCCTCATCCAGGTTAAAAATCAAGCGAATTACCGGTAAAGATTGCTTTATTCCTTTGGGTAATGCTTGGCAATATTTGTTACCCAGTAAAGAAAGTATTATTGAAGCGGTAATTGCGTTACAGTCAGATAAAAGGGAGAAAGAAAGTGGACGACTTGTTGTTTCTTGATGAACAATTGAACGGTGATGAGCGCATGATACGTGATAGTGTCGCGCGTTTTGTCACCAATGATGTAATGCCTTTAATGGTAGAATCTTTTGAACATGCGCAATTTCCTCGTGAGCTCATTAGAAAATCAGCAGAAATGGGATTATTAGGTTTGACCTTGCCCGCTGAATATGGTGGCGCTGAGGCCTCTTACGTTGCTTATGGCTTGGTGTGTCAGGAATTAGAACGCGGTGATAGTGGCTTACGCAGCTTTGTTTCGGTACAAAGTTCCTTATGCATGTTTCCTATTTTTCGTTTTGGTACTGAAGAGCAACGAGTGCGCTTTTTACCCGGAATGGCTACAGGTGAGATCATTGGTTGTTTTGGTTTGACTGAGCCTGATTTCGGCTCCGATCCCTCGGGCATGAGAACCACTGCCAAGAAAGTAAAAGGTGGATGGACTCTAAATGGTGCCAAAATGTGGATAACCAACGCACCCATTGCCGATATTGCTATTGTTTGGGCAAAAACCGATGAAGGTATTCGTGGATTTATTGTTGATACTAAATCTGAAGGATTTAGATGTCCTGAAATCAAATTAAAGATGTCATTACGCGCTTCAATCACCGGCGAATTGGTGTTTGATAATGTTTTTGTCCCTGATGAAAATTATCTTCCTGGCAGTGAGAAAGGTTTAGGTGCTCCTTTAAGTTGCTTAAGTCAGGCACGGTATGGAATTGCATGGGGTGCTATGGGCGCGGCAATGGCTTGTTTTGATATTACTCGCGACTATCTGTTAGAGCGTAAACAATTTAACAAGCCGTTGGCATCGTTTCAGCTTATTCAAAAAGATCTGGCAGATATGTATACTGAAATTCTTAAGGCACAATGTCTTAATTTACAGATAGGCCGAATAAAAGATAATCATCGTGAAAATCCCGTGATGATTTCCCTGGCTAAAGGGAATGCATGCCGTGAAGCATTAAACATCGCACGAAAATGCAGGAATTTATTAGGAGCAAATGGAATCAGTCTTGAATATCATGTGATTCGTCACATGCTTAACTTAGAATCAGTCTTTACGTACGAGGGTACGGATAATGTTCATACTCTAGTACTAGGAAAACATATTACAGGCATTAATGCTTTTGCTTAAACCAAGCACTAAACGGTTAAGCATCACGATCAATGACTTTAATTGTAACCCGGAAACTCAATCCGGGTTACATTCTCGTTCACCAACTACACGTCATTGGCATCGGTAGAGTTTAACAGGAGTTCCTTCTACAAATGGAACTTATTCTTCATGCAATGGGATTGTGTGAAGTAAAGCAGGTTTATTGGGCAACTTACAGGAGTATCTATGTTTAAAATGATTTTAAAAAGAGCGTTAGTATTAAGTTTACCTGTATTAAGTATGAATGCGCACTCAGGGCCAAGCAAAGAGTTTTTAGCCAATCAATGCTATGAGCTTTCTCGAGTTGTGGTATCTTTAGCAGATAATCAGGAAAAAAAGATCTGCATCAATAAGCTTTATATGGCTTCCGTACAAATGAGGACCGCAGCCCTTTTAATTATAGAAAACTCTTCTGATGTAGCAAAAGAGATATTGAATAATGCTGTAGCAGCTTTGCAATATGCAGAACTACTCAGCTGCAAACAATACATTCAAATTGCACACTCAAAATTTGAAGCTCAGAAGATTAAAACATTATTGTAATGACGATACTCTTCAAGTGCTTATAAGGCCTTGGAGAGTTGTTAGGAGCTTTTAAGTGAGTTCATATTTAAAAATTGTATTTTTAGTTCTTGTTGTTTTTATTGCTGGCGTTGCGATTGGAGTTCATTTTCATCCATCAATTCATGAATTCATGGAAAAAATTTGGAATAAGCTAACTCGAGAACAAATATCAGAAGAAGTGCACTTTTGTCCTCCAGCGAGCATCGTCCAACAACATCAATACAACCCTGATGCATTTCAAGTAGGCAAATTATATTGGCAGATGGAGTACCAAGGCTGGAGAGCACCTGAGAGCATAGGCTTTATGCAAGCACTGATTAATTCAAATAATAATTTAGTGTGTTATTACCACTGGCCAAATCCAAAAGATAAAGGCACTTATTTATGGCTGACTATTCACTTATCACCATCAGTAAATCAAATTGTGAAGCCTTATGGCCCATATTGGACAATTCAAAAGAAAGAAATGCAATCAATATGTAGTTCAGGAATAAATGCCTGCGGTATTATTCTTTCAGAAAGTACCAAAAGGATCATCCCTCAAAAATAAAGCCATAGCCTGGGTGCCGCGCAGCGAAACCCGGGCTACAAACACCAATCATCCGATAACCCCTTGTTATTTCCCGCAGACTTAGTTATCATTTGCCACCAAGTCGGGGCGTAGCGCAGCCTGGTAGCGTACTAGCATGGGGTGCTAGTGGTCGAAGGTTCAAATCCTTCCGTCCCGACCATCAAATCCCCTTTATAATCAGTAAGTTGCATCTTCTTAGTTAAACCCCTTAAAAATAAAAAATTCTGCTGGGTGTACTTATGGGTGTACTTTTAAAATTTCGAAACATCACATCTCAAAACCTGTGGCAATGATCATAAACACAATTGACGTTATAAAATTACTACTAAGCTTATATTTTCATGTAAACTTAGAAGTAAAGATGCATAACCAGTTTATAATGAACATTGAGAACTATTAGGTACCTAATATGAATAAACAAAATATAAAGTTGCTATTTTTCTCATTTATTTTATTAATGGTTTTAGTTTTATTGCACTATTACTGGGTGATGATGGAATGGAAGGATATCATCATGACCGCTGCGGTGATTATTGGACCAATAGTTGCTGTTATTATTGCTCGCACTTTAGACGATGAAAAATTTTCCAAAGAAAGAAAACTTGAAATTTTTAGAGCACTCGTAAAAGATAGAAGCAATCCATTGTCTTATGATTTCGTAAATGCCTTTAATTTAATTCAAATTGAATTTTCGAAAGACAAGCAAGTTATTGATGCATGGAAATCTCTTTATAATAGCCGTCAGGAAGCGGGTCCTGCAAAAGATGATCATGAAGGCTGGGGTCGAAAAATTGCTGAATGGAATAGTAAAACAGATAGGTTATTATTTGAAATTGCTACAATTCTCGATATGAAGGTTAATCCCTTTGATATTCAAGCTAGCTATATCCCTGTTGCGTGGGGCAATGAACAACAATTGAACTCAGAAATTAGAGCTTTACTACTGAAGCTACTTAAAAATGAAATATCATTGCAGATCAAAAATAGTGAAAGTGTGAATACAATGGAAAATTTATCAGACGAGCTCAGAAATCAATGAGCAAGTGCAATCTTAATGGAGTGAAGCACAATCAAGTTTTTTTGCTGCTTCCCACTACGCTTGCTATTCATTCTTAAGTTAACCTACTATGACATCATATTTGTGACTCTTTCGAATTACCTGGAATTATATGAAAACTGTTTGTGTTTATTTGGGTGCTCAATTTGGTAATGATAATGAGTATAGTGATGCAGCAATTTTATTAGGTAGAAAAATAGCTGCTGATGGCTTTACACTAGTTTATGGTGGTTCAAGTTTAGGGATGATGGGACTTCTTGCTAATACTGTAAAAGAATATGGTGGAAGGGTAGTGGGGATAATTACTAATCATCTTATTCAACAAGAAAAACCGTTAAAATCCTTAGATGAATTACATATTGTAGATTCTATGCAGGAGCGTAAATCATTGATGCAAAAAATATCTGATATTTTTGTTGTGATGCCAGGTGGACTAGGAACTTTAGAAGAAGCAATTGAGACATGGAACGCAATAAAAATTGGAGAATTAACAAAACCCTTAGGTTTTTTAAATATTAAAGGATATTTTGATGGGCTATTTTCATTTGTGAATTCATGTGAGCAAGCTGGCTTTCTAACTGCTCAGGCAAGTAATATCCCTATTTCAAGATCTAATATTCCATTGCTTTGGAATGAAATGCTTGATCGATATAAAGCATGTCATTCTGTTTCTATTAGCTAGGTGTAAGATAATTAACCTATCTGAGCGTGCTGTTGATAGAAAAAAATCACTCTTCATTATGCTTCATTCTGATCTGTCGACAATGTTGACATAACATTTCACCATCCATGTAAGATTCTAAAAGACTAGCCACATCTACTGTTCCTCCGGAAACACAAGTATCATCATCATACTCTTCGTCGTTTTGGACCACACCTATACATCTTGGATTAAGTAGAGGCCAAATTTCATCTTCATATACTCTTTCTTGAGCCGGAGACAAATTATCAAAGGATTCTTCGCCTATGATTTTTCTACAAATACCCTGTGCTGCTTCATTATGGCTTAAATAGTCATTCTCTATTAAGTATTTTAAAACTTCTATTTGCTCCATTTTTTCATAAGGATCTTCGAACTCCATAATCTGCCCCTTGAATTAAAATATTATCTTCAGTATAGCCTTAATTTGGGTTATTAGAGGAACGACATAATTATGTTATGGTCAATGAAGTGCACAGGAGCAGAAAGCATGTCTAAATGGTTTATTAACTACTTGAGCATGTATAGGTAGGGCTTGGTTTGATACTAATTAAATTTCCTACAATCTCTTTAGTATTGGCATCAACTAATTGGTTATATGCATTAATTCTTAAAGCCAAAATACAGTTAGACAATTCTGTTTTAACATAAACCCAATCGTTTTTGCGAATGTATTGATTTGCTCTTAAAGTCCGTTTACGTTTCTTTTTATCTAAAGGGTCAAATAGTATAATTGATTCTTCATTTTCCATGTTTTTCGGTTCACTCATTGTTTCAATAGGGATTTCTAAATTTACGTCTGAAAGAAGCTGCTCTACTATCGATTTATATTCTTCCGGACAGATTATTTTATTAACATTATTGTTGGAAATTTTTATACGTCTACGTATTAATATCTCAAAGCAAGGATGTTTTTGTTCTAATGCTTCAATTAATGTTCTAGTATCACTCGTTTTATCTTTATCAGGGCTTGTTAAGAATTTACGACCTGAATTAAAAGGAAAAACAAAAAACTCCCTAAATGGTAAAATTTTTTCCGGCTTTATAACAAAACATACACAACCGTAATATGATTGCCCACCATAATTATACCAATTTGTATTTCCAAGAAATACATAATCCAAAAATCCATTTTTTGTTTCAGCTAAAACATCATTTCGATTCAGTTGGTTCAAGATATGAGGGTTATGGTAGTAATGTTTTCCAAATAGCATCGCCTTGGAGTATAGATAACCATCTTTTAAAATACTTTCCATAGATTCTATTGAAGTCCAATGATAGAGAGAATACAGATCTTTTCGCAGTAGTCGTTTTAATTGAGTTCTCACGTAATGAGTAGGAGTCGTCATAATAACTGCTATTAATGAATATTGAATTAATTATAGAATATAAAAATTTTATATTGCCTTAATATCCGCATATTAGCTTGAGGCTGATGAGCAATGGTGATACTGGAACAACCAGTTTGATCTAGCATTTAAAGATGAGATACTATGAGTAGTCCTCCGCAATTTATAGTGTCATCGAGGTAAATAATCTTATGGTTTTATCCAAGGTAGACCTTAGTAATGGCTAAACGTGAATGCCCAAGTTCCCGACTAATGATTTGCCGTGCCTGTTTGTCAATTTTCTTCTCGTTACTATTGAGTTCTTTAGTAGCTTTTCCGCCAGCTATCGGGCAGACTAATCCAATTTTTAAAGAATCAAATTCTTTAGTCAATTCGGAATATCTACGTTGAGCATAAGCATGACGCAGGCCATGCAATTTACAGACTCCCATTAATTTAGCTTGTTGTTGATAATGACCTAAATGTTGCTTATAGGTTCTTTTCGTAGGAATTAGTGACTCACCACGTCTTATCTGTTGCCAGACTTTTGATAGCCATTTCATTTGGTCTTTATTGGAAATTTTAAGCAATCGACCGATACCGCCTTTTGTCCAACTGGGTTTGATATGCAAACAATCGCCATGCCATGCTTCACTGACTATAAATTTCATGGATTCTTCCCTACGTAGGCCAAAAAGCATTTGTGCTTCCAGTGAAAGGCGTATGTGCGGATCGGTACATAAGTTTAAATCGATATGGTGGATGGCTTTATTTTGAGTAGGAATATAAGTGCGTTTATCAATTTGATAGGAGTCATTACCCGTTTTTACTAGTTTGGGTTTATCAAGAAAATAAGCGAGCTTACGCAGTTTGGACATATAATTCTTGATAGTTGCGGGACTCTTGCCCTGTTTTTTCCAATGCTCAACAAGAACATAAATATGTTTGGGCTTTAAGCCATTTAAATGACCAACTTTAAAACCCAATTCATGCAGGTCTTTCATGCAGCGATTAATCATATGTTTCATATCCGCCTTACTTGCATAGGAATAACCCTGCATCTGTCCAATTAATTGGTGTACTGAGTAAAGTGCACTGCGTAGTTTATTGCTCATTGAGATAACTCCAAAGTGTGGTACGGGATTTCAGACCCATTTCATCCATTATGAGTAAGGACAAACGGTAATGGGATATTTGAGATGATAGTTGTGAACTTAATTGTTGGGCATAAAGATAACGCCAGCATTTCTTACTGGGTAACTTTGAGGACTTCATCGCTTTTTGCCAGCTAAAACAGATAGCTCTATAACCATGAGTGGTAATAAGACATCCGTTTCCTTGGGTTAATGTATTAAAATCCTGTATAAGCTTTATTTGGGCTTCGGAGCGAATAGGAATCTTCCTATCCTTGCTGTTAAAAGTGATTTCTCGTGTCAGTAGTAATTCATGCTCTTGGATATGTACTCCTGGCAAAATGCGCATGGCTTCGCTCAAGGTCAAGCCAAAATGAATTTGAAAACCTAAAAGGATTTTGGCAATGGGATCATTGATCTTATCAAGCAAATCAGCAGAAGTTTTTCGAGTTTTCTTCTTAATTTTTTTAGTTTGCAAACCAAGGCTGAGATTATCAATCTTCTCAACATTATGACCCACATGACATAGAAATTTGCGGATGATGGTCATATAATTCATAAGAGTCGAAGGCTTAACCTTTTTCTTATGCCAATGTTGAATCAGGTGTTGCAAATGGATGGAAGTCAAACCCGGCCAATTGGATGGCGCAAGGCCAAGAACAAAGAGATCCTCAATCATCCTAAGAATAACAAAGCGACGGTATTTTTTGCCACGAGGGCTACCGCTATTATCATGATCCAGATACTGGCTTGCTATTTGTCTTAACGAGTGTTTGCGCATAATTTTATTCAATCAATCAATTTATTTGCCCTGTCTTTGGTTTAGTGTTAATCGAGCGATTCACTCAAAGAGGATATCCCGCTTGCGCTGCAAGGCTCGAAATGGTGGGACAAATCAAGGTTAATGATTATTGTGGTACAACGGTTTTTTAGTGGTTTATCTCCTTATTGTTTAAATACAAAAACGCACGGCAATCCAACAGCAGCTGCCGCTGATCCATGGTTAATAAAGAAGTGATTATTAACTTATCTACCCGATGGTAGCCTATCCTAGAACTACAGATTCCCGACTAGACGTCCAGCCACAGGTTAAGGGATGAGAGTGGCTTAGCATAAGACCCGAAGGTTTCGCCTGAGTTGCACAGGCTCATCAGTTATGCTTATGAAAAATCTAGCAAAGGCGAGATCTGGGGGCAATAGGTTTTGGAGGAATATTTTGTTCAATCCTGTGGTGCGGGATTGAATTTTTTTTGTTAATTGTTTGATTTTAAATTTGAATTTTTTGATTATTTCTCTGCGTCACTGCTGGGAAATTGCAGTGACGCAGAATACTATCTAATTACCAATCAAAATCTAAGAGGTATTATTTGCTAGTCTAACTCAACGACTGTTCCTGATTTATATATAGCTATGGCTGGAACCTCTTCGTCATCAAATTTGGGTTCCTTTCTAATAATTGAAAAAGTCAGATCCACATGCTGCATAGATTTTTTTGAAGCATAATTTCGTGCTTCATTTTCGTCATCAAATTCTTTTCTGAATTTAGTATTTTTCGGATCGGAATTAACTACATATATATTCATAATTGCCCCCATTATGGTGCTTTAAAAACAGTTAACAATTTTTTACCAATGAAAATATTATAGTCCAGCATTTTAGCTAAGTGATTTTTAGAGTCCGCACAGAAAGTGATTGCAAATTAATTTGTTGCCAAAAATATTATAAATAGTGTTATACTATACATAACACGGCCTGCTCCTCTACATTGAAAAATGCACGAGTGGGTTTTCTTTTTTATAAAGCCTAAAAAATGTCGCATTATAATAAACCTTATCTTACCTTTGAACAGCAACTTGAGTTATTAAAATCTCGTGGTTTGGGGGTAACCAATGACAAAGTGGCATTGGAGTATCTAGGTCGATTGGGCTACTATCGTTTAAGTGGTTATTGGTATCCCTGCCGCAAATTACTCCCTTTAGTAGAACAACAAACAAAATCTATAAGACCTCGGCGTTCAGATGAATTTTTGCCAGGTTCTCGATTTCAGGATGTTGTGGATTTGTATGTCTTTGATAAAAAGCTGCGCCTATTAATATTGGATGCAATTGAGAGAATAGAAGTTGCTTTCAGAGTGGACATAGCTTATTTGCTTGGTGAAAGAGACCCGTTTGCCTACACCAATCCTGATTTATTACATGGTCATTTTACTAAAAAAATTGATCCAAATACGGGTAAAACGAAGTATCAAGAATGGATTTCTAAACATGAGCAATTAATAAATCGCTCAAAAGAAGATTTTGTAGAGCACTACAAGGCAAAGTACGGTTTACCATTGCCGATATGGGTTGCTATTGAGTTATGGGACTTTGGTCTTTTGTCTGTATTTTATAAAGGAATGGCAGTTAAAGATAAGGCTATCATTGCTAACAAATATGACATTCCTGACTGGCAGATTATGGAGAGTTGGTTACGTTCTTTAAATTATGTCCGAAATGTTGCGGCGCACCACAGCCGTTTATGGAATAGAAACTTAATTGATCAGCCGAAGCTTGCAAAGCCAGGTGCAATGCTTGCTTTCGATTCATTCATTGATAATGTTCATATGACATCGAGAGTATATGTGGTTTTATGTATATTGGCGCATTACATGAAAATAATTTGCCCGCGATCAACATGGCAAATGCGTCTAGTGGAGCTGATACACTCCTTTCCAAATTCCAATTATGTAAGTATTCAAGATATGGGATTTCCAGCTGAATGGGAACAACATATATTCTGGAAGAATTGATTTTGTGGAGTGCATATAGACTTAGGCGGCTTTAACTACTTATGTGAACTCTCAAGCCAACTTTTTTTACCCAACCAACTTGCAGGATAAGGCCAAAGAGGCATGGTTTTTTTGGGTTTAACTAGCTGTTCTTGTAATCCATCCATGATCAGTGCAAAAAGTCTTTCATCAGGATCAATTTGCTGAAATTGGTTCCAGGCTTCGGATTTATAGCTAGGTAGGGGGTAGAGTTGCCAGAATTGTTCGAATTTTTGGTATAGATCTTTTAGGTTGCTGTTGGGCTGTGCTTTGAAAGCTGATTTTGATATACAGGCTGTTTTTTTGGGTTTCATTGATTTTAGGTTTTCTGGTGGTACTGGATGGTTCTGTTCTACTTGGTTCGGTGGATTTTTTTTAGTCTGAGATTCATTTTCAATGTCAACAGGCTCATATGGGTTAGCCAAAAGACATTTCACAATGAGGTTTTTTGTTGTTGAGCGAATTTCTATGATGCCTTGGCGTGCCAGGGATTTAATTACACGTTTCATTTGTTGGTGGCTAGGGCAGCCTGTTTTTACGCCCTTGATGGGGGCGACATAAAGTGTTTCTCTCAGTGACTGGTAGCTTATTTTTCGTTTAATGCCGACCATGAATGTTTTTCTGTCCATGTAGGGACGGATGCCCATGAGGTAGACAACTCTTTGCATGAGTGGGATTTCGCTGAGTGCGTCCAGTTCATATGTGGTGACGAATAAGAAATCCATTTTTACTCCTGTTTTAACCCTGTATTTTAATTTCAATTGATATCAAACGCTATCAATCGATGACATTTAGATAACCAAGATGCATTAAACTTGATTCATTCTAGGAAATTGGATAAGAGTGTCAATAGGTGAAGTGAGCTTGATAGTAAATGATATTCAATGAACCTTATATTTTTTTTTACTTAGAGGTTTTTGCACTTGAAGCCAGTTCATTTTTGTTCAAAATTTTTAAAAATTAATTTTCCTCGCGCGCATAAAACACACAAAATAAAATATCTGGAGTTATGAGGTGGATCGGCCTGGAGAGTTTCACTTTGTCGGGTTTTTAGATTCGACAGGTTTTTTCACCATGCCAGTACTGTATCTTGCTATGTCGGGTTTGTGCCGGGATGATGTGTCGGGTTAAGGTCGGCCTTGTTTTGGGCGGATTTAGGCTCATTGATTTGGGGAGTTAAAAACAATTGTGGTGAAAGTTTAGTTTAATGGTCATCTATTGATGATGTTTATTTAAATCGGAGTGTTTGTCAAAGGTTTTTTCTACCTGTTATTGATTGAATATATATGAAGTTATTTTCAAATTGTGACAAATTGTCACTGTTCAATTTAATCAAAATCAGACAAAGTCTAACCAAATTTAAATAAATGGTAAGATTATGTCTGATTTTGAGATGGAAGATAAATTGTAAATAAATTAGAAGTTATACGTAAAGATTTAATCGAATCGGCCTGGGCTTTTTGCGTTTGGCATTCACAAATAATCTGCTTCTTTTAAAATTTGAATAGAAATTCTTTTGTTCAGCTTGGGTCTTGGTCTGTGTCTGTTCTATAATGTAAATCCGTAACACTTGTTCGGTATTTTCATTCATGTTAGTTATCTCATCTCCGCATTTTTCCCATTTACTGACAGCGGTGTGCGATTCATGAACCACTGTTTTGCCAAATTCTCGAAGGGTCATGGAAAAATAGGAGCGAATGAATTTAACTTGATTGCCAGTTAATCTCTCTTCTTGAATGGCCAATTTTTTAATAATTTCATTGGCAATGTATTGGACATCAATTTTTGGAAGCCATTCATCATTGAACCGAACCATTTCTACGTTCCCTAATTCGATAGGAAAACCAAGTCCCTCATATAGGACGTTAGGTTCTATTTTAGTTTCCATGGTTTTTTCCTTGATTACATTGCACATAGTAATAATAGGCGTCACAATGGTTTCTGTAAACTTAGTTTACATTCATTTAAAATAATTAAAACTTGTATATAAAAGAGCATATGTTCCATTTTGGAACCTATGTATTTTTTGATTGCTGTGTATGAAAAGTTATTAGTATGTTTGATTTTGAACCATTTACAAAATGGAAACAGTTGCTCATTTTTCAGTTATTTCCATTTTGGAAACATCTGCTCAGGATGTTATAAGCAATATTTGCCATCCCTTTTTCTAATTACCTTATTAAAATGGAGGTGGCAATATACCTCTACCCTTAATCTAACATTGATCATAACTGTTAAATTCAGTTGGTGACAAAATGTCACCAACTGAATAAATATTTAATGTTGGGATTCATTTATTAAATCTAATCCTTTTGTAGTTAAGCGATATTTTTGCAATCGGCTGTTGGGTATGTCTGGAATAGTCATTTCTATCATTCCAAGTGTTATAAGTTGTTTAATTTGCTTATTTAGTTCACCAGAAACGGTTTCATGACCTAAGGCACGAGCAATTTGTAATTTGCCAATTTCTTCATTTTGTAATATCAAAATGACTCTAGCCGCAAGTTTTGACTCTAGCCGTGACTCTAGCCGTGACTCTAATTGTTCATCCCTTTTATCGAAAATAGTGTCAATTGGTATAGCTTGTGCAAGGTATATTATAAAGCGTATTCGCATCCCAATTTCTATAATTTCGGGTTCTTGTAATTTTTGTTCTATAGCTTCGGAGTAGATACGACTTACGCCACTTCCCCATTGTTCAATTAAATTAAGTTCACGAAAAACTCTGGCAATGACATGATTTCTAATTTTTGATATACCCTGTCGCATATCTTCAATTGTTAGTCCTGGCAAAAGAATTCCAGGGTGTTCTATTTCTATACGGTCGTCAAAAAAGGAAATTCGAATTGGCGCACCACGTTGAGAGTAGTCAGTATGAACAAGTGCATTGATAACAGCTTCGCGCAACATAAGAAGAGGGATACTCCAAATATCTTTTCTTTGTACTGCTGAAAAATCAGCGCCACGTAAAGCGTGCTTTTTCAAAAACATCATGATGCTCTCAACTGCATTGGGAAGATAGTCATAGATATCAACATGATCGAAAATACGGGATTTGTCTTTACCAATGAAACGGCCACATTGTACCCAGGCATCAGGAAAATATGTATTGCGTTCTTTTCCAAATAACAATATCGCGCCTTTTGTTGGAACTAATTTTCCTTGATGAGAAGTGATGAGCTTTAAAGTCAGGAGGTTTTTTTCATTCAGCGATTTAATATCTGAAAATAGTTCTTGAGCTTTCGTTATATCAACATCATCGACAGAAAGCTCAGGCATGGGCATTTCATCAAAATTTACTCCTTCTGAGCGACGGTGTAATTCTGTGATAAGCTCTTGATCTGCTTGACGATTTGTGGAACCTAGTCGGACATAAATACCTTGTGTTGATCCCTCTGAATTGATCCAATGAGGTCCTGTATTGCTGACAAATACTTCAATTACCAGCAGTGTTTTATTATTTAGTGTTACCAATTCAATACTAGGTATAAGGCGTGGTGAGATAGAATCAGCAATCAGATTACATAGACGTTCCTCTTCGTCTAATGGATGCTCAACACCTGTTATTTGTCTATCATCATTGCCCCCAATAATCAGGTGACCGCCAGCTGTATTTGCAAAAGCAACGATAGATTTAAGTAGTGATTTTGGTGATGATAAATCTCTTTTAAACTCGAGTGTTTTTCCTGCTTGTTGTGTAATTAGATTTTTTATCATAAATTTTTATCCAATCGTAATTTCTGCTTTGTTTAATGCATCTTTGCAATATACAGCTAATTTGGGGGAGTCTGATTCTATAAGTTGCTTAATACGTTCTTCCCACCGAATAAGGGCTTCCTTTCTTTGAGGCAGCATTTCATTCTTATTATAAGTAGCCATGATCTTTGGCATCTTATGCCCTAAACATTTTTCAATCACCACTGGATCAACATGTAACGCTTCACCAAGCTGAGTTGCAAAGGTTCGTCTTAAATCATGTGCTGTCCAGTGAGGGATGCCTACACGTGATTGTATTCTGATTACCGCTCTTGGCATAGCTCGGTCAGATAATATACTTTGGTCGTCTGCGCCTGTAATGACGTATTCTGAATTGCTGTGGGCTTTGAGTTCTCTCAATACCTTTTTAGTCATTTCTGTGAGGTGGATTCTCATGACTATGTTAGTTTTGGTATTTTCGGCAGGGATAGTCCATAAGGAGTTTTCAAAGTCGAATTCTGACCATTTGGCTACTCGGATTTCTCCTGTTTTAACTCCTGTTAGCAGGATGATTTTCAGGGCTGCTCTGATCTGGAAAGAAGTGCCATGTTCTTCACTGTCTAGGAATTGCCATAGGGTTTTTACTTCATCGAGGGTTAAATAGCGTTCTCTGGGTTTTTCTATACCGCCTATGTCTCTGGCTCGTATGGTCATTGCAGGGTTTAGCAGCATTTCTCCTCGGCTTACAGCATAGTTGAAGGCTTGCTTTAGTGTGCTCAGTACTTTATTGGCATGTACGGGTGAACCGCGACCAACGATTTTATCGAGAGCTTGAGTTATTTCCCTCGTTTTTAAGTGTTCGAGTTTTTTATTACCTAATAAGGGAATAATATCTCCCTTGATGTGCTGCCAGACTTGCAGAGGCTGGGCGCGGTGTTTTTCGATGTAGTTGGTGTACCAGTTGAGTATCAGTTTTTTTACTGTGCTTTGGTCTTTCTGTTTTTGTTCTTCAATGTGCTCTTTGGGATTAACTTCGCCATGACGCATATCGCTTAAATCGATAAAACGTTTCTTGGCTTCCGATAAGCTCATAGCTGGGTAGTGGCCTATAGTAAGGAAATGTCTTTGGCCGTTAATTTTATAACGGTATAACCAAGTTTTTAACCCTTTGGGGGTGACACGGATGCCAAAGCCTCCGTCTCTGAATTCTTCATAACGAGCAGATCTTGGTTTTAGGGATCGAATATATGCGTCTGTAAAGTTTCTTTCCATCATTGCACCACTTAAAAATTAGGTGTACTTCTAGGTGTACTTTCGTGAGTTCTCACATGAAATCATTTGATATTTTTTGAAGTATATCAGATGATAAAAATTAATAAAATACAATGAGTTAATGATACTTTTTGATATCAAATGATACCGTTTGAAAACGGTCTTTTTAAGAATGGGGTGCTAGTGGTCGAAGGTTCAAATCCTTCCGTCCCGACCATCAATTCTCCTTTTAAATCAGTAAGTTGAGTCTTCTCGGTGCGGAGTGGGAGTTTGTTCATCAAAACAGCCTCTTTGTTAATAATAAAGAGTAGTTTCTTCTAAGATTTTAAGCATGATACTTTTGAAAAACGGGAATAGGTGGTTTGAAATACCTATACCCGGCTAACGCCTAATACGGGCTAATTATCTTAATCGCCTGAATAATACTTTTACTGACGGGGTTACTGTGTTTTTCAGGTCGATACACCAGGCAAATATCATCTCTGAATACAGGTGCGCCTTCCAGTTTTTTAAGATTCGGGTATTGCAAGGCAACCCTGGAAGGTAAAATGCCATACCCCAGGCCTATCGCCGTTAATTTGGCTGCAACTTCCAGATTGGAGGAACTGAGCACTCCGCTAAAATGGATTGTGCTGTTCATGTTTTTCAGTATGTACTGCGACTGAGCAAGGTTTTTATCATAAATCAGTTTATCTTGTGCTGTATCAGTATAAAAAACAGTAACTTCATCGGTACATAGCTTGGTAATCACCAGATCAGGATACTCTATGGGATTCACAATAATGCCAAAATCAGCCTCCCAACTGATCACTTTTTCCATCATCTCTCTTGAAAGACCATGAATGAAATTAAAATCAAGTTTGGGAAAATCATGCTGTAACTTTGGTAAAAAATACTCAAGTGTGTACAAGGCAACAGAGGGGTGGACGGCAATGGTATAGCTACCCTGCACCATGCCTGATTCAGGATGAGCCAGGTTCTGCGCATGCTCCCATTCATACATCAGTCTATGAGCACGCTTTTTAAACTCTTCACCTAATTTAGTTAGTTGAATGCCATTTTTAAGGCGGATAAGCAGTTGCCCACCTAACCTGTCTTCCAAACGCTTGACCGCATAACTAAAGGCAGGTTGTGAGATACCCACAATTTCAGAAGCCCGGGTCATGTTCAGGGTTTCACTCACCGTAATGAAGTATTTGATATCAGTCAATAATAAAGACATTAGAGCTTTCAATAACATAAGACATAAATAAAACTTATCACATCAATAAAAATAAGTCATTTTATTTATTTCTTTGGACTGGGTAATATTTTATCAAGTGATGCAATTAGTCCAAGATAAAGGTGCAAAAAAGTGAACAATCCAACATACAATTTGATGTCCCCAGATAATGATATAAGCAGTGATTTTGTGATTGAAATGGCAAAAAGGATATTGGCTGAAGTCATGATTTTCCGCCGTGTTCCTGAAGCTATAACTTCATGCCGCGATTTGAGATGCTCTGATTGCAGCGCTCACCACTTACCCAAAATAATTTCTGCCGTGACTCAGAATAAACCGGTTACTTTTGTATTACCGGCTTTTCCTGGCAAGTCGCCTAACCCTGAAAAGGTACTGGGGCACCTACCCGATCTGGCTGAACGCCTTTCCCTGCGTTTTCTCGGCAACCTGTGTCAGCGTATCAAAAAAATATACATTCCTGGCATTAAAATCATTCTTTGCTCCGATGGACGAGTATTCAGTGATGTGGTGGGCATGGTAGAAGAACACGTGAGTGCCTACCAACATGAGTTGGATAAACTGATAGCAGAACTGGCCCTGACAGACGTGAGCATCTTTAATCTTGACGATTTTTACCAAGGGTTGAATTTTGTCCAAATGCGCGAAGAGCTCATGAAGCATTATGGAAATTCTGCAGAATCTAAAGCAGAAAATTCGCAACGGCACAAAACTTTTGGCAAGTGCTGATGAACAGGAAGCCATTCGCATGTATCGCGGCATCACCCGTTTTTTGTTTGAGGATGCTATGCACCAGAACCAAACCAAAAGCCGCACTGCTATTCAAAAAGAGTCTCGTCATAAGGCTTGTGAAGTGATTAGAAGAAGTAATGCCTGGAGCCATTTAATTGAAAAGCATGTCCCTGACGCGGTGCGATTATCGATACATCCACAAATCTGCGGTGCCAAAAAACTGGGGATTCGTCTGGTAGGAAATGAAAGCTGGAGGACGCCATGGCATGGTGTCGCTGTTGAAAGCAAAAAGGGATACATCCTTCTCAAACGCTCTGAAGCAGAGGCTTTGGGGGCTCGTTTGATTCACAGCAAAGACGGACGGCAAAGCCATTACAGTTTACTAGGATAATATTTACAGGCTACAAACACAAAATTAATTCAATCCCAATTAGCTGAGGTGTAACATGATCTATAAAATAAACCGCATGAAACCATTTGGTGTGCTCATCGAACCTGTAAGCCATACTACTCATATCAATGATCTGGATATAGAGGAGTTACGTCAGTTATTTTGGCAAGAGCAACTCTTGTTATTAAGAGGCTTTGCAACTTTTCAAAACGCTGATGGCTTTGCCGATTATTGTGAGCGCTGGGGTGAAATCAGTATTTGGCCTTTTGGGAAAGTATTGGAACTCATAGAACAGGAACACCCCGAAGACCATATTTTTGATAATAACTATGTTCCTCTGCATTGGGACGGTATGTATCGCCCCCAGGTTCCGGAATATCAAATATTCCATTGCGTTAAAGCCCCTATTACTGGGCAAGGAGGAAGAACTACGTTTTCAAACACTGTTCTGGCCTTAAAACAAGCCGCTGCTGAGACCAAAAATCTATGGAATAAAGTAACAGGCATCTATCAAAGAAAAATGGAATTTTACAATAGTAAAACAGTATCGCCTATTATCACCAGGCACCCGCGAAAAGACATACAGGTCATTCGTTACAATGAACCACCCTCTCAAGAGAAAGGTCATTTTCTTAATCCTCCCGACCTTGAATTTTCCGGCATCAGTGATGAAGAGTCAGTGCATTTTCATGCCAGTTTACAAAAAGCGCTCTATGCTCCTGATACCTTCTACGCTCACAAATGGCAAACGAGTGATGTTGTCATTGCCGATAATTTTTCACTCTTGCACGGCAGAGAAGGATTCACCTCCAAATCCCCTCGCCATATTCAACGGGTGCATGTTTTAAGTAACCCTCCTTTTGATAATCCCGGACTGGAATCCTACCAATGAACGTAAATGTTACAGACATAGTTATTGTGGGCGCGGGCCCTGTTGGCCTCATGTGTGCTTATCTGGGGCAGCTTTGCGGTTTACGAACTCTTATTGTAGACAAGACCGAAGCCCCATTGGAAACAGGCAGAGCAGATGCATTCAACGCACGCAGTTTACAACTACTTGAAGTGGCTGATTTATTTGTCGATCTCTATCCTTTAGGAAAAACCTGCAACACCAGTTCGGTCTGGGCTGATGGGCAATTTGTTTCCCGTCAGTCTTCATGGTGGGAGGCACTGGAAGGCTGTCTGCATCCCCATTTTCTCATGCTTGGTCAATCGTATATTGAAAAGCTGTTGGATGAGCAACTAAAAACGATGGGAGCTGCAGTGAAACGCTGTACTGCTGTGGCGCATATAGAACTTAATGAAGAAGGTTGTCTCACCACTTTGGACGATGGCACGCAAATTCAATCACGTTATTTAATTGGTGCTGATGGTTCCCGATCGTTTGTCCGCGATCACTTTCACATCCCTTTTGAAATCATCCGGCCACAAATTGTATGGGCAGTTATAGATGGGATTATCGATACCGACTTTGCAAAGGTTCCTGAAATCATCGTCTTTCAGGCGGAATCCTCCGATGTAGCCTGGATTCCCAGAGAAGGTGACATTGACCGCTTTTATGTTCGTATGGACATCAAAGAATTTACCCTCGAAGACGCGCTGGGCAAAATTAATCGGGCACTGCAACCGTATACTTTAAGCTTTAAACAGATTACCTGGTTTTCCCAATTTTCCGTTAAGGAGTCAGTAGCGGAAGAATTCTTCATTCACGATCGCGTTTTTCTTGCAGGAGATGCCTGCCATATCCATTCGGTAAATGGCGGTCAAGGCCTTAACACCGGACTTGGTGATGCCTTTAACCTGATGTGGAAACTGCACAGAGTCATGCGTTGCAACGCTCCGGAAGAACTGCTACAAAGCTATACAAAAGAACGCCGACCTGTGGCACAAAGTGTTATCACCAGTTCAGGCGAGCTCGTCCGCTCCACCAAATATTCCCCTACAGGAACCCATGCCCAGGATTATGTAAAGATTGTTGAAAAGCGTGCCGGGAATATTACTGGAATGGGAATTCGTTATGGGGATGAAGGACTTGAGGGTACGCGTCTCTTTGATATGGATCTGTTTCACGGCAACAAGAAAACCCGGCTTTATTCACTTTTGGATTATACGAAATATACTCTGCTCCTCTTTGGTCATTGTGAATGTATGCCCCCAGCTCAAGATACGGTTCAAGTCATTCAGATTTATCTGGAACCCTGTACGGATGATTTATGGACACATGCAACTCACTATAAAAATCAGGCCATATTAGTCAGACCTGACTCATACATTCAATCAATCACTTCCCTGGACAGCAAGGAGTATAACCAATGAACAGACCTGTTATTATAGTGAACCCTATATCTTCAGGAATAGAATTAGCTCCTGCATTTAAAGCACGCGGAATACCAGTAATAGCCATAACACTTCACTCCCTGGAATGGGCAGGCTTTGGTACCAACATTCAACATGCGGACTTTAACGAAATTATTCCCATCCAACCCAATCTTGCAGAACGACTTAAGGATTATGATCCTCTTGCTATTATTCCTGGCGATGAAGAAGGCGTCCCCCTTGCAGAATCTTTGGCAGCGACGTTGACACCCCAATTTGCCAATGATCCCGCAAAAGCAATGAACCGATTACATAAAGCACTGATGCAAAAATCATTACATGATGCAGGTATACCGGCTTTGAAAACACTAAATACTGCATCTGAGAAAGAAGTGGAGGCCTGGTTTAAAACCAATAGCCTTACTGACTCATCGTTTATCATCAAGCCGCCAATCTCAGCGGGCAGTGACAAGGTCTTCCATATATCCACCAAAGGAGATTGGCAAAAGGCCTTTCATCAGGTATTGACCGAACCATCGAAACTTACCGGAAAAATGAATGACACAGTAGTCGTCCAGGAAGAAGCCATAGGTACAGAATATGCCGTGGGTACTGTAAGTGCAAATGGTTCCCACTATCTGACCCATTTAATTAAATACAATAAGACTTCTTTTAATGGCCGTAAAACCGTATACGATCACGTCGAATTTATAGCCTTTGATGAAGAAGCACATGGGGATTTATTCGCTTACACAAAAGATGCACTTGATGCTTTGGGCATTCGCTGGGGAGCTGCTCATACTGAAATTATCCTCACAGAGCATGGCCCTCGCCTGATAGAAACAGGTGCCAGAATGTGTGGCGGCCCCGTTGTTGGCTTTGCCCGTGAAGCCACTGGCAGTAGCCAGGCAGACAAATTGGTTGAGATTTATGTTGATGGTAACGTTGCTACCAAAGAATACGTATTCAAAAAAACGGTTGTACCTGTTTTTTTGAAGTCCTCAGCAGCAGGAACCTTAACCAATATGGAAGCTTTTGCAGACCTTGCCACCTTACCGACCTTCTTTAAAAAATATATTTGGTTTAAAAATGGCGATGTTGTGCCTCAAACTATAGATTACCTTACAAACTTGGGAATAGTCGCACTAGCTGGCGATCGCCAGGCTATTTTCAATGATTATCAAAAAATTCGTCAAATGGAATCCGAGTTGATGATTTTGTAAGTTCACTATGGTCTTGATTGCTATTTCGATCCCGTATTACGCTTCGCTAATACGGGCTACAACGTACCCCAGAGTTTATTAGGTGATGAGATCAATGAATTGATGACAAATATGCGGCTCAGACAGAGATTCTCTGAGCATTTCATCCAAGGCTTGAGTTATCTCACGAGTTTTTAAGTGCTCCAGTTTCTTATTGCCCAATAGGGGAATGATATCTACTTTGATATGTTGCCCAGAGGTTGGGCGCGGTGTTTTTCAATGTGGTTGGTATACCAATGGAGTACCAGATTTTTTACTGTGCTTTGGTCTTTCTGTTTTTGCTCTTCAATATGCCCCTTGGGGTTCACTTCTCTATGGCGAATGTCGCTTAAATCAATAAAACGTTTGTTGGCTTCGGATAAACTCATAGCAGGGTAGTGGCCTATGGTGATGAAATGCCTTTGGCCGTTGATTTTATAACGGTATAGAAATGTTTTTAGCCCTTTGGGTGTGATTCGAATATCAAAACTGCCATCTCTGAATTATTCATAACGAGCAGATCTTGGTTTTAGCGATCGAATATAGGCGTCTGTAAATTGTCTTTCCATCATGGCACCACTTAAAAAATTAGGTGTACTTTCGTGAGGTTCTCACATGAAATCATTTGATATTTTTTGAAGTATATAGATAAAAATTAATAAAATACAATAAGTTAATGATTCTTTTAATATCAATTGATACTGTTTGAAAAGGCATTTTTTAAGAATGGGGTGCTAGTGGTCGAAGGTTCAAATCCTTCCGTCCCGACCAATTCCAGTAAGGGTTTTATACGATTTCCAAACCCCGTCAGAAGTATTTGGTGCCAGTTTTGGTACCGAGCGTAAAATGGTACCAAAACCAACTAATAAAAACTGACCTAACTGTATTCTATAAATTTTTATAACTATTATTGACTATGACGCACGTGAGAGAGTACAAATGTTAGCTGATTACCTACGCTCAGTACATTAGCAATTTGCTTCACCATAAAATCTTACCTATTCAATCGGCTATAAACATTTTCCAAGTCTGGCGGTAATTCATATCGTACTGGTTCTGATTTTAGCCATTTATTACTGAAAAAACTTAAATTTGATGTTACAAATTCATAAGCATTAGATACTGCCTTTTTACTGAGGTCATAAATTCCCGAGGGGGTAGTGAGTTGTATCATACTATCAATAAAAATCGCATGGAAAATCGACTGCGCATCCGGCTTCTCATTTTCTCTTAATAAGCGTTCCATACTGTTTTGAGCGGCATTGATAAACAGAATATAAAATACTCCTAAACCAATAGATGAGAAACTTTCATCTAGTAAATTAACAATAAGAGACATGGTATTAGTAGTTACTAAGAGCCCGGCTATATATCGAGTTAATTGCACGTATACCGCATTTTGGAATGCAATTTTAATTCTGCTACTCTCAAGTTCAGATATAAGTCTGTAGGTATTAAATAGAAATAATAAGTCATGCTCTTCTTTTAACGAGTTACTGATTAGTTCATTTAGTGTTTGATTATAGGTTGCCATATTATCACGCCCAAAGAGGATATCCAAAATTCTTTGTCGTGGAGGGGGGTGCCTCAAAAAATTTGCCTTATATTCACTTATAAATTGACGATTAGGCAAAACTCTAAGAGCTGGAACAGTTTGATCTTCATTATTTCTATTATCAATCAAAGCAAATAGGTCTTGGATACGAGTTTCTGGTGGATTATTGGTTATTTCCCCTCTGAAACTTCTCAATTGCCAATTGAATTTGTTTTCTGTATCAATCTTAGCAAGAACATCATTATCATCAATAAGAGTATTAATATCATTGCTTGTCAGCAACTTGCTTACTAAATCATCATTAGTAACATTTTCGTGAGAGCCTGAGATTTTACTTGATAATTTAAGTGCATAATACGGGCCTTTTCGCCTTGATAAAGGGCAAGAAGAAAGCTTTCTCAGCGTTTCCTCATCACTAATATAGAAGTAAATGTCTTTTTCCTTCTTATTCTGCTTAGGAACTTTTATTAAAAGAGCATTTTCTTTGGTTAGTGGTTCGAAAGATATTGGGCATTTATTAGTGTATGGCATAGATAATTTCTTCTTATTAAAATTTTCAGAATTCTTAGTTAATTTCTTTACTCGAAGTCTCTCTATCTCTATAGAGCTCATGTGAAGCAATCATTAGAGGAAATTTTAAATCCTTCCTCATTACAATGATTAAATGTAGTTATACTGCTGCTGTTGTGTAATCGTATATTCCTCTTCTTCATCGCTGTAATACGATTGGATTTCTGTAGGCTGGTTATGTCTATCCTTTTCTTTGTAATAAGCTCTTTCCAGCAAACGAAATTGCTCACGTTCAACTTCTAATCTTGTTTGATCGCTCTGAGACTCTCTATGGCGTTCATTATTTTTTTTGTTTTTTGTAGAAGCATATAAATTCATCTGACCCAACATAGTTTGAGTGCTATCTGGGCAAGCCTCTGCTTCTTGTTGCAATTCAAATTTAGCTTCTAGAAACAATTCCTTCCATGCTACCAGGGCTTCTTTCATAAGAGGGATGCGATCGATAGCGTCTAATTTTGATAGACTACTGATAATTTCAGTGGCAGCTAGATGTGACCGAGAGCCTAACTTCCAAATTCCCGCGCGCAAAGCTGAATCATGGCTTAAGGCTAAAAGATACAAGAGATCAACTCCATTATACTTGTTTAACGAAGTTAACTTATGGTGCGCTATGAAATCTATAAAATCTTGCCCTAAGATTATGTCTTGTCTTGTCGGAGAAAACGTGTATTGCGAAGAAAAAATAATAGGGGCAACAGCCTGATAATGAGCACTTTTTTCCGCTGATTTTATATCTAGAGGAAATGAATGAGATGTCAATTCATCAATGGAATTTGTCACATGGATCTGGGCATTTTTTTTATAGTAAAAAGGCATATGTTTTCCTTTTAAAAAGTTTGTGTGCATTAGCATAAATACTTATTTGCCAATAGTAATTTACAATCAGATAGAATTAAAATAGAACATTTGTATATAGGTATATAATATTTTTATATTCTTAATGCATGATCTATGAAAGCGCATGCGGTTTTTCAAAAGGTTTCGCACGTGTAGGGATAAGCAAAGGTTGGGTCATTTTAACACACCAGGCTTTCCACGCTACAAATGGGGTCAGGTCTTGAATTTTTAAGATAAAGATTCCTTATAAGTCTCAAATTGCGATTCAAAATTCAAGCCCTGACCCCGAAGTAGATTTTCAGTTGGCTTCTTTGTAAAAAAGTTAATTTGGACTTGGGAGTGGTCAAAACATTTGTTTTTCCAAGGGAAGAAACTCTTTATTGATGGCCCTATTTGCTGAAAAGGTGATGAGGATAAACCACTTCGGATATAAGAAGTGGTAGTTCGCAACTTCTGTTTGAGAAGAGTTGGGCCGGAATGAACCGGCCATTTTATAGTTTTAGGACCGGTTACAAGGAAGACTCTTGAGGTTTTTCACTTAGAATATAAACACATTAGGTGGTTTAGGTTTCTTCCAGAAAAATGTAAGAGTTGGGGAATCTTTGCAAAGATAAGTGGGTTTGAGAATTCACTATTTTTGAAATTAATTTTTTCAAATTTGGAAATTTTGGGTAATACAAAATATTAGTGATAAGACATCGACTATTTTTTTGTACGCTTTGGTTTAACTATTTTTATTGACCCCCGACCGGGATCTTGGTTAAAAAAGGGTCCTGTTCAATTTTTAACCCCTATTAATACCAAACTGTAATGGTATTATCTGTTGTGACCTGGACAAATCAAAAACGCCATAGCGATTAATATTTTCCCTGCAATATGCTGATAAAATCGATAATCATCTTTACTATATTTGACTTCTTCAGGAGAAAGCTGGTTCATAACCAATGGGGCCAGGCCTTGAATTTAATGGTTTTTATTGGTTTATAGTCTGCATTGCAAGACTCAAGGCCGGACCCTATATGTGCGCAGTTATTTCAGGAGGAGCAAGGTGGTAGTCTACAATAATAGTGTCGCAAAAATCACCCACATCATCTGCAAGAGTAGTACAGTCTTCCTGTAATGTATCTTGTGTTTTGTAAAGGCCAAAAGATAAAAGTCCTAAACAAGTTGCCGGAATGCCAAAAGCAGAGAGAAATCCTGCTAAAGTATCAGTAAAATACATGCCAGTAAGAAAACCGAAATACCATGCACCAAATGCAGCACCTATAGCTAGACAAATACTGATAGCAAGTAAATAAAAGCAAGCCATTGCAATCTTATAATTGACTAATGCTTGATTTTTTTCATTAGGTAAATTACTTGGTAATTTTAGTGCTTCCCGTTGTAAGTGTTGACAGTCTTTTAACAAAGAGTTCAACGTGTCTTCGCCAGGATTTTTTTTCATGGCGGCAGTTAGACGTAACAGATTCTCAGTTTGAGCGATGATAGCATACAGTGTCTTTTGCGCTTCTTCATCTTGCATCAGAGTATGTAATTTCTGACATTTGGTGACAATGCGTGCTCCATGATCTAGGTAGGCTTCTTTTATAATATTATTTTGGTTATATTGATTATTGAAAAACCATTTTTTTGCCAGAGTAGCACGTATTTTTTTTGATGTAGTCATTAAAAATCAATCCTTGAATAAATAATGCAGAACAGTAAGCATTATATTAAATACCGAAGTAATTTACTTGATCGAGCATGCGCAAACAAGGGTTTTTCAAATGCTAAATATATATTTCTCTTCAATAAAAATAATCGTTTCTCTTTTTATTTTGGTAAGCAAAATTTGTGTTTTCACAAAATGGAAACCTTGTTCGAGGCTACGCTGGTTTAAGAAGTTTATTAAAAATCCAGAATGGATATTGTAATGCTTCTATGCTTGCTATAAAGTCACTTAAGATTTTTATATGATAATTGAAGGAGTTAGGAATGCAAGATAAGAAAGATGTTGGTTTCTTTGCGGCTGTTGTGGAAGGAGTCACTGTGCTTTCTGAATTAAATGCAATTAGAGTATTTTGCAATAATTCAGAAACTTTTAAAACGATGCAGAAAGATTCATTTTCAGGAGATTCTCAACGTAAACAAGAGTTTATTAAGTCAATAAAAGAAGCTCATACGTTTTCTGATATGCTTCCAATTATCGATAAATTTAATCCAGGTATGGAAAATGAATCTATGGCTGTTAAAGCATTATTCAAAACAGTTGTGTTTTTTGGTAGTTATGTTAATAGCGATGCAGATTTTGTATATCACTTACCAACATTGAAAAATGAAATTATTAATTACGCGGTTGAGAATGGTTATGATTTAAAATACCAACAAGACACCTCTCATGGAATTTAATTAAAACTATAAGTCTTAAATCAAAGCATCATTTACAAATCGAAATGAGTTCAACATTCATCGCATAATAATACTTATGCGATGAAATAACTTGGCAAGCCCGTAAGGAGCGAAGCGGATTATGGGATTATTCCCCAAAACAAATGGGGGCAGGCCTTGAATTTTGAATCTGAAGTTTTTATTAGTCTCATAGTTGCACTTCAAAATTCAAGCCCTGACCCCGAAGTACTACAGGGAAAAGGAAAGATCTAGCCCTATTAATCTTACGAGAAAAAGGTTGTTATCAAAAAGGACTCGTAGAATTTAGATATTGAGTAAGTTAGCAGCATTTAAGTAACTTATTTTCATTTTATCTTCATCGTCCAATTGCACAGAATCGAACCATTGGCTTGCTTTTAAATTATCTTCGTAAGGGTAGTCAACTGAAAACATGATTCTATCTGCACTAACTGTAGAAATTGCATGCATCAAGGACGGAGTATCAAAAAAACCACTTGTTGTTAGGAATATATTAGTATTTAGATACTCTGTAATTGTTTTTTTACATTCTAATTTTTCACGCCAACCTTCTTCTTTTAGTCGATGATCAAGTCGCCAAGCCCAAAATGCAAGCATTTCCCCCATGTGTCCAATGATAATTTTAAGGTTTGGATACCTATCAAAAAGTCCTGATAGCATTAAGCGCAAAACATGTTCGGCTGTTTCAATATGAAATCCCCATGTTGAGCCATGTAATGCTGCGTAGGGTGAATAGGTCGCTACTCTTTCTTCAGGAATCCCTCTGGGGTGTATATAAACGGGGATGTTATTGACATGAATGTATCCCCAAAATTCGTCAAAAGCCTTTTCATCCAGGTATTTTGCTGGTGTATAGCTACTGCTATCGTATCCATTAATTAGGCAGCCAACGATTTCTTGAGCACCATGAATGCGTTCAAGCTCTTTGATGGCAAGCTCTGGGGCATAAGTGGGGACGCAGGCAAAGGCACGAAATCTATTTGGGGATCGAGTAACACAGTCTATTAAGTAGTCATTCCACTTTTGGGCGCACGATTCTAATTGCGATGCTAGGGCTAATGACTGCAATCCTGGAGTCGTTACAGAAATCACTGATAAATCGATTCCCGCTTCATCCATACTTTCAAGTCTTAGCTTATGTACATCTTTTAAAAGAGCTAAATTTTGATTAAATTCGAAATGACTTTTGTGCTCCAAAATTAAGTCTCGACCAGGAACAACAATCGCTTCTTCTAAAGCAATCCTTTTCATTTTTAACCTATTCCATCCGTTAATATAGATAAGTCTAGTATATTATTCATGGAATGTTGGATCTTAGTTTAGAAAGAATGGGTCAGGCGTTGAATTTTGAATTGTAAGAATCTTTAACTTCAAAATTCAAGGCCTGCCCCCGAAGTACACTCTGTATATGCATTAAGTTAATCTCTAAAAACAGCTATATGAAATGGGCGAGCTGCAGGCGTGCCATCTGGATTATAGGTATGCACTTGCATCTGCAAGGGATCTTCCATTAAGCCTACAGTGATTAGTCCAGGCGAGACTTTCTCATACATTGAACTACCGATTGTGCCTGCAAAGTTTGTTTTTGCTTCCTCTTGTAATTTAATTTTCCAGGTAATAATGTATTTATTAACACCGTCAAAATCGCACTTATCTATCATATACCCACGTGCAATTGTACCATCGGCATTGATCACACAAGCTAATCTATTTTCAAATTTATCCATTAATGCCTCCTGTGTATTTAGTTACTGTATAACTGTAGAGTATTTTTTCAAAAAATGAAAAGTTAGTGCCAAATTTGAAAATCTCATAAAAGAGTTGATATTTAGTTAGTAAAAATGAACTAATTTAAAAGAAAATAGTAAAAATATTTTTTGCAATTATCTAAAATTTATACGCCTTTCGATTTTATTAGGCATATTAACAGGTACTGTGGGTTCATTATTGCAACTGGTAATCCATTGGTCAGATAATGCTTTAATCAGCTGGTTTAATTTTGCAGAGTCAAAAGGTTTAGATATAGATATCGTTCTGCACTCACAACGATGGTCATGGGTTTTATCGCATTGGCTTTGGTCAAATGGGTTGCAACCGAAGCGTCAGGAAATGATATTCAGGAAATTGAGGGTACTCTACTCCATGAGCGCCCAATTTTTGTTCGTAGATCATCGCCTGTAAAATTTGTCGTTGGTGTTTTCTCAATTGGCTCTAAAATGGTGCTCGGGTGCAAGTATGATGCAGTATATTTCGGGTGCACAATGGAACATAAAGCATATCGATACTTCGTAGATTCCGGGCGGCAGTCTACGTATCATTGTGTTGTATTTCTTGGTATGTAGTATTTGTCTGTTGAATAGAAACTTTATCGCAACAATTTAGGCTAACCAACTCTTCAGAGTCATTGGTAATTCCTAAGCTAGATTCAGGCTCTAATTCAAATGAAAAACCATCCCCAAAATTATCGGTGGTAAATAAAACCATTACAGTGCCTTCTGGCATAGTTAAGTTATTAATAATGCTTTTATTTTTTATTGCAATAAAACTTAATAAATTGTCAGTATTTTGTTCTTTGGATTCCAAATTACATACCAGTTTTTTTGTACATTTAAAATTTCCCTGCATAAGAAATTGCTCACCAGGAGGGAGATCAAATAAACAATTTGAGGTACCAGATATGCTATTAGAATAGATCGACCATAATAAGAAATTAACTCCCAAAAATTTGTTACTTATTTCTCTAATTTTCATATTCTACCTCTAAAGATTTCGTGTTAAAAAATGTATCTATTTATAATTTATGTTGTTGCAGCCAATACTCAAGCAAACCAACTTGCCACAGCTTAGAAATACCTGAAGGCGTAAAATTCTTTGCTGAATTTGTAAATAAGCTTTGAACTGCTTGTGAATTAAAAATACCTCTTTGTTTTATGTTTTCAGGAGAAAGTACCTCACGCATCAACTCTAAAGTACTTCCCTCTAAATATTTCAACGCTGGAACAGGAAAATATCCTTTAGGACGATCTACAATTTGTTTAGGAAGCATTTTCCTTCCAAGCTGTTTTAAAATATATTTACCACCTTGAGGCAATTTATATTGAAGAGGCATAGAAGTTGCAAGTTTGAGCACCATTTCATCCAAAAAGGGCACTCTTGCTTCGAGGCTTGCTGCCATTGTCATATTATCAACTCGGCTTAAAGGACCATTTGCTAATGCGAAGGTGCTTTCATATTTAAGTAGATTATCGATAGGGTTTCTAGAGTTATTTTTTTCACACAGCTTAATTAAAAAATCCGAAGCATGAAATGTTGTTTGGAGGTCTGGCATGACAAGTTGCTGGTATTCTTTAAACGAACGATCAGCTACCTTGTTAAAAATGATTTGTGCTGATTGTGATGGTAAAGCTGGATTTACATGTATGTTTTGAAACCAATGATAACCCGCAAAAATCTCGTCTGCACCTTGACCGGAAAGAGCTACTTTAACATGTTTGGATACCTCGTGAGAAAGAAGATAAAAACCAATATTATCATGACTCAACATAGGTTCTGACATTGCAGAAATGCAGTTTCCCAATGAATAGGCTAACTGCTTATTTGAAATAAACATTTGCTGATGCTGCGTATTAAATTTTGAAGCAATAAGATTCGAATATAAGAATTCATCACCTTGCTCTCCATTCGCACCTTCAAATCCAATAGAGAATGTTTGAATTTCTTGTTGTCCAAGTTTAGAAGCCATCGCCACAAGTAATGAAGAATCTAATCCACCAGAAAGTAAGATGCCCACTGGAACATCTGCTGCTAATTGGCGATGAGTTGCTGATTTTAATACTTCATAAGTTTCTTTTATCCAATAATTTTCATCACGATAATGCTCTGCTTTTGTATTCTCGAATTTTAAATCCCAGTAACTCTCCTCCTCAATTTTTCCATCAGGATGAACAGTCATGAGAAAACCTGGAGAGAGTTTTTTTACACCCGATAAAATGGTAAGCGGTTCAGGAACTGCATGAAAGGTTAAGTAATAATGAAGTGCAATTTTATCAATTGAAGTATCGATATTACCAAATTCAATTAAAGCGGGTAATGTGGATGCGAATTTGAATCCATAATTTGCATCAGCAGAATAATATAGTGGTTTAATGCCTAATCGATCACGGGCAAGTATCAATTTACCTGTATTTTGTTCCCAGATTGCAAAAGCAAACATACCATTGATTCGATGTAAACAATCTTTTCCCCAAGCATGATAGGCCTTAAGAAGTACTTCTGTATCACTATTGGAAATAAAAGAGTATCCTTTAGATTTTAGAACATCACGTAACTCAGTGAAATTATAAATTGCTCCATTAAAAACCAACGCCAAACCTAAATCTGAATCAACCATGGGTTGCATTCCTAGATTTGATAAATCAAAAATTTTAAGTCTTCTGTGCCCAAGCGCCAAACTTTTCGTGAGGTATATATGACCGTCATCAGGCCCTCGGTTAAACTGCCTAAGTAGAGCCTTTTCTAGATTAATAAGTGGAATATTTTTTTTATTGAATTGGAATTCACCGGCAATACCACACATTGTTACTCCTCCTTTGTTACAATTTTGCAGCTAAAACGCTAGGTTCATCTAGGGTCACATTTGTTTTTAATGGTTTAAAAAATAATAGGCGTGGTTTATCACAGAACTTAGTAAATTCTTCCTGCTCCTGATGTTTCAGTGTTTTATGTAAGATTCTTTTGGAACCTTCATTTGAAGGGTGAACTGTAGCAACGATTTCTTTAATGTTTTTTTCTAAGGTTTCATTCTCACTTTCAGAAATAATATGTTTTATAAACTTTTTCCCTAAGATTGCAATTTCAGTTCCATAACCTTTTCCCCAAAAAGCGTGATCAATAATATAAGCAATTTCACCGACATTTTGATGGCCGACCCCCACATGGGAGAAATCATCTAAAGAATGTTTTATGTGGAGATAACCAATAAATTCTTGAGTAGTTGAATGGTAAATTGAGAGCACCGAGAATTTGTTACCAGAGTTCCAACGTTTCGTTTCATCTTGTATGAACTCTTCTACGGCAGAGGATTCCCAGGTCTTTCCTTCACCAAACATCTTTATATTTTCATATTTTGCTAATAGACGAGTATAGTTATCAATTAAAAAGCTCTCTTCATCTTGATTAAGGGATCTGGCTTCTAATCTATTCGAATAAATGGTGTAATGATTCAATTCACTTTTAATAGTTACATTACCTAATTTTTTTGATGTATAAGTTACTTGTTTCATTATTATTATCCTCCTCGATTGTTTTTATTAAACAGCCGCTCCCATTAAGAGGGTGTAATAACAGACTCGCGTCTGTATAGAGGGGTTTGAAGTAAAAACTCACTGACGTTGTGCTTCACAATATCTTTAAGGCAATGATTATGAGCAAATACTTTGCGTTGTCGTTCAGAACTTGTGCCTGAGTCCATAATCATTTTAAGGGTGGAAAAATAAGTTTGATAGTCCAATTTTTTGATGTATGGTTTTAATTTTTCAAACCATTCATGGATATCTTCACGCATCAATTTGGTTTTACCTTCAGTATTCATTACTAGTTCAGCATCCAAACCATAACGAATGGCTCTCCATTTATTTTCACGAGAAAGCCAATAAGGAGGATAGGCGACTGATTCAAGCCAACCCCCATTATCAGCAAACCAACGGGCAAGTGTATGAATAAAGGCAACTAAAGCAAGCGTCTCTGATAAAGTGGCTGCTCCATCACAAACACGAATTTCTAATGTTCCAAAACCAGGACTTGGCCTTAAATCCCACCATAAGTCTTTAAGCGATTTAATCGAACCACATAATTTTAATGACTTATATAGATGCTCAAAGTCTTGCCATGTTCGAACATGATAGGGTTGTCCTGCAGTTGGTAACGCTTCATAGGTAGTTGGTCTGCAAGAGGCAAGCCCTGTATCTATTCCTTGCCAGAACGGAGAGCTCGAAGACAGCGCTAATAAATGAGGCAAAAAATACATAAAAAAATTGTTAAAACGTATGCAGTCTTCACCACTGGACATACCAATGTGAACATGTAAGCCATATACGCTCATACGTCGGGTAAGCCATTGATTACGATCAATTAGCTCTTGATAACGAGTCGTAGGAGAGACTACCCAATCAGAGTATTTAGAGAAGGGGTGAGAACCAGTTGTGGAAAATAAAATCCCTAAATCCTTTGTTGCTAATTGTAAAGAAGCAAGTGTTTTATAGAGATCGTCTTCAACTTCCTGGGTAGTGGTGCATTTATCTGTAGTCACTTCTATAGTACTTAAATAAAACTCTTGTTTAATTTTTTCAAGATGGGCTGTAGCATTAAGTACATCAGTTGCTCTTGAGCATAAATTATAATTTTTAGCGTCAATGAGCTGGAGCTCAATTTCAACTCCTAATGTTAATACTCCATTACTATTAAAATAAATTTCTTCCTCTGTAGAGGTGCAGGTCAATTGCGATGCATCCTTGGTTGATTTTAAGAGTTTGTTAATTTGATTATCCATTCGATAATCCTCCCTTTGTTGATGATACTTGAGAATTACTAAAGCGACTGGTGTATTGAGGATTAATTTCAATATTATTTTTGATGATGTTTCTATAGTTATATTGAATACTTGGATACAATAGTTAATGCCCTTAAAAATTCATATCTGTTGATATGATTTGTACACAAAGTATTTGTCATGGTACTGGGTAAATTAATTCATTGCAACCGTTAATAGGTAAAGAGTGATCCATGAATGATATCGAGAAAAAATCGCTAGACGATAAAATAACAGCTGCTCAACAGTCAGAGCAGCGTTCCAAAAGCATCATTCTTGCCTTACGAAAAATTATGCAGCAGATGGATTATCATTCCAGAAGATTAAACAAATGCTATGGCTTAACTGTTCCTCAAATGGTCTGTTTGTATGAAATTTATGAAAATGGGCGGATGACCATATCTACTCTTTCAAAGAGAATTTATTTATCAATGAGCACTATTGTAGGGGTAATTGACCGACTAGAAGAAAAACAATTTGTTAATCGAACTCGTGATATTCAGGACCGCCGTATTATTTATATCGATATTACAGAAAAAGGAAAAGAGTTTGTTTCTGCTGCCCCTTATCTTCTGCATAATAGATTGAACGATAACCTTCAGGTTTTAACTGTAGAGGAACAAATAGCGCTTGCTAACTCAATCAATTTATTAGTTGATCTTTTAAGAGATATATAAAGTTTTTTCCTTAAATAAGAAAAATTGCTGCAATATTATTCATGGAAATCGTTCATTCGATGATTGCGCGTATACAGTTTTTTCACTAAAGGACCAATAGAAAACACCTCCTGATATCGTAAAACTAAGAAAAACACTCGATGTTTCTTTGGATACCCTACCATCAGATATGACTCTACATTTATACCAAAAATATTCCGATCAACTGATCGAAGCTTTCAAAAAGTCCAAAAGCAAGTATCCCTTAGTAGTAGAACCATGCCGAGAACTCCATTTGGTTCAATATCTTCCAGAAAGAAAGTTGCATCAAGCTGCCATTACCACCAAAAATTATTGAGCAAGTTATTGTTTTAGCAGGAGGAAGTTTAAATATATCTGAAAGTGATGCATGGAAACTTTTGCTGATGCTCTGCCTTGAATTTTGCAATTCAAAACTCAAGGCCTGCCCCCGAAATTTTATTCGAATAATTCTCCAAAGATGATTGCATTTCTTATTGACTGTAGAAAGTAGAGGGGCACTTAAATCATTCATTTTCATTTCACTAACATGGTAATATACCAGAGTTAAATTTTTAAAAAGTTGGATGATTAATCGAATTATGGAAAATAAAACTTTATCCGCTTTATTAACAGCATCAAAAATGACTCTTGCGGGACTTATTGCTTGTATCTTTTCATTCATTGTTCCTTGGTCTTATAGTTTTTGGGCTGTTATTAGCGTCGCTGCCGTGACCCGCCCCGGATTAACCCACACTTATTTAAAAGCTATTGCTAGAAGCACTGGCACACTCATTGGTGCAATCCTTGCTTATCTATCCTTTTGGCTCGCTGGCCACAATGCGTTAATATTAATTGTATGCTTTTTTATAATTATTTCTCTTGTTAGCTATCTTTCATTGCAGCGATCATTTCTTAGTTATTGCGGTATTATTATTGGAATAACTGTAATAATCATTCTATCCAGTTCTGCGCAATATGAGCCTATCACCACCATTATTTTACATAGAATTATTGATGTTCTGGTTGGAATATTAGCAATATTACTAGTCAATATCCTCCTTAGATTTTTCTTTCAAAAAAATGAACCCGTTAAAGAGAATTTAAAAATGGAGTTTCTCAACAATTTTGAGTTGCTATTTAACTGGTACGAAAATAAATATCTAATTAAAACAGCTATAGCAATTGGTTTTACAGCGAGCCTCACTTTTTTGCCTTGGTTGTATTTGAAATATCCGGGGGGATTTTGGGTTACGATTTGTTGTCTCTTTATAATGGAGGAAAACATAATCAACGTAAAAGAAAAAATTTGGTTTAGATTTCTAGCACATGTACTAGCCGCAGCTATTGGAACCATTTCCGCGTTTTTAATTGGCAATCACCAGTGGTTAACTCTGATTCCTCTATCAATGACCTTTTTCTTTTGTGGGTATATTATGGTTACTAACGATGTCTATGGAAAAGCAGCCAATACTTTGGCTATTGCCGTATGTATTATGCTTCTTTCAGGATCCAGCGAGGGCACAAGCCTTACAATAACGGCTTCACGATTTATTAATACCATCATCGGATTAGGATTAGGATTTTTCGCCACATGGCTTTTTATATCAAGGAAAGGACCTCCTCCTCATCTACTTGAAGAACATGAGCATTTAAGATGATGAAAGTGATCTTCATTCAGGAGCTCATCCCAGGCCCCGAGGTTCCTCAGCAAAAGGAAAGACCTTATGTAGGTGCTCCCTTATGTATAATTAGGTTTTAGATTTGAATTAAGTTCTAATGCATCGATATTTCTAAGATTAATATAATATTCTGCCAAATGTTCTTTAATTATTTTAAGCTCATGCTCTCTGAGTTGTTTATGTTCAATTTCCGTAAGATGATCAGGTAAATCATGTAATTCAATTTGTCGCATTGTGGGCTTATCTGATTTCCAATCATATGATCCAATTCTCAACTTTCGGATATCACCATTATAGCAAATTCACTTGCTATGGAATGAAATACTTGAGCGAGTTTTGAAGTCAATGGTTTTTATTAGGCTCTTAGTTTGTAATGCAAGATTCAAGGTCTGACGCTCTAGGTTCAGGTATTTAAAGAGTTTCTTGCTTTTACGATAGTTGATGAATTACCATTCATTTTTTCACCAACCGTAGATTTCAAAATGTTCATTATTAAATTAAATGGACAATTTATTGGAGAGTTGCCTGATGATGCCAATATTGATGCATTAAATATTTTAGTTGGTAATTATTTATTTAAGGAGCCAGTTAGAGGTCACATCAAGCCAGAAAACACTCTAATAAAAGCGTTAATAGGGCATTGTACTGCTTTTTTTGATCAAAATAAGTTAAACGACCCACATAAAAGTTTTCAATTGAATTACTTTATCACAACACCCTATCGAACCAATTCGAAAGCAGTAGGTATGGCTAATACCCCTTTAATTCACTATTTCTCTAAAAATGATTTTGAGAATGGAAAAAAGATAGGAGTATTTTATGAATATACGCGATTGCTTACCATTGAAAGCGATATTTTACAACAACGTAAGGCCTTCGTTAATCAGTTAAAGACATTAATATATGCGTTTTACTGCTGTCCACCTCCTGTACTTCCCCAAGTTCCTATTGAACTTTTTCAATTAATACTATATCAATCAAGTCCATCGACTGTAACTTTAGAAGATATCGTTTATTTGACCAACAACTATTTAACTGGGACACAGCGAAAAGCCATCCCCGTTCATTTAGATAACCAAAGCACTACCGATTCTTTGAGCAATATTTGTTCATTTTTTAAATTTGAGCAAAACTCTCATGTCCAGAGCTGCGATTTGATGAGAGATCAAAAGAACACCAACGGGGTAAGTCCTTGAATTTTGAATTTAAAAGTTGTTATTAGTTTCATAGTCGCAATTCAAAATTCAAGGCGTGTCCCCCGTAATTTGTATGATGTTTCCTTTTTATTCTTTTTTAGCGAAACGAATTAGATCTACATTCATGCATGTCTATTTTTTCAAACTTATATCCTATTTGTTTAATATACATTTTTTTAAAAAATTTGACGGGATAGCTCGGCCTGACCCTATATGTGCTGTTTTTAAAGATAATTATAGCGGTCTGCATTAGCTATGCATAAGCACGCGCAGGTATGAGGCCAAGGCCCCGCCTACGTTTGGTGTATGCGAAATGACTAGGCCATAGATTAAAATAAATGGGCTTTCGTGTTCGATTGTTCCACTTACCCCAACATTAGTTTGAAAATAGAATCAGTTCTATGACTAACATCGACGATGTTTTCCTTTTGGATTTGAGCTTCATCCAAAATTTTACAGATACAGGAATATAATCGACTAGACCGAGCTGTATAAAATGAATTGTATTCCTCTTCAATTTCCTTTTTTGCTTCCTCTAATGCAGCAATTTTTTCAAACGATGTTAGGCGTTCATTTTTTAACATGTTGATTAAATCACTAGCTTTTTTTCCCCTTGTTTGATTGGGAGCTGAAAAAAAACTTTGTGAGGGATTCATGAAGCGCATTACCTGAAGATAAGTCTCTAAACTGTCTATAGCTATTTTCGGGTCAAAATTTTGCGCAACCTCCTCTAAGCGATGGAACTCGAATTTATTTTGCGTTAATAAAGCGAACTCTTCTTTCGTACAATTTAATTTTTCTGGATTAAATTGTGCAAAAACACTATTTCGAAGTTGGTCTGATGAAAAGCAATCTGCTATCTCCTGGAGCTCTGATAAGGAAGAAACAAAAGAATCCAATGCAATTGACGATATATAGTCTGCATAACTGGATTTTGGAATCAAAGCTAAATATTTTTCAAATAATTCTTTAGTGTTGATAAGAGATTGAAAAGCTTTGATAAGCTGTAATTGTCCGTCCCCCGTAGTTTCTTGTACCAATGGAAATAAGTTGTCGCTATCTTTTATCTCATGTTTAAACTGGGAAAATAGTTGACCTAATAATAAAGATTGAATCGAACTACAGCGTTTCCAAGCAAAGTAGTGTTTTCTCCAGTCCACAAAGGAGTGACACTTACTTTTTATTTGTTCTGACATTATCGTTAAAAGATTAAATTTAACAAAGAAGTGAAGCAATTTAGTAAAAGAATCATAATTTCCAGCATTTAGCCACTCATATAAATGAGGCTTAATAAAGTTAATAACTTTTTGTTGTTGAACACTGGAACATGCAAGAAGTATGGTGCAAACACTTTCATAACTATCAAGCAATATAGGATATTTGGACTCAAGTCCCTCGAATACCTCAGTCATTAAATCTTTGCTCACTCTTTTTTGCAAAGCCAAGAAATCCTGGGGTGAGTTAATTGAAGCAGCTAAGCGCTCAGCATATTTTCTTTTAAAACTAATTTTTGCTGGATTGTGAAGTTCGGAAATCAATTTCTGATATTTTTTTGGAGTATTATATTCCTGAATCAATTGTTCAAACGTGGCATCGACTATGAGTTGTTGCTGCTCATTGGAAAAAAATCTGAGCAACTGATGGATTCCAGGCATAAACGGTAATGCAGCCAGGCGAGATTGAACACGTGTAGCAACTGCGTCAAACAGTGCAGGAGTATCCGTTAGCCCTTTAAATTTCTCATAGCTCTTTATCTGTGGCGCTATGAAATCAGCTGCGGCGCTCATATTATCAGCAGCGCTTCGTAGTACCAATTTCGTTACTCGTTCAAACAACCTGGTATTATCACCGTTCAGCATTGGTGGTCGATGCACCAATCCCTCTAACACTTTGGGTAATAAAGACTTCAATGAAGGTAAATCTTGCGTCTGTTTTTCTTTTGTAGCAACCGAGATTTTATAAAGTCCTGGATATTGAACGAGGAATTCAAATAAACAATCAGAGATTTGGTAGGCACAAGGGAAAATATTTTCTTCTTGTTGTCGCTTTAATTCTTCTTCTGTCAATGGACAGTCTTTATGACGTACAAATACAGCTAAAAAATAACTCTCCAGAGTCACGTTGCCGCGCCCATATGATTTCAGCCGAAGGTCTTTCACTAATTTGTTTGTTTCCAGGAGGTTGTCTTCTTCCTGGGGTAAAGGAAGGTCTTTTGATAAACTGCGCCACAGTAAATAAAACGTTTTAATCGCATCAGCAACCACCTCATTATCGGCCCAGTCCTCATTACCCGCATCCACTGCCGAGCTTTTTCTCATCTCTGTTGCCAGCTTTTTTATCGCAAACCCTAGTGAATTGTCATCATACTGTTGGGCATGGTGCTGCTTTAAAACACGGATAAAAGTCGTGCTCGCCTCTCCGGCCACTTGTTCCAGGTTGAGAAAATCCCTACCACCAAGTTGATAAGGTAAAGTGGTCTCAGCAGGCTGAAAATCTGCGAGTACGTGGTTGCTGTTAATAGCCGCCGTCTGAAAGATTTCCTCCACTGGAATCAACCGTGTATAATCTTGGTTGATAATATAGTTTTCCAATTCAAAATGACCATCGACTTCCGTTTCAAATTTAAGAGAGGGGCACTCTCGATTCACCCCTATAAGACCTGGCATTAAAATTTGGCAGATCGCTTCTTTGGGCCCAGCTATCTCTTCTGCTACTTTTAGACAGAACTGATTTACTGGCAAAAAAGGATAACGCGTATAGGCAAGATTCGATTTTTTCAAGGTAGCCCAACGGTCTTTGAAATAGCTTCTAATTTTGCCAATAGTTTCTGAAGAAAGAGTGTCATCATCCTTTCCTTGAGTTAATTGAGTAAAAAAAGAGAAGGTATAGGCAGACTCCTGCTGCATCACTTCAATGGTTTGATTATCTAAAGTGGATGGGAAAATCGTTGGTTGATTTTGAGAAGTAGTAAGCAAATCTTTGAGTTGTTTTACAGTAATCATACCAGTAAGCATATAAAAAACGTAAGATTATACGCACTCAAACTGCGATTTCAATGAACACCGGCTACAATACAGATATCTCTAGGTTTTCATTGAGTAAAAGTTATATATCAGACCCTTAATTAAATCATCAACTGATTTAAACCGCTGCCTGTTGCTGGTTTAACTGTATTTTATAATTCCTATTTTTCGAGATTTAATAACAATGAATCATATGGGGGGGTAAATGTTAGCTGATCCTATGATATGTGGAAAATAAAGGCATTATAAAAACGATAAGTTATATGAAGTCATTGGCCAAGCGCGTCATAGTGAAACAGATGAAGAGATGATAGTGTACAGAGCACTTTATCATTGTGAACAAAACAAATGGGCTCAGGCCTTAAATTTTGCAATTCAAAACTCAAAGCCTAACCTCGAGGTTTTTATCACGTGAGTGTACTTATAGGTTGTATTTCTGGATCTGAGGAATGAGTTAGATTTGTAGATTTAGATAATCCGAAGAAAGTGCCGTTATAACTGCAAAGCTCAGCTGAACTTGATATGGTGGGTTCCATTCCTGTTTTCATTAATCTTATGAATGTATCATAAGCTGCCTCGACGTCGTTGAGCGTGGTTGCAACCTGCACACGAGCTACCTTAGGGTTTGACGCTTCATCTATTTTTGTCTGGCTTGTGCTTAGGTCGATGGTGAGTGGGAGCTCCTCAAATGTTGCCATCGACGGGTTAAGCGAGATCATGGCTGATAAACTATCCCAGAATTGTAATTTTTCATAAAATAATTTCTCCCCCATTCCTAGTAGTAAGGACGTTAACATCGCTTTGACCAGTTTTAACGAAGGTAGCGTTTCTTTATCCAAACGTGCATAAAACTCTCGGGTCATAGGCATTTGACAGGTAATGTCGATTGGAACAAGTCTTATAGGAAGATTTTGAGTAGTAAAAACAGTTTTTGCGGCTTTGGGATCAGCGTAAATGTTCCATTCTGCTGTCGTATTTTCAGTATTTTGGATAAGATCAGATATGTTTCCCGGTACTTTTACAGCGCCTCCCATGATGTATATTTTTTCAATTTTTTCTATGCAATCAGTATGGGCAGATATAAGCTGGGCAATATTAGTTAAAGGACCAGTGGCTACTATAGTTATCTTCTCGTCACTAGACATTAAAGTGTCATACATTAACTTCACTGCAGAATCAGTCACTTGAGAATCAGCTACTGAGGGTACCTCGGTATTATTTAAAATAGTATTTGCTTCTTTATTAATATATTCTGGAAAAGGAGTCCCGTGTGGATCCGAGGGGGAATTAATCCCGTATGCAACAGGGATTTTTGCCGAAGGTTTTAACATTCGGCATACTCGCTCCATATTTTCGGCACCGATTTTGGTGGTCGACTCTCCATATGCTACAGTGATGGCTACTACTTCAGCATTAAGCAGCAATAAGCACAATGCCATTATATCTTCATAGGCAGCATCACCATCATGTATGACTTTCATCACCAATCCTTATTATATTTGAAACGCGCTACATGCTACGTTAAATTCATAAAGATTTCTGCATTTTGCCAAAGGAACGCAAAATAAATTTTGCAAATATAAATTAAGAATCAGATTGGCCTATCCAGGGTATCGCTCTCTGAATCTTCTATCCACTACATGATTTGATGAATGGAGGATACTTGAATTAAAATTCTGTTTTCGAGTTAATAATCAATTTTTAGGTACTGCTCAAGATTGTCGCTTGGATGTAACGCCAAGCCTATGCTTGCCAAAACCCTCATACCGATGCAAAAATGGTACAATAAACTCATCAATTAAAACGGACTTAACTGTATTCTATAATTTTCTAAATCTTGTCATTATCAGTGACAATGAATTACGGTAGAGGGTGTAAATGTTAGCTGCTCCTATTATATGTGGAAAATACAAGCATTATAAAAACGAAAAACTATATGAAGTCATTGGCCAAGCGCGTCATACTGAAACAGATGAAGAAATGATAGTGTACAAAGCCCTTTATCATTGTGAGCAATTTGGGGAAAACCAGCTTTGGGTTCGTCCTATGCAAATGTTTTTTGAGAATGTCATTCATAATGGAAAAACAGTTCCTCGATTTCAACGAATAGAATAGAAATAAAGGGTAAAGAATATTTCTGGATACTTTTAGTCTATTTGACGAAGAGAGCCTGCGTTGAATATCATGCATCAAATGACTACAATAATAAAATTTTAATGATAGAGTTCAAATGCGTTTACTTTTAGCTATATTCTTACCCTTTTCAGTCTTTTTTACTATTGGTCGTCCAATAGCGGGAATTTTTTGTTTAATATTACAAATCACCCTTATTGGCTGGATCCCCGCTGCTTTATGGGCTGTTTATTCTCTCTCACAATATAATACAGATAAAAAAATACGCGAATATCATAAACGCAGAGAATAACAATATGTTTGCCGTTCATGTTGTTTTTTCTTGCTCTCTAATAAGGCAGTCTACAATTAATTAATAAGTTCCGTAATCGCTACGCTTGCTGATTAAACTGTATTTTATAATGTTCTAAATCTAGAATAAAAAATAAAGGGAATATAAAAAATGGATTTTATACTTAGAAAAGGGATTGGTTTAATATGCACGTTTTTCTTTCTTGCTAATGGTTTTGCACAGACCTCTGCAACTCCAATTATATGTGATCAGGATTATGCGCTTTGCACTTCTGCTCGCTGTATTCCCACACCTGGAAGCTTAACCGATGCAATTTGTGATTGTGTCGTAGAAAAAGGTAAAAGTGCCGGTTATAAAACGTGTGAAGAGAGAAAACCTGTTCGAGATAGGTACAAAGTGATGTCACTCGTTTCAACATTTTCATTTGAACAATTTGCAACTAAAAGACCAATGAATTGTGCAGAGGGATTACCCTGGACGAATTGTGTAGATATGTTGTGTACAGTTGATCCTCAAAATTCAAAACGTGCTTTGTGCAACTGTAAAATAGAGAGCAAGCAAGCGTTTTTTACTTTTGGCGGTGATTGTAACACAGCTACCTGCGCTACCGGTTTTTGGTCTGGAGCAACCGAGGAAGATGGTATCATTCTTCGTAAAGCATTAATGCAAGAAGTACATTCGCTACCTAAGAAACCCCAGGCTTGTCCTGTTAAATCATCAAAAAAAACTGAGAGATAATACATGACTAGACAATCAATGAATCGGTCAAGGGTACCAAAAATAGTTATAATAGTATTTTGGGTGCACTGAATTCTACTCCTAAAGCTCATATTCCGGAAAATAATATGCAACAGGGCATAGAAAATATCCGAAGTGAAAGATTGGCTATTAAACAAGACGTTATCACGCCTATGATGATAGAACACGGCGCACTATGGCAAGAGATCGGGGCAAAACTTCATGATGCTCTTGCAGATAATGTGAAAGACCCAACAAATTCCTCCTATAGGACAAGATTTTAGAAGGCATTAGCAAACGTAGGCTGGGCTGAAAAGCCCAGCAAGTGATTTGATGAATGGAGTGATACTTGAATTAATATGCTGTTTTCGAGTTAATAATCAATTTCTATCAATGATCAAGATTGGTCGCTGGGTTTTATAGCCTATCCTACCCTTGCTGTTACTTGTCATTAAAGATTTTTATCCAGAACATACTTAATAAACTGTTGCGTTTCATTTAATTTATTTAGTTCTGAATCTGGTTCCCACGCGAGAGCTTTTGTAATTAAGTCTTCCCAAATATTATATTTGTTGATTACCCATTTGGCGGCTTCTATCTTTGAGGCGATATCGTTCATTTCTACGGAATAAAGGGTTCGACACATTGTAAGGATTGCAAAAACCTGATAATCACTTCTAGTTAACTTTGCTAGATCAAATACCATTGCTTGCCAATAATCATAAAGATTGTTCTTAATAGCTAACTGTAAATCTTGAGTGGAAATTTCTTGAATTAAATTTTTAATAGGGGGGCCCGATATACTGAATCCTTTGTTTCTAAGCATATATAATTCTATTATAAAATTACTGCCATAAGGGGCGTGATATAATTTTCCTTCATTAAAATAGGGGCGTGAATTTTCTGGATTAAAATTCCAAAGCTCAGATTGTGAAATATACGAAGCTTCAATTTTTCTTGCATAGGGAAGCGGGCTTGAGTATAACTGATTATGCATGATTCCAATTTGAGTAATGGTATTTTCAGAAAGAAGCTCGGTGGTAACAATATAACAATCGATATCACTTGTTTTGGGATCAAAACTATTATTAGCTATTGAGCCGCCAACATAAAGACCCACGAATCGTTCTAACAGAATTGATTGCAGTTGATAATGGAATTCCTGCAAAAGTGTAGTTACTTCACTACTAACCGATAGATTATTAATTTTTTCTTTGAGATTTTTATTCATCAGTTTCAAAAATTGATTATGTAAGCTATGACAATATTGGTCGCTTGCTCTTAACTAGCTATAAGCGCTCTGAATTATAATAAGGGCATTATACCTTAATTTAACAAAGTAAATTGAAAAACATTTGCCTGATTCATTGATCGGATCGAACTGACCTGGACCGGTTGATAGTCGATAATAATGAACGCTGAATTCTGAGGTGTTAATAGATGATCCTTCCCTGGATCGCGGACAGTTTCGCTGGTCATAACAGTCTCCATTCAAGTTATGTGCTCGCGGTCATAGGTCTGCCTATGTAGATCGCGCTTCGAGAGAGTATAGCTATCAGCTATACTATAATCAAATTGTAGCTTCGTCTAAACATGGTAAACGTATCTAAATCTTAAATACTAAACCAGACCTTTTTGCCTATGCAACCTGCTTTATGCTCTACATCCGGGAGATTTGGAATAGCATCAAAGCTAGATTCCTCGCACCGAACGTAGACATTTTGGTTTGATAATATCCGTTTGGATGCGTTAACCCTGTTCCTCTAACTACAAAATGAGCCTGAGAAATAGTAATTCTGTCTCAGGAGATGTCTTTCGTCAGTCAAGCTAAATAACTAAATTGATTGCACTTGTAACCAATACTCGAATTAGTTGCTAAAATATTAATTAGGTATAAATTATTTACTCAAGGAGCATGTTATGAAAAAACACGGAAAAGAGCATCCTGAGGTAACCCATATTGAACATATTTGCGATATAACACCTAACAATCCGCATACAGGAGAGGTTTGTGATAAAGTGAATAAACATAAAGGTTTTAAGCAAAAAATAAAGTCACATCAGAAAACCAAAAAAACTTAAAACCAGGGAAAATTCATCTTTCATCATATTGTTGCTCAAAAAATAATCTTATCCCAAGTTCCATAAGAAGATCGGATTTTTCCTCGTGGAATGGATAAGAAGAATAAAAGAACGCCGCTAATGAAACTTGCAAAAATTCCCCATGCTGATGCATGATAAATAAAGGGTGTAATAAACAAAGCAACTGCTAAAAATAAATTAAGTAGGCGTAGAATACGAACTGTTTCGGCTAATGCGGTTATGGTAATTGTTATGATAAGACAACCAATGAGGTGATCACTATTAGCCATTGTACCCGTTGCGTCCAAAGTGATACGGGTAAACATTAGCCAGACACCGATAAGTATACATCCTATTAAATTCCAAGGTAATGTTATGCCACCGCTCAACATTTTTCGTAGAATTATTTTAGGCGATTGCTCAAAATTATCGTCTTCTTTTCTAGTTTGGACGTTTTCTTCATCACTATCACCAACAAATAAAATTCTCAATAATGGCCTGCCAGCTTTCCATCTTCGCCAAAGAAAAGTACTTGTTGCAATTAATTCATCAAAGGAATAGGGGACTTGAATGAGCATGGCAGCCGCAGCGATTAGACATAAAGTACACCAGGTATTTAAAAGAATAGGTTGAATGACGATAAAGGTAATAGAAACTATTCCTAATGGTACAATCATAATACCAAACAAAAGCACCAACCAGGGCATTGTACGCCACCGATTTGAGCCACCAATAATACCTGTTAAAATTTCTAAAATGTAAACAGCAGCCCCTAATCCTGCATCTGGAACTGGAAACGCTTTAGATATAGAAGACGTAATAATCTCTTCAGTTCCATTTTTTGCATCAGGTAAAGCCCCCATAAAAAAAGGTTCCCAGACATGATCAATGTAACCGAGTTGATAAGCCGTCATATAGCGTGAAATAAAAAAACCAATATAAGCCAAGATGATTATCGGTAACCGCTGGAACCAGCTTGAAGGCGAAAAATCCCATCCAGGAGGAATGACAGGTCCTTCTAAAGCAGCATTAGGTGCTACTCCTATGTCAGGCCGAACTATTACAGAGAAACCAACAATTAGGGTGCCAATAAGAGTATCATTTAAATACGCGGCAGCGGTAGGGGCCCAAAAAATCAAAGGGGCAAATATTAACCAAAGACCGATTAAAGCACAAACCCATCGAGCAGATGATATACGCCAGGACAAGCTTAAAACAGCAAAGAAAATAAGGGCACTGCCACTAATAATATCACTTAATATTAGAGGATAAGATGTATACCCTGAGGATGCAGGCGACGTGATTAGCCACAATCCAAAACCCATATTTAAAAAATGTGCCCATAGGTTTTGCTGATGTTGTTTGCGGAAGCTACTTTCATACAAGGCGCGTATTTTCTCTGGGTTATGCTTAATGGCAACCATCCAGTCGGGTTGGATTAATCTATTTTTTTCATACCAAATTTCCGGATCAGTCTTTAAAGAATCGATGATTTTAGGAAGGGTTTCTTCAATTGAATATTGGGGTTCCCAATGAAGATGTTTTTTTGCTTTCGTAATATCTAAAGCATAATGATCTGAAGCAAGGTCTATCATAAATGAACGAATAAATGGTTTTTCGCCTTGATCAAAATCATCAGGTATCAAGGGTTCTGCTTGATGCTCCAGCCAAGCACCTGCTTTAGCGACAGTAGCGGGAACCTTGTAGAGAGAAGATTTTTCACCATGAATTAATTGGGCTATAAGATTTTGTAATTTCCTGTAGCTGAGTGTTTTGGGTTCTCCTGCTAAAATAATTTCATTTTGCGATAATTCATTACGGTAAAAAAGAGCTTTTTTGAAAAGCTCTATCAAGTCTTTCTGATGAATAAATGACTGACCAACATTTAAATCTCCCGCGTATAAATGACTTTTAATCTCTCGTTCATAGGTTCTAGCAATTTGGTTAGCGAGTGTTGGAACGCAGGTCGTGTCTTCATACAAACCTGCCAAGCGAAAAATCAGATAAGGTATTTTTCCATGATATTCTTTAATTACTTTTTCTGCTTCTAATTTGGATTTTGGATACGACCATTTTGGTCGAAGAGGAGCATTTTCATTAATAGTTTCCCCTAAAATACAAGGCTCATGTACGAGCATGGTGCTAGCATAGATAAATCGTTCCACCTCAAAATCTTGTAATGCAAGGAGTAAATTTTTTGTACCATTTACATTTACAGATTGATACAATGAAGACTCTTCGCCTGTAAAATCAAAATAGGCTGCAAGATGAATCACGGCGGCAATTTTATTTCCATATTTTTCTTTAAATAATCGAAAAGAAACAGCTAAAGAGGTAGCTGAGGTAATATCACAGGGAATCTCACAAGCATCTTTATCTTGGTCAAAGCCTACAATTTTATAAGAGTTTCGTAAAGCACGAGCAAGCGCAGTCCCTATTTTGCCACTGGAACCTGTGATAATGACAATGGGTTTGTCGGCTTTCTTAGCCATATAAAAATCCTTTTATAAATTTATCCCGTTTAACGATTAAATAGTTAGTACTATACTCTGAAATAATTTTACATAAATTATATAGGTATACTGCACTATTATTAAAAAAATTAAAAATCTTTATATTTTTTAATCATAAAAATAGATTTTTGATAGGGATGTCGCAAAGAATGTCAAACAACAATGTGTATCGAACCCAACCAGAGAGAAATCATGGAAAATTTTTTAGGGACAGACGAGCTCTTGGATTATGGCTTGTACTTACGAGGTATAGTGATTACCTTATATGCTATTGTGATTTTCAGAATGAACTTGTCTCGACTTTATGGAAATCATAGTGCCTTGGATTTTATTATTTATATAATTTTGGGTGCCATTCTGGGAGAGGCTATTGTTAATAATATTCCTCTATTACCTTCTATAATAGTATGTACACTCATTGTTCTTATGTATAAATTAATGGCTTTTTTAACTTATAAAAGTCATCGAATAGGAAAATATATTAAAGGAGAAAAAATTGTACTTATTAAAAATGGGAAATTAATTAAAAAAAATCTTGAATGCACTCGAATTACGAGAAACGATATAATGCAATCATTAAGATTACAATACGGTCTTTGTAATCTTCAATTAATAAATACGGCTATCCTTGAAAGAGGGGGGCAAATTTCCTTTCAAATGAAGCGTAGCGATTGCAATAAAACAACCTTATAGGCTAAATTAATGGATAAACCTACGCATCTTTTCAGGAAAAACAAGGCATCCATAGAACCAGGGAATAAATCTATCCATTAATATAAATATAATTATGTCCTTTCTACTATAGCTGTTTTGAGAATAGACTCAGATTTTAAAAATAAGTGTTTTAACTCGCTCATTACATGAGGGGAGTCAGACCTAAATAAAAATGACTTCTTTGATGTACTATAATTTTTCTAATAAATTTTTTTCTAGAGAAACAAAATCTAGATAATGGAAGCTCATTTCTAATCTAAAATGGAAACATAGAATTATACTTTTCGTTTAAGAGTTAAAGGGATAAAAAAATGATAAAGGGAATTTTTTCTAATTTAAAATATGACTTTCAGGCTTCGATAGTGGTATTTTTTGTCGCCCTACCATTATGCCTCGGTATCGCCCTGGCATCAGAAGCCCCTTTATTTTCGGGGATTATTGCTGGAGTAGTGGGAGGGGCTGTTGTTGGATTTCTCAGCGGCTCAGCATTGGGAGTCAGTGGTCCAGCTGCGGGTCTTATAGCGATAGTTCTTGCCGCTCAACAATCCTTAGGTTCTTGGAAAGCATTTTTATTAGCCGGGTTTATCGCAGGTATCTTGCAAATTGCAGCGGGGTTTCTACGTGGTGGAATTATTGCTTATTATTTCCCTTCGGCGGTAATTAAGGGCATGTTGAGCGGCATTGGGATTATTATTATTTTAAAGCAAATTCCTCATTTGATTGGATATGATGTTTCCCCTATTTTAACCGATTTAACCAATGGGCGGCTCGAATTTTTTTATATTAATAAAGCGATTGAGAACATTAACTCAGGAGTTGTCATCATTAGCACAATTTCACTGTTAATCATGATATTGTGGCAATGCTTAATTAATAAAGGGTACAAACTATTTGAGATGTTACAAGCTCCTTTAGTGGTGGTTTTGTGCGGATTTATTCTGTCTTTGCTTTATAAAAACGGTGGGCTCCCTTTTCATTTGGAGTCGTCACAGCTCGTACAAATTCCTGAATTTAAAAGTATTACTGATTTCACTCAAGCAATAACTTTACCTGATTTCACTCAACTAGGTAACATGGAGGTCTATCAAGTGGCAGTCATTATTGCTTTAGTCGCAAGCCTGGAAACTTTATTGTGCGTTGAAGCCACTGATAAGCTAGACCCTTATAAACGAGTTACATCCACAGACCGAGAATTAAAAGCTCAAGGGGTAGGTAACATGCTTTCTAGCTTAATTGGTGGATTACCCATCACCCAAGTAATAATACGCAGTTCTACAAATATTACCTTTGGTGCTAAAACCAAGTTATCCACGATTTTGCACGGAGTGTTACTTTTCGTTTGCGTGCTCGCTATCCCGATGATATTAAATCAAATCCCATTAGCATCTTTAGCGGCAATTTTAGTCATGATTGGCTATAAACTAGCCAGCCCATCTGTATTTAAACAAATGTATCAAATGGGGTGGGAGCAATTTCTACCATTTATCGTTACTGTGGTCGGAATTGTAGTGGATGATTTACTATTTGGTATCAGCGTTGGTTTTGTTGTAGCTATTTTCATTATTTTACGCCACCACTATCTAAACGCCCATGATACCAGTATTGTTATGGAAAAAGGGATGGTTTATCACATGGAGCTGGCGGAGGAGGTATCTTTTTTAAATAAAGGGAGCATCATCCATCAGTTTCGAAAAATTCCACCGAAATCGACTGTAATCATTGACAGCAGCAGCTCAAAATACATCGATAATGATGTGCAGGAGGCGATTAACAATTTTTTAGAAAGTGCTAAAACAAAAGACATAGTCGTTGAAATGCGAGGAGTCCACACTTCAAAAATAACCTAATGATGTAATCCATTCTCCAAACGAGATATCATAGAGTGTTTTTCCTAGCATGAATGCTCATAGCAATAACAATGCCTGCAGGAGTTGCATGAACACTAGATTTTAATACAGCGCTATTTTTTAAGGTCCAATCCGAGATCGTCCGTCTCCAGTAATAAATAAATTTCAGTGAGCTCAAAGCTAACTTGCCGATGCCATTTTATTCATTGTTATTTTGGCTCAAATTTAGGCAAATCTACTCCTTCTGATTTTTCTTTAGACGTAAGTTTTTCCTCATCTCCATTGGATTCATTTAAAGACTTTTTGAATGCTTTAAATTTTGAAATAGCCAAAGATGCTAGCGATTTTTTTGTTGTTTCCGTAAGTGCAGATTTTTCTTGCTTTTCCTCTAAAGGCTTGCTTGTTGTTATTGATGAAGGAGCAGGAATGTCCACCTCTTCTTTAGATTGTTTTACAGTTTCCACTTTAGAGGTTTTCTCTACAGTAGCGTGTTGATAGCTTTTTTTGGAAAAAATATCGGGATTATCGCCTACAGTTTTACTTCGTTGTCTTCTTTCTTCATTTTTATCTGTTTGCTCTGGTGTTCCAATGTCATCCACAAGTGTTTTGTTATATCTCCTCGTCTTCCATGTTCGCTGTAGTTCACCTGTTGGTGAGAACTCGTGGGTAATACTTGATCCTTTAGCCAGTGGGTCATGTAGGTAATTTTTACTTCCTAGTTCTCTGGATTCTTTGTACCACTGTTTTCTAGCTTGTTCTGTAGTTTCTTTTACATTAGGCGGTTCAGCTAGTTGTCGTTTTGCTCCTACAACAGTACCACGAACAGAATACTCAATTTCGCCTTCGAAATTTTCTACTGGATGAGTTAGATCCTCTTTACGAAAAACACCTCTCATAACAGTGCCCTTACCTTCTTTATTCGCAAATCGATTTGCTACATCATAAGCAGGTGTCCAAGAAGTGTAAGAAGAGTCAGTGGCGCCATCAATATGGTCTCCAACCGAGATATTTTGATCTAAAGGTTTTTTAGGGCCAATTACTGATTGTTTTTCACGAGTTTGTTCTTCATGGAGGTTAGTTTCATAAGTTTTCCCCTCAAAAAGCTTTCCCTCATGCGGTCTAATTCCTCGATAAAGTACAATTGTACCCTCCATATGTTCATCGTAGTCAGCCCGTATAATTCGATTTCCGGTTTTAGTGGAGTTACTTACGTCACTTTCACTTTTAGATCGAGATCTTGCCATGCTAACACCTACCCTTATTTATTAGTGCTAATGAAGGTGCACTAATAAAGGAGTATAAAAACAAGTCCTTTTATTCAGTTCCTGATGCTTTCTCTTAGTATAGATCTTAATTAGCCAATGTGCTCTTGAAATGACCATGGAAAGTGCATCTTCAAGTTAACTTTGCAACCACATGACGAATAGGATTCATATTCCCAGAAAATATCATTGCATCTAAAATTAGGTTATTGTTTCTGCATAAAAGCGAAGGAACATTTGGATAAGGGCAGTATAGAATCATTTGAAATTTTTTGAAGTATACAATAAGTTAATGATTTTTTTTGATATCAATTCATAAAGTAGTTTTATCTAAAGTTTCCTGAATGGCTTGAAAAGATGCGTGTGTGCCTACCTGGCGTATTATAATATTCCATTAAGCTTTCTTGTCTATAATTAAAACAATTAACCTCCACATTGAACTGAGCTTTTATGGCTTTTAATTGGAAACCTCATCCTATTAAGGTAGAGGATGAATATAAAATACTTGAATCTATCTTTTTGGATTTACACAAAAATCAGGAAAAAATTCCCGATTACACCACCTTTATCCGTGATTGTGCAAAAATTATAACCTTTCTACAAGATGAGAGTATCGTTGCTGAACATCTAAAATATTTAAATACGTTACTTGTTGAAGAAGCAAAAAAACAAGGTCTCTCCCTTGATAATCAAACTCAAGGGACTTATTTAAAACATAAAAAAGTTTTAAGGAATGTTTTAGAAAGAGAGCTCGCCAAAATGGGATTTCAACCAAAATTTGGAAAAGTTCTTCTTCCTATTTACCCGTCTTTATTCTTGGCTACGGTGTCCGAGGGATTTGTTCTTAAAGATCCTGGTGCAGGACTTGCACATGGGGAATTTATTCATGCTATTCAATGGCTTATTATCGGTTGGCAACAAAATCAAACTCAATTTTTAACTAAACCTATCATCCATGTATATAAACAACTTGGATTAGAGGACGAGAAAATGTGGAATTCACTGGTTGATAGGGTGGAAACCAATTGTGAGGATTTTAGAAGCCCTGAACGATTGCAACGATTTATTAGAAGAAGTAATGATCCGGATTTATCCTTATTAAAAGCGCTCTTTGATTCAAGAGTAGAAAAGAGAAAACATCAGGGGAGTTTTTTTAAAAAACAAGATTTATCAAATAAAAGTTATCAAATATATAAAGATAATGAAACGCTTCTTTTACCCATTTTTCGCAAAACAAATTTAGAATGCAAAACGATCTTGATAGCTCTTTATAGAGTTTCAAAAGATAAAGATAATTTTCTCGCCAATTTAAAGGAAATTATTATGTCTTCAAAACCTAAAGATCTAGATAGTGATTCGCTTCAATCAGAAATAAACAATTTTATAATCGGAAAAGCCACAGCAGGTTATGATGAATATAACAATAATCAAAATTCTGATGGTTTTAATAAACTTGTTTTACATTTAGATGCGGCTTTAAGTGATGAACACTTCTCCATTATATTTGCTAAACTTGATAAAAAAATCTCCCTTCTTAAGAGTGAAAATGATGTGGTCAAGCAAATGCCCTCACCAGGTTAATAGTTAAAAAAATCATCATAATGTTTTAAGAAAAGTTGTCGGGCCAAGGCCCCACCTACGCTAATGGTAGTATGATCATTTGTCTTGTAATTGAACGACATTATTCTTGAGGAATTATTTTTTGTTTCGCGCGTTTCTCTGATAGCAAAATTGCAAAAAATATCATTAATGCCCCAATGAAAAATTGGACAGTTAATTGCTCATGCAAATAGATTGCGGCAGTTATTGTTGCAAATACAGGTTCAAGAGAAAAAATAATTGCTGCTTTAGTAGAGCTGACATATTTTTGGAATTGGAGTTGTAGCAAAAAAGCAAAAATTGAAGCAAAGATACTGCAAAATAAAATGGAAATCCAAACATTACGTTGAGAGGGAATAGCAAGTTTTGTAGTAAATAAACTGGCAACTCCAGCTAAAATACAAACAAAAATTGATTGAATGAACGTTAAAGAGATTGGTTGATGAATCTGAGAGGCTTTGCCAGCGAATAAAATATAACTCGCAAAACAAAATGCACACAATAAAACCCAGAGATCACCTTGATTAATTGTTAATCCATCAGAAAGCGTAATGAACCCCACACCAACCAAGGCAGTTATAGCAGCCCCAATTACATAGATGGACGGCCACTGTTTATTAAGGAACGACTCGAAAAGGGCAACTAATATAACTGACAGTCCAGTGATAAAACTCGCTGTCGATGCAGTGGTGTAGCGTAAGCCGATGGTTTGGAATATCACTGTTCCAGCCAAGAAGAGACCTAAAAATGTACCATGAAATAGAGTTTGCCGATCGAACCTTATTTTTTTCAAAAAAATAAGGAATAGTAACAAGCTAGCAATACCAAAACGCCAAAACAAAAAGTTAAAAGGTGTTAGTGTTGCAACCGCATCCTTAATAAATGCAAAGGTCATTCCCCAAAACATTGTGGCTAATAAGATTGCTCCAGCACCCAAAATAGATTTATTTTTATTCATTGCACTTAATACTCTGGTGTTGCCTGCGAAAGCAAGGATAGCTTAGGGAGCGAAGCGGATTATGGGCTACCCTTGCTTAGCAGTCTCAAACTACTTCAATTTCAACAGGAGCAGTGCCTTTTATACCGAGTTTTTTAGCGGCACCAAAGGATAAATCAATTAGTCTGCTCGATAAAAAAGGACCTCGATCGTTAATTCGAACCACAATCGAGCGGCCATTATTCAGGTTTTTGACTCGTACTCGTGTAGCAAATGGGAGTGTTGGATGAGCTGCTGTCATCGCATACATGTTGAAGCGCTCTCCGCTCGATGTTTTTTTATTCCGAGCGTGTGTCCCATACCAGGATGCAACTCCTTTTGCTTTGTAGTGTTTGGCAGACTTCATCACATGATATGTTTTCCCTTTGATCCTATAGTGATCCGGACCATTAGCTTGCTGATGCACACAAGCAACCAGTAGCATTGGGAGTAAGCCTATAATGAGTCGTTTAATGATTAACAAAATCGCATAATAGTTCATAAAGTTATCTTCTACTTCCGTTACAGATTTTTAAAATGATGAATAGATCACAAGAAACAAAGTTATTTCCTGCAAAGAAAATTGTCAATGGTTAACTTATCATTGTCCATCATAAGACAATTTATTCTCCAGTGATTCTAAGCGGTCCTTAAGCGATAAATAGCGCGGTAAAACATAACTTAAAGAAGTTAATTTATTAGTATAAAAGAATGAATTATTATATGTTTTTATACCTTTTAAAATTACCTCTACTTCCTCATCTATGTTCATCTCGGTTTGTAGCCATCCTGATGCATCATGCACCAATAAAGGTAAAGTAATGGCTTTAGTTGACAGAGCTTGATTCAATTGACGACTATATATTCGTAACTGAAATCTTAAAGGGTCCGCTATGCAAGTTTGAACACTATAACCTAATGTAAGTAGTTTATTGGTTTCTCTAGGGGTTATACCTGGGATCGCAAGTTCTTTAAAATCATTAAAAGAAAAACACTGTGGTACTTTCTTTAAATAATTATAAACAACGGTCCCTTCATCGTTCTCAGCCACTCTATTTGGGTTGGATGAAGGAATTTTAGATAAGCCTGCATCATCCAAAAACATAATAATTTTTAAATCGAGATCACCCTTACCAGTTTTTTTTATTAAATCAATCGTAAACGGTCCATCCATGAAAGCAACTTCACGTTTAATAAAGGATAAGTCTGTATCTGTATCAACATGAGTTAAACTAACATTCCCTTTTTTATCCGCAAAAATTATTGCTACACAACCTTCTAATCCCACCGTAGCAGGGAACCCATTTTGCATTGCTGTTTTTCTAATGGTTTCATTTTGACCCGCTATCCACATGACTCTAGGTTCTTGCTCATAGATTTTACTGTTATACATCTTATATTCTTTAAAAAATAATTTAAGAGGTTTTCAATTATAATTGAATAGGGTCTACTAAGTACACCTTCCAGTTCGAATATCCAAAACGAAACTGAGAAATGCAATTCGTGCGAATAATGTTGAGCATACCAAAACTACAAATAAATTTAAGATTCATTGAATGAGTTAAAGACAACCTACTAGCTATGCGACGATATGGATCCATGAGAATCAGGCCTATTCATGATTTTATTTATCTGTGGATCTTTATATAAATTAGCACGAATATTGGCAAAGGTAGTTGAGGTAGGACTATTAAATGCAGCTCTCAACGAATGAACCTGCGTGTTTTCATCAGGGGCAGGGTCCATTTGAGAGATTTTCTTAATTTCAATGATGCTTTTTACAATATTCGATTCATTATTATAATCTATTTGTCTAAGAATATTCCTTAACTCTTTAATATAGAGAGGAGAAGTATTTTCTTCATTATAAAATAATGGGTCAGATAATAAATTGTAAATTGCGTTTATATTTGTGCGTCTATCCAGAGGGTCAATCTTCATAACATTAAGATGTATTCTCGAGGTGTTGGATTCATTAGAAGTAGTGGTTTGACTTAAGCTTCTTATGTATTTTAGACCGTCCAGAAAAGCCATATGTGTTGCATCATATAACTTCAATGATTTGTTTAATTTATTGCAAATCTCAACAGAAGTTAACTCAAGGTGTTCCCCTTTATTGGGATCAAAAAATGAATAGGTATTATCAGAGTTCTTTTTGATTAACATGGAGTGCCCCACCATTCTTCCAAATGATTTACTAAAAGCCATAAATTTTATATAAGTACCAGCTTCAAGTTCATCTAATTTTTTGGTGAATAAGGCAGGATTCAGCTGTTGTCCATCCTTACTTACATCTGATGAAGAAAAGAGCGAGTAAGGATATATATTTAACATGTAGGCTTTTAACTTTTCAAAGTGACTGCTAGTCTCCAAAATATGACTACCTAATACCCAGTTAGTATTTAATTGATATACTCCTGCCAATAACCGAATATCATTTAAATTTGAGGGTAAGATTCTGTTAAAACCACTGTCATCTACAGAGTCACTTTGAGAAGATAACCCCATTAGATCTTCTTTAATAATGTAATTGCAAATTAATTCACAAAGACCTGAAAATCTTAGGCGAGCGCTATTCAGTGATTGATAATTACTATCTTGTTGGAGTTTTGCAATAAAATCAGCTTGGTTATAATATTTTTTTACGGGCGCAGTAGGTGGGGTGGGGCTACTCCCCATTTCTTTTTCATCATAATTGGAAACAATTTTTTGGGTTAAAAAATCCAAAACATTTTTAAAGGATTCCATATTTTCTTCACTTATTGACTCATGCTCTTCCTTATTTTGTTCAAGAAAGTCATATAACTTATGGAGTATTTCAGTTTCGTTTTCTTCAAGAGATGTAGTATTTTTGTAATTTAGTAGTGCAGATAATAGTTGTGGCTTCAATTCATTCAAAAGAGGAGTGGATTTAATATAAGTATCTATAAAATATAATAAATTTTGCTCCGGGCTCGTATTTTTGGCTAACTCTTCTTTTAATCTGAGTTTAACGAGTTCTAGCGAGGAATTATAAATCATTTCAAGTTGAGCGGGCTCCCATATTTGTTCATCTTTTTTATGAAACTCATGCTTCATTTCTTTAAGTACTCTGAGCATTCCAGGGAGATCATTTTTGGATTGCGCGTCACTTAATAAAGTAAGATAGGAACTTTTTATTCGTTGATTTCTTTGTAATAATTTCTCAAGCTCTACCGCGCTGTTGTCTGAAATTTTTTCTCGGTCAAAATCAACTGAAGTAATGCTGATATTATTTTGTAAACTATCACATAAATCTTGGACAGAATTGAAATCATTTTCGATCAAATCAAGATGAACCAGTGTATTATTGTGTGGAAGTGCTTCACTCAAATACTTTAATCCTGTATTACTTATTTGATTTCTTCGTAAAACTAAAGTAGTTAGTGATTTGTTACTTGGAATTCCAGCTGCTAAATGACGAAGCCCTTCGTCGCCCATGGAGTTAGCCGTTACATTTAAAGATTTAATCGAGGAACTGTTTTTAATGATTTCAGTAGCTATAGGATATTGTGTAGGGCCAAACCCATTTGAGGATAAATCCAAATCGGTCAAGGAAGGATGTTTGCCCAAAACTTTAGCTAAATACTGTAATCTCCCAGGAGTAGAGGCATCTAATCCACAGGAGGATAAATTTAATCCTGTTAAATTTTTATTCTTGTTTAAGCCATCGGTTAAGTAATCTAAATCGTAGTGCCCAAAGGTGTTCATGCTCAGGTTTAATTTTTTTAAAGACTTGCTCTCAGTCAAGAGCTGCGATAAACCTGTATCAAGTTGTAAATAGGAGTTGCTTAGGTCAAGTGCTTGAAGCGATTCGTGTGTACTTAATATTTGGAACAAAGCGTTTGTACTTAGTCCAAGATTACTACCAGCAAGTCTTAATAATTTAAGACTTTTATTTTCCTTTAGGGCGAGTATAATTTTATAGAATCCCATATGATCAAAATGAGTATAACTTAAATCAAGTTCTTTTAATGTAGTATTAGACTTTAACATTTCTGCAATAAAAGTAGCCTCTGTATTTTCAATGGGATTATTTCTTAAATCCAAAGTTTTTAAATGTGTATTTTTAGATAAAGCAGAGGCTAATAGCTTTATAAACTCACAAGTTACCTGATTTTCAGGTAAGTTTTTACACCATAAATATTCTACCTTGGAATTATCCGCTAACGTTTGTATCGCCCATTGCCATTCGCGAAAATCCTTCGCAAGAGAAGATAAGTCAAGCACAGAGCTTGTTTTTTGTAAGCTTTTTAGCCTGGGATCCTCATGTAAATAAGAGGAATAATAATGGCGTATGAGTGACTCAAAAAGCGCTATTTGTACAACAAACATGGAGCTCTCAAAAATAATAAGTTTAATATACAGTATAGATGAATCTAATGTTTTTTATTTTGTAGTAATCGATTAGTAGGCTACTTGCTTGCCAGACATGGGCGTTTCTCGCTTGGCGTTATAATCTCAATTCTGATGATATCAATCGACTATACTAAATGATAATGCTATAGGATTTGGAGTTGTACCGATCATGGCAAGAGCAAAAGTTCAATCAAGTAACGATCTCCCATTCCAGATAATGGTCTGTGGAACCAACAATTCTGGTAAAACAAAACTATGTAATGCATTGCGAGGTGGGAGTTCTACGGGGAACGTACATACTTCTTCTATTGATATGTACGACACACTAATTGAAGATGGAGCTAAACTTAGATTGCTTGATTTCGCAGGATCATACGAGGGAGTAGCTCCATACATAAGAAAACATTACGTTGAACAATCACAAATTTGTGTGGTCTGTGTCGATAGACAAAATTCGCATTCATTTGAGGTTGCTAAAAAAGCTGTCGAAGAAATTCGCGAATTCGATCCTGGAATTCCTATCGTTATCGCTCTTACTAAAGAAGATCAAAATTTGGGTTTACATGACTATGAAATACTAGTGAAAGATAGGGAACTTAGAGCGCTTGAAGAAAAATATGGCCTCGAAGGCTCTATCAAAACCAGTGGAATAAATAATAAGGAGGGGACAGTAGAATTGCGAAGTACACTGCTCAAACTTAGAGAGGAGATCATTGTTAAGGAAGAAAAAGAAGTGCCTGATATTGAATCCATAGAAGAATATTTCCCTGAGACCGAATCCTTGGACGAAGTAAAAAAGAGAATGCATAATTTATCTGTACTCGTTAGTAACGCTCGGATTGAGCTGGCGGCGGATGCTGCTTTGGAAAGTAAAAAATCTGCTGCTGATGATCTTGCTGCAAAAAAATCAATGGATGTAGTGTCTGAATTTTCAAAAAAATTAACTGAGATAACAAAAATTCCGGATCAGATGAGGGGGGCATCAGATACAGAGAAGAGGGATGCCATGCTTAAAGCATATGAAGGAGCACTTAAGGAGTTTGCTCGCGAAGTCAAGTCCGACGTATTCACAATCCATCCTCCAAAAAATGTGAAGCATGTCTTAATAAGAATAGTGCGTGCGGTGCTTCTCAGGAAATTGTATACCGATGATGAAAAGGAAGAACTGCAGCGCGTTAAACACCAAACTGACTTCAAAAACCGACTTCAGAAAGAAGAGGGTCGATATAAGGAAAAAGATAGCAGCAAGGAACAACAAGCAGAAAAAAAGGACAATTCTGCATTAGATTCTAATACGCCTTGAATAGTTAACACATAGCTGAGCTATGCGCACATACTATAATTCCATGAGTTATTTCATCACAGAAATGGAAAAATACGATTACATTGTTCTATAAAGTATGTTTTCCATAGGTTCAGGTGTCTTGGTAGAGACTAATTGCGGTGTATTATACTTGGTAGTGAACTCGCTTACCTTAAACATATAACCAGTACCAGTCTCATTTTTCACCATCTCGACTTTTGCTTTTATTTCGGCGATCGGAACTATATTGTTTTCTGTTTCGCCTGTAACTTCTCTACCACATTGCTCCATGGTTTTCGCCAGCTCCTCATCATTAAGCTCTATTAAAGAAATACCATCACTAGCCATCGCAAAAATTCGTTGAGGACTACTTGTGTCAATAGGATCCGCATAAGAACAGGAGAGGATTTTCAAATTAACTGTTGCATAGAGTGAACCGTTACTACTCTTTTTAGACCAATTAATGTGTCCAATAGTACGTCCACGTTCTAAGCCTTGGATATCCCCCTCAACCAACTTAGTTGTATTAGTAAATTCTTGCAAGAGGCTGCCATGTAAAAATTGACCACCAAAATGATAAAGTTTATTCGCTCTTGAATGAGGTGTATCAATCTTATCACCAGCAAAATTTTGTATGGCTTCAATGAGTACCCTGTCTTTATGATCATCCACATTCCCCGGAATAATCGCAGCACCATATATTGTTACCCCTTTTCGGACAATATCTTTAATAACCGTAGACTTATCGCTCGTTTCTTCTTCTTGGGTAGAGGTTTCTATATCATAAAGTACTTGTGATTCCTTAAGCTCACTTTGGCTATAAGTAATTTCGCTGCAGGGGATTTCACCTTGAGCATGAAGATTGGCCAATTCATGATGACTGATTAAGGTATTATGGGTTTTGACAAGTAAACGAAATAAAGCAGAGTTTTCAGGTATTGAACATTGAGCATCTTTTTTCTCTGAGATACTTTCGTTCGCTTTCTTCTGTTCAATACCAATGTTTTGAGAGGTTTGATAACGATTTTCATCTAACCAGTGGGCAAAGGAAACTTTTTTAGAATCTGCGTTAGTAACAGTTAACTGTTCTAAAACGTGCAACGCGTCAGTCAATTCACCAATAGTCATTGGCTGACGATCAAGTGCTATCAGATTAAAAAAGTGATTAACTGCTGTTAAGCCACCGCCGGTTTTAAAAAAACTCTTCTCTTGACCTCTATTAATCAACTCCCTTAAGTTACCCCATTCCTTTGCAATGTGTGCAAGTGCGGTATGCTCTGTTTTCATATCATTGTTTCTCATAAAAATTGATCATTATGCTTATTTTATGATATAAAAATTAAGTCTATATTAAATTGAAGATGTTCATCTCAGGACCTGATATGAAAAAAACTCCTAACCTCATCTAATTTAAGAATATTTTTTTGTCTTCTTGACAGAATTATTCCAAGATTAAATTTAAATTATAAGGAAGTTTGACGATCATTCAGTTGTGTCTGCTCTGAATTTGCTATTTTAAAAGGGAGAATAATATGTTTTTTAACCAAGCACCCAAAAGAACTATCGAAGATGAAAAAGTACATTGTTTTTTCATTCCCATCGTGGAACAAATAAAAGCAAGTGATTACAATAAGACATATGTCTGGAATTTGGCGAAAGAAAACAATATAACACGCAAATTTTATTCTTCACCCGAGGAGCTCGCTCGCAGGGAAGCAGGACGATTGGGGCCAAGCGCTGTCTTATCTTGCTATAAAGTCTTATTGAGCGAAGCGCAACACCAACAATTAAGAGCAGTTAGCGGTAGAGACAATGTCTTTCTGGGTTCTTTGAATTTTAGCTACTCTGATATTGAAAGCATGATCCATTTTATTCAAGGCCAGCAACAGGAACATGCGAACCCTTTCTATGAACAGAATACCATTTTAACGCAACCGGTTTGTGCTGCTTAACTAATAAAACGAAAATTTATTACGAGCCTACAGAAAGTACCAAGTTTGGGGTATCCTCTTCACATCCTGGCTGGATTGTAACTTCATTAATTCGGGCAACCCAGTCAGCCACGGTACGCACTAATAATCCTTCCAAGGTTTTAGCTGGTGAAGTATCCATTTTAAGAATAAGATTATTATTAATCAAAATATAACAAATAAGACGACAGGCTCCGGTGCGAATATCAGGATTTTTGTTTTCCAGCAAGTTTTTATTTTTAACTGAATCGATAAGTTGATATAGCATGTCCTTATCCATTGCTGAAATAAATTTTAGGAGGCCGTTTAATGCAGAGACGCATGTCATTGGAGATGAGCTAACTAGAGTTTTTTCAAATGGGTATATCAGGGATATCTGAGTTTTTTTATCCATAAAAGGGGAGAGAGCTGCTAAACAATCTAGAGCGTTACTACGGGTTATCTCATTTTGACTATCGAGTTTACTTTGTAGGTCATTAATAAGCTTTTTCAGCGTATTTTTATTTATTTTAGAAGCAAATGCTATTAAACAGTGGCATGCTGCATGCCTGACATCTGAATTGGGTGCATCCAATTTGCTTTGTACGGGTTGTACAAGGTGTTCCAGTATTTTGGGGTCAATTCGAGAAGCTGCTGCTCCTAAAAATTTTAATATAGCTTTAGATTCAATAAATGTACTACCAATTAATTCTTTTACTAAATCAATCAGATTATTCAGTGTTTCTTTTTTCATGCTGGTGGCAAACTTTGCCAAACATTCGAATGCTACTTCGCGGACTCGTTCATTTGCGTCATCCAGTTTGGTTTTTATTATATTTATAATGTCTTCTGGATTTTTCTCACCCTTTGTAGAACATAACGCTACTAAATAATACAAGGTAAAAATTCGAACATTAAAATCGGGATCATTACTCATTTGTTTTATTAGCTCAGTAACAGGGTTTAGCATCTCTGTTTTAATTCGCGGTGCGAACGTTTGGAAACAGTGTAAGGCTGCACTCCGAACAGAAAATTCATGGTCATTAAGTGCATTTTTTATGGAATCAATTAGGTGCCCCTCAATTTCTTTTTCCAATACAAAAATAAGTTGTTTTAAACAATCCAATGCATGAGTTCTTACTTTCGGATTGTCGTCCGTCAGTGTTTGCTCTACTAAATTGATAAGTTCTTCCTGCATCTCTTCATCCATTGCGGGAACAAGTGTGGGTAAATAGCTTAAGGTAATACATTTAATATTCCATTTATCATTTCTAAGTTTATTCTTAATAGAATCGAGAAGGCTGAGGCGTAGCTCCGTGGTCATGCCAGAAGAACATGCTGACAAACATTTGGCTGCCGCTAGTGAACGACTAAATGAAGGAACATCAAGTTGTTTTTTTACTGGCTTGATAAGGAGTTTCAGTGAACTCTTTTCCATGGTAGGGACCAGCTTGGCGAGGCAATTTAATGCCTCTATACACACGTACTCCGGGTTTTCTTTCATTAAATGGGTACCAGCACTATCCATAATGTCTTTAACTAAATTGACCAGAGGTTCAAGAGTTTCCTTTTCTATTTTAGGCGCTAAGGTTGCTAAATAGCGAAACGCGCCTACAAACGGTCCTTTTTTGTCATCCAGGTGTTGCTTAACTGAGTCTAAAAGGGGCGCCAATGTTTGGCTGTCCAATTTGGTGGTCAGTATGGATAGGATTTCATTTATCGCGCCAGTAAGCAAACTATCGTTATAAGGGAGTATACTAATTAGCGGATCAACTAAAAGCGTGAGCGTTTTTTTATCTACCTTGTGGGCTAAGACTGATAAAAATACTATTGGGCTAAAATATAGCTCAGAATCTGAGGATTGCAGTATACTCTTTAAGTCATCAAATAAGGACTCCAGATCGTTTTTAATCACTGTTTCAATTAAAACCTTCCTTAAAACGGATAGCTCAAGGAAATTATGCACAGATAATGTATCGACAATATTTAAAGAGGGTAGTTGGACTTTATTTATCGCTGCTATGAGCTTTATCCCTTGTATTAGTTGCTGGATGCTTAAATTGGGATTATTTAATAGAGTTGCCAATTTTCTACCTAAATAGGATAGATGTCGGGGATCCATTTCTGTTAAGGTATTTTCAGAATCGATCAGGGTGCTTAATATCTTGACTTGGGCAGGATAAAATTTAATGCCCTCTTTGTGAAACAAAGCAAGTTCAATTGCTCGTTGATGTCTTTGAGTCCGTCTCTTTGGAGCATCATTTGCTAACCATACCGCTAAGAAATCCTGTGGAGTATCCATCTGAGAATACAGATATGTGGCTACTTCAAGTGGAGATTTTTTAAAGAATTTAGAACCATAAGACAAAGAGTTACCTCCGGTTGATAGTATGCGATGTAAGGGGTAAATATATATATCGCTGGGCTTTCACCCAGCGGGTCATACCCTCATCAAGAATAACGCTTTGCAGTAAATGAAGCTTGACCGAATATACTAGCGGCCAATTCTTCATCGGATATGCTGGTATCTTCGTTTGATTTATTGACCTTTGTTTCAAAGAGTCCTGGTGAATATGTGGAATTTGAAACGGTTTTGCTCTTTTGCTTACCTTGAGCAAATTTTGATTCAAATAAATCGAGCATTGTTCGTGCGTTGACATCATAGGGGTTACTATCGTTTTGAACTGCATAATTAAACGCTTTATGATTAGGATTGAGCTCAATAATTTTCTTAACTACCGCTATGGATGGGTGCTCAGGATCAGCTCCATGCTTAATTAAAGCACCAATTAGCCTGGAATCACCACCTCGCAATAGTAAGTAAGCAATAGGATTAACCGCGCAATAAATCGGTATGCCTGAATAGGTTTTAATGTAGAAGGTATTGTTAAACTCAACATGATGCTTTTTTAATATTGTTAGATTACGCAATGTTTTTTGGTGGGCGTAACTTTGGTGTATGGCAGCAAATACAGGGGACCAACCTTTCACTGTGGTAATGAAAGATGCCAAACCATCAGTGTTGTTCAACGCTTGTTTCAAGCTATACGTATCTCCTGAAAGCAATGATTCTTGCAATATGGCATAACTTCTTGAACTTAGAATATGGTCCTTTATGAGTTTTGCTGCTGCATGAAACTGTTGGGATAGAGCAAAAAAAAGAGGGGTACTATTTTGAAAGCATGCATTTTTAGTATTAGCCCCATTGTTAAGAAGGCATTGAACAACTGCTACTGCATCTAAAGAGTCACGATTAGAGCTGGATAATTGATTATTTATAGCGCGGTGCAAGGGTAGTTTTTTCATATTGTGATCAGGTATATCGGGGTTGGCACCCATATCAATTAATCTTTGGACTATTTCAACATTTTTACCATATTCGCAAACCAAACCTAACATGGTATGGCCATTGTCATCAAAAGCGTTAGCAGCCATATGAACTAATTTAGAGGGGTATTTTTCTGGGTGAAAAGATTCTAATATTTGTAGCCAATTATTCTTACCGTGATAAGGAAAAAAAGACATGATTTCCTTTAATTGCTCGATTTGCTCTACCGAAAGCTGCTCGTGACTGTCTATATAATTTTTTGAATTATTGAAATAATAACGCTTCATAATAAGTCCCTGTTCTTGTTTTTATTATTTTGCAGTCATTATATACACTAGTTCATAATTTTTGAATTTAAAAAGAGCAAAGGGTCCATCATTTTCAAAGACTGTGACTAATTAACAATCAGGGAACGTTCAGAAGTTCTTTTATTTGGGAAAAACAATAGATAGCGCGGTTGGTATGATTCAAAATGCGACAATCAATATGCATTCATTCGCTTATTTAATACTAATACTCTTTCCCTCTATAAAAGAGTATTAGTTAATAATTCAGTGTCTTAATCTATGCGCAGTATTAAAGCAAATCAAAACGATCTGCGTTCATGACCTTCACCCAGGCAGCAACAAAATCTTTTAGGAATTTTTCTTGGTTATCATCCTGAGCATATACTTCGGCATATGCGCGAAGAATCGAATTGGAACCGAAAACAAGATCTACTCGAGTAGCTGTCCACTTAAGAGCCCCAGTTTTGCGGTCACGAATTTCATACAAATTATTAGCTATTGGATTCCATGTGTTTGCCATGTCAGTAAGATTGACAAAAAAGTCATTGGTTAGAGCTCCTTCGTGTTTGGTAAAAACACCATGCTTCGTATTGCCGTAATTTGTGCCTAACATTCGCATACCGCCAACAAGGACTGTCATCTCAGGAGCGGTGAGTCCCATTAGTTGCGTGCGATCGAGCAAGAGCTCTTCTGCACTGACCGAGTAATCTTTCTTAAGCCAGTTACGATAACCATCATAAAGGGGTTCGAGCATAGCAAAGGAGGCTGCATCAGTCATCGCATCAGTTGCATCACCTCGTCCAGGAGCAAAGGGAACTGTAATATTAAACCCAGCGGCTTTAGCCGCTTTTTCGATACCAACATTACCGGCAAGTACAATCACATCAGCCACACTAACACCGGATTCGGAGGCGATATTTTCGAGAATGCTCAGTACTTTTCCAAGTCGTTGCGGCTCATTACCTTCCCAATCTTTTTGTGGCTTCAATCGGATACGTGCTCCATTTGCCCCTCCTCGCTTATCTGAACCACGGAAGGTTCGCGCACTGTCCCATGCAGTTGAAACCATTTCACTAATACTGAGACTACTAGCGGCTATCTTCTGTTTGACCGCATTTACATCATAATCGCTCTTACCTACAGGCACTGGATCTTGCCAAATTAAATCTTCTTTCGGAACATCAGGGCCAATGTAGCGTGATTTTGGCCCCATATCGCGATGAGTGAGTTTGAACCAGGCTCGAGAGAACACTTCAGCAAAATAATCAGGATCTTTGTAAAAGCGCTCAGCAATCTTTCGGTATATGGGATCCATTTTCATGGCCATGTCCGCATCGGTCATGATTGGATTATAACGAATAGACGGGTCTTCAACATCGACAGGTTTATCTTCTTCCTTGATATTAATCGGCTCCCATTGGTTGGCACCCGTCGGACTTTTCTTTTGTTCCCACTCATAATTAAGAAGTAAATAGAGATATCCGTTATCCCATTTTGTTGGGTGTGTTGTCCATGCACCCTCAATACCGCTTGAAACCGTATTACGACCAATACCTCTACTGATTTTGTTAAGCCAACCAAGACCTTGATCTTCAATATTTGCTGCCTCAGGAGCAGGTCCTAAACACTTTGCGTCACCATTACCATGACATTTGCCAACAGTATGACCTCCAACAGTAAGCGCGACAGTTTCTTCGTCGTTCATTGCCATACGTGCGAAGGTCACGCGAACATCCTGAGCTGTTCGAAGAGGGTCAGGATGTCCATCTACCCCCTCTGGGTTTACATAAATTAATCCCATTTGCACTGCTGCTAGAGGGTTTTCCAGCGATTCACGGTTTTTGTCAGTATAGCGCTTAGCACCCAACCATTCCTTTTCAGAGCCCCAGAAAATGTCTTTTTCGGGATGCCAAATATCTTCGCGACCAAAACCAAAACCAAAAGTTTTAAGCCCCATAGATTCATAAGCGATAGTGCCTGCTAATGCGATCAAATCTGCCCAACTTATCTTGTTGCCATACTTTTTCTTGATAGGCCATAACAAACGACGTGCTTTATCTAAGTTCACATTGTCAGGCCAAGAGTTTAAAGGCGCAAATCGTTGGTTACCCGTACCAGCACCACCACGACCATCCGCCTCACGGTATGAACCCGCTGCATGCCAGGACATCCGAATCATCAAACCACCATAGTGCCCCCAATCAGCAGGCCACCATTCTTGACTATCAGTCATCAATTTATATAAATCGTTCTTAAATGCTGGAAAATCCAGTTTTTTGACTTCTTCACGATAATTGAAGTTCAATCCCATTGGATTAGTTTTGGTATCATGCTGATGCAATATATCGAGGTTCAAGGTATTGGGCCACCAGTCTATATTCGATATGTTTGAGGAAGTAATACCACCATGCATTATTGGACATTTACTCGTTGTATTCACATTGTTCCCATCCATAACTCGTTCCCTCAATACTTTGTTAATCAAAATTTTAACTATAGTCCAAGAGATTAGTCTAAGCAATCAACGCTGCTATGTCTTAAGAAGGACATTAAGTTAAGAATATTTTTCTATATTCTGTCTACGTCCCGCGACGTGTTCGGGGTGATCCTGCTATGAAGCCTACATTCATTGGTTTCCGCGAACACGTCACGGAACGTAAGTTCTAGGTAAACAAGCTTAACTTAGTGCCATTAGACCATGTTTCATCTGCTTCAACCCTTGTGCCACTTTTTCTTTACTTAAGGCATAGCAAAGACGTACAACATGTTTTCCTTTATCCGGATTTAAATAAAAAGAGCGTCCAGGAACCACGGCAACTTTGGCCTGATCCAATAACATGCGTGCCATAGTGGCATCATCTTTAATGCCCATGCGTGAAAAATCAGCCATGATATAATAAGCGCCCTGAGGAACGGTGACTTCAAAACCAATCTCACGTAACTCACGAACTGTATGATCACGTTTTTCTAAATAGGTTTGACACATTTTTTGATAATAAGTTTCTTGTAATTTGAACGCATCGATCGCCGCATATTGTAATGGGGTTGCAGGGCACACATACAATAAATCTTGAATCAAGGCCATTTTTGCAATTATATGTGCTGGACCACTGGCATAACCTAAACGCCATCCCGTCATATTATAGGTTTTTGAGCATCCTGAAATCGTAATCGTGCGTTCTTTAAAATTTTTTAAACTGGCAAACGACACATGTGTATAACCAGGATAAGTAATATATTCATAAATTTCATCAGTAATAACGGCTAAATTATAGTGTTCTGCAATTTCGCCAATCGCTAATAATTCCTGCTCAGAAAAAACTTTGCCACAAGGATTACACGGTGTGCAAATGATAATTGCACGGGTTTTAGGAGTAATCGCTTGTTCAAGGTCAGCGATTTGAATGCTTAAATCATGCAAATTAATAGGGACCGCTTTAACATTAACTTGATACAGCTCCAAAATATTTTTGTGGTAGCCATAGAACGGTTCAAACAAAATAACTTCATCTCCTGGATTAAACAAAGACATCGCCGCACAGACAAATGCGCCAGTAGAACCGTGGGTCGCCAGAATTTCTGTTTCGGCATGAACCGGGATTTTATTAAACGTTTGAATTTTATCGGCAATAGCATGGCGTAAATTGAATACCCCTTCACAAGCAGAGTACACATTTTTTTCCTGTTCAATCGCACGTATAGCCGCTTGTTTGATAATCTCAGGTGTGGGTAAATCACAAATACCCTGACCTAAATTGATGCCGCCAATTTTTTCACACTCCGTGCTCGCCGCACGAATACCCGATTGACGCAAGGTTTCACTCACTTGACTCGTTTTCAGCATGTTGTTAGTTCCTTTTGATTCTTCGTCCTGCAGAAAAAGAAATTCCTGCCTCGTTACTGCTTTTTACTAAATCATTGCAATCGTTTAGTACACTCATTCACAAAAATTGAGGTGGGAAGGCAAGGATACCATTTAAAATTTATACGCCCAAAATATTTAGTTCGATATGAATATGTTATTTGAGTTTCCAAAATTTATTCTATATATTTGTCCTCATTTTGAACTTAGGGGCCAAACAATGTTCTCGAGAAAAGAAATAAAATTAGAAAAAGTTGGGATTAGGTTAACAGAAAATTCCCATTTCCCAGGCAGGCTTGCACCTTATTTTGTGTTCGGTATTGACCACCATGGAATTGGTAATGGAATAGATAATATTCAATGGTTTGCTACGCGTATATTTGCTTACAATGATTTTATAAATTCTGCTGAATGGAAAAACCTGCATCCCAAGGTGATGATGTTAATGTCGTCTTCGAGCGACTGCGAATTCTGTTCTAACGAGCTAAAAAAACCAGAGGATATTCTTCGCGAATTGCACAAAGTATTTGAGTCTCCCGTGCTCGATCAATTTATAGAAACGCTGGATAAGAGGGTTGATATCTCCGAGGCAATCAATTCGGGTATAACGCTTCACAGTAGCCCCAAAGGAAAGCAAGTAGTGGAAGCAAAAAAACAAGCGATGGAACAAGAAAATCCAACCGCTATTGAAAAAGTAACCTTGTCGTAAGAATTTAATGGATTTGGTAAAATCGTTTCTTGTATCTTAAGAAACGATTTTATGGGCTAAAAATCTAACGTCGGGTGTGCATCCAATCTTACTCATACTACTCTAATAACATTAATAGATTAGAAGTCGATATTGGACTCTATTTTCTTTTAGTTAAAGTGGTTGGCGTAATCTTACCAACCTCTTCTAATTCATCCTGACAAACAGTCCCAAGTTTATCCCTAAAAAAGCGCCGTGGAAAATATACTACGGGTTCTGGCCTACTTTCCTTTGTACTGCGTTTCTCTCTCTCAAATTGAAATGGGAAATGTGATTTAACATCAAACATTTTTTTGTCTTTTTCCAATCCTTTAGAAAGTTCTTTGTGTTGTTCCATAGATAATGCTTCTTGGAGCGCAATAGGTAACACTTCAATAGAGTTTTGGAGGTTACCTGGACAGTTTAAATTTTGTAATAACTCCCACTTTTGGGGATCTGTTTCCTTGAGGTTAGGATCTAGATTTTGTGTTAACTCGTTATTCAACGCAATGAGTGATGAATGCGCTAACTTCAGAATAACTGTTTGTCGTTCAACAGGAAGAGTACGAAACAATACAACCATCTTATTTGTATATTCAATGTCTTCGTCATGATGTATCACTTCAACACTTCTGCGCTCTAAATATTCGACTAATTTAATTTCATCAACACTGTTGCATAGCATGAGTTTTAGATATTCAGTATCACCATATGCACTGAACTTCACATTTGGATTTGGAAAATAAGCTCCCAGCGATCCGTCTTCCTTAATTTCCCTAGCTCCAACAATTCTTTCCGGAGCTAAATAAGGTAGCATATATTCCATGGCTGCTTCTGCATTACTTCTTTCAACCCCTTGAGTTTGGCGAACTTTGCCATCATATCCAACACCAAAACTGATGTGACGCGCAATAGAAGCAGCTTCATCACAAGAATAAACATAAATAAGTCCATTTTGTATACCGTAAGTGGCTGCAAAATCAAACGCTGCACAAAATTTTATATTGGCGGAAGTTGAAGTTATCCCACCGGACCAGCCCACTTTTTCGCCTGTGGTCTTGTATACATCATTGACGTAAGGCTTACTAATCACACCAGTTTGGAACGCCCATACACTGACAAATTGAGGCGCCAATCCTTCTTTAAAAGCTACAGCTGGTTTTCCATAATCCCCATCAGGCCGTATTGTTCTAAACTGCATTTGACCGTCCCGTGCAACAAATTCAGCTTGATATTCCGGGCCTTCCAAGGTTTGCTTAATGAAATTAACTCTATTTTTTCTAAACTCTGGTGAACTAACCATTAATGAATTAGCTAAAGTATTTACAATATTTTTTGCATCTTTTATAAATTGTTGTTGGTCTAAAATGTTTTTAGGATGATCAATTTGTTCACCTTTCTTTTTTCGTTGGTTAATATCTTTTGCTTCATCTGAAGCAAAATAGTTTGCTACATTTTTCTCATATTCGTCATATTGTTTAGGATTTCCACTTGCTAAACGAATTGCCTCTTTTGCATCTAGTTCCGCTTCATCAAAATTTGAAATTAAGTTAGTTCCTGCAGATAAAATTTTACTCTTTGCCATTAATAACTTATCAAAATAATCATACAATTCATCCACAAGTTTATTTAGTTTTTTTGTGTCTTCTTCAGAACTTGATTTATTCCAATTATCGATTTCCTCAGGTTTATCATGAATTAATTTAAGTGCTTTAAATTTTATTTCTTCTAATTTTTTATTATCATTTTTGTAGGTAATGGATTCTTGAGCTAATTTTAATAATTCAACCCGTTCTTCAAATTTTAAATTCTTCATAACATACTCAGATTAATTAGATTAGATAATGGTATAATAAAAATATTAAGGATTGATTAAATAATGAGCTCGATGGATAGATAAAGCGCGTTCACTGTCTATTTAAAGGCAACGTCAAGTTTTAATAGGGTGGTGTTGGGGATGGGTTTGAAATCATGAGAATGTTTAAAAAATGGACAATTTACTATTTAGATGGATGGGAGTTGCAATGAACTATCATGATATTAAACGATATTCCGAATACAGTTGACCTGTGACGTAAAATCGACCCTTTTGTCATCTTTATATTTTTGCAACACGACCATTAATTTGATATGGATTACCGCCTGCGGGGGAATGTCATCAATATAGAACAAGTAAGTTGGGCCTAAGCCCAACCTCATTTGTTGTTCTGCAAGAGACAATTTTTATTAGATTAAAGACCGAGAGTCATACGTGCATCCAAATCTTGTTCTATACTGTTTTTAACAAAGTCTCTATCTTCTCTACCGACCCAGAAAAAAGTGTGTTGACGGTTTTTAAGAAAAAATGCATCTTGGTCTTTTCTATATTTAGTCACAAATTCGGGTACCTCTGGAGATAAAGTTCTCGGCCCTTTCTCAGTAATAAATTCCTTTTTAGCATTCCAACTGTTGTCGTTGTTCACAGCTTTTTTAAATTGTTGACGAACCGCTCTGATTACAACTCGATCCTCTGGAGTTATTGGATTGGGTTGAATTAATTCTTGGTCGCGATCTTTTTTCCATAAGTAATAAAAAAGAGGGGAAAATGGAAGCAAAACGACAGAAACAACAGCCACAAATATACCGTTTTGATACCACTTCCTGTTATTTACTTGCTCTTGATAGAGTCTTTGCATATTAGGTTTGATAAGCTCTTCTTCGCTTTGCGTGAGTTCGATTGCGTTTCGACCTATACGAACTCGTAGGAGATTATCCTCTAACACGTTCACGATTTGGGTTCTTCTCTGTTTTTTTAGCTCATCAGGGGATGTATAGATGTTCCCCACAGTAGGATCAATTTGTTTCATCAATCGATTTAAGTCGTTACCTGCATTCACATAAGAATTATGTATGCCTACTCGAAATTTTACTAGAGGATCATCACTTTTCAGTGCCGCTTGATATTCTTTATCCTCTTCGGCCCAAATAATCTCGCATTCTTTTTTCTGCTTTTGGAATTTTAATAGCAGATGATCCAGATATCGCGCTGCATAAATTTTTTTTGAACTTGTATCAAGAGCCTGGTGTATCTTTTTTTCCAATAGCTCTTGAGTATTTTGTTTTAACGCGTCATCGATCTGATCTTTAAGCAAAAAGGGTACAAATTCTTTTGCCATGAATATCACTCCATATTTAGTAAATAAAAACGATTTTTAGTACTGTTCCTGGAGCGCATGATAACTAAATGATCAATAAATTGATACATTGACAAAAACGACGTTTATCAACCTCATGATCCTCTTTATTTTATTCACCAAAAGCCCATAATTGTTTGTTACGATCAATAACATACACCGTACCATCATCAGCAATAGCAGGTGATGAAACGCCACCAAGTACACTGCTGTTTTTATCCACATCATCAAGATTTAAAGAAAATGAATGGAGTCCTTCTTGAGCGTTTACATAAACACGATTCCCGGAGATGGCAGGGGATCCTAGTGCAGCACCAAGTGAATGTTCACTCATTTCAAATTGACGCAGCAATCTTCCTCCCGCATCTAAAGCTACTACCGATGTGCCTGCAGTAAAATAAATTTGACTAAGAAAAGAGGCCGGGGGTGATTGTATGGCTTGTCGCGCTTTATACCATGGTTTTAATAATTCAGAACCTGTTAACAGATCATAAAAAGCTAAAGTACCATCTTGCTGACCTGTTGCGACCATACTGCTTAAAAAAACAGCCGGGGAAGCTCTTAATCGTGGTTTTGCTGAACGCTTACTCCATAAAGGTTGGAATTGTCGATTTTGCCAACGAAATGCTGATAGTTGTTTGTAATTATCATCAACTACAATCACAGGTCTGGAAGAGAACGAACCAAAATCTGCAATAGCAATTGATGGCTCTGCCCACCCAAATAGTTGTTGTAAAGTCGGACCACCCCCGCTTGGTTCAAATTCCATACCATTGAGGAAATCCCAAATACCACCAAAAATACCGCCAAGAGTTACGCCTCCAGTAGTTTCAACAGGTGGGATGGGATATTCTGAAACGAAAACATTACTCACTACTTGACCTGTTTGATCGATAGCTAATAATTCCATTCTTGAGACAATTCTTGTGAACAGCACAGGAATAAAAATTAGTGGCTCTTGTGTATTCCATATTTTAGGTGATGATAAAGTATATCCATCTGTTATATTTCGATTTGGATTGATTGGAAAATTGAAAATCCATCGTAATTGCCCATTGGGAGTTAAGCTGTGTAGTTTACTGTGAGCTACATAAGAATAGACGGTGCTGCCTCCTCGATGATCACGCACTTTGGCTCTATGAGTAGTGATAACATAAATATTGCCATTCTTATCCACTGCTGGGCTTCCAGCAATGGTACAACCCCGTTGATCCAGCATTTTTTTCCATCTTATCGAACCAGTCGGCAAAACAGCCACGAGTTCACCCATTAAATTGCCAATATAAATGGTTCCGTCATTGCCAATGACTGGTGAAGCAAAGGCTACAGGACCTACTTCTACCTGCCATTTTGCAGAGGATACAGGCATATTAAAAAGCGGGGCAAACCCCTGGCTGGCTGCATTTGCTTGAAATTGATTCCAGTATGCCATTTTAGTAACTCCTTTTACTTTGAAACTACAATCTGCTTCGTTGATACTATGTTTAATATAGTACATTTGACTGTCAGTCGGTGTTATTAACTAACAATCGATCTATTTTTATATCAATTTATTTTTTAGAAAATGATATTAATAAATGGTTTTAATAGATCTTTTTAAGAGTCTGAAATTATAATTTACTCGTATAGAAATGAGCATTCATTGGAGGATATGACTCATGTTGATTCCTGAAATATCATTACTGGATCATCTTCCTGGCTACATTGGTTGGAAGGATTTAAACCGACATTATGTAGGCGCAAACAAAGCTTTGCTAGAATTTAAAGGTTGTACTGATGTCGAAGAAGTTGCTGGTAAAACAGATGAAGAACTGTCCCCTTATTCTATTGAAGAGAATCAAATATTCCATCAGCAAGATTTATGCGTATTGAACGGCGAAAAAGTATCTACCGTGCATTTAGATTCAAAAACTAATGACGTGTTTCTTTTAGAAAAAAGTCCTTTAACAGACCAAAACAATAACGTAACTGGATTGATTTATCATTGTCGTCCATGTCCTAAGAATGAGTTGTTTAGGCTGTTAAGTGAGTTCGATGAGCAATTGCATTTAAGTACCCATCATTACACGCTGAAGGGCAACGAAAATAAATATGCATTGTCAAACCGTGAGTGTGAATGTGTTTTTTTATTAATAAGAGGTAAATCCGCCAAAGAAATAGGGGCTTTGCTTTCTCTATCAACACGAACAATAGAGTCTTACATCGAACATATTAAAAATAAAATGGATTGTAAAAATAAAGCGGAACTACTGGTAAAAGCAGTGTTAAATGGTTATCACAATCTTATCCCGGCTCGATTAAATCAGGCTGCTATTATAAAGTCGCTTTAATGCGACGGATCACCGTATAAATACGGTAGTTGAAGCGGCTCAGAATTTTATATTATTTTTACGAATTTAACCGCATCATTTAAGGAAATCCACATGCGCCAGTTATTGATTACAGTGTTTATTTTTGCTTTTTCTCAAACCGCCTCTTGTGCACCCGTCTTCGAAGTTGTTCCTCTTGGAGTTTATGGTGGTATGAAAGATGGAAATTTATCTGCTTATTTGTTAAAGACAATCGAGAGCGAAAATTATGTGGCTCTTGATGGGGGGACTTTGGTGCATGGGCTTGCAGTTGCAGTCGATAAACAATCGATGCGTAATAAAAATGTTGAAGATTTGCTGCAAAACCATATTCCAGCGTACCTCATTTCTCACGCTCATCTTGATCATCTTATGGGGCTTGTGATGGCACAACCCGAACTGCGAGAGCAGCAAACAATTATGGCACGCGAAGAAACTATGCAGGCATTGCAAAAGAATGTTTTTAATTGGTCCGTGTGGGGGAATTTTGGCGATAAAGGAGAAATTCCACACTTGAATTATCAGCACTATCAAACGATGCCATTACTCCAGTGGGTTGCTATTCCTAATACTGAACTGCATGTCAAAGCGTTTCCTTTGAGCCATAGTGGTATGCCATCCAGTGCTTTTTTAATTCGTTATAAGACTGAATACATCTTATATTTTGGTGATACTGGCGCTGATAGTATTGAACAATCGACAAGCATGGAGAGTATTTGGAACGAGATTGCGCTACTCATAAGAAATAAGCAACTGCACGCTATCATGCTCGAGTGCTCATTTTTAAACTCTCAACCCGATAACAAATTATTTGGTCATTTAAAACCAAACTTATTTATGTCTGAGTTACGGCAATTGGCGTCGATTGTTGATCCATTAGACTTAAGAAACTCTCTACGGGGATTGCCAGTTGTGGTTACTCACATCAAACCCAGATTATCAGACTTTTCAAATGCTAAGGACGATGTAGGAATACAGGTTATAAACGAACTGTCCCAGGAAAATGATATTGGCGTAGAATTAATTAAACCTAAGCAAGGTGTAACGTTAAATCTATAATCGATGCAAGTTAGCGACAGTAAGACTGGGCTGATAAGCCCAGCAAACCAATGTGACGAGATAAGGCTATTTGACCTAGGGTACGTCATCTTTTTATGCAAAAGATTTTTTAATGTTCAATATTGATGGCAATAATACATTGCTCCCTAAATTCACGCCATTCCTGCGTGGGCGGGAATCCATCTTACAAACATAGTAAGGAATTACTTTGATGATAGATTCCCCATGCGCGGGAATGACACTATAAACAATTTGTCCATTAAAAACCCGAAAAATTGTTCAAAAAAATACGATATCTTGGATCAGTTGAATCGATTAATAAACCGGTTCCACTAGGGTCAATTGATAATTACTATTCAATTCATCCAGTGCACTCTTTATACATTCTTGGCTTGCAGAGAGTCCGTTTTGGTCGCTTAGAAAACCAAGCATCCTCACTGCGTTCGAATAGAATAAATTCATAATACTCTGGTGTTTGAAGACAGGGTGCAATAAAGCTCGTTGTAAATAATCGCTCTTCGATTCATTATCCCAATCATCTCTCTTCATTACCGTTTCGATGATTTGTTGGGCAACTATTAAGCTTATGACTTCTAATTGTTCTCTACTATATGTATCCATTAAACGATCAAGTTCATTAGTTAAATGATTAACTAACTCGATATGAGCTGGTGTGGGTTGAACTAATGTTATTGGTGATAAATCTAAGAACTTTGCTCCAGTTAATTTGGTATTGTTCAAACGAACATGTGTTAAATTCGCGCCAATAAGAATGGCTCCACTTAAATCAGTACCACTTAAATCAGCTCGAGATAAATTGATTCCCCTCATATCAGCGTATTTTAAGTTGGCATATTTTAAATGGGCGTCACTTGCATCAACACCAATTAATCGCGCGTACTCCATCTTCGCATTCTTACCTTCTAACCAAACATGGGTAAGTGATGCCTGCTCGAGATTTGCTCTTGAAAAATTAATTTGATTTCCTTCTGGGGTGGTTTCATTAACCTTTGAAAAACAAGTCTGATCCAGATTGGCTCGATTAAGTCGGGCATCACCAAAATCAATTTCGCTATTAGGAGTACAATATGCATTACTAAAAATTGTTTCCTCTAAAATCGCGTGATTAAAGCGTACGCGACCAGAGAAAAAGGCTTTTCGCATACTCGTACTGATTAGCGAACTACGAGTGAAATCAACATTCTTTATATGGGAGCTCGATAAATTGCTCTCATTAATAAGTGAATCTGATAGAGATACATTATTTAACATGGATTGCGGTAGTTGGCTATTTGATAATTGTGATGCAATTAAGTTGGCATTTATTATTTTTGCTCTTGCTAAATACAACCCATTCCATTGTGCTCTTGCTAAATTTAGATTCGTAATGTCGAGAAGAGGGCCGTCCAAATAATCAATCGGAAGTAAGGCATAGGGTGCAGTATTATGTCGAGCTAGTTGACTGCACGTCTCTTGATTCAAAAGGCGACTCAATTCAACAGAAAGGTTATTGTCCGCGTCTGATTTTAATAAGTTAATTTTTGCCATGGAGTGTTTAAGCAATAAGTATTGATATCTATCTTTAGGCTGGCTACCTTCTCGTTGGCCAGGGTGCTGTGTGATGGCTTGGGTAATTGTGGTTAAAGTCCTGTTTGGGAGTGCAATGATATCTTTTGCCGAAGCAAATGCTGTATAAAACAAAAATTCATCCAAACTCAACGTAGTTTCTTGTGCTTTTATAGTTAGTTTCTCAATTAATCCCAGTTTATAAAACAAGGCCGAAATCGGCACCAAACTTTTAGATGCTCTTAAAAAGAGTGCAAGTGTATCCAGCGGTACATGAATATTTTCATTCGAAAGGGCAGGTATTTTATACCCTATAAATTCAATCAATTTATTGAGCGTTATATTGATCCCAACCTGTCGCTGGGGAGCGGTGTGGTTGTATTGATTAAGTAATAAGTCCAATATGGATAATCTTTGTAGGGGATTTTGAATTCGATCTTGAATAATATTTAATATAAACGTGTCAACTCCCTTTTGCCTTCGTATGAATTCCCCACACCAATAATTAAATTCAATGAGTGATTCAATCGTGGATAATTTATTTCTTAGCTCGCATTTAATTTCGTCAGGAATCGGTCCATCAGGGCCTACAACAGCATTAAGCATTTTATTAATTTCCTCAATTGATTCAAATTGAGAAACAATTTCTTCAAGAAGGGGCTGTGTAAGTGAATGTGTCATTTATAATATTCTCCAAGCAATATGGGTCACTATTGTGCATTTTGCTGTCGTATTATTCAATGTCTTTACTGATACTTCAAAGCTGCTTTTAGGTTGAGAAGAATGTTGAATGGTACTTGGCTGCGGTCTCTTAAGCTAAAGAGGTGCTCAAGAGGCAACTGCCAAGCAAATAAAGTATGCCTGGTCGCATTAAATGTATACCTGCGACATGTTAGTGGGAGCGGCACTTAAATGACTATCTGTTTGTTGCGTTTCAAGTTTCCAGAACATATCTCTGGATACAGATACAACTTGAAGTTTCTTTAAGGTTTTATTGTCTTCATCAATAAGCAAATCAATTAATTTTTCATTGGAACTCGCTTGCGGGCGGCGCATAGCGGCATATTTTGAAGATAATCTTACTTTTTCATTTAGGGGCTTAATCTCAGTAAGATAGTAATCCAATCGTTCCTCAAGAAGTTCGTTTGCATCGAATGATCTCAAATAGTTACTTAGACACAGATCTGCATCCAGCTCAAGAAACACTTTGATATCCAATTTTGAACGTAATTGTTCATTTAAAAAAATATCAGCCCCAAAAATAATGATATCGCCCTGGGCATTGTCGATAGCAGATAATAGTAAATCGAGCGATTCATAAGCAGAACTATCAATCAATTGAGTCTTCTCTTTATTTAATAGAGAATAACATTGTTCACTGAACGCCTTAAAATCACTACCTATAGGTCCACAAACCGCTAGAATTGTCATTGCAATCACCATGATGGATAAAAAAGCGGCAAGTATACTTTGTTGTTAACCAATTTGAAATCATTAAGTCGAAATAGGTTGGTCCTTTTGACTCAATTTGTGATGATAAAGTTGCACATTTTTAAGAAAAAAGGAAAATGAGAAAAAAGTCTATGAGGTAATCTTATGAAGTTAATTGTTTTTGGTGGTTTACCTGGGACAGGAAAAACGACAATTTCTAAAATTATTGCCAAGCGCTTAAAAGCGGTTTACTTACGAGTAGATACTATTGAGCAGGCCTTAATTAACATAGACGGTTATCCTGAGGAATTGATAGTAGGCTCAGAAGGGTATTTAATCAGTTATGCAGTAGCTCGAGAGAATTTGGACCTGGGTTTAAACGTCGTGGCCGACTCGGTTAATCCAATAGCGATAACACGCCAACAATGGCAGCAGGTAGCAAAACAAACTGAAGCAGATATTATCGAGATTGAACTAATGTGTTCCGATGAGCAAATACATCAAAGTCGAGTAGAAGGACGCGTTGCAGATATAGATGGCCATGAACTGCCCACATGGCAAGCCGTTTTGGATCGTAATTATGAACCGTGGGAAAGCAAGCAAATTATGATTGATACGTCCAAGTACTTAATCGATGAATCGATAGCGATCATTATGAATTTTATCACTTCTAAGCAAGCGTAAAACAAGTGCGATGGGTCATTTTACCCACACAAAATACAAAAAAAATTTTGTTTTTGAAGGTGATTCTCTATTTAATTTATTAGAATCGAATAAATTCGAGCTTTTTTTAGATATAATTAATCCTTCTCTAAGGAAAGTAGTTCTACGCATATGACATTAAAATTAACTATTCAAAATATGACTCATTTGAAAAATTAAATTTTTAGGTGACATAGATGATTTGAACAAAGCAAAAAAAACTTTATCAAACTGTACTATTGAGGAAGGAAAATCCATCGATTGGGAAGATATAGATGCTCCGCAAGTTTTTGCCTCTTTTGATATGAGTATTTTAGATTTATATAAGAACATTCAAGATCAAAGTGTTGCGCAAGTGATTTTAAATTTCATGGATGAAAATCAATTTATTATTTCACCTCGCAATCGTTATTTGCTGCAATATTGGGATTATGAAGCGACAATGATTGTTAGGGGAGAAAGTAATTACAAATCATGGAGGACGTACGAGTGTAGTCATCTTTCGTCGCCTATCTTATTGAATGCCATATTAGATGAATGTGAAAAGAAAAAATATGTACCTGGTTTTCAGCAATTATTTCAATTTCTTGAGCGTTCTGAAAAAATGAAAGGAGACTATTTGAATCCATCGCTCTATATTTGCACACCTTTTAAGCTTGCTTTTGAGGAAGTGCAACAATTTATCAAAATAAATGAAAATAATTTATTGGGTACTGAAAGTGACAGAAGAATACATGGCAAGTATCACTTATTTTTATTTGATAAAAAATTAACAAAAGTTTTTGAAGATTATGCATCTGAACAAAAAACTCTCCAGATATAATGCAAAAGCAAGCGTAGCCAGGGTGTAATGAAGTGAAACCCGGGTTTCGGTTCATTGATGGTAGGAGCCTTTGGAAACAAAACAAGCGACTACCGGATGAATTTGCTTGTTATAAAACAGGACGGTGATAGCCGCTTTTGCTTCCAAAACTTTATCGAATTATTATTGCAAGCATTGTTGATTTGCAAAAGCCTCTGCTTCAGAGCGAGTTTTATTCATACCCCCACTTGAATAGGCAAACTTGTAATTATCGATATAACATTGCAATGAGTTTTTAGTGTAAAACTTTGAAGCTTCGTAATCACTTATCTTCGTGGCAACGTTCTTCGCGTCCGATCTGGTTTTATTCATGCCATCGCTTGCGTAAGCGAATTTGTAGGAGGGTTTAAAAACGTTTAAGTAGGCTGCAGGGCAGGGTTTACTTATTATTAAGGTGGCAAATTTTTCTGCTCCAGACGATGTTTCATTCAAACCATCAGAGCTATAAGACCATTTGTACGCTTCTTGAAATACATCGCTCTTATTTCCACATGTGACATCATTAGGTGTACTTATGACGGCTTCAATTTGATTGGAGAGCTCTTCCGTCATTTTGCGTTGTTCTGGGCTTAATGAATACTCAGTATAATAAATTTGTTCTGCTAACCTGTATATTTTTTCATATAAACTAGAATTGCTTGTAGATGCCATGGCTGACATAGATAAAGAACCCAGTATTAATAATACTGATTTATTTATAGTTTTCATTATTTCCACCTATGTTTAAATTCAAAAATCCTAGCGCAGCTTAACAGGAAAGGAATGGTTTTTTAACTCAAAGAGTGTCGAAAAGAGAAATAATTTTGTGAAGATTAAACACCCTCATTTTCTTTAAAACGCATCAACGCTCGCTATGGCTTACCCATCTCAGTTGCTTCTCAAGGTGTGCAAATACTGCTACAATTCTAAGTGCTGCTGCAGTTTGTATGACGATTTAAGAAGCATCCTTCTAAATATCGCCCATTTGTCCATTTATCAAGAAGATAAGTATTATGGCATTAAGATCATTTCGGCTATCACTGGTAACCCTCATTATTATTTCATTATTAGGCTGCTGTATGGAAATCGATATTTCCTTACCCAGCTTTCCTAGCATTATGAAGTTCTTCGGTAGTACCGAAGCCCAGGTACAAAGTACATTAAGTCTTAATTTTTTAGCATTCTGTCTTTCTGGGTTGTTATATGGACCATTATCTGAATCTTTAGGGCGGCGTGGTTTAATGATTTTTGGGGCAACTTGTTTCTTAATTGGAGCAGTGGGTTGTGTCTTTTCATTTTCCATATACCAATTAATGTTTTGGCGTTTTATTCAAGGTTTAGGTGCTAGTAGCACGGTAGTGCTCGGCTTTACCATGATATCTGATCGATATAGTGGTGCCGTGGCTGCAAATTATATTGGTAAGATTAACGCCTATGTCACTATTTTTATGGCAGCAGCTCCGATTGTAGGCAGCACGCTCATCAGCTATTTTACTTGGCGAGCTAATTTTACGTTTATTGCAATTATTGCATTGATTTCATGGATTTTTTTGGCATGGCAATTACCGGAAACTAAAAAAGAAAAGCAGCCCTTAAAGCTTTCGACCATATTTAATGACTATCGAACCGTTTGCACGCATAGTAAGTTTTTAATATATGCCAGCATGCCAAATATGTTAGTTACGGCCTATTTAACTTTTGTGGGTAGTGCTTCGTTTTATTATATTAATACGTGTAACTTGTCTTATTTCCAATTTGCGATGCAACAAGGGTTAATCGTATTAATTTTTTCGCTCACCAGTTTTTATGCAGATAAAATAATTAATCAAATTGGCAGTCGAAAAGCGGTCTACTTAGGGATGGTGTGTTGCACCATATCAATAGTACTACTCACTTATTTTGCGTTTAAATATCCAAGTTATCCACGTTTGATTACATTTGCAATGTGCTGGATGGCGTTTGGTTGCGCCTTTCCAATGAGCGTGACCTTTGCAAAATCATTAGAAATTTTACCAGATCTCAAAGGAGTTTGTTCTTCGTTCATTATGTCAACCCGGTTGTTATTTTCTTCTGGGGCCGTAGCGTTAACAGGCGTTTTGTTCGATGGTTCGATGCGTCCTGTTGTTCTAGTTATTGATGGCGTCATCATTTTGGGAATGTGCATGTACATTATAATGGAACGAATGACCATGCAGGATGAAGATCTCTCCAAAGCGACCAGTATAGTCATTTAAATCTCAGATCATATAGCCTGGTTGCTGGCAACCAGGCTATATTTAACCCCTTAAGTGATTAACATCGCATTAATTCACCTTATATAATCACATAATAGAGCATCTGCCTGAATCTTTATTAGTATTAGTTGTCTTAAGCTCTTGTTTCATCTCGACTGTTTTTTGAGATTGCTCCAAAGTGGTACTGACTTCGTTGGTCGTAGTAGTTCTTTATTGCGATTTATTAACCCTGTATGATTGCAAAAAAATTAACAATAGAGTTTTTATGGAATCAGTTTGTGTCTATCTTGGTGCAAGTTTGGGAAATAATAAGTCCTTCGAAGATGCCACGATAAAACTTGCTCATGAACTTGTTAATATGAGACTGACCTTAATCTATGGTGGCTCAAGTTTAGGAATGATGGGCCTTTTGGCAACTACTGTAAAAGAATTAGGCGGTAAAGCAATAGGAGTGACAACCACTCATCTTTTAGATAAAGAAAAACCATTAGAAATCTTAGACCAGCTGCATGTAGTTGATTCAATGCAGCAACGAAAAAAAATGCTTCAAGCGTTGGCCGATGTATTTATAGTCATGCCAGGAGGATTAGGAACTCTAGAAGAGGCAATTGAAACATGGAATGCTATAAAAATAGGCGAGTTCGATAAAAAAATAGGGTTTCTTAATATCGATAATTATTTCGACAAGTTATTAGATTTTATGGATCATTGCAAAGCTAAAGACTTTATGAATGCCCACCATTTGGCAATTCCAATCATTCATAATAATCCTTCTTTATTGCTGGGTAATTTAATTCGACCCGTTGTGGAATTAGATAAAACTTCAACATGATTGCTCGTATCTATTACTTCATTTTCTCTAGAACAAAGTAGTCTGTTTGAATCTTTTTTTATACATCATTTATACTGAGGAACAAGCGCGTTTGTTTTTATTATTGGTTTAATATCTACTATTAATTGTGGTGAAAATAGTTCTAAACTAACTTGATACCGATATTGGGTTTCAAAATTTAATAATGAAATGGGGATCTTAATGTATCAATTTTTGTTAGCACTTTTTCTTTCCCTAAGTTATATCAATTTATCGTATGCTGAAGCCCCTTTGTCAAAACCTTTGGCTCCTGTTTTTGATAATCTGGGTTCGTTTCATTTTGCTGTTTCTACGAAAAATCAATTAGCGCAAAAATTCTTTAATCAAGGCATTGTACTCTTTTATGGTTTTGAATGGGGAGAGTCTGCTCGTTCTTTTAAAGAAGCTATGCGATTGGACCCTCAGTGTGGCATGTGTTATTGGGGATTTGCTTTGGCAACTGGTTCTAAAATTAATGCACCTATGTCGGGTCATGAATATCCGGATGCAAAAAAGGCAATTGAAAAGGCAGTTACGCTCAAACAATTCATGACACCCCGTGAAAACGCTTATATTCTTGCTTTGATAGAACGGTTTAAACACCAACCGCGACAGCAACAAACTGAGTCTTCGGGAACTTTTAGTTGTCATCGTTCAAGCACTAATTTTGATAAATCATCTTCCACTGAAATTGCGGCTTATGCTCAGGCAATGGAAAAAATTGTTGCTGATTATCCTACTGATAATAATGCAAAGGCATTATACGCTTATGCACTTTTTGAAGTGATTGAATGGAAATTTTGGGGAATCGATGGCAAAGAAAATCCCAAAACAGCACTCATAGTTAATGCCTTAAAAAATATACTTGCGAATGAGCCTACGCATATTGGTGCGAATCATTACTTCATCCACGCGATAGAAAGTTCCAAAGAACCACAAAAAGCCATGGATAGTGCAAACAGGTTAACCTTGTTAGTTCCTGGTTCAGAACATCTCGTCCATATGCCGACACATATCTACTTCCTTACTGGAAAATATCATCAAGGAAGTGAGTCTAATCTACAGGCAATTGATGCATTCAATACGTATAATAAAACGTGTAGACAACAAGGATTTACTCCGGAAATTAATTATCTTTATATGCATAATTATGATTTTTTAAGAACTACTGCCACAATGGAGGGGAGACAAAAATTAGCACTCTGGGCAGCACGTACCATGCTTGCACCGCCGTTTAGTGACTGGTTAAAAAATGAAGCTTCTCTGCAGTGGTTTATTCCCATTCCTTACTATGTTGAGGCGCGTTTTGCTTTATGGGATGACCTGCTTAAAGAGCCTAAACCGGCTAAAGAGTATCAATATGCTGAGGGGATGTGGCATTACGCTCAAGGCATGGCTTTATCCCATACCCGTCAAATAAAACGTGCACAAAAGGAATTAACGGAATTAAGAACCATTATTGAACAAGGTCCTATTAATAAAAATTTAGGAAAGAATGGTGTGTCGCTTTTAAAAATTGCTGAGGCTGTTTTAAGTGCTCATTTAGCCGATCTGCAGGGTAATGAGGAAGAAACCATCAATCAATTGAAGATCGCATTAAAAATTCAGCACAATATGGGTTATCATGAACCACCAGATTGGTATGTTCCGGTTAAAGAACTGTTAGGTGATGCTTATTTAAAATGGAACCATCCCTTAGAAGCACTCAAGATGTATGAAGCTGATTTAAAGGACTATCCCAATAATGGTTGGGCCCTTTGGGGATTATCAAACAGCTTTAAAAAAATGGGACGCACAAAAGAGGCAGAACAAGTGGAACAAAAATTTTACCAAGCATGGAATACTGCAGAGGTAAAAACGCCTCCCGCCATATTTTAATTTTGATTATAATTCGTTCCTAAGTTGCTCATTTCTTAGAGGAATTGTGAGTTATGGCCTCGGGAGGCTCTATAATATTTTTGGTGATAGCGCTTACTCGTGTCTTATAATCTTGTGTTACTTTGCCTACAGCACGTTCGTATTTAAACTCAATATCCAGGGCTTCACATAGCTCTGAGATTGCATCCATAACTTTATTATACGCCTGAATCATAAGATCATCGCCTGCCTCATCAAGTTCATTAAAGTGTTGCTCATTGAAACATTGAGAAACTTCAGTAGGTAAATCCGTAAGAAATTTTGAAGCTTCAGCGATTGCTGTATCAAACTCCTGGGAGCCTGGATAAGAGCGCTCAAGATCACTTATTATTACTTTCGCAGATCCTGACAGATTATTTATCTTTCCATTTACTGTTTGTAATAAAGTTTTTTGCTCTTCAGTAATCGCTTCGCTCTGTATAAAAGTTGTATAAATCCCATCATTTAGTTGACTAAGTATTTTTATTGCTGCAGTCAATTTTTGAGGCGACTCACCGACCTTCTCTTTACGTATGTTTTCTAATTGTTGATAATAATCGCGTCCGGCATCCAAAATAAGTTTATTGTCCGTCAACGCCATTAATAAATTTTTATAATCAATATTGGCTTCAAAACCATGTTCTTTTACTTTTTCCAATTGGGCACGATTCGCTCGATATTCTCTTAAATTTTGTTGTACTTGGGGATTATTTATAACAGTGTTGATGTGATCCCATTCATCAACTTGTGTTTGATGAAAACGGGGATTGTAGGTTTTTGATTCACTGGGATAAGCTTTTAATACGTTATCAATCATCATCATCCATTTTTTATGAATTTCAGATAATTTTTCAACCTGTGTGGCACATTGGTTTAATCTGCCAACTAGATTAGAACATCCTTCTACGTTTTGGGGCTCAGTTAAAATAATGCGGTTGATTTCTTCGTTTAAGTTCATCAACCAAGAAGGGTGAGCAACCGCTTGAAGGAATTGTTTATCTTCTTTAGAAATGAGCTGAGCACCTGATTCTCCTAAGGATCCTTGCAACAAGTCAGACCACTTTAAAAAATCCTCACTTTGTTGTATTAGAGAATAAAAATCCTGTGGAAATCCTAGTCTTGTTAATGATGTTGGTGAAGGATCTAAGGAATGACTCTGGATGTTGGCTTTAATTTTTTCCTGAAGTCGACTTAGCTTTTCCGAAGCATCAGTTATGGGTGTCTCTAAATCACCTAATTCCTTAGCTAGTGAATGGCCTAGTGCTATTGTTTGTATTTCATAGAATTGATTAAAACTATTATAAATTTGTTCCTGCTTTAGTTCTTTTAACCGGTTGTCTATAGACGCACTATCCTCAATATTTCTTTTATTCTCTATTTCCCCCGATAAATTATTAGAAAGGAAAGCGTATATGGGGTTTGACAAAACAGACTGTTTTAAGTTGAGTAAATCGTCCATTATTTTAGATTTTGGATCGACAGCTTGTTCTATTTCAATTTGCTTTTGAATTAGAGTGAGCCAATGTACTTTGAGGATGGTGGCAATGAAATCGCGGCTGGACCTTAACGCTGGTAAATCCGAGAAATTATAATGCTCGAACTGCTCACTGCTTGGAATATTCTCGTTCCGATTTGAGTAATAATAAACATCCAATTGTTCACGCAAAAATGCTTCAAGATCGCCCTGATTGTTTACATCCGTCAATATCTGCGCAAGTCGTTCATCGCTAATTTGTCTCAAAATCTCTTCTGAAAATTGTAGTTCTGAAAGAAATGTCGGGGTTGCTTCTATATTAATATCGGGATATTGCTTTTTAAAGTCTCTTTGTAAACCTAAACGGCTCGAATAGACTGATTTAATTGCTCTATCCAGTTCATCTGTATTATCAGACGCAACTGAAATGAATGCAGACATTTGACGGAATTTGGTAAAGGGATTTTCTTGCGAATGTGGGGTAAATGCCATTGCATCTTCAAATGCTGTAACCATTTCTGCATTGTATTGTATTGAATAAGCCTCAATACCTCCTAGGAGTGCAATATCAGCAAATTTGGCAAGTTGTTTGCAGTAAGCGACTAAATCTTCTCGTGACCAAAGGGAGAGATAGTTAATTTTCCATGCCTCAAAGTCTAAATTTTCTTCGGCAATAAGAAAATCGGCTTCCTTGAGTGTTTCTCTGAATCGAGTGTACTCGGAAAAATCCATTGTTAAGCGTATATCTCGATGGTGTGGTGCATCTCTCAACTGTTCCATGGGAGTTAATAAAGGATCCGATCTGGTCCGATACGTGTTACATAAAAATGTAAAGTGCTGCTGAGCAACTCTTGGTGTTACTTTTGCTCTATGTAATATTCCAGTTAAGCGTTCGAGCGTAGAGTTAATGGCCTCTAGCTCTTCTTCGATTTGTTTGATAGGTGCTTGAGTTAAGTCTTCTTCAAAGCGAGGTATTGCCGTATCTAGGAACTTGATTGCATCGAGTTGTACTTCTTGAGCTTTGAATTGAATGTGAGATACACGAAGGGTTTGGTTAATTTCAAGAAGAGTTTCTCTTTTAATCCAAAACTCATCTCTTAACTGATTTTCTCTTTGTTGTTCGGGGATTTTTTCTTCAATCTTTTTGAAAATACTCTTTGCCCTTTCTTCCGCTGTTCTCAATTCAAAAACATGGTTTAATAAATTATTGTAATTTCCCAGATTTGTTTTGGTGTTCTCTTGGATTTTTTTATCTGCAGTGAGGGTCTGTTGAACTAATTGATCCAACTCTTTTTTCAATGCATCAATCTCAGGGCTATTCCTACTCTTTAATTGTAAAAACAGCTTTTGTTCAAAATCAGCAACTTCTTTTAAAAATGGTTCATAGTGCTCATAGAACTCTGCTTTTTTTTCAGCAAATAATTCTTCCTGTTTATCGGAATTGTTGAAGGAAACTAATATCTGATCGATCGCTATTATTTTATTAATTATCGGGTTTACTTTCTCAAGTTGTTCTTTCAACACCTTGTTTTGTACTTCTAATAATTTATTGGCTTCTCGGAGATAGTTTTCACGATTTAATCCTAACGCTTTAAGGTTTTCAGCCTCCTGAGAAAAGTTATCCATATCTTTTTCAAGTTGCAGTAATTGAGCATCTACTTCTGCTTTTAACTGTTTTGCCTCTTGATTTTCCTCACCTAATAGTTCGTTTATTGTGTCACTAATTTTTTCGGTAATTTTAAAAAGATGGTCCGGAATATTTACTCGAGAGCTTCCTTTAGCCGAACGATAAAAACTTTCAAGTTTTGTAATGGCCTTATTTTGTGGTAAGGATTCAAGACTAAGTTCCTTCCATTTGGTTGTTTCTAATAGGCGAATAATTTCTAAATGGCTAAGAATTGTTGAAATGAGTGAGGCGTTTAATTCTGAAAGAAAGTTTGTCTCATCATGAACACCCTCTACGATATTCCCTATTTTAATTTTCTTCTTCCTAGGGATAACTTTTTCGACTTTGTCGGGTTGAGGCGTCATGTTTAGAGGTATTTTTTCCATTTCCTCTAATTGATGAAGTGCATTTAAAAGATTCACATAATCTTGGGTCGTTGGTAGCTCTTTTGGGAATTCTTTGCTGATAATTTCTGCGGCTTCTTGCCATTTTTGGTGTAAGGAATGTGTACGAAATTCGCCTTTTAATTTTTGTTTAATTGAAGTCATCTTTTTCTGTGCAATGGATTGCATCGCACCATATGAATCGCTCTTGCTGTATTCAAAGGATTTTATATCGGTATCAATCTCAATTGCTCTTGCGAACTTAGGACCTATTTGTTTTAAAGCTTCTGTAAAAATAGCTTTTTGTTTGGGGAGACGATCTTTTTCTGGAAGTGATGCAATGGAATTAATATCTAATTCTAATTGGGAAAAGATTTTTCTAAGTTCCTGCCACAAACCATTCGCTTCATCCACCTCTAAATCTGATTTTTGATCTGGCCGTTCAGTGGGTATTAGTGAATTGAGAAAATTATTGGCAGATGAAAAGGGAGAAAATTTTTTGACGAGTCCATTAAATACTATTTCTCCAAACTTAGGTTGTTTGAGTTTATGAAATTGAGTATTTTTTAAGCTACGTAACTCATTGATGAGAAGTCGAACCTCATCAATTATATCGAGTTGCTCTTCCTTCGATTGTGACATATTTTGCAATACCTATAACTGGGTTATTTATAATCATATAGTACAAACATTAAGTGTTTATTAAGATCTATACGTTTAAATAAGCATCGATCTATTATTCCAAGTAAAGGTTTAAGACCAAGCAAACAGTATTAGCATTGCAATAAGGTTTTTGGATGAACCAATTTTAAAAAATCGCTCCCTTTGATTTTTAGGAGTTGATCATGGTTTCCAGCATTAAAGACGAGCCATTCTTGATGCGCAAGACTATCTGCCAGATAGACCTCCATATTATAGAGCTCACCTAAAAGAGGAATCGCGCCCACTTCACATTCTGTAAATTTGTTTTGAAACTCGAACTCTTTAGCAATTTCTGCTCGTTTTGCTCGGGTCTCTTTTTTAAATTGATCTAAATTGAGTCGCGTATTAGCTGGGATAGCAACAAGTACAAATTTACCATCCAATTTAACAACTACAGATTTAGCAAAATGATTTCCTTTAATATGTGCTGCTTGAGCACATTGCGATGCTGTATATGCTCTAGGATGACTGATGGTCTTATAAGGAATATTATGACTGTGCATGTATTTTCTAATTGACTGGCTTAACATGAGGGACTCCCAAGATTGGATATGGTTAATTATAGAACAATTTGTCGGTAATCGGGGTTATATCCTAGGATCTTAACTACCATCAGTTTTAAATTTGTGACACTATATTTAACTTATCCTGCTGGTTTCTTATATGATTTCTGATATTGCTAAGATGACCAGAGGATCGAAAGGTGTGGGCTACAAAACAAGGAATAGTCAATGCGCAATACCGGCCAACAAAATCATAGTCTCTTTGATAATCTGGCTAATGAAATGTTATTAGCCATTCTTAACTCTCAAAATAAAGATAAAAATTATATTCTGAACCCAAAAGATATTTTGTCTATTGCATTAAGCTGCCGACGCTTTAATTGGATAAGCACAAACGCCAATTGCTTTTTTTCTCCTTACAAGTATAAGACTATTCGACAAAAAGCTTCGGATTATCACGAATATAAGGAAAGACGTCTTAATCAATTGAGGGAGATTCAAAGAATACGACATGAAAATAACGGAGCGTTTTATTGGAATAAAACTTTTAGAAATAGAGTAGCCACCGGCTTGGGTTTACTTATAGGAGCTATACTCGCCTTTCAGTTTGATATGGACTATGGACCTTCTTTATTAACTATTTTGGCTTCATCCGTATTGGCTTTAGTTATTAATGATCTTATTTTCACGCATTTAGAGCGTTCCATAAATTCATCGGAAATAAAAAATATTCCTCTTCAGTTTTTTGAAGAGGAAATAGTAGGAGGCCCAACTCCTTGAGTGCGTAATTTGCTTGTATGTGCAAATACTCTTTATCAAATTAAGCGGCATTAGGATTATTATAAATATAAATGCCGCTTTATGAAGGGAGTTAATTGGGTTTTGAAAAAACTATTGCTGCTGTCTTAATATCTGACTCATTTTCTTCAATAACATCCTCATTCTTTCCTGTTAAAGAGGCTATTTTATGCAGAAGCTCTTCAGGTAAAGCACAGAATAAAGAGGTTCTAGTACGAAATGCTTGAGCAAGAGTCCGCGAATTTTTTCGTATTTCTGAGATTCTATTAAACTCAGTTTGTAACGCTTTGGATGTAGGTTCTAAATCTTTCTCAGATAATGCAACTTCTATCTTATATTCCCCAAATTTTTGGTCATCTAGTACTGATTTATTTATAATCTCAGCAGTTAAATCGGCTCCTAATTCAATAAGAGATTTAACCGTTTTAGCTTGTAAAGCATAGATACTATAAGAGGGATCAACCGCACTGCCTCTCGCCCAGGCATCATGAACTGCTTTTTGGGTCACTGCAGCTCGATTGGTGATCATTATATCCAAGCATTTTGTCGTAGGTTTCAAACTTGTTTTCCGCGCATATTCCAAAATATCCTCTATTATCATCCAGTCATAAGTAGCTAATGCTTTTTCTAATAACTCTGGTGTTAAGTCTATTTCTTGTTGGGTAAGGGCTTTAACTTTTGTTCTTCGCTCAAAGAAATTTTTAATTTCTAGTACCTTATCTAATTGTAAGTCTGAATTTACCTCATGTTTCATTTTCATAATTTTAAAACCTTAATATTTAAACGATTAAACTGTTGAACTTTTCTTCAGTTCTTTAGTAAGTTGAATTAATTCACCAATTTCTGAATGAGTCTCGATTTCGCTCAGGATGAAATTAATTCTGGACTTATATTTAACCAATCGATTAAAATAAGTTCAAACTGAATATATTTATATGTCATATCGCGTATTTTTATATCTATATGGATTCAAGCAGTTATATTTTTTGGATTACATGGTTAGTAATTTACGATGGAAGTTTTTGTTGTTAGAGGCAGTGCTTTTTAATAATCTTTATAAGCCATTGCAGCGGTTTGTAATTGTTAAAACGTTTGTGATAAAACATGTTCACTGTAAAGCTCTTTTTTACAAAAGGCAGAGGTTTAATCTCAAAATCGTGCTGTTCATTTAGAAAAATCGCTAAATGTCGCGGTACGATTGCTAGGTAATCCGTGCCGCGAATTACTTCAAGCGCACTAATTAAATTAGATACTGTTACTTTAATATTTCTTTTAAGAGCAGGATCAGTGTATTGTTCATATAATGCATTTTTAATAAATTGGATATCCACATGATCTGCTGTCATCAGCAATTTTTGCGTCAACTGTTTATTGGCAAGCGGATGTGATTTACGCATTGCACAAGCCATTTCTTCTTCAAGTAAAAACTCTTTATTTATAGAGGGGCCGTAGGGTAGAAAATCTGCGCTAATTGCTAGATCCACTGTGGTTCCTAACAATTCATCAAGATTGAAATTCTCCGATACCCAAATAGTTTTTAAAGTAAAATTAGGAGCGTGTTGTGCTAGATAGGCAGATAATTTAGATAAAATGAGCAGCTCTCCATGACTTCCAAGTACTAAATTAAACGTAACTACTTCTGTGCAAGGGTCAAATTCATCTTTTGTAAAAATTTCGTGTGCATTAGTTAAAAAAGTTTTGATCTTGGGGCTCAAAGCTAAGGCTTTGGGCGTAGGTTTAAGCCCATGGGCTTCGCGAACAAATAAAGGATCGTCGAAAATATATCTTAATTGCTTCAAAATCCCACTCATGGCCGCCTGGCTTAGATGAGATTTCTCGGCAGCTTTTGAAACAGAACATTCGTTTAATAACGTATCAAGATATACCAGTAAATTTAAATTTACCTTTTTTAAATCCATGAATTAATAAACCATTCAATACTATATACGTTGTAACTAAAGTATAGTTAATTTTAAATTATCCTTACTTAATTAACTGAACCATCAGAAAAAATAGATTGCCTGTAGTGAACGCGTTGGATAAGTCATTTGTAATAAATCTGTAAAAGAGCGAACCTCAAATAAGTATTGATTAATTTTTAGTCTACAATCAGTCAAAAATAGCTGGAGTATTATTTATGAGTGCAAATCAAGAAGAGCTTAAAAAAGATATTCAACGATTACTTGATTTAAAGAAAAAACAGGAAGAGCTGGGTATTTTAAATCAAAAGGACATGCAAGATAAAATGAGGCTTGAGACGAGGCATAAAGAGTTTTTGCAAATGAGCAGCCAGCAAATGGAAGAAGAATTGAAGAAAAAAGGTATGATGAAAAAAGTTGGAGTTGAGAGTGAGGATTCTAAGCTTATTCTTGAAGACTATAAAAGAAAATACAGCGAGGAAAGCTGGTATAAAGAACCGGAAGAAAAAGATGGAAAAACCACTTTAACTTTTCCTTCTGAGGAAGAAGTAGGTATTTTCTTTGGAGAGCAGGCTAAAGCAAATCGCTCTTTTATTCTTGTTGATCATAAAACAAATATAGTTATCGCTTATTCCAATGGTGATGGTACTTTATACAATGGAAATGGAAGTGTGTATGAAGGTGGAAAATTCCAATCAGCGAATCAAAGTCTTCGCGATTTTATAATGCCTGAAAGAGAGGAACCCTCAATGAGGATGAGCTCCTAAATCAAAAGTTAGAGTGGGATTAAAAGATCGCTGTAATGAATTAAGGATTGTAATACTTGTCATAAAGTGAGGTATAAGTCCCATCTTTTTCTAAACCGATGATCGCTTTATTGATTTCCTCGATTAATGACGTTTTGTCGGGAAGAGCGATAATCCCATAGCCTTCTCCTAAGGGCATGTCTTGCCCTATGAGCTTAATGTCATACAAATTATTGTTTACCAATCGTAACGCAATGATATTATTAAGGACAATTACGTCGATTTTATGCTGTGCTAAATCAGATAAAAGTTCTGACTCTGTATTGTAAGCAACAATCTGATTGTCCTTCTGGTAAGGTGTTTGGACTAAGAGATCATAAAAAGTTATTTTAATTACACCAATTTTTTTATTTCTTATATCAGCTATATCATTGATAGGACTATTCTTAGTAGTAATAAAATGTATTTTGCTGACCGCATAAGGAATGCTGGCGGCATATTGTTTTAGCTCGGAAGATGAATACGGTTTAATTGGAATGAGTACATCAATCTTACTACTATCCAAGAATTCAAATTCATTTTCAAGTGTGATCTCTTGATAGATACATGGTGTTCCAATGCGTTTGCAAATGTTATTCATGAGATCGATAAAAAAGCCAAAGAAATAGGTCCCTTGAGGGGTGTCAACTCTCTCCACAAGGGGAGGGCCTACAATGCTTACGCCCACTTTTATTGGATTGCTTAATGAAAGCGTGCTGATACACAGCATCATGATAAATACTATGGTCGGTATCTTGGGGATTCGAGTTAAGTCCATGTCATTTTGTCGTATTTTTCTTAAAATTTAGAAAGTAATTGATGCTTTGTCAATTTGGGCTGAATGGTTTTATGTCAATGATCTTATTTGTTTTTGACAAACGATTGTGTTAAAAATCAACTACTTGTTTTCATAATAAAAGTTACACTATCTTATTATCTAATAAAGAGATTTTCATGGACGAAAATAACAATAAATCCCTAGCCTTTCATGTTTGGATAGTGTGCGCCCTGGGTTTGTTCATTGATGGTTATGATTTATATATTGCTTCAGTAGCCGAACCGTTTATTAATGCGGTATACCATCCATCCTCCTTCATGATTGGGCTCACTCAGGCTGCAGCACCTTTGGGTGCGGTATTTGGCGCAATCATTGTGGGACGATTGGCAGATATGGTCGGTAGGAAAAGCATGCTCATTATCAATCTTATCTTTTTTGTAGTCATTGCGATTTGTTCCGCATTTGCTTGGAATATAACCTCTCTTTGTGTGTTTCGATTCTTACTTGGTTTTGGGGTCGGTGCGGATTATCCTATCTGTGCAGCCTATTTGGCCGAAATGATCCCGCCACATAAAAATAGCCAATTCATCGCGACGGCGATGTTTATCAATTGTCTTGCTTCACCAGTAGGTGTTATCGTTGCCTGGTTATTATTTAAGCTTCATCCTCAACTGGATGTGTGGCGCTGGATCTTTGCTTCAGGAGCAATTCCTGCCATAGTAGGGTTGTTATTAAGGGCCAAATTACCTGAAAGTTTTTTATGGAAAGTTCATCAACGTTTAAAGCCACGTTCCAAACATACAATTCTTACAAATTACCGATTTATATTTTCTCCACGAATGATAAGGATTTCCGTTTGTCTTTGCCTGTGCTGGTTTTTATTAGATATCTCTTATTACGGCATAGGGTTATTTACTCCCTATGTTTTACAAGCATTTAACTTATCGAGCGAAGCTAATTTTTTAAATGCACAAACCGAAGTACTGAAAAGCACTTTAGTGGTCAATGTTTTTGTTTCGTTAGGGGCTTTTGCAGTCATTTTTTTTGTAAATCACGTGCCTCTGATTAAATTGCAAAAAACGGGATTCTTATTTTCGTTTTTGGGTTTATTAATCCTTAGCATAAGCTATCTATTCCCCAGCAATATTATGATTTTCGCGGGGTTCATCCTCTTCAATTTCTTTATAAATTTTGGCCCTGGAATTTCAACATATCTGCTGCCTGCAAAGCTTTATAATCCTGAATTTAAAGCTACAGGCCATGGCCTTGCGGCCGGGACAGGTAAGTTTGGAGCCTTTATTGGAACCGTATTTTTACCTGTATTTCAAGTTCGATTGGGTATTTATCTGACATTAGCTATCCTGGCCAGTACGCTCCTGCTGGGTTGGTTATTAACAAAATGGTTAGAAGGAGAAGAGGCTAAAATGGCTACTCTATCCGAGCCAATTTCTGAACATACATTGCTAACAACGTCTTAAAAGGGAAATTATGAATTATCAACTGAGTGAAGAACAACACGGTTTTTGGAATGAGCAGGGATTTATAATAGTACGTGATTTCTTATTTATTGAGTTGAAACAACAACTTAAAACCTGGTGTGATGAATTAACATCCTGGCCTGAAACACCAGGAAAATGGATGAAATATTTTGAGCAAAATGCAAAGGGAGAGCGCCAGCTTTGTCGCGTTGAAAATTTTATTGATTATCATCAAGGTATGAATGATGTTGCCAATAGTACACGCACTTTAAACTTAGTCTCCTCATTAATGGGAGAGAAAGCGGCTATTTTCAAAGAAAAAATTAATTATAAATTCCCCGGTGGAGGTGGATTTAAACCGCACCAAGATGCTCCTGCTTTTATTAGTTTTAATCAGCGATATCACATTACCATGATGGTGGCTATAGATGATTGCACTTTAGAAAATGGTTGTTTGCAAGTGGTTAAGGGCGGTGCGAATAAGCCGATAATCCTTCCTCAAGAGGCGGATGGTTCAATTAGTAAAGAGATGGCCGAGACTTTTTCCTGGTCTCCAATCGAATGTAAAACTGGCGACGTTATTTTATTTGATTCCTACTTACCTCATTATTCTGAAGCTAATCGCAGCAATAAACCTCGGCGGGCTCTTTTTATTACCTTTAGCAAATTTGCTGAAGGGGGGATTAAACGAGAAGCTTATTATCAGGATAAAAGAGACAAATTTCCTCCTGACTGTGAACGTGATCCTAATAAAGATTATTCGGCCGGTGCTGCTATTTATAATGTGGCTAATCCTATTACTGCTACTGAAGTCATGTAATGAACACAATGAATCTAATAAACCAAAAAATTGATAGGGCATTTCAGTATTTGTGTTTCGCCGAAGACATGGATTACATAGGAGAGGCTGTTTCGCAATTAGAACATGCCTTACAGTGTGCTTATTTTGCTGAGCAAGCGGGGCATAATCGGGAGGTTATTCTGGCATGCTTATTTCATGATGTGGGGCATTTTATTCCAGATACCAAGCAAAATACGATGGCCGATTTGGGGGTGGTGCATCATGAATGGCTCGGAGCCCAATTGGCATATGCCCTTGGATTTTCTGCAAAAGTTGCTTTGCTCATTGGCCATCATGTGAATGCCAAGCGCTATTTGGCAGCCAAGAAAAAAGATTATTTTACACGATTATCTACGGCAAGTAGGCAAACACTTATCTTTCAAGGTGGCGTAATGTCGGATGAGGAGATGGTTAACTTTGAAAGGAATATGCATTTTAAAGATATATTACGCGTTCGGGTTAATGATGAAAAAGCCAAAAAACTTGATTTTCAGGTCCCTGAGCTCACTTATTATCGCCCCTATTTATATAAGCATTTTGAAGAAACAGGGCGTACTACTGAGCATTTAGTACTACCCGATTTTGTCGATAATGCATGGGTAGAGCAATTTAAAGCGTCGCTTGAAAATGAATGTAATGCAGTAGGCTAATTCCAAGACTGACCATGAGGTCAGTCAGCTTTTCCCACGATATGATTCAATAATTGTGCTTTATGAAAAAATATCGACCTATCAAGAAAAAAAAGATAGAATAATAGTGATCTTTTAAGTCGGTTGCCCGGTTAGTTCAATGGCCAAGAATGAACATGTACACACAAATAACTCAAGAAAAAAGACAACTCTGGATTATTTTACTGATCGTCTTAATCAGTTTTATTGGTTCATCTATTGCTTATCCAATTCTGCCACCTCTGTTTTTACAATCTACTAATCAGTTAATTATCTCTCCCGAATGGACTGAAAACAGCAGGCGTATTTTACTCGGGCTAACCCTTGCAATTTTTCCGCTCGGACAATTCATTGGTTCCCCCATTTTGGGGCGAAGTTCTGATTTGTACGGGCGTAAAAAAATACTGATAATTAGCTTGGCGGGTAGCACGCTGGGTTATCTCTTAACGGTCATATCATTTTGGACAAACTGCTTTTGGCTTTTATTATTCAGCCGCTTTTTAACGGGATTTATGGAGGGTACCTTTGCGGTGGCAAGAGCACTCGCGTCAGAACTAACCACTATTAACAAGTTTGTGAGTTTTGGCAGGATCAACAGCATGGCGGGTATTGGCTACATCATTGGACCAATCGTCGGTGGGTTATTATCCAATTCATACATTGTCCCTTGGTTTTCATGGTCATTCCCTTTTACTTTTGCAGCAATCGCATCAATTACCACACTGGGACTTTCCTGGTGGAAATTGCCGGAACATAAAATTCTGCACCAAGCGGAAAAAGAAAGTATATTGAGCAAACTCAACATTATTAGACAATTCAAATTATTATTTCAAAATCATCCCCACTTAATTCATTTGCTGATTATCAGCACACTGTTTACCTTTGCCGTGGATATCTTTTACGAATTTGGCCCAGTTTATCTAGCCGGAAAATGGGATATGTCTCCGGGGATGATCGCAGCTTATAATGCTGTATTATCAGCCGCACTTGCTTTAGGGGCCGCATGGCTTCCGCAGCATCTTTCAAAACGAATGCCGATTCATAAAATTATTATCTTGGCTATGTTGGCGACTTCTTTGATTTTTGCTGCCATGATTGCTTTTCAATATCCTTCAATCATGTTGCTGTTCTTTGGACTCATTGGATTTAGCATTACGAGTGTCACAACAACCTTGACAATACATATCTCAAATAGGTCTCATACTACCATTCAGGGGGAAGTCATGGGCGCTCAAGTAAGTTTGCGGACATTAGGTGATGCTATTATTTGCTTTACCGGGGGCTTACTGATTGTTGTATCCATTATTTTGCCCATTGTTTTATGTTGTATTACCGCATTGATTGCGAGTATTTTGTGTGTGCTCTATTTAAAACCCACAGCTCATAATTAAAAATTCAGTGTTCTCAAAATTCAAATCGCTGTGGGTTGACCAGTAAAAATGGTGTTTAACGAAGTCTTGGATAATCAGTATATCCTTCTTTTCCACCACCATAATAAGTCCTATTATCAGCCACAGTAAGAGGAGCATTTTCAGTAAACCGTACAGGAAGATCCGGATTTCCAATAAACAAGGAGCCGAAAGATATTGCATCTGCGAGCCCTTGTGAGAGAACCTCTTCAGCTGTTTCTTTAGTGTAGCCCATATTCAAAACGAGAATGCCAGAAAATATTTTTCGTATCTGAGGAGCAAGAGGTTGTATCTCTTTAGGTAGATGGGTAGGCTCCATAAAATGAAGAATTCCCAGTTTTCTTTTTTCCAGTTGCTCTACTACGTATAAATAGGTTTGCTCAGGTGTTGAGTCACTCATACCATTAAAGGGATTCCTCGGCGATAAGCGGACAGAAACGCGTTCAGGTCCCCAAACACTAATGGCCGCATCGGTGACCTCAAGTAAAAATCGCGCTCTATTTTCAAGTGATCCACCATACATATCATCACGATGATTTGAACCATCTTCTAAAAACTGATGGGGTAAATACCCATTGGCACCATGTATTTCTACTCCATCAAATCCTGCCAATTGGGCTGCCTCAGCTGCTTTTCTATACTCTTCAATTGTATTTTTGATTTCATCAAGGAGGAGTGCACGTGGAGTCAGGGTATCTTTAGGCCCTTGCAGAGTAAATGCTTGTCCTTTAAATGAAATCGCAGAGGGGGCAACAGGTAGTTTTCCTCCCTGAAAATCAGGATGAGATACTCTTCCCACATGCCACAATTGAGCAAATATTTGGCCTCCATTTTCATGTACTGCCTGAGTTACTTTTTGCCATCCCTTAATCTGTTCTTCGGTATAAATTCCTGGCGTGAAAATATAACCAATTCCCTCTGGGCTAATTTGTGTTCCTTCCGTAAAGATTAAACCTGCAGAAGCCCTTTGCGCATAATATTCTGCCATAAGATCATTAGGTATTTGGGTAGTGGCTCTAGACCGCGTCATTGGTGCCATAAAGACTCGATTTTTAAATTGAAGATTCAATTTGTTTAGGGGCGATATAAGTTTTAAAGTGTTCATAAAACGATCCTTAAATGTTTCCTTTTATTAAAAGATAGCATGTTTTATCTATGGGATAATCATTTGATTTGGAATTAAACTATTGCAATAATAGAACTATGAAAGTCGATTACGAAAGTATTAAATATTTCAATAAGGTTGCGGAAAAATTAAGTTTTGTGCAGGCGGCCAATGAATTGAATATTCAGAAATCATTACTGAGTAGGCATATTGCTGAGCTTGAAAAACAACTTGGAGTCAGGCTATTTCATCGGACTACACGCAGGGTAGCACTTACAGAGGAAGGTCAGACTTTTTTTCAAGAGATTCGCGATGGGGTTCATATTTTTGATCAGGCCATTGAATCCGTGCAATCAACTCAAAGTACTCCGCATGGGACGGTGAGGATTTCTACACCTGTAGAATTAGGGCTTTATTTGCTTGAGCATGTTATGCCAGGTTTTCTTGAAGCTTATCCGTTAGTTAAAATTGAATGGGATTTTTCTTCTGAGAAAAGAAATTTATTGCAGAATCGACTTGATTTAGTGATTCGTGCGGGTCGTCCACTTGAAGACTCTCTGGTAATTCGAAAGATCGGAAAAGCTTCTTTTAGGGCGTTTGCTTCGCCCGAATTGAAAATTCCTAATCTCGAAAATTGTTCTATTAATATCATTGAACAATTACCTTGGATTTTATTCGAGCCCCATAATAAAAAAGCAGGTAATAAAATTAAAATAAAAAAGGAAGGAAGAGAATTTGAATTTTCACCGAATAAAATAGCATCGTATCAAGTAAATAACATTACTGCAGTAAGAACGCTGATAATGCAAGGTATTGGTATTGGTTTCTTACCTCGTTTAATATTTGAAAATGAAGTTGAGGCTGGCACGATAAAAGAACTTGTTCCAAGAATCGAATTGCAAACTGATACGGAGCTCTTTTTAGTTTTCCCATCTAAAAGCCATATATCGCCTAAAACCAGGGCATTAAGTGAATGGATTCTTTCTCGAATCAAGCTTGATTAAAATGTCCAATCCTAGGCCTCAATGAACTCGACCCGATTTCGTCCTCGCGTTTTTGCACGATACAATGCATCATCAGCAAGATTTAATAGACTGGTTGAATTATTTTCCTTGGGAATGCAAACAGCTACACCAACACTAATCGTTATAAAAGGAGATACATCTGAATCTGGATGGGGGAGCTCCAACTTACAAACGGCTTGTCGTAATGACTCGGCGAATTTGATTGCATCGGCAATTTGAGTATCGGGCAAAATACAGGTAAATTCTTCACCACCATAGCGTGCAAGTAAATCAGTGCTACGGGTAACTCTGTTTTTTAATGCTTGAGCGACATATTTTAAAGCATCATCACCCGCCAGGTGACCAAGACTGTCGTTGTAACGTTTAAAGAAATCAATATCCATCATAATAATTGCTATGGGTTTGGCATACCGCAAGGCACGGCTCCATTCCTGTTGAAGAAAGTCATCGAATCGACGACGATTCGCTATCCCGGTTAATCCATCCAAATATGACATTTCTTGTAGTAAAACTTGGAGCTTCTTTTTTTCAGTAATATCTTCACCTACACCCACAAAATGTTGAATTTCTCCATGAGTATTAAAAACAGGGGCAATGCTCCACGATTGCCAGAGGGTAATGCCATTTTTTCGATGGTAGAGAAGCTCTCCCCTCCAGCACATACCCGATTTAATTGTTTTCCATAAATTAGCTAAGTCATTTCTTGGTGTCATGTTCCCATGAAAAATATCTGTTTTTTGACCGTGCAATTCTTCTCTGGAATAGCCTGTCAATTTGATAATTTGCGGATTGGCGTAAATAATTGTTCTTTGTTTATCAACGATCAGAACTGATGCGGGGCTTTGTTCGATAGCCGCTTGCATTTCACGTAAACGATTTCTCTCCTGCATGGATTGAGTAATATCATGAAATGCGACCACAATCCCGTGGGTATTTTTTTTTAACTTAATTGGCGTTGTAATTAGAGAAACAGGGAAGCAGGTACCATCTTTACGCCAAAAATAATCCTCATCACTCATGTAAGGTTTTTCTGTTTGTATTACTTCCAAATTTTTACAATCTTCGATTGGATAGGGGATGCCACTATGGTAGGAGTAATGAAATAGTTGATGGGCGTTTTGACCAAGCATTTCGGCTTCTTCATAACCTAGGATGTTGCACGCTGCGGCATTCACAAACTCGATCTTAGCTTCTTTATTGATAACTAATAATCCCTCGCCTAGTGCAGATGTAATGTCACGTAAATATTGTTCACTTTGTTCCCCCTGCTTTTTGGCTTGTTGTAAATCACGGGCTATTTTTGCATTTATTTGGAGTGCTTCTTCTAATTCTTGGGTGCGTTTTCTGACTTTATCTTCAAGAATAATAGTATTTTGAAATACTCCAAAATCGGTACGTGGAGCATTCATATCTTGTTCTGCTCTATCAATCAACGCCTTAACAATTTTATTGAGGCGTTCGATTTCCGCCTGCAATTCTTTGTTATTAAGGGTGCTCTTTTCAGGCATCGCGGTTTTCCTGTAATGCACCTATAGCTAGGCCAGTAATGGTTTGATTTATATGAATACCCTTGAATTGTTCTCCATAAGTGCTAAAGCCAACAACGTTATTATTCTGAAAAATCTTTTCTACGTCTTGTTTCAGTCCCTGACGTTGCATCTCCAAATTACGGAGAATGCAATCACAAGCCAGGACCAATTGTGGCTTGCCAATGGATGTTTGAATGTCTTGGAATGTTTGCTCTACATTTTTTATTAGATCAATTCCGTGAGCAGCCATAAACACTAAACCGTTATCGATTGCGCAGTAAAACTTTAAACTGCCATCTGGATTAGCTTTTTGAATCGAGCGCACATAATCAACACCGTTAATGCGTATCACTAAGGGTGTCGCAGAAAACTGCATGGGATCTAGTTTATCCACTTGCGTTTTTACTATGCGAGCATATTCTTCCACTGCCGGATAGCCATTAATTTCATTCACAATACGTTGTTCGGGATCTGCTTGGGTCACGACCATTTTTTCGGTTCCACAAACAAAATGTTGGGCTTTGAATAATTTAAACGGATAGATCGTATTAATCAGGATAAGGGCTACAGAATCAGTGTGGAAAGCACCTTCAGCAAAGACCCATGTTTTCTTAAAACGGAGATCATCGCCGGCGGAACCACCAAAAAGGGCAATTTCTCCTAAGATATCTTGTAATACATTAGTTACTTGTTCTTCGCGTTGAGACAATCCATCCACTAACAAAAAGGCGAAGCTATTTTCAGAATTAGTAGAAGGCGCTCGTGCTTCAAGTCGCTGTAGCAGGTTATTCACAAACACCTGCCCTTTATCGTAATTAATATTTTTTAAATCGCTTAGGTATCCAGCAGCGGCTGTAAATCCATCCGATGCGAAGCTAACCCCTGAAAGAGTATGATCTGTATAACCATGGGGTCCAATTTCACCTGCGGTTGTACATCCAATCACCTTCACATTTGGAAAAAGGGAATTTATTGCATTAGCTATGCCATTAAGATCATAATGACTTGAACAAAAAAATAGAACAAGTTCCATATTAGGCTGACATACTGCGGCATGAAACTCCCTGACTGCGGTATGCGGTTCTTTCGAAGAGGACTGTCCAACACGAATGGATTGCTGAGTGCTCATCTAACCTACTCCATGTTTTAGATGCATGCTTGCAAAACAGGCTCTAAATCTCTTAATTGTTAATTATTCGCAATAACTAAATTAATATAAATATAGCATAGGCCTTTTTCACAATGAAGGTTAATACCAAAGAACTAAGGTCAACCTTAATGATACTAATTTAAGAATACTTTTCTATATCCTGTCTGCCTACGTCCCGCGACTTGTTCGGGGGATCCAGCTAGAAAGCCTACGTTTCGCGAACACGTAGCGGAACGTAGGCTCCAGGAGAATAAGCGGAACTTAGTGTCATTGTGATAACACCTATTTTTCCATATTAATAGATAACGTTTGTAGGGTGGCAGGAGAGAAAATTTTCCAGCCGCTCTAATTGTACGTGCAATGGGCTTCTATATTGGGATTGTTGTCGATAGTATTTGGCTTTGATAAAAAGCCATGTTGAAGCATGCTTGATAAAGGCCATTGTAGTTGCTGATGCTCCATTACTTTACCATTACACGAACTCAAAATAAGTTGTCCATTACGATTAAAAATAGAAAAATTTTTGTCATCCGGTAAATTTTGTATTCTTTCCACAGATAAGGAGGTCATTCTGGGATTGGTGATGAGGGCGGCATACATAGAGTCCATACGGTTTTCTAGCAATTCATTAGACATCGATTCAAAATATTTTTGCGCGCAAAGGGATAATGGGGCTGCGCTGCCTGCAAGAGTTTTTACTAATCCGTACTCTCCTGAGGGTAAAATCCCTTTTTTCAGAAGAAAATCACCTTTATTATCTGCCAAATAGAAACTATTTTGTTCCTTGAAAATATCCAAGGCTCCTAGTTTATAGGCTCCATCTTTACAACCTGTGGGACCTAAAGCATCCGTGACAAGAATAATTTTGTTTTTAATTGTATTTTGTATAAGAGAAATAAATGAATGTGATAAGTGTACTCCATCAACAATGAGCTCCACGCCAGCGGGACAACGATCCGGATTTTCAAGTATCCATTGGACAACGTGACTTTTCGAATCGTTTAAAGTAAGTTCTCGTGTTTCTCGGCTACATGATTCTTGGCAGCCATTACCGAGATGGGTAAATCCGCAGGCACCTGCTGCAACAGCACGCCCAATGACCTCTTTATCACTTGGATTGCAATGCCCAATGAATACTTTTACAAAAATGCCTTCTTGCTCAAGCGCTTTTGTTTGTTTAATAAATTCTTCTGCACCAGGTAAATCGGGGGCAATGGTAATTTTCCATTGTTTTATATTAGGTGCCACGCTAATAATATCTCTAAATTTTTCTAGAGAAATACTGTCTTGGAGCGCATCTTCAGCATGAGCTCCCTTACAACTCTTGGCAATGAAGGGGCCTTCTAGATGCACTCCAACAATTTGAGTGTGTCCTGCGGTAGGGGAAAGGTCTTGTTTCAGAATAAAATCATTAATTTTTATCAGTGATTTTTTTAGGGCGGGAATTGGCATAGATACTAAAGTTGCTAATGCGTAAGAAAGTCCGGTTTTTCCTAGAGCTTTAACGATGCATTCTAATGGTTCGTCACTCATTTCATTGTTTAAGTCAGCGAAATCAATACCACCTTGACCATGAACATGAGCGTCTAACATCCCTGGCATTAAGAAATAGGAGCCTTTAGAATCAATAATTTTTTCCTCTTGCAGAAGCGATAAATCATCCTCTAAATTGAATAATACTTTGACACCCTCATTGGTAACTTGTACATGCTTTAATTCTTTAATCCCTTCATCGTTATAAACATAAATATTTTTAATTAGCATCTAAATACCCTCATAGGGATAAACTCCAGTTAAGGATCTAAAATAATCTAAAATATATCTTTAAGAACTTAACCCCCTCAGGAAATGCCCTAGAGTTCCGCTGCTAAATTAGCTAGAATCGTAAGTCGATAAATCAAGTGTTTTACTATTCATTGGCATCCTGCGCAATCGTAATTGTAACAAAATATAAGAGTGAGATGAATGAATGGTTTGTGTCGCTTTTAGTCAGCCACTCTTTTTTATTCTGAATTCTTGTTTATATCGGATATAACGCCTCGAACTCTCGGAGAAAATATTTATGTTTAGTCGCATTTTTGTTAGGGAAACACCTGAAGGTATGGCAAGTAGGGCTGCTCGAGAAATTCAAAAGAAAATTATAGAAAATAATAAGAAAAATAAACCAACAGTTTTAGGACTCGCAACAGGAAGTACTCCTGAACCTTTATATAAAGAATTAGTTCGTCTGCATAAAGAAGAAAACTTAGATTTTTCATTAGTGATTACATTTAATTTAGATGAGTATTGGGGCTTAGAAGCAAACCATAATCAATCTTATAACTACTACATGCATCATCATTTTTTCAATCATGTGAATATCAAAGAAGAAAATATTCATATGCTTGATGGAACTGTGCCACTTGAGTTAATTGAAGAGCATGCGAAAAAATATGAAGAAATGATTAAAAAGGTTGGTGGCATAGATATTCAAATTTTAGGTGTAGGTTTAAACGGTCATATTGGTTTTAATGAACCACGCTCCCCATTTAATTCGATAACACGATTAATCGAGCTAGATGATAAGACTCGTATAGCGAATCAACGATTTTTTAAAACAATAAACGAGGTTCCGACTCATGCAATAACCATGGGAATTGGAACGATTTTGCAAAACAGCAAAGCCTGTTATTTGCTAGCGACAGGTCCGGCCAAAGCAGATATTATTTCTGCTGTTTATGCTGCCTCTTCACCGAATGAAGAGATTCCTGCAACCGCTTTGTATGCTCATAAAGATGTTACGATAATACTTGATAAAGAAGCAGCATCTAAGTTGCCGGCCTCGCTTCAAACTAGTAAATCATCATTATTATCTGGAAGTATTTATGCTCTTAAAACTCCAGTCGAGCCTCAATTCGTTCCTGTTTCTGAAGCACTTCAGCACAATAGTCTAACCCAGTAAAATAATACCGGTGCTCTATCTTTTGCCGCTTTAAAATGTATTAAATTTTCAAGCGGCAAAAATCGCTTAATCTAACAGAGGATTTTGAATTATCGTAACCTCTGGTGCGGGGGAATGAAACAAATATATAATCAGTACAATGAGAAAAATCACTGTAGAAATATAAAATACAATTTTAGCATTAGCTATGGACCCAGGATCGGTTCCTTTAAATGCAATGTATCCTGAGGCAATCGCTATAACTAAAAAAATAAAAGCTGCGGTTAACATTTTATCGTTCCTTTTTCAGAGTAAAAAGTATTAATTACATTGGTTACAATAGATTTTAAAAGTGGTCATACTTTTTACGTTCTATTCGTTCTAATTATAGATATCTTTGGCAGGGTTAGTATTTGCAGAGGTATTAACAGGTTAGGACCAAGCTCTGGTCCTAACCTACGTTTCGGAATTGGTAATTTTATTAATAACCTACCTGTCAATTTTGAGGAACCATTTGGCTTTTTCTATATGTTCCTTGTGATTGACCAGCCTGATAATTTACCTGTCCTTTTTGATAAGTTCCTTGACTATAATTAAACTGGGTATTTTGCTGGCCTAGCTGATTACTTTGGTAATTAACTTGGGAATGTCTATATCTTTTTTGATAATTGACTTGACCACCTTGATAACCGACCTGGTTCTTTTTATATCCTAAGTGGTGGTTATAATACTTGGTATTACCATATCCAACATAATTATTGTGGTATCCAATATGTCTATTATAGTTTCTATAGCCGGAATAATATCCTATGTTTCCAGTGCTATATCCTAAATTGTTAGAGTAATACCCGACCCCCGAGTAATAGTTAGGTGTATACCTATAAGAAGAAGTATTATAGTAGCGATAAGGACTGCTGTAGTAGCCACTATTCCATCCTACTCCATGATAACCTCTAGTATATCCTGGTGAAACATAGCCAGAAGAATAGGCATAGTTAGTACGGTATCCAGGTGAGTTAACAGACTCCGTTGTAGTACAAGCACCTAGACCCAGCATAGTTGAAGCAATACATACAAAATTGATAGTTTTATTCATTACGACCTCCATGTGATAAATGCAACTTTAGTGTAGTAGCTGATCTTAATTTAATCAAACTGAATTATTATCAAGCATTTATCTTGGTTGGGTCATACTGGGGTTCATTTATATGAATTAACGTTTATTACTTATAAATAATTACCCCATGAATTATGACGAAAAATGAAACAAATTGCGGGTAGATACCTAATTCTATCCTGGAATAAACCCGCAGAAAAAACGAGGGCGCCAATGTATATTATAATTAATGTAGTACATATGGAGTTAGCTACTCGATTCGATGTACCAGATAGGGAGACGCAACATGACTACTCAGGTTGATATTTTGTATGTAGAAGATGATGAGGTGGATATTGAGACGATGCAACGTGAGTTTACCAAAATGAATAAGGCAGTCGGGATTGCTATAGCAAAAAATGGGAAAGAGGCGCTGGATCTGCTATATGGACGTCATGGTAAGAATAAGATTAAGCCAAATGTGATATTACTTGATCTCAACATGCCTCAAATGAACGGCATTGATTTTTTGAAAAAGTTAAGGAAAGGCTTTGATTTTGGCGATATAAAGGTTTTTGTGCTTACTAGCGTATACACTACGGAAGAAAAGCTCATCACCAGGGATTTGCATGTATCTGGTTGTATTATCAAACCTCTGCAGTATACGGATGCGCTAAATATTTTGTGGTGTGCCTCTGCAAGTGATGAAATGTCAAAATTATTTTTTATGCAGTAAGTGACAGTATAGTTTAGTATGATTTCGAATATCTAATCCCCATAATCCTTTCTTTTATAAAGATATCAAAAATATCTACGTTGTTTGTGTATTGATGCTAACTAAAACTTTATTTTTGCGAATCAATAAAAGCTTTAATTTTGATAAAACAATAATGAAGAAATTGTTCATTGAGTTTAATTCGAGAAACTCCTTCTTCCTGATTCTGCAAATTAATTAGTTCAATTAGAGAGGCGTTTGCATCTGAGTTAAGAGAGTTTATGGTCTCTTTGGTATCTACTCCATATCGGTCTGAATCTAATCTTCCATTTCCATGTACGAGGCAATTTCGAACTTTAGAAATATCGATTAATGCGCTCCAGTACTCACTATCAATACGATATCCTAGTTCTCTAAGGGCCATTTCAAATCGCGATATACTTGCGTTTTTCTTAATTAAATGAGCACTGCACTGATGATACAAGGCTGCTTCTAATTGGGAATAAATTTGTAGAAAAGTCGATTCAATCAAGATATTTAAACGTTCTCTAGAACACTCGAGAGTATTTGCTTCATCTCTTGTTTGTTCCTGGTTGTTCTTCGATTCTAAAAGCGATATGTCTCTTTGGATTGATGCGGCTATCAATTCGTAAGTATTTAGTTGATAATTAATTATTTTTATAAATTTAAATTGATTCATTAATCATTATCCAAGATTATAAAAGTCGTTCTATTTTTTAATGGAAAACACAGCTGCAGATTGTAACAAAATAATATTAAATAATTCAGCTAAATAAGGACGAAAATGATTTTAATGAGTTTTTGGAGTTTTTTAAAAGAACTATTTAATAATTGGAGTGACGATAGAGTTTCAAGTAAGGCTGCAGCCCTAGCATATTATATGCTGTTTTCACTTGCTCCAATTTTATTAATTTGTATCTCCATTGTTGGTATGGTATTTGGAGAGGAAGCGTCTCGTGGCCAAATTTTGTCCCAAGCAAGCAGTTTAATAGGAAGAGAACCTGCGTTACAAATTCAAGAAATAATTCAAAATGCGAGCAAGCCCACCAACTCCTTTATTACTAAAATAGTAAGCTTCATTATTCTTTTGTTTAGTGCATCGGGCGTTTTCACGGAAATTCAAGTGGGATTAAATGAGATATGGGGCGTCAAAATTAATCCGAACAGGGGATGGTTTACCAAGATAAAAAATCGTTTTTTTCCTTTTGTAATTGTTTTAGGTGTGGCTTTTTTATTATTAGTCTCATTAATTTTTAGTACTTTTTTAGCACTTTTAGGTAAGTATTTAAATTATATTGTAGGTACAAGTATTTTAATGGATTTTATCATCAGCCATTTGCTCTCGTTTGTTCTAATTACATTATTATTTGCTATGACATTTAAAGTTCTTCCTGATGTGATTTTGCGATGGCGTGATGTGTGGTTAGGCGCATTAATCACTTCGGTATTATTTAGCTGCGGTAAAATTCTCATTGAATATTATCTGATTCAATTTCATAAATTTTCTATATTTGGAGCTGCAGGCTCTTTAATTATTATCTTGATATGGATGTTTTATTCTTCGCAAATTTTCTTCATTGGGGTAGAAATTACAAAAATACTCTTTATAAATGAGGGTAAAAAAATTGTAATTATGAGAAATGCCATTAAAGAAAATTAAGTGAATTAATACCTATTATACTGAGAAGATGAATCAGGCAGAGACTCGACCGTGTTCTGTGCCTCTTTGGGGGTGGTAAACGATGGTATTTGTTTAAATAAAGAACCGAAACAAGGGATATCCTCTAGAGTTTCCAGAACCTCATCTGAATTTTTTGGTAATTTGCTGTAGCTGTGTTTTATCGGCGTTTCGTCATTATTCATATCGAGTGCCGTAAAAAGACGACTTATTGCATCTTTTGCAAGAAGATACGCGCTACTCACGGCTAAGGCGGGGATCAATAAAGTGCAAATAACCCCTGCTGCAAGAACCGCTCCTACAGCAACGGGTGCTGGGAGTAATAAAAGGAAGAGGAGAGTTGTTGATATTGAGCTAATTAGAGGCCCATTTCCTGGATCTAATTCCTTATTTTGGTTTGGGAATAACCATTCCGTAAATTTCTCTGAGAGATACCCTGCGCCTTTGAAAGTACCGCCAAGAACTAGGACGGGAAAAACAAGGGCGAGCATGGCAAGCAACAATGCAACTATTGCAACGCTTGCAAGTGCAGTGAAGGGTAATAAAAGTAGGGTCAATATACCAGCTAGAGCGTTTCTCATTTTTATTGTTACCCCAGAGGTGGTTTGTTTTTTATATTAGCATAGTGATTATTAAGTGATGCTTAAGATGCTGTTTGGAACAGCATATATCGACTTCTTAAGCTATACTTTTGGGTATGGAATATTGCTAGAAAAATGATTATGCAAAGTAAACAAAGTAAATCGGATTCCCAACGATTAATTTCAGAAATAAAACAAAATCTTGAAGATTGGAAGCATTCGTCAATGCCTCCTCAATATCGCCAGGCAAAGGACGAGCTTAGAAAAGCGATTAAATTGCAAGTCAAACAGTTAGAAGAAGATATAGAGGATGTAACTAAGGTCGATCAAGCGCATAAGTCGCTCGAAACCTTGCATAGTAATACTAACAAAGCACAATTGTTAAGTAACGCTGTAATTATGACTTATGAGCGGACTAAAGACGAAAAAATTGATCCTGGTGCAGTTCTTAGTAACGCTAAAAATTCGATGAAAATCGCTTGGAACTTGGCTACTGGTTTTGCTTTCGATGATTCTAAGTCGCTGAAAGAAAAAGCAATCGGTTTTGCAAAGGCTTGCATTCAAGGGACTATTGGTATGTGTCAGGGAGCTTTAAAAGGTTATGAAGAAGGCAAAGGTTTTTTTGATACGGCCGCAAAAATGTGGGCAGGTAGTTTTGACCAAGGCATGAAGGGATATACTAAATCACTTGCGATGAGCACCTTAGATGAGCAAGATAGGGCCAAGAAAATTATAGAGGATATTAGAGCTGAACATAAAAAGGTACTGAATGACCCTGATGATAAAGACTTGATGAAAAATGCGCGAAAAAAAGTCATTGCGGCAGAGGAAGACTATTTAAAAGAACTGGAGGGAAAATTAAGCTCCAGCACTTCTAAAGAAGATCTTTCTAAAACAGTTCGTTCTTTAGAAGTATTACAATTGAGCAATGCAGCTACCTCCTTGCAAAGCACAGGGCTATCGTTCTTGCAACGGGCAGTTCTTGCACAAAATGACACCACTAAAGAATCAAACGAAGCAGAAAAGGATACTTCAAAAGCAGAGAATCCTTCAAAAGTTACCCCACAAGTATTAGAGAAATTAGGTAAAGACACTTTAAATGTCACCAAAAATTTGAATCGGATACTTGACGATGAAAAACAAAGTTTCCCATCAAAATTATGGACTATGACTAAAGCCTATGTTAACGCGGGACTAGAGGGAATAAAGTCATTCTTTCAAAGTTTTGAAGGAAAAGATTTAAAAGAAAAATCCGTTAATGCAGTGGTCGGTGGTTTTTCCAGTTTTATGAGTAAATTTTCTGAATCCCTTGAGAAAAGTAATTCAAAATCTGAATCACTTGAGCAGAGTAAAACGGAATCTCTCTCACTGGAAGAGGATGATGAGCCTATAGATATGACTCCTCTGTCTACGAGTAACATAGGCACGGTTAAAGAGATACCTCTAATCCCCCAAGATTCACCATCCTCTTCCAAAGAAGAGGTAACCAAAGAAGACACGCTAAGCATGACTACCCCACATAATTAGCTCCATCATATCTCACTTAAGGAGTTACTGAGCGCATGATGGGATTTTGTAATGAGATCAAGGTTTCAGTTGATTGTATTTCCTCAATAAGCTGAATTTTGTTAACTAAGAGCTGCTGTAACGTGTCTATTGAATGACACATTACTTTAATGAAGATATTAAAATGATGGCCAATCGTGTAATAAGCTTCAATGACTTCCTCTAAATCTTCCAGTTTTTTTAAGACTGCCTGGTAATCTTTTGCATGATTAAGAGTAATTCCAATGAAACAACAGACATCATAACCTAATCGTTTAGGGTTAACATGCACATGCACCCCTTCAATAATTCCGGCCTGACGCATTTTCTCTACACGTACATGAATCGTAGCTGGGCTTACAGCATACGCTTTAGCTAATTCGGCATAAGCGGTACGCGCATTTTTTATTAAGGCATTAAGTATTTTTTTGTCCAGATCATCGATTTGATAATTTTCAAGGTCTTTCATGGTAGTTTTTTAAATAAATTATAAAAATATTGCCATTTTAATGAATATTTTTTTCTTTATCTATATTTATTTTAAATACACAATAAATATAATCAAAAAAAGCAATATAATGTTAACTTTATTAATTTTGAAGGTTGAATTATGAAACAGGCATTTATCGAAAAACAAAAACAAATAAGCTTTGTTAAGGCTTTTTTTTCTCGTGAATTGGAAGAAAAATTAGGACTGATTGAGGTACAAGGACCATTATTAACGTGTGTCGGGGATGGTGTACAAGATAATTTATCAGGCACAGAACAAGCAGTCTCTGTTAAGGTGAAAGCCATACCGGATCGTTCTTTTGAGATTGTTCATTCATTAGCGAAATGGAAAAGAAAATTATTGGCAGACTTTGGATTTCAAGCAGAAGAGGGTATTTATACTCATATGAGTGCTTTAAGACCTGACGAGGAAGTGTTAAGTGCCACCCATTCAGTTTTTGTAGACCAATGGGATTGGGAGCGTGTCATTGATAATCAAAATCGCGGTTTAAGTTATTTGAAAAAAACGGTTATTGAGCTCTATGGAGCAATAAAGAAAACGGAAAAAATGGTTAGTGGATTATATGGATTAAAACCATTTCTCCCCGAATATATTCATTTTATTTATTCTGAAGAGTTACTCGCCTTGTATCCGCATCTATCACCAAAAGAAAGAGAACGGGCTATTACTAAAAAATATGGGGCAGTGTTTCTAATTGGAATTGGTGGGGCACTATCGGATGGAAAACCCCATGATTTACGAGCCCCGGATTATGACGATTGGAGTACGGTGAATGAAGTAGGATTAACTGGACTAAACGGAGATATTCTAGTTTGGAATCCGATACTTTCAGATGTTTTTGAAATTTCTTCTATGGGTATTCGCGTTAATGAATCCATCTTAAAATACCAACTGGCATTAACAGGGTGCCAACATCGATTGGATTTTGATTGGCACCAGAAATTAATATCCGGTTCTTTACCGCAAACAATTGGGGGCGGTATTGGTCAGTCGCGCTTGGTAATGCTTTTGTTACAGAAAAAACATATTGGGCAGGTTCAATGTGGCGTTTGGCCCCAAGCTGTAGAAATTTGAATAAAGATAGAGTATGGCAACCGTAATCCAAGATACTGCAAAGCACTTGGATTATGCGAGAAGTTCATCCGAAAAACTTTAATTTATTTCCTAAAAATATACTTATTTATAATGCCGAGGTTCATTTAATCAACTATAATTTTTTTATTATAAAGTTCGCTTTTTAATGGATAAGTAAATGAAAAAAGGACGGATTTCATTTTTATTCGGCAGTGTGGGCGGGATTATATTCATATTTCTTAATCTTGTTCAGCCCTCATTTGCCCAAGAAATCCAAGCGAGTAGTCAAATACCTATCAAGATTGGAAGTAGTACGGCCTTAGAGGGACCAGCACAAACCCTGGGACAAGGCATCACTCTTGGTGAAAAATTATATTTTGACAGAATAAACGCTGCCGGAGGGATCAATGGTCGAAAGTTAACATTGATCGTACTTAACGATTCATATGAACCTTCGCTTACGGCGCCTAACATGCGCAAATTAATTACTCACGAGCAGGTACTTGCTATTATAGGCAATGTGGGATCACCTACAGCGGCGGTTTCAGTTCCTATCGCTAAAGAATTAAAGACATTACTCTATGGATGTTACGCTGGGGCGCAAGTACTCCGTAAAACTCCCCCTGATCGATACGTTTTTAATTTTCGGGCAAGTTATGCAGAAGAAACTGCTTCCATGGTAAAAGGGTTACTGAAAGCAGGAATTAAACCGGATGAGATTGCATTTTTCACTCAAAATGATTTATTTGGGGACTCTGGATATTTTGGGGCTATAACCGCATTAAAAGAGGCCGGCTATAAAGATTCAAACAAATTGGCCCATGGCCGCTTCACCAGAAATACACTAAATGTGGAAGAGGGGTTATCAGAGATTCTGGATGCAAAAAAAACTCCTAAAGCCATCATTATCGTTGCTCCTTATCAGCCCGCTGCCCAATTCATTAAGTTGGCGATGAAAGACTTGCCACATACCTTGTTTCTTAATGTTTCTTTTGTAGGAAGTGAAACTTTAGCAAAGGAACTTGGAGCTGCTGGAAATAATCGTGTGATCGTGACCCAAGTGGTCCCGAATTATGCCTCGGATCTCCCCGCCGTCAAAGAGTATCGAGAAAGTCTAAAAAAATATGCAAAGGATGCCGCTCCTGACCACATATCATTGGAAGGTTATCTGGCGACGAAGTTATTTGTGTTGGCATTACAAAGAGCTGCAAATGCGAATAAGTTGACACGAGAAGGGATTGTTGATGTCATGGAACACTTGAATGATGTGGACATAGGAATCGGTATTTCCATTAGTTATGATAAAAACAATCACCAGGCCTTGCATACGGTTTGGCCTACTATATTAAGAAATGGAAAATTTACCTCTTTCGAATGGACTGAATTAAATCCAGTTCAGAATAAATGGAAGGAGCATTAATGTACCGGAAACTAAAATTATCATTGGCCAATGTGTTTCTGTTATTTTTTATTCTTACCCTTATTTTCACACTGATTCTTAGCTCGGCGGCGCTATATCTCAACCATCAACTGATTCAAAATCAGAATCTTTTATTAACCGTTTTTTCAATCGAAAGTGCCCGGTTTAAAATGAGTAATGCTCGCGCGCTATTTTTAGTGAGACAACAAAACATTTTAACAGCACGTGAAGAGCGTGATTTATTGAATTTAGAGCCTCGTCTACCTATAGAGATTCGTTTTATTGAAGGTCAAGAAAAGTTAACTAGGGTGACCAGTCAAGCTGCTTCTGTTTTGCAAGCCCTGAAAAATCTTAAGGTCATCTATCAGGAATTTCTAAAAATCGATGATAGATTATTGATATTGACTCAATCTTTCCTGAAAGTAAAAAAGGAATTAACTATACAAAAACAAATGGTTGATCAAGAAGTTAAAACCATCCACAACCAGTCAGAAAATATCAGTGGTCTTCTGACGTATCAATATAAAAAAAATATCCGCCAACTTCGTGGTTACCTTCAGGAGGGGAAACTGGGACACAGTGACCAGCTTAATAAAACTTTAGAAGATTTGATTTTTAATAATATTTCAGATGCCTTCCGCGTAGATGAAAAAATTAATACCGAACTGGCGCTGCTGATAGGATTAATCGAGCAACTTGCGGAAGAAGAGAATTCAGATGAATTGAATAATTTAGAAGAGAATCAATTGTTACCACTGATACCGTTAATTCATTCTAAGTTGCAGCAATTAATCAATTTATTACAGGATAATCCACAACTCCATCAATCTGCATTAGATTTAAGTCGTCAATTTGATGTGGTTGCTAATCAATTAACTAAAGGTTCTGGAAGTATTATTTCTCTAAGGAAAGAACTCAATAATTTCCATGTGCAATTACAAATAAATCACAGCGAAGTACAAAAAAATCTAGTAGGTCTCTCGAAGCAATTTGACAACTTGGATGCCATAATAAAGAATTTAAAGGAGCAATCATTATTGAGGTTTCAAAAGCTTATTTCCACCAATCGTATGATTATGATCAGTTTACCCATTGGAATTTTGTTTTTAACGATTATTGTGGCGTCCATTTTAATCCATGCTATTTCTAAGGCATTGAACACATTGACTGCGGCAATGCAAAGAATAACTAAAAATAATAGCTTACAACATCGTTTACACATGACTCCCTACGAGGATCTGAACAAGGTCGTGACAACGTTCAATGCAATGTCTGAAAGCCTACAATACACGCAAGAGCATTTACACGAATTGGTCGAGTCAAGAACCATGGAGCTGAAGAATGTAAATCAAAACCTGGAAAAGCTGGTGGTTCAATTAAACGAAGCGAAAAAAGATTCGGAAGTAGCCAATAAAGCAAAATCTGAATTTATTGCTAATACCAGTCACGAATTACGTACCCCGCTTAATGCCATCATAGGGTACTGCGAATTATTAGAAGAAGAGATGGAAGATGAGGGACATGAAAGTTATTTGGACGACCTCAAGAAAATAGAGTCCTCAGCAAAACATCTGTTGTCCCTTATCAACGATATATTGGATTTATCGAAGATGGAAGCGGGCAAGATGGACATTTTTCTGGAAGATGTCAACGTTCCCAATATGATAAAGGAGCTGGAGGCTATTATTGTTCCCTTGGTGAATAAGAATATGAATTCATTTAAATATGAGCTTGATCCTCAAGTGAATATCATGCACACCGATCTCGTCAAAGTCAGGCAATGTCTATTAAATTTAATAAGCAATGCAGCTAAATTTACTAAAGAGGGCACAATCGTTTTATCCGTGAAGCAGATAATGAGTAATGGTAAATCGTACATCCAATTTGCGGTCAGTGACACGGGAATTGGCTTGACCCGTGAGCAATTAGGAACATTATTCAAAGCGTTTTCTCAAGCAGAGTCATCCACATCCCGTCGATTTGGTGGTACTGGATTAGGTCTTTATCTGACCAAAAGCTTCTCTAAAATCTTAGGGGGTGATGTCACTATTGAGAGTGAATATGGTAAAGGCTCGACCTTTACTATTATGTTACCAACGATTAGTACCGTGGGCGTTGAGAAAATGCCCACGGAAAAATTATCAAAACTGACGGTCAAGGATGAGGCTGCAGTTAAAACGGTGTTAGTGGTCGATGATGATCCTGAAATACATAAAATATTGGAAAAAAGTCTGAATCAATCTGGAATTCGTGTATTGCATGCGTTCCATGGTGAAGAATGTCTTTCTTTGGCAAGAAAATATCATCCTGACTTAATTACTCTTGATGTTATTATGCCCATGATGGATGGATGGGCTACTTTATCGGCATTAAAATCTGATGCCAATCTTGTCGATATTCCCGTGATTTTAGTTTCTATGTTGCTAGAAAAAGACCTGGGTTTTGCTTTAGGTGCAGTTGACTATCTTAATAAACCGATTGAGCCAAGAGCACTTATGGATAAAATTGAGCACATCCTGCCTCAGGATGCACTCAAATCCGTATTAATTGTGGATGATGAAGCGGATGCGCGGCAAATCATGCGACGATCCATCAAAAAATCGAATGGGAATGTGCTGGAGGCTAAAAATGGTCGTGATGCTTTAGCTCTTTTGGCTGAACAAACCCCTTCTCTTATCCTCTTGGATTTACTCATGCCCGAGATGGATGGTTTTGCTGTGATTCGCGAATTACAAAAAAATGAAAAATGGGCTCAAATTCCAGTAATTATCGTCACTGCAAAAGAATTAACTCAGGAAGAACGCGATTTTCTAATGAATTCGAGTAAAGTTGTTTTACAAAAAAATTCTTATAATCGCGAGCAACTTATTGCAACGATTACAGAGCAGATTGGGCAAATAATTAAAAAACGGTAGGAGATAGTGCTATGGCGCTAAAGATCTTGATTGTGGAAGATAATGAATTGAATCTTGATATGCTATCAAGACGTTTGCAACGTAAGGGATATGAGGTGCTCAGCGCAATCGATGGAGAAAAAGGAGTCATCATGGCCCGAACTGAACATCCTGACCTTATTTTAATGGACTTAAGTCTACCTGTTTTAGACGGTTATGAGGCGACGCGACAACTCAAGTCAGATCCCAAAACCCAAGTTATCCCTATTATTGCTTTAACGGCCCATGCGATGGTGGGGGATCGGGAAAAAGCGGTCGCTGCAGGGTGTGACGAGTACGAAGTAAAGCCTATAGAGCTTCCGCGTTTACTTGAGAAAATTGAGCGCTTAGTAGAAAAACCTGCAGAGTAAAAAAGGATTAACTCGATTAGGAATAGAATGAGTCTCAATAAAAAAACAAAGCAAGATCGTGACTTAACACGGACACGTGAACGAGAAGCTTTATTTGCCAGTCTTCGGAGTGAGTTCTCTACACCTCTGGATGTTATTATTGGCTATGCTGAGATTTTACTCGATGAACTTGCATTCTATCAACTTGACATGCATGAGGATGATCTTAAAAAGATTTTACAATCAGGAAAACTTTTGCAAAGCCGTGTCGATGAAGTATTAAGCTTTGGGACGATTGCGAGAAAAACTAAAGCATTTAATTTGAAAACATTTAGCAGTGATTTGCAATTTAATTTACTTACACCGCTCAATTCGGTGATTGGCTATTGTGAGTTACTTTTAGATGAAGAGTTCTCAAGAGAGCAAGAACAGTTTGTTCATGATATCGAAAAAATTCTTCTGGCAGCAAAATTCTTTATTGAGTACATTGACGAAATCAATAAACTAGCTGAAGTACAATGGAAGGGTTCTGATTTATTAGCGCAGTTTAAGAAGTCGAACATAATAATTCATGATGTGATTATCTCTATTCCCCCCCTCGAAAAGAAAATTATATATCAACCTAAAGCATACAGAGGCTCTATTCTGGTGGTTGAAGATAATGAAATGGCACGAGACTTATTAATACGCCGTCTCAAGCATTATGGGTTTGATGCCACACCTTGCGGGGATGCTTCCAAAGTACTTGACGAAATCGATATTGGCAATTTCGATTTAATTCTTTTATCCATAATTACATCAGGGATAAGTGGCTTTGAAATTTTAAAAAGAATTAGAGGACACAATCTTTATTACTACCTACCTGTGATTGTCATTTCTCCTCTTAAAGAAATTGATGCAGTTGTACGTTGCCTCGAAATGGGAGCTGATGATTATCTGCTTAAACCATTTAATCCGGTTATTTTTAAAGCACGAATAGAATCGTCCATAGAGAAAAAAATGCTAAGGGATAAAGAAAAACTTTATCTTGCCCAATTAAAAGAAGCAAAGAAAAAATCAGATGATCTATTGTTGAGTATTGTACCAGGTGCTATTGCAGAGCGCTTAAAACAGGGCGAACAAACAATAGTTGAGCGATTTTCCTCGGTCACAGCCGTATTTATTGATATTGTCAATTTTTCGAAATTAGCTGACAAGCTGACTCCCAGTGAGTTAATCGAGATGTTAAATTTCATATTTTCAGCTATGGATGAGCTTACGGATCAATTCGGTCTTGAAAAAATTAAAACGATAGGCGATTGTTATATGGCGGTAGCAGGGGCACCAATCAATAACCGATTTCATGCTGAAAGCGTAGCTAATTTTGCATGCAGTGTCCTGGAAAAGATTAAGACGGTAAATGAAGACTCTCTTTTTCCCATTCATCTTCGCATAGGAATTCATACTGGCGCTGTAGTAGGTGGGGTTATTGGAAAGAAAAAATTTGCATATGATTTGTGGGGAAAAGCCATCAATATAGCCAGCCGCATGGAGTCTCATGGTGAGGCCGATCGAATTCATGTAAGTGAAGAAACTTATCAACTGCTTAAAGATCTCTTTGAGTTTGAAAAAAGAGGAACCATTTTAGTTAAGGGAATAGGGGATATGCCAACCTATTTTTTAGTAAAGCCCAAACCGACTAAGTGATTAGAAGTATATACATTAGGGTAGTTCTAGGGCTCGATTATTGATTTAATAAGGAATTACATACACTGTAGATTCATTTCATATAATTATAAATTAAAGTACTAAAATTAACTTATGGATACACTTTACCTTCACTTATATGGACATAAATTACAAGCTCGCAAGAAGTTCAATTATTTTAAAAGAATACGTGAGCAAGTATGCTTATATAGGATTAAGCATTTCGTTTTGCAGTATTTTAATCGCTTCCCTGGTTGTGTCTTATCAAATAACCGGATTTGTCAATCTGAATGGTTTTGTTAGGGCGCAAACAACAAACCCTGCCATTTGGATTCTCGATTTAACTCCTTTCCTCTTTGCTTATTGGGGACAATCATTTTTCCATGGATTGGTGAATACCACAGAATCACTTGTTGCTGATAAAACTGAAGCTCTTCTATATAAAAGTAGCGATCTTGAATCAAAACTAAAATATAAAAGCGAACATGATTATTTTACACAGTTACCTAATGCCTTTCTGTTTAGTGAGCAAATTAAACAAGCTATTAGTAAAATGGAAGAATTAAATGAATTGGCGGTCATTATATTAAAATTAAACGACTTTAAGGTGATTCACGATAATTTCGGTAATTTTAATGCCAACAGTGTTTTAATTCAGTTTGTTAAAAAATTAAAAGATATGTTAATTAATCCTTTTATGCTCAAGGCTACTATGGGGATAAATATTATTGCTCGGGTAGAAAGCGATGAATTTGCTTTATTATTACCCAGACTAAATAAACATGTTAATTATAATCACCTGTTGGAAACCATTGTTGAAACCACGACTCTTGATTTTATAGTAGATGGTATTCATGTAAATATTGGTACCACTGCCGGAGCTGCCATTTATCCTCGTGATGGAGAAGATGATGTTTCGTTAATCAGTCATGCACGAACAGCAGTTTTTCATGCAAGAAAGAAAGAAAAGCTTTTTGCTATTTATAATGCAAATATGGAAGAGGACTTTACTACCAACCGAATTGTAATGAATGCCTTAAAGAAATCCATAGAAAATCAGGAGATGAAAATCTATTATCAACCTTCTGTGGAACTGAAAACAGGGAGAATCATTGGGGCTGAGGTTATGGTTCGATTTGTGCATGAACAATATGGCTTAATCAGTCTGGAAAAATTTATGCCACTTATTGAGCGATCGACTCTAACCCAACAATTAACCTCGTTCATGTTAATAAATGTTACGAAACAATTAGCGCTTTGGCATCAGGCTGGACATAAAATTTTTGCATCCGTTAACCTTTCCGTTCAGGATGCGATTGATAAAAAATTACCAAAGTTTGTAGAGAAATTACTTAAAGAAAATAAAATTGCTCCTGAGTATCTCACCTTAGAGTTTAATGAGCGCGCTTGTTTATCGGATCAGGAACAATCAATTGAAGTGTTAAATCAATTAAGTAGTTTGGGTGTGAAGCTCTCAATACATGATTTTTGTAGTGGTTATGCTTCGATTCTTTATTTAGTCAATTTCCCAATCAATGAAATAAAAATCGATAAGTCCCTTATTTTAAACATGATTAAAGATCAGAAGAAATCTAAAATTGTTGAAGCCATTATTAAGTTGGCACAAACCTTAGAGCTAGAGGTTTTGGCTGATGGAGTAGAAAATAAGGAAATTAGAGAACAATTGAAACAATATGGTTGTAAATATGGACAAGGAACTTATTTCTCAAACCAACTAAGTCCTTATGAATTTATGGCTTTATTGAATTCTGGTATCAGGTAATTAGTACTTAAGGTGGTGGGAGGTCTTGGTTGTGCCTCCCCTTGATCACTTATTCTACTTCGGTTGAAAAGCCAGGCCTTGGAGAATTATTGGTTTCAGTGGGAGTGGTCTCACTATTTGTAGCATTAAAAATCCCAACTTTACCTAGGGCATCACTTAAAGCATGAGGATCTTTAATATTAACAGATGATCTAGCTAGCGCACCGGACTCTGGTACCGGAACAGATGTTTCTACCAGATTGTTATTGGCATCTAGTGGTGGATAGGTTTTAGATATCCCATCTTTAGTTGCTGTTTTCGTTTGCAAAATTACATTACTTAGTTCTATTGTGTTTGCAAAATCTATTGCACCTTGTACATATTCAACATTAGCTGACTCCAAAATTAACTTAACCTCTTTTCCAGCGAAAAATTTATTTATCGTGCCATCAAATAAAAAGGGCGCCAACTCTTCCTTTTTGTGAGTACATAGATTTAAATCGCCTCTATAAGTTACTTTATCAAAATCTCCACTCTGTTTAATGGTTGTTAATAATTCAAGGAGCTTATTTTTTACATCGTTATTATCATATTGCTCAGGAAGCTCTTTATCTAGTTTTTTTAAGTCTCCTGGTTTTAAGCCATCATTTTTAACTAAAGCGAAGCCATTAACCATGGATTGGACTTTTTCGTGATAGCTTGAGATAAATAGCTCTTTTTTGGGAGTAATTGCGTAAGAGATATAAATTTTAGGGGACATGACCAGAACCTCCCTTATTCATTTAAAATAAGAATCATTTGTAATTATTTATAATATAGACCATTTGTGCTATTTTAGATCAGAAATTGAGCTGTTCGAGCCCGGATCTGAGCTAGCTGCAATAGAATTTGTATAATGTGCAATAAAAAAATCCTTGGCTTGTGGGGGTAGTTCAAATCCCATAGAATTACTGCATTTAAGGCCCCTACCTATACTTGCATTTTGAATGCTGTACTCGCTCTTCTTTAAAATTAACTCTGCATAATCCAGTGCTTCTATAACATGAGCATATTCGGACTTTGCTTCTTCAGTCTTAGAATTATTGAGCAACCAAAAGCAGTAATGAGATATTGCTTCTGCTAAAACCATATAGCCATAACTGCCATAATGTGGAAGCATCAGTTTACTATTGGCGATTAGTTCTTGATAAAGAGCATAAGATTCTTCCGTGCTAGCCTGTTGCAGTTTTAGATAAATATATTCATTGTAACGTTGAATTGCATGAACAGAACCATATCGAATTGCAAATTTGAGCGATTCAAGCTCAGAAAATCCAAAATTGTTCTTTATATTTTTTCTTAGTTCTTGCGAGAGGTGAAAAAAATAGGCTCCCCGTACTAAATCAAATTGATTTAATTGGGGTTGAGAAAAAAACATCATCAAAGGTAAATTATTTTGTTCAGCTAAAGCTATCCCATAGGCACTCCATATTTTCCCCCAGTATTCATCTAATTCTGGATCTTTGCAAAAAACTTCGATAGAAGGAATGTGAGAGGCGATGCGCGCAATTGTTTCAATCTTCTGATTTTTAATCAGCCCCAACTGTTTTTCACGATTTGATTGGTTAAAAAGATAAATAAAAATTCTATCTTGTGCTGTTAATTTTAATGACATACCCAATCTCTTAAAATCAAAAAATCCATACATATTCGTACCTACTTGCTAAGTTTGAACTTGATTGAGAAGAGGGGGACCGTTACATCGTCAGTCTTTATCTCCTTGAACTCTATGTAATGATAGCATATCACTGAGTTTAAAATATGCGCATATAATGAGGAGTCGAGTAAGTTTGAGTTATGAGAAAATTAGATGAGAGTATCTCGTGCGAGGCTCGGAGCCCTTGCTCCGAGCTAAGACTACTATTTTGCAGCAATTTCTTTCCACCAATTTGTTTTGGTTTCTGTTACCCAGTGGCCTGCACGCATACGAGCAACAAATTCCTCAGCTTTTTCAGGAGTTGATGATTTTTGATCTAATTTGATGCACCAATCCCATTCACCTGATGTAGACCACATTTTTTCTACGCCATCCCATTTTGCCATTGCATTCATATCAGACATTGACTTGTTACTTTTTACAAAAATTACACTATTCCATGCATTCATTATTACTATCCTTATAATAAATTGTTTAAGTAATCTCCTTGAGTCGATGACTCAAGTTTATTAAGAATAGAATAATTCTCGAGTTCTTTCCATTTATCTGATAATTTTTTATTGATTGATTTTTATGATGATTTTTTAAATATTAACCATTAGCAATACAATCTAGTCTGGGTGCCCCAAAGCAGAACCCGGGTGTTTAATATCAGCGGCAAAAAACTACCGAATTCTTTTTGCGGTACCCCAGACTCCATAGTGAACACTTAAGTTTAACTGGATCATCAATTATACAATTGGTTTTTTTTGTATCCATACGCTTTTTTTGTTATTATTCGGCTCAAATTCAATATTGTTTAAAAAAATGTTTGAGAAAAAATTCGATATCCTTTCGTGTACCATTGAGCAAGATCAGGTTGCTGTTGCTCAGCAATGGGTTAAAACCTTTATCTATAATCCAAAGAATGATATTGCCGTTAATATGACCCAGTTATTGCTGTCTTGTTTAGCTTCTGGTGATTTCAAGGTACGCCCTTATTTATCCAAATCCTCAGAACTACAAGCCCCCTCGGATCAATTAACCATCGCTGATTATTTATCTCATGCCAGTCGTATTACTCTTGACTATAAAGGGTTAACTTTAGCAAATAGAGAGGAGTTATTAAATTATTTTCCTCCTGATGGAAAAAATGTTTTTTCGCGCTCAGCAACGCATAATGTGCGTCGCGGTAAGGACGACAAAGTTGTCGAAGGGAAGGGATTTTTGCTGGGTTTAATGGGGCAATTACCTGGACTTATCAAAACCCCCCAAGATTTTGGTATTAATATCGCTATGGGCGGTGAGGGGCAAGATAATTTTTACGGAAAAAAAATATCAGCCAATGGTTACAGTGGTCATTTTTATTTTCACCGCAATGACAGTGATTGCTTACTTATGCTTGGTCTTGAGCAAACAGCACCAGCCGCTTCAGCATTAGAATTTTTAATGGGGACAAAGAAGTATCCTGATAATGTCCAGCAAGATCATGATCAATTCGGTCAAGGCCATTCATTAAAGGGGGCCTCTGACACTTATACCGCTGCCGGCTCCTTATATTTTAGTGACCCCATATATCAATCAAAGCTAATGTATGAAAAAAAAGTTTTTCCACCGGATAAATATGGGGCAATGCAAGTCACAATTACCGATAAGAATTGGCCGGAGATCAAAAAAACTTTAGATAAACTCAGATTACTGGCTGACGAAGATCATAAAGAAAATTTACTAGCATTCCTGCTCACCAAACCCGAAAGTGCTGTAGCTATTGAAAATAGTTCCTTAAGTTACATTGCGCTTGATTTTGATAGTTATTTGAAACGTATTTATCAAGTGTTCATTATTGAGTGTCAATTGGATCTTGAGAGTCAACTCATCCTCTCCAATTTACAAGCTAATTTATTAGTGACGATTAAAAATTTACAACAAGGTCATATTGAAAGTTATGAAACGTTGAAACATCAGATTTCAGAAATTATTCAATTAAAAAATATTCCACTTCCTTATCAGAAGGCAATAGATCGTATCCAGAAGTTGTTTGAGTTACAGCTTAAGATTGATCCGAAACTGAATCAAACTCATCAGGAACTTTTACTAAAAAATCAATACGATGATTTACAGGAAGAAAGTAAAGTTGTCTTGGAAAAGTTATTGATTATTCAGAAACATTTTCAAAAACAGCCGATTACCCAAGAGCAAGAAGCACTGCAATTCTTTCTTCAACAGATTGAAAAGCAAATTAAGACTCTGGAAAATCCATTTCCATCTTCTCTTGAAGCGATGTCCGATTTGAGTACGAGCTGGGTGTTGTGCGATGAACCAGTTTCTATCAGCATGGATTCAATTGATAAACTGAGAAAGATCATAGATAAAGCTAAGGTATTGATTCAACCAATTACTTTAACTCCTGAAGAAGAAATTTCCTTTCCTCAACTGATATCAGGAATACAACAAAATCTCTTACCCCATGCTCAAATCAATCTTATTGATTATACGAGATTAGATTTAAATAATCTGGCTAAGCAATTTAATCAATATGTGGATTTTTTAGCACAAAACGCAGAAACACTTAATCTTTGGGAGCATGCTTCTTCGCAGACAGCAAATATTTTCGTTGACTACTGGAATAAAAATGCAGAGCTTAGTCTTGGACATGCTTTTGTACCTCAGTATCGTGAAAGTACTATCTTAAGACGTTTATTTACTCTTGATCTTAAAGATCTTGGTTCTTTGCGTTTTAAACCTTACGAAGATCCTGCCCAGCTATATGAAACATCTCATCCTTCTTCTTATTGGAGCAAGGTCAGTAGACTTCTTACTGCAGGCTCTGATGTGATTGCCATGCTCCGAACTTTAAAAAAACAACAGACGAATAAAGCCTCATGGGATGATATGAGGGATACAGTAGATATGTTTCAAGAAGCCGTAGAGCGATTTAAAGAAGCAAATGAATTGATAGCAAAAAAGCATCTCGGTGCTATAGAAAAACCTTCTGACGAAGTTTTTGAAAGTCCTTTTTTCTATTTCATCAGTGATGAAGCACTACACCAAATGAATGGTGTGCAACTTGTTACTCTATGTTTGGAAGAGTTACATGCAGAAATGCCGAGTGTTTTGGTACAACGTGTCACGAATAATCAAGAATTGTGGCAACGTATGGATAAAGCACTTCAAACTGAAGAGGCTGATTTCAAAAAGCGTAAAGATAATGTTGAACAGAAAATTATTAAATTACGCACAATCCACTATTTTGGAGAGCAAGTTCGTCAGTTTAAAGAACATGCCGATCTAATCTCCAAAGAGAAATTTTTTACAGAATTGCAAAAATTATCCCAAGAATTTTCCTTTATTTTTGAAGCGAGCAAAGCCGTTGAAAATGCTCAGGTAGAGCTCGCAAACCTACGAGAATTCCTAGAGCTCCTGCACAATTTTTCAAAAGAGGAAGATAAAAATGCAGCGCTTAAATTATTGAAACAAAAATATCAGATGCTTCCAGAAAAAGAGCAAGAATATTATGCTGCTCAATTAAGCGAGTGCACAGCACTTGCTTTTAAGACGTATCTTGAAAGAATCAATTCAGCGCAAACGATTACTGAGAGAGGAAGAAATTTTGCTTTCTTAAATCAATTAATTGGAGAGTTACCAGCAGAACCGTTTCAAGTTGAACATAAAATAAAACAAACAGAGGATAGTTTGTATCGATTATATTCTAAGCTAAGAAGAGCAACTTCTGTAAAGGAAAAAAAACTTATATTTGATAATCCATTATTTTCTAGCATCATAATGAATTTTGAACAATTAAATCCTGCAGTAACTGCTGAATGCGCCAAAAAAATTCATAAGCAATTAACGATGATCAAAATTATTTATGAAAAGCTTCTTGAGGCCAAAGTTATTTCACTTGAATCTTCAAACAAGTCTCTAGATTTACTTCTAAAACAACTCGGACCAATACTTGATGGCATTAAAGAGCCTCTTCAAAGTCAATTAATGAACGCCGTGTTGCAGGATAAAATTTTTAAGATAGCAATTCTAAGGCAAGGGAAATATAAAAAAATCACCTCAGTTTTGCTTCAAGATCTATTAACCCTAAAAGAGTTCCGCGATCAAAAAATTGCCCTAAGTAAAGAGAAAGAATATGAAAACGAATACGATCAATCAATTGATCGATTTTATAAAAAAGCGTTGGATATTCGATTGTCAGAGCTTCCCATTAAAAAACAAGCTGATGACATAATGATTGCTGCTCACACTGAGTTTAAACCTCGTCATGACGCTCCCCGTCTAATTGCCGATATAGCTATGATTTTGAGTTTCACTCTTTTTGGCTTAGGTGTTTTTATAGGGTTAGGGCGCTTAGCTGCAGGTAATCCTTTCTTTTTCAGTAGGTTTCTTAATGAGGTAAAAACGGATCGAGAAGTGGATTTAAAAGATCATTGGTTTGCTAAGAAATTATCGGAAGAAGAAGGCGAAACTCGCTTACTGAACGCTCCGGCTGCTTAAGAAGCGGTCAGAGCGTAAGCATCAAGATGGGAGTTTTATAAGTAGTAATTAAGTGCTAGTGCACCAGTTACGAATTTAGCTGCATGGGGTCCTGTTACAGAAAACCAAACACCACCAATAAGGCCGAGATTGGAGTTAAAATTATATTCAATTGCAGGAGCAAGCGATACTTGTTCGTTTGCTTTTCCGCCGATACCTGCAACAGTACCGCCAGGAGTGAATCCTGGATTACCTTCGAAATGACTGCTGGGGTTGTGTACATACAACACTTCAAAAACAGGAACCCAGCTTTGGGTTAACGTATACTCAAACGCTAAGTCAGCAGAATAACTATTATCAAGTTTTACTCTACCTTCGGTCGTAGGACTACCACCAAAAACATTCACACCTTGAACTGTGACATCAGAAAACTTCGCTCCGACCAAGCTCAAACGAGTCCGTAAATAATGGTCATTTTTCAACAGAAACAATCTTTGAAAGTTAAAGCCAAGATAAGTTTGATAAGATCCTAAACCTGTTTGATCGGTGCCCAATCTGTTAGGATCTAAGTTATCAAAGCGTCCTGTAGGGAAGACCTCTTGTACAACTATACGGAGATCTGGCAGCCATGAACCTTCTGTTTGTCGCAAAGCTTGAAATCCTAGAGCCAAGCTGTAATCTCCAACACCATCTCCATGCTGTCCTTTATCCCAACTGAAATCATAAGGAACAGAGGTTTGTAAATCTACAAAACTAAATACTCCGACGCTGAGAATTGGAACCACTTCAAAGTTTCTAAAGCCTTGTGGATAGCCGCTATAAAATGCATAGGGTTCAAAATTTAGATGCCCCCTCGGTATGGTTTTTCCAGCGGGTGCAAGTAATGGTCCTGTGAACCATGGACTTGCAATTGCAGCTTTAGCAAAGAAGAGAAATAAAAATAGAAGTCTTAAGCGCATGGTGAAATAGTTCTTAGTATTAGTAGACGAAAGATAGAATTTAAAGCTTTTTTTGTATTAATGGAATCTATTTTTACACGCTTCTTAGACTTTTTTGTGAAAATTTTTACTCCTCGGGAGTGAAGCGTCAAAAAATTTTCACAGTCTACAGTTTTGTATCCAATACTTAGTTCAGAAAATGGGTAGCAAGAGGGAGAAGCACTACATTTATAAGACCTATTAAAATCATAACTAAGCCCGCAATCGCTCCTTCGGGGTTCCCTATTTTATGGGCTTGTGCTGCCCCTGCTGCGTGTGCTCCCGCACCGAAAAGAGACCCGCGAGCTAAGGTTGAATGGAATGAAAACCGTTTGAGAATGAGATCACCAATAATCGCTCCCGATATTCCTGTAATGATCACGAATATGGCGGTTAATTCAGGGTTACCTCCAATTCTATGTGAGGCTTCAAGAGCAAAGGGTGTACTGATAGAGCGAGGTAACAGACTTAATTGTATGTTTTTATCAAGTCCTACCAGTTTCGCTAATTCCCAACTCGATAATACGGAAGTCAAACTTCCGACAAATACTCCAATTAATAATACAAGCCAATGTTGGCGAATGAGGGCACGTTTCTCATAAATGGGAATTGCGAACGCAACGGTCATCGGTCCAATCAATTGGACTAACCATTGTGTTCCGCGAAAATAATCCTGATAATTTTGATGGAGCAAAAGAACAAGGCTGGCAATAATGATAGGAGCTAATACCAGTGGCATCAACCACCAAAATGGCCAACGTCTATATAATTTTTTGGAAATAAAATACATACTAATGGTTATAAGTGACCAGAAGACGGCTTGTATTATTGGCCCAGAACGAATGTTACTTAACACGGTCAGTCCTCCAATGATAACAGTAATCTACAATAGTCCCGGTGACTAACATAACACAAAGGGTACTAAGTAAAATAACGAAGAGAATTTTAAGGCCCAAAAGACCAATGAACTCGTGATGCTCAAGGAGTGCCAGTACCGCAGGAATAAAAAAAAGCAGCATATCTGCAAGGATTAATTCAGCTCCATGTTTTATGAGGTTGAGGGTTAAGCGTTTTGTTGCTAAAAGTAGTAAAACCATTCCCAAACCAAAAATTCCTCCGGAAAATGGAAGCTTTAAAAAGTGAACAATAAGTTCGCTAGACAACCAGAAGAGACATACTAATCCAACTTGGAGAAATGAATTGTGCTGGATTTTTGATGTTATATATTTATTCATTATGATTATTCCCATTTCAATAAAGTGTACACTTTTTCATAATATGAATAAAATGAATTTATAGACTAATAATCATTCTAAAATGGAATAATCATGGAATTAAAATTACTTCGGGTATTTATTGAGGTTGTTCGACAAGGTGGTTTTTCTAAAGCAGCAGAAACTCTTTTTGCGACGCAGTCAACCGTGAGTAAGGCGATAAAGCAGCTTGAGGAAGAACTTGGTATTCCTCTTATTGAGCGCACTAAAAAGGGTAGTGTACCAACGGTTGCGGGTGAGATTGTTTATCGTCGAGGGATTAAACTTCTCGCCGATCGCGATGATCTTCTTAAAGAATTGGATGAAATTCGTGGTTTGAAGCAAGGACGATTGCGACTTGGTATTGCCCCAGTGGGAAGCAGTACTCTATTTGCTCCTCTTTTTGCTCGTTATAACCAACGCTATCCTGGTATTGAAGTAGAACTTATTGAACACGGAAGCGTAAAGCTGGCCGAATGTTTACGGGCTGGGGAAATTGATTTTGCTGGAACATTATTAACTACTTCTGATGAATTCGATAACCAATTAATCCGTAGTGAGCCATTAGTTGCTCTTCTAGCTGCGAGTCACCCTTTGGCAACTCGGCATTCAATTTCTTTATCCGAGCTTAAAGATACGCCATTTATCTTATTTGGTAGTGGTTTTGCCTTATATCGAATTATACTTGATGCGAGCCATAGGGCGGGTTTTGAACCCAAAGTAGTTTCCCAAAGCAGTCAGATTGATTTTATGTTGGAGCTTGTTGCTGCAGGTCTTGGAGTTGCGTTTTTGCCAAGAATGATTGCTCGTGAAAAGTCAAACCCTCAAATTTCCTTTCCGTTATTGGAAGGAGATGAGTTTCAATGGAATATGGCAATGACCTGGAGACGCGATGCTTATCTTTCTGATGCCGCAAAAGCATGGTTAGCTCTAGTACGCGAAGTACATGTTGAGTCTTAGTTTTTTTCCAATTTTACTAAACATCTAAACTCTTTCGAAAATTCACTAAGGTTGGGTCAATGACCCAACCTTAGGGTTGGTTGTTATGAAATATAAGCGTGTGACAGTTCTGATAACGCCTGATCGAGTGTTTCAAGGATGAAATTGACCTGCTCTCGATTAATTGTTAAAGGTGGCGCTATTCGGAAGACATTACCAAACTGTCCTCCTTTTCCAACTAAGAGCCCTTTGTCCTTGCAAAGATCCATTAATTGAAATGCTTCATCAGAAGCGGGTACTTTTGTTTGGGGATCTTTGACTAATTCAATTCCCAAAAGTAAACCGCGGCCTCGAACATCGCCGATGAGAGGATATTTCTTTTGTAGCTGGCAGAAACCATCTTTTAACAAGTCTCCCATGGCACGTGCATTTTCAACGAGTTGTTCTTCTTTAATAATTTCCAATGTCAGCTTAGATTGGATCATTTGTAGTGGGTCGCCTGCAAACGTATTAAAATATGTTTTGCCAGTCATTGTTTCCGCAACTTCACTTTTCATAAGCACAGCGCCGACTGGAGCACCATTACCTAAGCCTTTAGCCATGGTCACCATATCAGCATCGATATCTAAGGTTTTTGTGAGTAAGAGATCACCTCCCCCACGACCAGCCCCAGTTTGTACTTCATCACTGATGTATTTGCCACCGTAATTATGAACAATACGGGCCACTTCACTAAAATATTCATCGGGAGGAGTAATAAAGCCACCTACACCCATCACTGGTTCCAGAATAAAGGCTGCGATTTTTCCATGGGTTGAATTCTGAATGGTTGTTTCAACATTTTTTGCACATGATAGATCGCAACTATCGGGTTTTTGATTAAACGGACAGCGATAACAGTAGGGTTCAAGCGCAGAAGTTACGCCGGTGACGGGTTGTGCCTTGAATCGCCATATTGAATGGCCACATGAGGCAAGGGCAGCAGAGGTTCCGCCATGGTAAGAATGACGTACATTCACGACCATAGTTTCTCCTGTCGCATGGCGTGCTGCCATGATTGCCAATTCATTGGCTTCTGAACCGGAATTCGTAAAGGATACTCTATCCATACCATATGGGGCCTCTTCCAACAAGCGTTCGGCAGCTTCAATGGGTGCTTGATTTAAATAAAGAAGACTTGTGTGCTGAGGGACATCATTTTCAAGAGCTTCAATCAGTGCTTTTTTGATTTTAGGATGGTTATGTCCGGCTGAGATGCAAACAATTCCGCCTATGGCATCAAGATAACGTTTTCCTTCTGAGTCCCATACATAAGTGTCTTGGGCTTTGACGAGTTGGATTGGTTCTTTGTGGTAAAATCCTGCGGTAGGTAAAAAATGTTTTTTTCTGAAATTAGTTAATTCTTCGTTTGAACGTAATTGTACTGAATCGTTATTTTCATTCATGAGGGTTGCTTCCTTTTATGTTTATAAAGACTCGAACTCGTAAATAAAGAGCTTTTACAGACTCCTTTTACTTCAAATTCTTGCTGAGTTATTTTGAGATTTACATCTTTTCCAAGTGTTTGTTGAACACTATATTCTTCGAAATTCATATCTTTATCCTTCTCCTGTGTCTATTTTCGCTTAAAAAATGAATATAAATTGGCTCGACGTATCTAGGTTGGAGCCCTATTTTTTAACTTGCATAAACGTCAAATAATTTATCAGTGTTGATATCATCTTGAATATGCAAGATGAATAGATGCCACATTTCTTGGAGAATTAAAAGAGTTCTGTTCAATTTAATTTTGATTATTGAATAAGTACAGTAACTTACTAAAAATATTGAATAATTTTTAATTTCTAGACAAATAGCACAATTGGCAATGTGTTTACAGTTGCAAAATGTTGGTAGTCCTGGGCTAGAGCCTAATGTTTTAAACAAAATATATTCAACTTCAACGTCCAGCGGCTTGTCCTCGGGATCTACGGACTCATAGATAGAGATTATGACTACTTTAGTCATTGGTCAGCAGCTGCTTTAAGACTTGCTATATCCAGTTTATTCATTTTCAATAAAGCATTCATTACTTTTCCTGATGTGGCAGGATTTTGCATTAATTGATCCAAAACTGTTGGAGTCACTTGCCAGGAAACACCGAACTTGTCTTTGAGCCAACCACAAGGTCCTTCTTCACCACCTTTAGAAAGATTTTTCCAGAAGTAATCGATTTCTTCTTGAGTATCACAATTCACGATGAATGAAATGGCTTCATTGAATTTAAAGTGAGGACCGCCATTAAGTGCCATATATTTTTGGCCATTGAGATTAAAAATTACCGTCATAACACTGCCGGCAGGTCTTTTGTGGATTTCAAAGCCTTCTTTTCCATAATAAGAAGTTTTTTCAATATTCCCATTCTTAAAAATAGAAATGTAAAAATTAGCCGCTTCTTCAGCTTGGTTATCAAACCAGAGACAGGGTGTTATTTTTTGCATTAGCTTATATCCTTAAGAACTAATAAATAAAATAAGTATAGTAATTTACTGAATCATGACAAGAAGAACATTCGAATACCATGATTTAAGAGTATTTTGCACCTTATCTAACGTTTGAATTCCCAGCAGTACGTAATGCCTCTTCTGCAGTCGGCGCCGAGTCTTGGGTATCAAAAAAAGTATGTTTTAAAGAGGAAAGCATCCGCGTTGATTGGAGACGTGTTGCAACGGATCGCGCATAGGAGGCATCAGGAGTGAGGTGATGAGTTTTTGAACTATAAGGGGTCATCACACTCAATGCCGCCTGATTATTGTGATTCTTTGCGATCTCGTAAGCGGTTTCTCCGTTGAGGTTTGTGAGCTCGATTTCGGCTCCAGCGTCTAAAAGCAACTTAAATAATGCAGGATTTTTTTGTGTGTATGATGATTGACATGCCAGCATTAATGGTGTCATTTCTTCGGAGTCCTTGATATTCACCTTAATATTACTATCCCGAAGCAACAGTTGAACCACGCTTTCATTTCCATACTCGCAGGAAACACCAAGAGGCGAGCTCCCATTATCACAAGGACTGTTGATATCAATTTTTGGAATATTTTTTAGTTGATTCATAATATGCGAGCGATTGCAGGCCGCAGCATAAAAGAATGCATGTTTTAATTCAGATTGGCTAATTACAGGAAATGTATTATGTAATCTCAGTATTTTCGAAACCGTGTTCCTGTCATCATTTTGAACTCCAATGGCCAGTGCACCATAACCGCGACAATTGCTGATTTGAGCGTTCCTTAAATTGATGGGGTACAACGCATCAAGAGACTTTATTTGCTGGGTTAAATTTCGTTGGCCAGGTTTGGCAATAAAGGAACAATGAAATACTAATTGTTTACTGGTCTCAAAAAGAGATTGATATAATACGGGACAAAGTTCTTCACTTGTTAAAAGTTGATAAGGATAATCCTCACTTTGTTCATATAAGTGGTTGATATCCATGAATAACCATTCATTGTTTTTATACTTTTTAAAACCTACAGTGTGTTCTTCGCTACTACAGACTATTACGACATCATTTTTAGTGAAGAGGAGTTCGTTGAGCTGATATAAAAATTGGGTTACATCTCGAGGAGATGCAAAACTCATTGTTTTGCCAAATAAGTTTTTAACTGTATTTTTAGTTCTGCAGAGATGAAGTTGGATCATTTTGTAGATTGCATCGATATTCGATTGTTGGAGTGCCTGAGCATAGAACTCATAGTAATCATTAGGGGACTGAGCCAGGCATATGGCCTCCAAAAAAGGCCTTATTTCATTCCGTTTTTGTTCTTTTTCAGATAGAGTTTGACTTAATTTTATTTTTTCAGTGATGGCGTATAGGCTATTGGGTAAGGTCTGCTTTTCTCGTTTAATCAGATTTAGGCGATTATAAAATTGATAGTCAAAACCCAATGCTGCTTCTTGAGCCCAGGTTAAGGTAAAACCATGGCACACACCGTCATCGTGTTCATAATTAAATTTATCAAAAAGAGTCAACAAATCTTCGTGTTCTAAAGTATTACCTTGGGATGTATAAGAGGATAAAGTTGGGAGTACTCGATTAAATGCTATGAAATGCTTGTGCACCAGAATTAGTAGAAAGATTAAGATAAGCACGAAGAGAGCGTATATCATTTTACTAATTAGTTAATTCCTTTACCAAATCAAATCATAATCTGTAAATGAAAGCAACTTTATAAAAATAAGAAAATATGGACAAAATGGAACATGGAACTACACTTAATGTATCTAAAGTCTCCTGTTTGAATGGCAAAATAAATGATGGAGTTATTTCTCTCTATATGAGGAAAAACTCCAAATAAGTAAAGTATCACGGAGGATATAATGAGAATTTGGCAATCAATTGTGGTTGGAATTGTACTGCTGCTTTCCTTAAGTCAGTCCAATGCGCAAACGAACATCACCCCACTTACGCCTACTAACAATATCACTAGTTTTCTTCAATTAGTGGCAGCGGTTGAGAGTGGTAATGATGTCCGCGCAATTATTCATTTTGATGACTGTGAAGTGACAGGCTCCGCACTTCAGGATCAAATAAGAAGAAAATTAGAAGGAGCTACAACTCGCTTTAATTTTACTCAGTTTTTTCATGGCAAAGTAAAGATTGAAGATCGCACTTTCGATACTGTCACTACGTCCATGAAAATTTTGATAGAGAGTTCTTCAGGGGAGTTCTTAACGCTTTCTGGTCGCTTAAGTGTTTTTGATGATAATACCGCGACACTGCACGTGGATTTCTTCGACCCAATTCTGCATAAGCAAAAATTAGTTGTCGATTGGTTTTGCGCTATAAGTAATGGAGAAGACAATAATGGCTTGGTGTTATTTAATTTCTCTTAGCCATGAAAAAGTCGGAGGTATCCTCTTCATTCATTTCCTACGCCCCGCGGTTTGTCCCTAAGCGATCCACGCGAAATCTTAAACCCCCACATACCGTGCTTTATGCGCGGTATCCAGAACAACGGTCTATCCTAATCAGAACCTTCTGTGCTGCAATAACATCTTTTGGATACCTCGCATAAAGCGCGGCAAGTAGGGAGTTAAATAGATTCCATTGAATGACCCAATTTTTTTATAAAAAAATTATTTGTTAATCAATCCTTAAGCTTAATTGTTTTACACTGATGAAAAGGCAAGAGGAGATTAACATGTCAAACAAAAAACTCACTGAACGTTTGAACTATGAGCTTGATGAACTAGGTGTTCCAGCCTTAATGACAGAACGAGTTCAAGTATGTTCTAAATTATTTGAATTACCTAAATATAAAATAGAAGCGCTGTTATATGGTGTGGTTGCTCTAGATGCTCCCTCTATGCATAAAATTGCTGATGAGCTTGAAGTTAGTTTTGATTGGCTATTCGGTCAAGCAAAAGAAAAAGCACGACACTAATTACAAAAATCCCGTATTACAAAACATAATACGGGATTTTATTTCACCTTTCTCAACATTCTTTTAAACAATTTGCTGTCTGAGCGAACAGGACAGTTCCGGTTTGACCGATAGGTTTTGTCATACTAATCTGTAATTATCTACTTGATCCAAGGTATACCATGACACGGAATCGTTCCTTTAGTAGAGCATTTTACTCTAGCAATGAATCATTCGTTCGTTCTAGAGTATCTCGAAGTAAATTGGTTCTAATTGTTTTTATCGGACTATTGTTATCATATACCACCATAGCGAGGGCTTTGAATGTAGAACTGAGTGAGACAAGTCCGGCATCACCTGCAGTATTACATCAAGACGAAGCGCTGTATGTTCTTATTCATTATCAAAGTGAGCAGCCATTACGTTTCCAGGCTATAGGAACATATCTTGGAAAGGAGATAAAGGATAATATTCATATGAATCCCTCCCAAGCCTACTCTGTAGGTGAGGGGCAAGCTATTGCTTGGGTATCTTATACTAAGGGGGCAAAAATCGATTCCGTAATGGTCACGGTTTATAATGCCAATTGGCAGCCTTTGGAAACCCAATCCATTTCACTTTCAGCAGTCTGGCAGGAGGATAACAGTACTTTATCGAATCCCAAGGCTCCTTGGGTCAATGAGCTGAATCAGCAACAGCAAGCCAGTGTGAGACCCACAGAATCTCTTTCAACTTGGGATATTCTCTTTGTACAATTACTTTTTTTTTCGATACCCATATACTGGATTTTACAGATAAGATTGTTATGGACATGGTCTGGTAGAAGGAGAACGTATGCTTGCATTCCTTTATTAATTAGCCTTCCTTTGCTTGCTTATACTGTTTTTGCGCTCTTCCTGGGTTCGAATCTTTGGCCATTAATGATGCTTTTTATTACCCCAGTGGCTTTATTAATGTTGATAATCATTTGGGTTATAAAAAAATGAGGTCAAAGAGTTGACCGCAGTACCGCTTTCTTATTCAAACTATATTTTTGTTCAAATATGGGAAAGATGCTTAATGTTTTCGTTTTTCTTAACAAACTAAATATTCGTTAATCAGTTCTTAATCAATCGTATTTTATAATGATAAAAAGTGAATGAGTGTAAGAAGCTTCCTTGCTAGGTCAATTATACGCTCATAGTGTTTTATGAAAGAACAAAAAATGGCTTATAATTAGAAAATTAAGAGGTATGTTTTTTATATTTCTATTCGTTGAGTGAGTAAGTATTAGCTTTTAGTGGTACTCCAAGCAAAGAGGAGAAAATAAATGGCTCTTTCTAAACATGAAATTGAACAATTAGATGATGCTCTTATAAAAATGCAACTGCCAAAGGGAGCCTCGCGATTTTTTGAATCATCCTTCTCATCTGTCATGAACAAACTAAAGGATGAGATTATAAAGGGAGATAATCGGGAAAAAAGAGGGGATCAATATGCAGAGCTTATAATAGAGTTTGAGCTAGCCAAGAAAAAATTTGAGGATGCTGCAAAATCAATAAGAGAAGGAGGTTTTAAAGAAAAAAAGGATGCTGCAAAATCAATAAAAGAAGGAGGTTTTAAAGAAAAAAAGGAGGAATTTGAAAAATCAACAATGCAGTACTATGCCGCTTTAAAAGTTTTTAGTGAGTGCCACCTGGGCATACACAACCAATCAATATCAATGGTAAACTTAGAAAAAGAACATAAAACACTTGCAGGCAATATCACTTCATATAAAAACACATTAGAGGAGGTCGCGTTAGCTATAGCCGATCATCAATTAAGAGATATTGAGGAAGGAGAAGAGGTACGGCTTGAAGAAGTGATTCCCCATGTAAAAAAGGTATACGAACAAGCATATCATGATGAACATAAATCATTTTGGCGTTGGATTAAGATAAATGTATTGAGACAGAGCGATAGAGTTCAAGAAATTGATTTTTTAAATTCCATATCTCAACACCCAGATTGTAATGAATTTATTAGGTTACAAGCGGCACGTTTAGTGCATGATAAGATTATTGCAACTGAAAGATTTGGTAAAAACAGCAAGCTTGCTCAACAACTAGGTGAAGTTACTGAAAAAGGACACGTTTCTTTTGATGAAAATAGCCCTACAAAGCTAGTTACATTTCTGTATGACAATCATCTGGATGATAAAATTCCAGATAGTTTAAAGGAATATTTAAAGCAAAACCGAGAAAAATATGATATAGCTCCCAATGAATATATAACTCATACATCTCTTGTTTAATCTTTAACAAGAGATATCTATTAACCAAGGTGAAGCGGATTTTCAAGGACTCAGTGGGGCTCAATACTGTGACCTGCATGTCTATAATATAATAAGGATGTGCTGATAGAGGTCATCATGAGAGCCCGAGTGTTATTTGAATCGAAAAAATTAGATGAAATAGAGGCTATTTCACCGGATGCGAGGCACGTTAGTGCATATGCTGTATTGTTAAGAGATTTAGTTCATCAACTCGAGAACTATTTTGTTAAAAATGAAAAAACTTTAAAGTCATATACGCTGCAATTCTTTGAACCTCAATCAAAAATATTTAATATAGATAAAAAGTCTTTAAGTGTGATCCTTGAACATTTGGCAGGAGTGATGGATCAACACATAGTATCGTTTATTGAACATGACTTAAAACAATATCGGGAACAAGAATATGGAATTCCTGTAGATGCTGATTATAAAACGATAAACAAACTCATGAGGGAAATCGCATTAAATCGTCGGACGGAAAAAAAACCAATGACAGAAAACGAGGAAAATGCGTATTTTGATGCCTTTTTGAGAGATGAACTTAAAAAATATTATGCACAGCGCAAAGATTTTGCTGAATATTTTGCTCATTATCCTCAAATGGAACAATCGCTTCGTCAAATTCAGCAAGATGCGATACGAAATATCGAGAAAATGCTTCAACGTATTGAACATGATTTCCCAGTACTAGAAAAAGGTTTTTTAAGTACGATGAACGAGCCAAAACTAGTTGGTATTACACCAAGCGGTAGCGATATGCATAAGCAAGGCCAACAAGTTTATTTTTTGACATTTAGAGACAAGGATGAAAAAGAACTTAAAATTGTTTATAAGCCAACCTCTGTTCAAGCCGATGCTATGCTCGTCGGTGATGTGAACAGTCTAAAAAAATTAGATGCAAGTTATGAAGGACATGAGAGTTTAGCAGAAATATTTAATAGGCGTGCATTAGAAACTATCCCAACTTATTTAATCTTACCAAGAACTGACGATCCCGCCTCAAAATCTGTTACTCAGCACTATGGTTATATTGAATTTTTACCCTCACAATCGCATTTGGACCATGATATGGCAACAAAAGTAGGGCGGGCTAAGTTTAGCGAAGCATTATCTTTAGCTGCTCAAGATGAGAATTCTTCTTGTATTTTGAGGACAGAAAAGGAAGCTCAACAATTTTCATACATCATGGGAATGACTGTTCTATTAGTTCAGTCTGTTTCTGGCTCTGATTTTCATCATGAAAATTTGATTATTTCTCGAAAAAAACCCACCATTATTGATGCAGAGTGTATTTTTAATCCGCTTGTAACTCCGACATTTTCGGGTTGTTCTTTTCTTTTTCAGCCACTACAAGGCCCTTTAACAGGAGCAATCTCTCCATTTTCAATGAACTGCGAGACCTATTATTATCATAGTGATATTAATAATAAAGTTGAAGGAGCGCGCGAGTTTACGGCAAAAAATCGTGCGTATTATTATGATGCGGATACACAACAATTAACTTCCTATGCTGTAAATCAAGAATCTTTTATGGCCGGTTATCGGCATGGTTTAAATGTTATTACCGAAGATAATGATTTTTTAAAATGGTTTGATCAAGACAAAGTGAGAGAGATGTGTATACGTGTTATTCCTTTTGCAACCCAAGATTTTGGAAGACAAAATATTGAATATTGTAGCCAAAACTTTTCTTATGAATCATTTAAGGAATATGCTGAGAAGAAGTTAAAAGTAGGTTTACAGACCTATCAAGATGATTTAAGTCAGTATGAGAAAATTCAATCTCAAAAAAAAGATAAGGGAGATAGGGAAGAAAAATGTGAAGATAAGATATCAAGATATTTGCCAGTAATGCCTTTACCTAAGGCAGTTATCTATGCTGGTGAGAATAATTATAACCAAGAGCTATTAAACGAAGCGGCCTCTGCTTCAATTCCTTATTATTGTACACGTGCTGATGATCGGCAACTTTATGACTTTAATGGTAAACCAATTTTTATTCCGTTAAATTTCTTTATGGCGAGAGAGGAAGTGTTCAATCAAGAGTATGGTGACGGTACCAGCATCGATCCAAATGCTTTTTTTATGAAATCACCATTAGATTTGGCACGAGAAAGAGCAACTGCAATCGTAAGTAATCCGGAGCTAAGAGAGTTAATGTGTGAAGATGCCCAAAATAATCTGGCTTTATTGCATGCTGGTTTAGAATATCACATCCAATTAGAAGCAGAATATGTAGTTTCGATGACTGTACAACCACAAGTAACTGTGAAAAACTTTTAGTAGGAGGATAATAAATCCTACTGTTAATTTTTAAAAATATTAGCGGAACTGCCCATTTACCTTAATTCTTTTAAGTAAAACCGCCATTGTATAAAAAATACCTAGAATTTAAAATGAATTATCCTGGATTCATAGTCATTTAAACGGACTTAAAACTAGTTTTCATTAAGTATTTTTTCAATAAAAAACCATTGCTTTGAACTGCTAATAATAAAGGAATATGAAATGTCAGAAAAAATAAAAGGAACAGTAAAGTGGTTTAATGAACGCAAAGGTTTTGGATTTATTCAAAGCAATGATCAGGAGTTTTTTGTACATTTTAGTTCCATTCAAGGAGATGGTTTTAAAACACTTCAAGAAGGTGATGCGGTTGTCTTTAAACAAGGTAAAGGACAGAAAGGTCTTTTAGCGGAGGAAGTGCAAGTGGTTTAGTTTATCTATGGCACCTTTATTTTTTTCTTGATAGGCTAAACGTTGTAAAATTAGATAAGTTAATGAAAAACCCACCATTGAAATTCCGCGGGCCATCGTCCGCGGAGCTTCTTGTAAAATCCACATTAATTTTTGTTAAATTGAAACAAAATACATGTATTATCACTGAACTTGCGCTTATGCTTCAATTTCTTCTGGCAAATCAGCATCAACTTTTGCTGAGAATTCGTTTTTCATTGCGTATTTTTTCAAAAGATAAACCACGATTCCATCGATTTGATTGTCTATTTCTTCAAACGTTTCTTTATTTTTACTATCCATAATGACTCCATTCTTTAGGTTACTTCGATGTATTAATCAAGATACAGCGCAACTAAGCTATTATGAAACATTGATACTATACTGGCACATCAGTAAGTCTGTTTGATTATCAAATAAAAATCGATTGAAAATCATTCTAGCGTATTCATTTTCCGGAATAAAGTGTTATTGAATTTCTTAAGCAGCAATTGTTGCCATTTTAAGTTCTATCTACTATTTTTAACATCATTGATCGTACTTATAAAATTAAGGAAAACAGGTATGCGTTGCAAATTGTGAGAAGGGGGCTTGATGTAGAAATGAGCAAGGGTCAACGTGACCGAAGTCCCACTCCTCAGGAGATGCAATTTTATGGTTAGTAGTTTATCTTAAATTTTTGCAACGTTTGTTTTCATATACATCCCTGCTTCAAAATGACCTGGGATATTGCAAGAAAAAACCACTTCATGTTTTGAGCTAGATTGAAACTTCCAAGTCAGTTTTTTGGTTTCGCCTGGGTTAATGGTAATTGTATTTCCATCTTCATGAACCATTCCTGGCATGGCACGCATCATTTTCTGGTGTTCTTTTTGTTCCTCTTCATCCCCTATGGAAAACTCATGGGCGACTTTTCCCGTATTTGTCACTTCAAATGTGATAATCTCACCCTCACGAGGTTCAGGTTTTTCTGAAAACGTAAAGCGCATATCATCTGAAGCCGTTACCTTTATGATTTTGGTTTTTTTTGTTGCCGCCACAGGCTTTCCTATAGAACTTGTTTCATGATGAGTATGTGCATATGCGTTGATATAAATTCCGGTAAGAAGACTCGCCAACGTAATGTTTTTTGCTAATGCTGTTATCATATTTAAGATCCTATATTAATCAATAAATGTCGAATTAAATCCGTTGTGATGATTTAAAGTTGACAGTGTATCATTATGAGGCAATAACGGCATCCCATTTACACAACAAGAAAGCTACTTGGGTAAAGTAAAAACAAACCAGGCCCCTGTTCCATTATGATTTCGTATCGAAAGTTTTCCTTCATGGGCTTCTATGAGATTCTTGCAAATATTAAGACCCAAACCGGTTCCTTGTTTTTTTGTGGTAAAGTAGGAGTTGAAAATTTTACCTATGTGTTCCGGAATTACCCCTTTACCATTATCACGAAAATGAACTTCAACATGCTCTTCTTCATTTTTGGTTTGAATGGTGAGTTCTGGGGTATGATTTGGAATTTCTTGCATTGCTTCAATACTGTTTCGAGTTAAGTTAATAATGATTTGCATTATTTGAATTTTATCCATATTTATCTGAGGCAGATCTTGGTCCAATTCTAAATTGATTTTTAATTTTGAATTAGTTAGTTCATAATCTAAAAAAATGATTGTGTCTTTAATTAGTGAATTCAAATCGGTTAACTCGAGTAAATACACATCTTGATAAATAAAACTTTTCAATCGTTTCATTATCTCACCAGCATGTTTTGCTTGTGTAATAATTTTATTCATTAAGGATAATAAATTAGGATCTAATTGATTTTCTTCAACAAGTTTTTTTATTTGCAAAAGACATGTTTGACTGTATAAAAAAATCGCCGTCAGAGGTTGATTCATTTCATGTGCTAAGGCCGATGCCATTCCCTCCATCGTATTTAATCGAATAGAGTCCACTAATTTTGCTTGTTCCTTCATTTTTAATTTTTTTTGTAAATAAAACTCGGTTAAATCTTTAATTAGCAAAATAATTTCAGTATTTTGGGTAGTGTGGTTGTGGATGGGATTAAAATTTATTTCAAAACAAAAATTAGCTTCAGGTATCCCACAAGGGTTTTCAATTAAAATACTGGTTCCTATTCCTAAAAGCGCTTGATGGCACGCTTGAGTAAACTGCTGTTTATATTCTGTGAAAGCAGAAATAAGCGTTAAGAAATTCATTCCCCGTTCGATTCTTAGGGCAAAAATTTTAGAAAAATAGTTAATAAAAGATGGGGTGACTACTTTAAAATTAAATTCACTGTTTAAAGTAGCTATAGAGTCCGAAACATTTTGCAATAAATTGGTAATGGTCTCAATTGATTGATTTAATTGAACTTGCTGTGACTCTAATTGACGTATATATGTTATATCTCTAAGAAGCAAAAGAATTAACTTATCTTTGGTAAAGAAACATTCGATATTGATATATCTTCGGTTCCCTCCTTTTTGTAATAATTCTACTTCACAAACTTGTTTCACATTTTTTTTGATTAGGCTTTGGACACATTTTTTTAATGTATTTTCGTGAAAAGGATTAATAAAATTTAAGATATTCTGATTTATTAATTGCTTACGGGTGTATTCGAGTAAAAGAGCGCCTTGAAAATTTACAGCATGAATAAGAAAGTTCTCATCGATAGTAAAAAAAGCTGAGGAATTGAAATCATAAAATTCCATAAATTGATTTTTTAATTCATCTATTTCTGTATGGAGGGAGCTTATTTCTTGTTCTTTTTCATTTAACTTATTTCTTTTGAATAGCAGGCGGTCTTGTAAGTGTTTAATTTCTTTTTGAATTTGGGACGACGACTCTTCAATAACCGTTGAATCCATTATAGTTTCCTTTAAAGTCGGATTAAAAAATTCTTCTATTTCCTAGAACACGCGTTCTTAAAAATCCTAAGCTAGTAAGGGAATTCAAATGAATTTGAATTCCACCGATATCTATCTATTTATCTATTTACCCATTTTAAAAAGAACTAATACATAATCCAATAATTTTTGAATTGCTATTTTGCAAGAGAATCATTATCAATCCCTAGCATCCCTTCATAGTAGGTAATTTGTTTGGTGCTAAATTCCTCTAAAAAATGTTTCAATTTATCTTTATCTAACTTTAATTTTGATTTGAAAATATTTTGGGCCAGGATGTTTTCTTTATGTTCATTAAATTTGTTTTTTAAAGTGCTCATTAGCTAAAAGGATCTTAAACTGTTTATCTAAAACCAGGGCGGGAAATGGAGGCGTACTAATGATGTGACCTTCCATTTCTTTAGTAATTTGAAATTCTTTCTCGATTTTTATTTACAGGAATTTTAGAATAACGACTTATTATTTGATCTAATCGACAAATCGAATGAACATGCATTACTATAAGTATTGCTGCAGGAAATTCAGCAGGGAAAGGAGCAATTAAGCTTTGTAAAGCTTGGATCCCGCCAGCAGAACAACCGATTAAAATAGCATAACTTTTATACAATCTGTGCTCCTCCTAAGATGATCCACTATATTTCAAATTTGCTGATTCAAATATAGGGTAAACCTTAGCTCATCGAATGAATTACATAATATTTTTTTTCTTATCAATGTTATATTTTTAAATTGAAAAGCAATTTTGTAACTTATTAAATAACGTGCTTAATTGTTTGATTTAAAATTTTTCCGTTCCTACCTACTCTATAAACTAAATATGGCGACTTATTTCGATGTCTATAAAAAATGGAACAAGTCGCATATGCGCACAAAGAGTAAAATCTTTGAATTACAAGATTTTTTTTAGGGCATGAAATAAATCATTAAGTTCAAAAGGTTTGGGTAAAAAAGTTTCATACGGCATTTTTTCCATTTGTTCCAAATTAGTTTTAGCGGAGGTTATAATTGTTGGGATATTTTTTAGCCGCGGAGATATCTTTTTTTTCTCTCGAAATTCAAAGCCATCGAGAACAGGCATCATAAGATCTAAAAAAATAGCCATCGGCAGAGGATCCTTATCAAGCAGATTTAATGCTTCTTCACCATTTTGAACAGTCATAGTTATGTATCCTGCATATTCTAAAGCCCAAACTAAAGCTTCTTGGACCGCGCAGTTGTCTTCAACCAATAAAATGAATTGCTCTTTTTTTTCTAATTGCATGGATTATAGTAGTAAAGTTAAAAAAATGTGTTGCCGCAGCAATACCTTTAATAAATTAGGTTTGAAGTAAATTATATTCTACTGCAATTGACATATAACTTAGTTCCTCACTTATAGGAGTGCAAAAAAAAATCAATTGAGCTATGTTTTATGTAGGCGAATCGATGATTCTAGCATACATCAGGTTAATTTTTATAAGCTCAGCTAAAGACTTTGATTCCATTTTTCTCATAACATTCGCACGATGGACTTCGACTGTTGATATAGATATATTAAGTTCATAAGCAATCTGTTTATTTAATTTGCCTTCAACAACTAAATCCATAACCTCTTTTTCACGTTTGGTTAAACTATTTATGCGATCGTGAAAATTAGACTGCGATGGAATGGTACTGCTTTTAATTTTTTTAAGACATTTTTGCGTTGTTTCCAATAAACTCTGATGGTTGACCGGTTTTAGAATGAAGTCTTCAGCTCCTGCTTTCATAGCCCGTATTGCCATTGAAATATCACCATAACCCGTGATTACAATCACTGGAAGTGGAGCATTTAATGAGTTCAAATGCTCCAATAATTCTAAACCGCTCATTATTGGCATTCGCACATCGATGATTAAACACCCGGGTTGATTCGTATAATTATCAAGAAAATCCTTAGCATTTTTAAAAGTTTGAACTGAAAGATTAATCGATTCAAATAACCATTGAAATGATTGGCATATCTCAGGATCATCATCAACAATAAAAACAGTTACATTTTTAGAAGGCATATCCATTACCCTTAGTGAGAATTAATTGAAAACAACTTGCATCCATAAACAATTCAGCAAGTAGGTTATCATTATCTTTATTAAGTAAGGTACGACAATAAATTAGTTCGCTTTCAACATCTTCTTCTCTTATTAAAAAATTACTTTTTATTATAATTTTCGCTGCATTTTTTTCTTTATGAGTTTGAATCTCTAATTTTGCTTCAGGAATCTTATTTTTTTCTATGGTATTAATACATTGTTTCAATAAACGAAATAAAACCTGTTTGACCTGAAATTGATTGATATGGAAATCGGAAAAATTTTTTTGGAAGTTCAGGGTTAATTTTATATTGTGTTGTTCTATTTCATAGGAATAAAGAGAAATAATCTCTGTGATAATATTTTGAAGATCAATAGAGTCTTCCAATAATCGTTCTTGCGTTGAAAGCTCTTTCATGAATTCAATTTTACTTTTTAATAACTCAGTATGTTCATTAATTTTTTGCAAGACCCCGAGCATTTGTTTTGGATGTAGGTCATTTTTTTGTAGTCTGAGTTCACAACCGCCAAGATAGGCTTTAATTGCTGTTAATGGTTGATTTAAATCGTGGATCAGGTTTAAAAGCTCTTTCATTTGTGAATTTTTTTGAATTGGTATTTTCATTTTAACTCCCAACAAATATACATTAAATCAAGATAGCTTGATTATCTTGTTTCGATGTGTTGGGAAAACCTAGTTCTTAATCATTTCTTACACAAAGAACGATCATAGTAATCGATGTGATCTTTATAGTTTATTCTGGATAACCCCTAGTGAGATCCATGGCAACGGTTGGATATGAGCGATAACAGGTTTGAAAAGAGGGTCTTTTTAGTGTTTGTGCCTATGATGAATATCTGGAAAATGAGGATGGGAATGATATAAAGGCTTATGTTTATGCCAATGAGTATGAGGTACGCCGGGTGGATCGGTAGGTTGATGTTCATGTTGGTGATGTTCATCGTGAACATGACGATGTTCATGCTCCATTTCTTCATGTTGATGTCCATGAGCGTGAAACTCTGAAACGTGTAACCAAATACCATATCCCATAAAGAGAGACGCAAGAATAAGCTGAATGCTTACTGCTTCGTTTAGAAAGAGAATTGCAAATACTGCTCCAACGAACGGTGCCAGGGAAAAATAAGCCCCTGTTCGCGCAGTACCTATGTAACGTAAGCCTAGGATGAAGAATAATAAACTTAACCCATAACCTAGAAAACCCACTATTCCTGCAAAGAATACAAACACCGATGCAGGAAGAATGGCTCCATAGATCAGAGCAATAGACGTATTAGTCAATCCTGCAACAAGGCATTTAATTATTGCGATTTGCAGAGGATTTGCCGCAGAAATTTTTCGTGTAAAGTTATTATCCATTGCCCAACACAAACAGGCAGCAGCGATCAGTAACGGACCTGAAAAGCTTTGATAATTTAAATTCCCTTTCCAGGACAACATGAAACTTCCAACAACAATCGACAGCATACCTAAAGCGATTTTGCGGTCAACGTGCTCTTTAAAAGCAAACCATGCAATTAAGGCGGTAAATACCGATTCAAGATTTAATAGCAATGAGGCCGATGCAGCAGGAAGTCTCATTAAGCCGATCATCAAAAAAATCGGGCCAAGAATACCCCCAAGGAATACAGCGCTACAAAGCCAAGGTACATCACTATATTTCAGCGATGCCTCTTTTGTTGCTGATTTTGATAAGCAGGATTGAATAAAAAATATAAAGAATAACCCAATAGCAGACCCGAGATAGAGTAATCCCGCTAACAACAATGGATGAATTTTATCTAATAAAAATTTAGCCGCTGGTGTCGCGGCGCCAAATAATACGGCAGAAAGAATGGCATACCAGTATCCTGGATTGGTATTCGTTTTATTGTTCATAATACTAATAATAGCTTATGGTACTTAGCCAATTTTTGTTTCTTAGATTATCTAGGTATCGATATTCCTTTCATTCAAATCCTAATAAAATGCAATGATCTAAAAAGTTTGTGTTTATTGAATCAGTTATAGCAATTAAATGGTATAAAACCAGAGTAAATCAGGTTACACTGAAACAGTATTATGGAATGGAATAATTAAAGGTAAGGGATGCCAGTGGCTATTGGATTACTTGGGGAGGGCAGTTTGAGCAATTGCAATCTGCATCACAACGCTTAGAGCTTGTGGTACCCCGTTACCTTATTAGGTATCTTTTTATTATTATTCATGAGTTTTGGAAATGTTCGTGATGCACTCTTAGTTTTTTCAGGTATTCCTCTTGCGCTCACTGGGGGCGTATTTGCACTATGTATACGAGGGATTCCCTTATCTATTTCTGCCGGGGTGGGGTTTATTGCTTTATCTGGGTGGCTGTTTTAAATGGTCTTGTGATGATTACTTTTATCAATAAGTTGCGGGAGCAGAAAAAGTACTATTTAAAGGATGCAGTATTGGAGGGTTCTTTGGCAAGACTTAGGTCCGTATTAATGACCGCACTGGTTGCCTCCTTGGGGTTTGTACCTATTGCTTTGGCAACGGGCACCGGTTCAGAAGTACAAAGACCTTTAGCAACCGTAGTCATTGGCGGAATTATTTCTTCTACTTTTTTAACACTACTGGTTTTGCCGGGTTTGTATTATGTGTTTCATCAACGCCATAAAAAGAACAAATGAGTTTCACTAGTAAAAGTTCCAGGTCCTTTTTAGCCTGAATTGTGTTTGCAGTTTTTTTTAGGTAATTTATATTTAAATACAATATCTTATCTATGGAAGGTACTATGACCAATCTGATTATTTTGGCAGCGCGCAATCCTACAGTGACTTTTTTTATTTTAGGTTTGTTATTCTCGCTCGCAGGATGGTTGATCCAATCCAGGCCTATGGATAAAGTCAAAATTATTGAAATTATATTTTCCTGGTTTTTGCTGTTTAATATTGGTCTGTCCTTTATATTTAACTTTATCATGCATGTGTTCTTTGGCGATTTTACCGCACAGTTTATTGGCTGGCCACAAAGCCCATTTCAAATGGAGTTGGGGTTTGTAAGCTTGGGAATTGCTATCAATGGGATAATTAGCTTTAGAAGCAACATAGCGTTTCGTGCTGCAACGATTATAGCTCCTGCCGTATTCTTATGGGGGGCTGCAGCTGTGCATCTTTCTCAAATGTTTACTGCCCATAATTTCGAACCAGGTAATGCGGGTACTGTATTTTGGACTGATATTCTAATGCCTGCTCTCGCTTTTCTATTACTCTGGCTGCAATATCGAAATCCTCCTCGTTGGGTGGAGACGAATTGAGCGCAATTCCTCGCTGTTTTTGCTCTATACATTCATTTGACAAAACTACTATATGTACCAAAATTTTATAAATAGCATAGATTATATGGAGGTGCATCATGAGCAAAGTGACACAATTTAAGAAAGGAACCCCAAGTAAAGGTTCGTCCAGTAAAGGATCTTCCGTTCAAATTAATCGCCCACAAAATCCGTTTTTAAGTCTTCAAAATGAAGTGGATAGATTATTTAGCGATTTTAATGATTTTTTTTCTCCATCTCGATTTAATTGGGGAAAATTTGAAAAAATGGATCTTGCTCCTTCAATGGACATTGTTGAAGATAAAGAGCATTTTTGTGTTCAATTAGAAATGCCTGGTATGGATGAAAAAGATATTAAAGTAGCTATATCTGACAACGTGCTCACTATTAGTGGCGAAAAATCCAGTTCGAAAAAAAATGAAGGTAAAAAATATATTTCCCGAGAAATTAGTTTTGGACGATATGAGCGCTCTATTTCTTTACCTTCAACTGTTGATTTGGCTAAAGCGAAGGCAACCTTTAAAAAAGGAATGCTTTGGGTTGATTTACCTAAAAAAACAGAATCTAGAACAGGTTCTCACGATATAAAAGTTGAACAAGCCAAATAGTTTTATAATGGTCCTATAGTAAGGCTATAGGAGCCTAGGTATTATCATCAAGGTAATTATGTCATCCCCGCTTGCGCGGGAATGACAATATAAGGACTTAGGTGACAATAACTTAGGTTGTTTGAGCCATCAAATTTAAACTGTAAACAGTTGAGGAGGCCTAGGGGCCCTGCCTTAACTACTGCAGTTACTCAGGATTTTATCCAAAAAAAACGAACTAAAACGTACAAAATTGTCATGCCTAGAATAGGGATAACGAGAAAGGCAAGAAAGTTATAAAATCCTATTCTATTTTCCGCTGAAGCATTATAAAACTCTTTAAATTTTTTCCAGAGAGACATGAGGCAAAAGACTCCAGTTCTTAATCAGTATATCTTATGAGATTATAGCAAGCATAGCCCGTAAGGAGCAAAGCGGATTACGGGATTACTCAATTAATGATAAGATCTTCCATAGAGAGCAAGATAAAATAAATAAGTATGGGGATGTAATATGATACTTTTTAGCACGGCGTTATTTAACCATAAATTGAAGTTTACTCCGTTATCAGAATGTATGGAGCATTTGTCTCTAGCTGCAACTTGGATAGAAGGTGAGTGGGGATATATTCGCAATAAAGGGGTTGCATTTCGCCAGACGGTTCTTAATGGCTTGAAGGATTATGTATATGTAGGAACCTTGGGTGGTGAACCTGTCGCGCTCTTTGCTATTTTTCCTAAAGAAATGGCGGCGGAGTTTAATAACAAGAAATTTAAAGCGCCTGCTGTGAGTGAGTTAATGTATGTTTATGTGGACAAACCCTATCGCGGATTAGGATTGGGTAAGCAGATAATTGAGGCGGCGCAAGAAATAGCAAAAGCACAGAAAGCAGAATTTATCATGCTGGATACTTTAAAACCTTCATTAAATCGATTTTATGGGATTGCCAAGGAAAATTCCCAGACCGAAGTTATTGCAGAGAATCAATTATATTCTCATCCTACCGATGTATTAGTAATGAAATTGTAGTAACCAAATATTAATCATTAGTTATACCTGGGTAAAGCAGGGATCTCCAGAAGATCGATATGAGTCAAAATCAGGAGATCCTTCGTCGCAAAGTCCTCAGGATGACGTGGTTGTGAATGCCGCTACGATGATTAAAAATTATAATATAACAACTGGCGAGCTACAGCTCAAAAAGTCAAAATCACCAAGATCGGCGCCAAATTTTGCACTTGCTTGAACCAGGGTATCGGTGATCACTGCTTCCATAATGTCTGTGAGTGACATTTCATCTTTATAGCGTCTCATGGATCTAATGCGTTTTTCCAAATTTTGTCCAGCAACTGTTTGTGGATTGGTGCGGTTCAATTGAAATTGTCCTAGACCAATTTCACTGGTTACCTTATTCAATGCATCTTGATAACCGGCAGTCATACTGGATTTCATCGTCTGTACTAAAGGGGCAACTGTAGAACCTTGTTTTATTAACTGCGCGCATATAGTGGCTAATCTATTGATCTCATTGAGATAACTTTGTTGGTTGCGTAACATTAATATCTTCATGGCCGAAGTTGCTGTAGAACCCACATGGTGTATCTCTACAGTTTCCTCAAAGAGCTCTTCTAAAGAGAATAGGGATTGATTGGCTAAATCATTTTTACCTTGCACAGCAGACTCCAAAAAATAGGATTGAGACGAATGGGTTAATATGAGTAAAACAAATATTTGACCATTATGTGGTGAACTTGCTCAACTGTAAAGGCTTTTTAAAGCGAGAATACGCTCATGTTTAAGTATAAATAGGTCAGATGACGTGTATCTTTGGGACACTATATTTCATTTCCTGATATAATAGGTCGTTTTAATTTGAAACTGTTTTAGTGAGTAGTTAAATTGATTACCAATCGTATGGAGCTTCGTTCCTATCATACTGAAAGTTGTAGTCATTCCCATGATTTTGCACAATGGGTTCTTCCTCTTTCTGGCTCTATGGAGTTAGAAGCTGGTTATTATTCTGGGGTTGTGGATAATCATGTTGGCGTATTTATTGCGCCTAATGAACGGCATTGTTTTGCTGGGAGTAGGGAAAATCTTTTTTTAGTGATTGATGTGCCTACCCAAAACCATCTGCTCGAAGAACGCGGATCGCATGCTTTTGATTTAACTGCGAACATTAAAAAACTCATATATTTTACCCATCATTATTTGGCAGATCATGAAGGGGATATTTTTGCTGATTCTTTAATTAATCAACTACTAATTCATTTTGCCACTAAATCGTGCTCTCCTGAGTTGGATCACGTTGCGATTAAGGCAAAAAACTGGATTGATTTAAATTTCGCCAATCCAGTTGATGTAAGTAACGTGGCACAATACTGCTATCTAAGCGTAAGCCAATTGCAACGCCGATTTAAACTTGCTCTAGGATGTAGTATGGGAGAGTATTGGCGATTTAAAAAATTACACCATGCTCAGAAATTACTGTCCTCTAAAGATTGTTCTATTGAGGCCATAGCTTTAGCCGTAGGTTATGAAAATGTGTCTGCGTTTAGTCGACGATTCAGTAACGTATTTGGTGATTCTCCGTCACAATGGAGAATAAAGGCGTTATCAGCACATAAAATGCGTGAAATGGATAATTCAAATTAAGTTCAAAATTGATAAGCTATGAATTCGTTTCATGTGTCCTTCAATGAAGTAATTTATTATGAATAAATCCAGTGCTTCTTTTTTACAGGGTATGTTTTTCCTTATCTTGGCTCAAATTATGGTAGGGGTAAATATTGTTTTTTCCAAGTACGTCCTCTCTTCAATTCCAGTCTTAGTTATATTAACACTTCGCTTTACTTTGGCGGCGATCATTTTATTTCCTTTGCACTGGTTTACAGCAGCTAAAACTAAACCGGTTGGTTATTATTTTTCGCGTTTGACACGCAAAGATTGGTGTTTTATTGCGGCGCAGGCAGTCTCTGCAGGGGTATTGTTTAATTTCCTTATTCTATGGGGATTAAATGCTACGGATGCAAATGTGGCAGGTATTATTACCAGTGCGTTGCCTGCGATAATTGCGATTATGTCCTGGATTATTCTTGGTGAGAAAATTTCTGGTAAGAAAGCCATTTGTGTAGGGTTTGCCACACTGGGATTAATTGTGATTGCATGTGATAAGCTTGCTGGGATGCGAGTGAATCATTCTTTTAAAGGGGATGCACTTGTTTTAATTTCTCTTTTGCCTGAAGCAACCTATTATATTTTAAGTAAAATGCATGCGAATACGTTGCCAGTCTTTTTAATTTCTTCATTGCTGAATGCAATCAATGCCGTTTTATTATTGTTTTGTTTGAGTTTTAGTTCGTGGGTCGATTTAACCATTCATCCTGTAGATTGGCTTATTTTGATCATTTTAGGTTTAAGTTCGGGTTTGTTTTATGTTTTTTGGAATTTTGGTTGTCAAAAAGTAGATGGAGTAATGGCTTCCTTATCTACGGCGGTGATGCCCTTGGCTACAGTACTTATTGCCTGGATGCTGCTTGGTGAGCGTTTGACCTCTGGACAATCTATAGGGATGGGAATGGTTATTCTATCTATTGGGGTATATGCAAAGCGTTAGGCTAGTGAGGGTGATTTACTTTGCAACATCTCCTCCAACCACGTTATGATTTACAATGCTAATTTTTTAAGTTTGATTATTATGCCTCATTTGATTTTAGAATTAAGCAATAATATTAAGTCTCGGCCTTTAAATCAGTTATTTGATAAATTACACCATATGCTTGCAGAAAAACTCCCTACTCAATTATCAAATTGTAGGGGCAGATGTATTATGCATCCCTTGTTTTTTATTGGCGATCAAAGTGCAGAAAATGCATTTGTACATTTAACTCTGAAAATACTTCCGGGAAGAGATGATGCGAAGAAGAAAAACATTGCTAAAAAGCTTTTTGATTTGTTAGAAGATTTTTTTAAAACAGAAGAAAATAAATTAAATATCATGTTTTCGGTAGAAATTTTGGATTTGGATCATCATTATTTCAAAGGTTAAAGTATCTTTCTCCTGAACTAGGGTTCGCTAATTCAGGTCATTCTCAAGCAAATAAGAACGGGATTCTAATGAGTGCGCAAAAAACATGGGAGCATTTCTCTCACGAATCAGATATAGGGGTGAGAGGCTACGGTTCTACTTTATCCTCCGCTTTTGCCATGGGGGCTTTAGCTCTGACCAACGTGATTACTAACGCACAATTGGTCCAACCTGCCAAGACCTTGCATATAACGTGTGAGGCTCCAAGCGAGGAGATTTTATTCGTCGACTGGTTAAATGCCATTATTTATAAAATGGCAGTTCATAATATGCTCTTTAGTCAGTTCGATGTCTCCATTAGGGATTTGCAGTTAACTGCTATAATTGCAGGAGAGTCAGTAGATATCAAACGGCATCAACCTGCAGTAGAAGTCAAAGGTGCTACGTTCACCGAATTAAAAGTGTATCACAGCAATAATTCTTGGGTCGCACAATGTGTAGTTGATGTGTAAAACTTAAATTCATTTTCAATAGGCCCTTAGGAATTAAGGTGGGAAGCTAATGGACTTAAATCTGTTAGAAAAAATAAGTGATGTTGAGTGGCGAATTCCCAAACATGGGAACATGCGTGTGCCTGGGATTATTTTTGCTTCAGAAGAGTTGATCCGCAATATGGATATGAAAGTCTATGAACAAGTTACCAATGTAGCGACTTTACCAGGCATTGTTCGTGGCTCTTATGCGATGCCTGATGCCCATTGGGGGTATGGATTCCCAATTGGGGGTGTTGCAGCATTTGATCCAGATAATGACGGCGTGGTCTCTGCTGGTGGTGTTGGTTTTGATATTTCTTGTGGCGTAAGACTTTTATCTACAGGTCTTAAACGCGAAGAATTTGAACCTTACAAGGAGCAACTGGCCGATGCGCTTTTTGCCCATATTCCTGCAGGTGTAGGTAGCAAAAGTCGTATTAATCTAACGATGAAGCAAATGGATGATATGCTGCGTGGGGGCGCTGTTTGGGCTGTCAAGCAAGGATATGGTGAACGTGAAGATTTGGAACGAATTGAAGATAATGGTCGAGTAGAAGGGGCGTTACCCGAACATGTTTCAGAACATGCCAAAAAGAGACAAAAAAGTGAAATGGGTACTTTAGGCTCAGGAAATCATTATTTAGAAATTCAAGAGGTACGTACCATATATTGTGAAAAAACAGCTGCCGCATTTGGTTTAGCCAAAGGAGACGTGGTAGTAAGTATCCATTGTGGTTCTCGGGGCTTAGGCCATCAAATTGGAACTGATTTTCTGCGTTCCATGTTAATTAATGCACAACAACATGGTATTCAACTCATTGATCGGGAATTAGCCTGCGCGCCAATTCGTTCACCAATGGGTGAGCGTTATTTAGGCGCGATGCGCTCAGCAATTAATTGTGCTCTGGCAAATCGTGAAATTATTACTCATTTTATGCGTGAGGTTTTTCAGAATGAGATGCCAGGAACGAAAATAAAACTCATCTATGATGTATCGCATAACACCTGTAAGGAAGAAATGCATGAGGTAGGGGGTAAAATGATGCGTTTATTTGTTCATCGCAAAGGAGCAACGCGAGCTTTTGGTCCGCAACACCCCCAATTAACCGAGGCCTTTAGCCATGTAGGCCAACCGGTGATTATTGGTGGCAGTATGGGAACTTCATCTTATGTTCTTGTTGGAACAGCAAGTGCTGAACATAAATCGTTCGGGTCTGCTTGTCATGGTGCAGGACGGGCGATGAGTCGACATCAAGCAACCAAACAATGGCGGGGTAGTGAAATCATTGAGCGATTAGCACAACAAGGCATTCTAATTCGCAGTAGTTCTTATCGTGGTGTCGCAGAGGAAGCTCCTGGGGCGTACAAAAATGTTGATTTTGTTGTTGATTCGGCCCAGGCATCGGGATTAACAAAAAAAGTCGCTAAGCTTATACCCATTGTTTGTGTTAAAGGATAGGAACTTATTATTGAATTTTTCTGCACTCATCAAACACTATAAGTTATCGAAAAAAAATCCTTTTGAAAGACAATCTCCATACACAGGGTGTTCAAAAATAAATCAACTATAATAAGGATATTGTAGTAGAGATAAGCTGGAGCATTGTTATGCCTTTGAGTGCCAGATCATATAAAGGTGCAATTAAAAAATTAAGTGGTTCTTCAAATCATAGTAGTTACCAAGGTCGTTCGGATAGTGTTAATGTAGTAGCTTTTGATAGAGAAGATGAGGGATGGGGAATTCTATCTAATTACGCAGAAATCCCCATTAAAATGCAAACTCCGTTTGGAGAAAGAACGTTTCCCACGGTCGAGCATTATTTCCAATATCAAAAAGATCCTAAGGATGAAGAATATCTAAAGAAGATTCTTAAGGGAGACGCGCAGAATGCGAGAAATTTAGGGCAAGATAAACAATGGGCAGATTTTAAATTAGCAGACGAGGCGATGAAAAGGGCAATTCAGGCAAAATTAGAAAATCCCTTAGTCCGAAAAGCACTGAAAGAAACAGAAAATGCTTGTCTTATAGAAGATACAGGGAGTAGAAGCCCTCAAAATCAGGATGGTAATTGGGGTTGGCAAACAGGGGGGCAAATCAAGGCTTATTCTAAAACAGGTAATAAGCTTGGAATTTTATTGATGGAAGAGCGCAATCGTATACATCAACAAGAAGGTCATCCCGCCTTAGTCGTTCAAAATCCCAGAGATTTATCTGAGCGAGCTCGTGGTATTATGACCCGAAATCACAGCAAAACGGATCTTATTCATCTCAGTAAGCATTTGCCTGACGCCATGCCAAAACAGGACAGCTTTCCTTCTTCGCGCGTGAAAAATTCGTTGCACCAACTGACTCACAACCCCCCCACCCCTGATTCCAATAAGGAAGTCAGTACAATGATTCGCACGCTGATGACGACCTCTTCTTCAATTCCAGATATTCCAGTGGTTGGGAAGGGGGCAATGAATGGTACATTCAAAATTGCTTTTGATAACCCTCAAGATGCTGCTGTTTTTAGAAGCTTGCTGCAAAAGCAGGGTTTTGAAACTACTTATTTCGGGAATAATGAGCGTTATCCAATGGAGTCTTCTGGGAAAACTTTGAATCATATTGTTCGATTCGAGAATAAAGGTCCAAACACAGAAATTCCTAAAGAAGCTTTGCGGTTTCTCAAACAAAAATTTAACGATGATGATAGAGTTGCCAATATTATCGAAAAAATGGGATTTGACCGACCTAGCGTTCAGCAATCGATACATCCGTAAAATTAATCGATAGGGGCATGATAAGTCTTCCAGAAAAGACTCAGAATCTTTTCTGGCATGAAGCAATAGTTATTGCGTTTTTTGCGCCAGTAAAAGCCCGAAGAGGCCCTGAATAGGTTTGCCTGATTCATCAAGCTTATGCAGTTTTCCCAGGGTTTCTCTGTATTCTAAAATTGCCCAGCCGCAGTCTTGGTAATAATGGTAGAGTTCTTCGGGATCCGCCAAGTAAGTAAAGAATGAAGGTAATTCAAATTGCTCTGAGCGAATAGGGAAGACCAGAAAATGAAATCCTTGCACTGCGGTTGCTTCATGTAATTCGTGCAAAAGTGATGGAATTCGTTCCGCATTTAAAAATTGTAGCGATACGGTTGCAATGACTAAATCATAAGCTTCTTTTTTAAGCTTTAACGGATGATGAAGATCGTGAAGTACGGGAGTAAGGGTGGTTATTTTTTCATCATGAGCTATTTGACGAATTTTCTCTATTGCCGCCTCATTATGATCCATTCCAGTTACCGCATGTCCTTTGAGTGCGAAGAAAAGAGGGTTTCTTCCTGAACCACAGCCTACATCAAGAACATTTAATTTGTTTTGTTGCTGGAGGTAGGTGGTATAAACATAATATAAATCAGTATGTACATTACCTAATTTGTATTTTTTATCAAAATAGCGATGGGCTTTACAATAAAAGTCTAAAGTTGCATTAAAAACCGGGCTGATGGGTATTATTTTGTGCCACGAAGCGGGGGGAATTATGATTTGTGCATTCTTTTTATTCAAGCGATGGCGAGATAATTCGTCTCCATTTCCATCTAAAAAAACAAAATCAATTTCACCGGTATGAACATGTAACTTACCCCAAGTCCCTTCTTTGGTGCTGTGTTTTTCAAGAAAGAATTTAAGCTTCCCATCATGGGTTATTTGTAATTGTTTATAACAAATCAAATCGTCATTAAAAGCAGCCATGCATTCTCCTCGAGACTAGAATAGGTGAGTAGATCCCCAAGTGGAAATTATAGCGTTATTTGCCTAGTGTATTAAAAGGATTAATTAATATTTTCAACGAAAGGGTAGGTTAATTTGAGATGAACGCCTCTTTTATCTTACATCCGGTGGCGCCATTTAGATTGGATTATACTGTTTTTGCTTTACGCAGAAGAACCAAAAATAATGTGGATCTCTGGGATGGGCAACATTACACAAGACTATTAGTCATAGACAATGTACCTGTCAAAGTGGTTATTGAACAAAAAAAAGGGCTCAATGAGCCGGAGCTGTTGCTTTCTCTAGAAAGCGAATGCCACGAGCTACCTTCAAACCGAATCGTTGATGAACTAGAGATGGTCCTGGGTTTAAAACAAAATCTTGATGATTTTTATCAAATCATCAAAAACGACACTCAATTAAATTCCCTTGTTTGCCAATTTAAGGGCCTTAAACCACCACGATTCCCTTCCATTTTTGAAGCACTGGTTAATGCGATTTCCTGCCAGCAAATATCTTTAGATGCAGGGTTACAAATTCAAAATCGATTGACCGAGTTCTTAAGTATAAGCCTACAGGATAAAGAGCAAGTGCTTTATGCATTTCCAAGACCAGAGGCGGTTGCTAGTTGCACTGTTTCTGAACTTAAAAAAATAGGTTATAGCACTCACAAAAGTGAGACATTAATTCAACTCGCAGCGGCAATCGTGGACGATCCTTCAAGTTTTAGTTCCTTGAAGAATAAATCCAATGATGAGATCATTAACTTTTTAGGTCATTTTAAAGGAATAGGGCGTTGGACTGCTGAATATGCTATATTACGCGGTTTGGGACGAATTGATATTTTTCCTGGTGATGATGTGGGCGCACAAAACAATTTATATCAATTGCTCCATCTGGATAAGAAGCCTGATTATAAAAAAATAGCGGAAATTACTGCAAAACTGTACCCCTATGCAGGGCTCGTTTATTTTCATTTGTTATTAAAAAAGTTATATGAAAAAAGAGCTCTAAAATAATGATTCAAGCTCAAAAATCAATTCGATGAAGGACTTTGTTTTGCAATAAATCTTCTATAAAATTATGAGCTTATTTATGAGCAAACAAGAATATTCACATAAGGAATGTGTCCAATGGATAGTCTACCCTCAAATGCTGAGCCTATAGACTCGAATCAAGTCTCCAACGTATTAAAATGGGTTCTTTTAATTACGGCAATCATTTGTTTTATTGTATTAATTTGGGGCACCTATAAAACCTATCAACTTGTTCCTCCCTTACCGCAGCAATTTCAATCTCCTTCGGGACAGATCGTGATGACCGCAGATGATATAGTCGCGGGTAAAGCAGGTTTTCAACGTGCAGACCTTATGGATTATGGAAGTCTTTATGGGATGGGCTCTTATTTTGGCGAGGATTATACGGCAAAATATTTAGTAAGCCTTGGTCGAATTACAGAGGATAAAATAGCACAACAACGTTTTGGCAAACCTTTTATGAGTCTGGACGAAGGGAATCAATATGTGGTGCGCCAAACAATGCAACGAGATTTACAGCAGACGGATCTGAGTGAGCCAACCAGCATGCTGTCGCAGCCAGTTGCTGATGCAATATTACAATTACGAAATCAAATTTCACAAACGCTACTCAATCATGATCCAGAAGCAGGTTGGACTAAAGCGTACAGTTTGAATGAGCAAACGGCCTTACAGACGGCTGATTTTCTTATTTATTCTTCGCTCACTACGATTGCCCATAGACCCGGAAAAAATAGTTCATATACCAATAATTGGCCTTATGAACCTACAATGGGTAATACACCTACATCCAATACTTTCTTCTGGACTTGGGTATCGTTTTGTTTCGTATTCTTAGGATTTGGCGCAGTACTTTATATTTATCATCGCTTTTTAAGTGGGCCTGATGATGCATTCAAAACGCCTGTATTTTGGGGATTTGAGCCGTTGACGCCGAGTCAGCGTAAGGTGGGGCAGTATTTTGTAATTGTTGCACTTGTTTTGCTGATTCAAATCGCTGTGGGCGCAATTATGGCACATTATTATGCAGAGCGTACGGGTTTTTATGGAATAAATATTAATGAATTTTTACCCTTTAATTTCTTGCGTGATGTACACATCCAAACCCCGATTGTTTGGATTGCTCTTTCATGGGTGAGCGCTGCAGTTTTTATGGCCCCGCTTATTAGTAAAAAAGAAGCGAAAAGACAAGGTCTTCTTGTCGACATTCTGTTTTGGGTTACTCTGTTTATTGTTGGTGGCGCCATTGTTGGTAATTACTTGGGAATTATGGGGTATGTGAACGAATCCTGGTTTTGGATAGGTAATCAGGGATTATCTTATCTGCAGCTCGGTCGATTATGGCAAATTGGATTCTGTTTGGGGCTTTTCCTCTGGAGCTTTATCGTGTTCCGTGGGATGTGGCCGACGTGGAGTGGCTTAAAAACCGCAACCGTTGAGTTTTGGACAGGGCGTATTCGTTTAGAGCATCTTTTTTGGGCAAGCACGATAAATATCGCTGTATTATATTGTTTTGGCATGATTCCGTTAACCGGAATTGAAAAGTCGTTCACCATCACTGATTTTTGGCGTTGGTGGGTGGTCCATCTTTGGGTGGAGCAGTCATTTGAATTTTTTGCAGCTTGCGCTACTGCTTATCTTTTAATGGGAACAGGACTAGTTTCCCGTGCTCTAGCAGAACGAACAATGTATTTTGAAACAATTTTAGTATTTTTAGGCGGTATTATTGGCACGGGTCATCATTGGTATTGGACCGGTACTCCTGATCTCTGGGTGCCTTTAGGCACTATGTTTTCATTTATTGAAGTATTGCCTTTGGTTCTTCTTATTATTGATTCCATTGAACATCGTCAATTGATTAAACGAGAGCGTGCATTTACTTATAACCTGGCCTACATCTATATATTGGGAGCTTCTTTTTGGAATTTTGTTGGTGCAGGGGTATTTGGTGGCGGTACGCTCAATGCTCCACTTGTAAATTATTATGAGCATGGCACCTTTCTCACTTTAAATCATGCCCATACCGCATTATTTGGCGCATTTGGTTTATTGGGTCTTGGTTTAATTTATTTTTGCTTACGTTATGCCGCAGGAGATCGCTACCCCTGGAGTGATCGTTTAGGAATTTGGGCCTTTTGGTTATATAACCTGGGTCTTGTTTTATGGATTGTATTGAATTTCTTTCCTATTGGTTGGGCGCAGTTGATGGATGTGTATGAACATGGTTTTGCTCATTCACGAAGCCTTGAATTTTATAATACAACCTTGTTATGGCAATGGTTACGATTACCTGGGGATGTTGTATTTGCTCTAGGTGCATTATTGATGGCCTATGATTTTATCAAAAAGCTGGGCCCATTTTTTCCACGTTGGGCTGGAGCGAAGAGTTTAGAACAACAACCTGTTGAGGATATTTAAGGAGCCATGTAAACCCAAATTGCACTGTTCCTTTCTATTCTGCAGCTTGGGTGAAGCGCAGTGAATGTTTAGGCAACCATCTTGGGTTCTGCTGCGCTTCACCCAGGCTACAAAAAGCGGAGAATACGTCATCCCCAACGCAACGAGGGAACTCCAGAAGATTGTTATGTGTCAAAATCAGGAGATCCTTCGTCGCAAACTCCTTAGGATGACGTGGCCGTGAAAGTGGATTACCATCCCCCCTGATAGGGTCTATGTTTCTTCATTTGGCTTTCATTTTCACCGCGATGATAATGTAATTTCCAAACCGATTGATTGGCTTTTTTATCCCAAAACGGATGATAGTCAATGGCAAAACAGCGTCTTAATTTGCCATTTCCCAGTTCCTTATAAATATTGAAGCCACCTCCACCGCTTTTCTCATACAAAAGAAAAGCTGCTCTGTAATTGCCTTTGCGAAGTAGGGCATAAAGCGCTAAAGAGCTGGTTAAAAAACCAACTGTTCGATTTAATGTTTTTTGACTTTCTGGGGATATGTTTACCTCTGGGGATATTTTTTCGTTTTTATTCATCATTTTTATATTGTGACTAAGTACAAGGGCATTATAGAGCTGGATTTTATATTATTTTCGATGCTCTTGCTCAAAATTTTAAACCACCATAAAATCAATAAGTTAGTTGAAATAGTTCACAGTGCGGATGTTTTGATATACTTTGAATTAATCTAATATTCAATTTTGCCAAAATGTATATTAAATCCAGTCAATTAGTTTTTTCACCATCGGATCTCACTCAGTTTATGGAGAGTCCTTTCGTCTCTTGGATAGAGCATCTTGCCGTGGTGCACCCTAACTTATTACCTCCGCCTGATGAGAAAGATGATTTAATTGATGTATTGCAGCATTTAGGTCATCAACATGAATTAGAGCTCTTGGCCTTTTTTGAAAAACAAGGATTATCTGTTGCGAATTTGCATCAACAGACCAATTCATATGAAGCAACATTAACGGCCATGAATGATGGGGTCGATGTGATCTATCAGGCTCATTTGCAATTGCTTCCCTTTCAAGGTTATGCAGATTTTTTAATAAAAACTGCAGGGAAAAGTCGATTTGGTGAGTACAGTTATGAGGTTTGGGATACCAAACTTGCCCGCTCGGTGAAACCTAGTTTTCTGTTGCAATTATGTTGCTATGCGGAAATGCTCGAAGCCATGCAGAGTTGTCGAACAGAATACATCACCGTCGTTTTAGGAAATAAGGAGCAGAGACGCTTCCGTACTGCCGATTATTTTTATTTTTATCAGAATTTGAAACACCAGTTTTTATTGGCGCAGCAAAATTTTGATCCTACTGCATGTCCTGATCCTGCGGCATCTAAAAGTTGGGGAAGATGGAGCACTTATGCTGAGGAATTATTAGTCAATGCAGATCATCTAATTCAGGTTGCAACCATTACGGCAGGACAAATCAAAAAGCTGTATCAGGCGGATATTAAGACCATGACTGCATTAGCTCATGCAGATTGTTCCTGGGTAAAAGGAATTAAACCGGATCGTTTTGCGCGTTTGCAAGAACAAGCTAAAATCCAAAAAGAAAGTAGTGGCAAGGACATTCCTTTATATAAAATGATCCATCATGTTCCAGGTCACAAGCAAGGCTTGGCGCTTTTACCTTTTGGATCATCCCAAGATGTATTTTTTGATATTGAAGGGTTTCCTCTTGAAGAAGGAGGACTGGAGTATCTTTGGGGGATTGCTTATTTTGATGAGCAAGGTCAACGCCAGTATAAGGATTTTTGGGCTCATAATTCAGAACAAGAGAAAGAAAGTTTTCAAGCGTTTATAAAGTGGGTTTATCAGCGTTGGCAAGAAAATCCGCAAATGCATATATATCATTATGCCAACTATGAAATTTCTGCATGTCGCCGACTCATGGGGCGATATGGTGTGTGCGAAGAGGAGGTGGACCAGCTTTTACGTAATGAAGTATTTGTTGACTTATATAAAATCGTCAAAGCGTCTCTAATTATTGGTGAGCCGCGTTATTCCATTAAAAATATAGAGCATTTATATCGAGCCAAACGGGATACGAAGGTGGGATCTGGGGGGGATTCAGTCGTTGTTTACGAACATTGGCGAGAAAATCCAGATGGAGAAAATTGGCAAACGTCAAAAATATTAAATGATATTCGCGCTTACAATATTGATGATTGTTATTCCACTCAGGAGTTGGTTGATTGGTTAAGAGCGCGACAACAAGAACAAGGTATTAGTTATTTAGGTAAAACGGAACCTGTTGAACTCAAGGTCAAGGAAGAATTGAGTGAGCGTATTCTATTACGCGATCGATTACTGGCTAAGGCAGAAACCTTAAAAGCAGAGGGTAATTTACCCTTAGCCCAAATCAATTTGATTTTAGCATGGTCAATTGAGTTTCATCGACGTGAAGCCAAACCCGTGTTCTGGCGTATGTTTGAACGTCTGGGTCTGACTGGAGAAGAACTACTAGATGACATTGATTGCTTGGCCTATTGCCGACGAACTCCTAAACCACCGTATAAGCCTTCACCAAAATCGCGCAATATGGCTTATGAGTATTTTTTTGATCCAGAACAGGAGTTTAAAGGAGGAGCCCAGCAATATTTTATTTTAGGTCAGGAAACAGCAGAGGGGAAAACAGTTACTGCCAATTATTATGAAAAAGACAGTGATTTAGAACATGGGATTATTGTCTTACAAATGAAAAATAAAGTAGATGATCCCGTTACCTTGATTCCAAATGAATATGTAGATCCTCATTCGATTCCTGATGCAATTGCCAAACAGGCTGCTTTATTTGAACAAGGCTTACTTGAAAATACTGCGATATTGGATTTTCTGAACAAATCTTACCCGCGAATTAAGGATCATCCTGAAGGATTCGCGATAGCCCCAAGTCATCATCCCGAGGAACGATTAGATGAAATTATTCGTGCTGTTTTAAATTTAAATAATAGTTATTTAACACTTCAAGGACCTCCAGGTGCGGGGAAAACCTATACCGGGAAACATTTGATCGCCGAGCTTATTCAGAGAGGAAAAAAAGTAGGCATTTCATCAAATAGCCATAAAGCAATCAATAATTTGTTATTGAGTACCGCCGATTATTGCCACAAAAAAGGAATAAAAGGACACTTTGCTTGTATACGTAATACCGATGGCAAAATTGACGCTTTGGATATTGCTATACTGGAGAATAAAGATATTGTTAATTTCATTCAACCTGGGTGTGTTGTAGGCACTACCGCTTGGGGGTTGAGTAGAGAGGAATTAGCTGGTGCTTTTGATTATCTGTTTATTGATGAAGCTGGACAGGTGAGTGTGGCGAATTTAATTGCCATGAGTCGTTCAACGCACAATATTATATTAATGGGCGACCAAATGCAGTTGGGACAACCTTCCCAAGGAAGTCATCCTGAAGAAAGTGGTTTATCCATATTAGAGTACTTGTTACACACCACCCCAACAATTCCAGATTCTATGGGAGTTTTTCTGGGTACTACCTATAGAATGCATCCTGCAGTAAATCAATTTATCAGTGATGCGATTTATGAAAGCAAACTGGAAACTGCCCCTGAAAATGAACATCAATTAGTCATCGTTCCTCAGGGATATCAGGGGTTGCTGAATAAAGAAGCAGGAATTATCCCTGTACCCGTCACTCATGAGGGAAATACTCAAGCCAGTGATGAAGAGGTCCAGCAGATTGTATTGTTAAGCAAAGAACTGTTAGGCAGAACTTTTAAGGATAAAAATGGCACACAAAAAGTAATCGATTGGGAGGATATCCTTTTTGTGGCCCCATACAATCATCAGGTGAATAAATTAAGGATTGCACTTGGTGAACAGGCTAAAGTAGGAAGCGTCGATAAATTTCAAGGACAAGAAGCGCCAATCGTTTTTTTGAGTATGTGTGCGAGCAATGCAGATGAATCGCCTCGGGGACTTAATTTTCTTTTTGATAAAAACAGAATAAACGTTGCCATCTCTCGAGCCCAGAGTTTGGCGATTGTTGTCTATTCGCCTTCATTGCTTGATGCGATCCCAACGAACGTCGAGCAAATTGCGATGATGAATGTATTTTGTCAATTGGTAAAACATTAATTAACGTTTACGCTCTCTTCACTGAGCGGCTGTATTTAGCCTATCTTTCGCGAAAATATTACTTCGGAAGCTTCGCATACTCTGTATGCTCTGATGGCACTTTGTTAAGAATATTTTTCTATATTTGTTTTCTGTCTACGTACCGCGAACACGTCGCGGAACGTAGGCTCTAGGAATAATAAGCTTAACTTAGTGCCTTTAATGTATGCTACGTTTCCTCAGCATTTTCGTGCAAATCCACAGCTACAAAATTAGATGATCTTAGCAAGCAGTGAGGCCGTAATTAATTGAAGCCCAATGATTTCTAATAAACGCGGCGGGGCTTTAATTTATGAGCAATAATGGCAAGTATACTTACAATAGGCAATATAATTGGAAATAAAATACATTCAATTATTTTCATCAGATATTTTTTTACGCCTGTCGCTAAAGCATAACGTTCACTAAACTTTTTAACGATTGGCCAATTACTAATTAAAAAACCAGTTGGCTCTTTAAATCCGAGGAAAAAATATCCTGTAAAATATCCATAAATATGCAGTATTTTTTTAGGATAAAAAATATAACACGCAGAAGAAGAAGGCTCGAGATATTCAGTATAATGCCAACAATTTCTTGGCATAAATAACATATCACCTTTTTCAAGCGTAACTCGATACCCTTTAGCTTGGTTTGTTCTTGGATATTGTTGACTAATTTCCTCCAAGGGTTGGCTAAAGTCAATCAAGCTATCGCTCACAAAAGGAAGTTTATAGAGCGCATCGCTCTGATCTTGAGTAAATAATAAGAACCTCTTTCTTCCACTTAAACATACATGAAGATTGCTACAATGCTCTCTGTCATAATGCATATAGGTATGAGTGTTCTGGCCACCAAAAAAATAGATTACTTTTAAAGTCTTATTAAAGTATCTTGGTCTTAAAGGAATATGTTGCCAAAGGGGTATATGCTTTTCAATCTCAGCTGACTGTTTTTCAGTAAGAATTTGGCCAAAGATTCGATAGGGCATATTTTGTTTTATTTTAGCTATGATTGTTCCAAAATCAGCAGGTTGATGTGCGACCCGACGATTATTTTCAAAGGTAGCATAAGTTGTATCTGCCTGAATGTGTTTTTCAAAATAATCTAAAGTAAAGTTACCCCTAAAGTTTTTTATTTTTATGAGCAGAGGTTCGGTTGAATTGTATAGAATTTTTTTGATTTTCTCTTCATCGCCATAAGAATAATCTATGGTCTTAACATCCATGATCTTCATTGATTTACCTTTTGAATTAAATAATAAAAATAAAGTTTTTTACCATAGATAAGGTTTTTTTTACGTTCCTTTTTTGCAATACGGCTAAGAGATGACTTTTTAAACAAAAATACCCACCAGGGAAGGAATGCTAATCCCATAGAACCAACGAAATCTGAAAGCTCTGAACTCATTCCCTCTTCATCATCATCGAGCATCGAATGAATATAAGGTAATATTTTTTTCTCATTTACAACCAAGCGATGAAAAATAGCCGATTGAACCATTCGAGTTATATCTACCTTTTGAATTACTTTTAACGTTTTGCTTGTCTTAAGATATTCGTCTAATTTTTGTGCTTGTAATTTATCTTTAATATTAAGATCAGAATAACAAAAAAAACCATTAGGAGATAAAATCCGTTCTACTTCGGAAAAAAACAGCTCAATTTGTGGGTAAAGATGAGAGCTTTCAAGGTTTGTTATAATATCAAAACTGTTATTTGCAAAAGGTAAATACTCAGCATCGGATTGTATGTAATTGATTTTGTTTTCTTGGTAGAAATTATGGTGTGCATGTTTTACTAATTCGTTTGTTAAATCAACACCTAAAGCATATTTTGTTTTTAGTAATTCGGAACTAACTCTTAAACCAATCCCATTACCAGACCCAACTTCAAGCAGTTTTTTATCAAAAAATTGCCTTTGTATTAATGGTCTTATTAGATAAAAGACCAGTAAGGGAGAATAAATATCTTGTATCGTACATATTTTTGAAAAATCAAAGTTCAATGCAGCGTATTCTTTATATACGTGTTTATTCCATAAGCCCCAATTCAAAAAGGATTTATCAAAAATAATATGTGCGAAACTTTTATAGCTCTCTTGAATTTGATTTTTAATTAATTTTACTTCGGAGGAATGAAGCATCGTTCGTCTCAATAAGGAACGAATTTGCTTTAAAGCCTGGCCATACGTTTTAATGTTATTTTCCGAGATTAAATTACGCATTAAATAACCTATCATGGAGCGTTGTATTAATCAAATACAACTCCTTTTCAACTGCGACAAAGAAGTATTCTTGCTCTGTTTTTTTGTTCTATTGAATCTTTTGTGCTATTAAATAAGTATGAGTGTCGAGATGTTCATTTTCAAGGCACTTTATGAATAAATTTTTGAGCTATAACGTTATTGTGTTCAGATGGAATAAAGGTAGTGGGGATATGTTGTAGAAGCATATAAAAGAAACTGATATTCAACAATAAATAGAATTAAGGTGTGTTTATCCTATCGCGCAAAGATTCAGTGTCTTGTTATAAGTCCTTATTATTGCTATTTTTTATTTTTATTTTGTGTACTACCTCTGGTGGTCACCGCCATTAAATTTAATGGCATTGTCTCTGGTGGTATGGGAGTATTTTAAAGTGGTGAAAAAAAACCAGGAACTTAATCTAAAAGACATTCTTAATGAACCTCTTGCAATCATTGGAATGAATTGCCAATTTCCTGGTGTTGATTCGGATATAGAAGATGTTGAGGCATTTTATGCGATGCTGCTCAAAGGGCTTTCGCCTATTAAAGAAATGCCAAAAGATCGTTGGGATGTTGATGAATATTATGATCCTGATCGTGAGAAAGCCGATAAAATAATTGGTCGTAAAGGAGGTTTTCTTAATAATCCTCAATTATTTGATGCGTCTTTTTTTAAAATATCTGCAGTCGAAGCCAAACAAATGGATCCGCAACATCGTCTTTTTTTAGAGGTGGCAATTCGTGCTTTAAATCATGCCAATATTTCACTGGACTCATTAAATAATTCAAATGCAGGGGTATTTTATGGCGCTTCTACTCAGGATTACAGTCAACTCAATTATAAAGACAATATTGAATTTAATGCTTATACCCAGATTGGTGCCGCCAGTAGTGCTGCTGCAGGACGACTTTCGCACTTTCTCAATTTAAAAGGACCCAGCATGGCTGTGGATACAGCCTGTTCTTCTTCATTAGCAGCGCTATATGTTGCTGCAAATTCGTTGCGAATGAATCAATGTTCTATGGCAATTGTTGGTGGAATTCATCTCAGTCTTTGTCCTGAAAGTTTTATAAGTGTTACTAAAGCCAACATGTTATCTGCACAGGATCAGTGCAGCAGTTTTGATATCAATGCAGATGGTTATGTCCGAGGCGAAGGGTGTGGTGTTGTGATTGTAAAACGCTTAAGTGATGCGATTAAAGACCAAGACACAATCCATGCAGTACTCAAAAGTATTGCCATGAATCAGGATGGTGATGATGGGACGATTTTGGTGGCTCCAAATATTAAGTCACAGATTGCAATGCACCATGAAGTGCTGGCACAAGCTCATTTAACTCCCAGTGATATTGATTATATTGAGGCTCATGGAACAGGTACAATTGTTGGTGATTCAGTTGAGTTTAATGCAATCCAACAGATCCATAAAGGTTATCATACTCAAGATAAACCTCTAATTATTGGCGCAGTGAAGAGTAATATAGGCCACAGTATTGCATCATCTGGGGTCGCATCACTGATTAAAGCAATTGGTGCTTTGAAGCATGAAACAATTCCAGCCAATTTACATTATACAAAACCGAACAAAACTATAGATCCTGAAAGTATACCGGCGCTTTTACCGGTACAAGCAATTGCTTTTAAGAAACAAAAAAATAAAAAAAGACATGTACAAATATCTAATTTCGGCTTCAGTGGTACTAATGTAAGTGCCATCATTGAAGAAGCAGACAATGATACCGTACCCTCTGCATCATTAGATGATGGACAAGCAAAATGTTTTGTTGTTTCAGCAAATAGTGAGTATTCATTAAAGCAAATGTTAGAAAGCTATTCGCGATATCTTAGAGAGACCTCGACGAGTTTGCATGATATTTGTTTTACACTCATCAACTGTCGCGATCATTATAAATATCGTTGTGCCATTGTGATTCAAAATAAAGGAACATTGATCCAAAAGATTGAGTCTGGTGATTATGAGTTGCACAAGATTACTGTAAAAAAAGAAATACAAAAAATAACTCCTGATGCACATCAGATTCATGAGGCGTATCTTGCAGGATTTAATATAAAGATTGATCCAAATAATGTTCAATATAATAAAGCTGATTTACCACTTTATTATTTTGATAGAAAACCCTATTGGCATGAGTCTAGGAAGAATGGGCTAAATACTTTATCGCTGCAACCCAAAGAACAACAAGTCGAATCGATCAAAGAGAAGCTTGCCTCTCACATCCAATTTCTTTTAAAAAAAGGACACATTGGAGAACATCAGGATTTCGGTTCTTTAGGGTTCAACCAGGAATCATTAACCGAACTCGAGCAGAGTGTTTATGAACTGTTTTCCTATAAAATGTCCATTCCTGCTTTTCTAACTTTGGATAAGTTGGCCAGACACATACAACAAGTCCAGATGCCAGAACCCGTTTATCGACAGCCTACAGTCAATGTACTCAGTAATGAACCGATTGCTATCATAGGAATGAGTTGCCGTTTTCCCAAGGCAGAAACTATTGATGCGTTCTTATCCCTATTGGATCGTGGCGAAACTGGGATGGCGGATATACCTTTGGAGCGATGGGATAATGAGAAGTTTTATGATCCGGACGTGAATGCTTTAGGTCGACTCTATATTAAACAACTTGGCTTAATTGAAAATATAAAAAATTTTGATGCGGATTTCTTTAATATTAGCCCACGCGAAGCCAAACTCATGTCGCCACAATTACGCGTGTTTCTGGAGACGAGTTACCATGCTTTGGAAGATGCAAACTTATCCCTAGCTACGATTAAAGACAGTAAAACGGGAGTTTTTGTGGGATGTGGTACGAATGAGTATCCACGATTATTAGCAGGCCTTGGTGTAGGTTTAGAAGATCTAAATATTTATTTTGCGACGGGGAATGTTTTAAATGCGATACCTGGCCGAGTGGCTTATGCATTTGATTTTCATGGACCAATACAAGCAATTGATACAGCTTGTTCCTCATCAATGACCGCCATTCATGATGCGTGTTTGAGTTTGCAAAACGGTGATTGTGATATGGCGCTCGCTGGTGGTGTGAATATTTTGCTGGCTCCCGATTCAAATATCACTCTTTCAAAAGCCAGAATGTTATCCCCCGAAAGCCGTTGCAAGACATTCAGTGAGGATGCAGATGGTTATGCGCGTAGTGAGGGATGTGGTGTCATCGTTTTAAAGCGATTAAGTACGGCTCTAAAAGATAATGATAATATTCTTGCGGTAATTAAAGGAACTTCCATAAATAGCGATGGCAAGAGTGGTGGTTTTACTGTCCCTAATGGTATTGCTCAAGAAGAGGTAATTCGCAGTGCTCTTGCCAAATCACAATTATCACCAAAAGATATTGATTACATAGAAGCACACGGTACGGGTACGCCTTTGGCCGACCCAATCGAAGTGAATGCACTGAGCAAAATTTTTAGTGAGTCCCATAGCGCAGAAAATCCACTTTATATCAGCTCGGTAAAAACGAATATAGGTCATTCGGAAAGTGCTTCTGGAGTGGCTGGGGTTATTAAGACGGTTTTAAGTCTACACGCTCATAAGATATTCAAACACCTCAACTTCAAGAAATTAAATCCTGAAATTAAGTTAAAAAATACAGTCATTCCATTAGAAACCATGGATTGGGTTAAGGAAGATGGATTGCGATGTGCCGGTGTGAGCTCGTTTGGATTTAGTGGTGCGAACGCACATATTGTGCTGCAAGAGGCCCCTGTACCAACCATAGAAGTACGCACATTGCCGCAAGAGTCCTTATTAGTCATTTCAGCTAAAAGTAAAACTGCCCTTGAATTGCTTTTAACAAGTTATCAAAAGTATTTAGCTAATACAAAAGATGAATTTGCGGATATATGCTATACCGCTGCAACATGTCGAAGTCATTTCTTATTTCGGGTCGCTATTAAAGCACGTACAGCGAAAGAAGCGGCTGAAATGATTGAAAAAAATGAGTACACGCTCGCTCAGATTAAAAGAGAAAAAAGCAATCCAGCTTCTTTGCTACAACCAAGGTCATTGACGCAATTACAGGCTGATTATCAAGCAGGGCTAATTATTCATTGGGTTGAGTTTTATCAGTCACTCAATACCAAGTTTATAAAAGTTAAACTTCCTTTATACGAATTTGCTCGTGAAGAACATTGGTTTGAAACCAAAGACAAATTAAAAGATGCACCTTTACCTCAAGATTGGTGTTTTCAATTGCAATGGCTGCCTCAACTTTGTACTCGCAATAATCGCAAAATGCAGGGAAATAATTGGCTTTTAATCGGCGCACAAGAACTCGCTCCACGTTTAATTGCTCAGGGATTAGATATTCTGAGGGAGGAGGAAAACCCGCCTTTGGAACAATTGGATGGAATTATTTTTGCGGCAGGTTTAGATGCTCCTTCAACAGCAGATATTGAGTCCAGCATCGACTTTCAAAAAAACACCCTTAAAAAGTTATTAGGGCTTGTTAAAGAGCTCGATGATAAAGCTATTAAATTGCAACTCATTGTGCTTACCACCAATGCAATTGCTGAACTTGCATCAGGAGCGCTGAATCTGAGCGATAGCCCACTGATTGGATTTTGCCGAACTTTGGTATTAGAGCTGCCGCAATTGAATACCATTTTGATTGATACCGAAAAAACCGAAGATGAAAATTATGCGGGACAAATTGTAGATGAAATCAGGCATAATTTTGAAGAATGCTATGAACACATCGTCGCGTATCGTGAAAGCAAACGTTTTATTGCGCGATTGCAAAAAACCAAATTAGTTGATAAGCGAAGATCGCTTTATGGAGAAGGTCGTTATCTAATTACCGGCGGTTGTGGCGGTTTAGGCCTGATCACCGCGCAAGCTTTGCTTTCAGCAGGTGCAAGAGAGGTTATCCTTAGTTCGCGAAATGTGGATAAACCCGCAGTAAAAGAAGCCATTAAAAAAATTCAATACAGTTATACCGGGCGAATTATTCGTCCTGTGAGTTTGGATGTTACAGATAAAGAAAAAGTACGTGATTTGCTTCTTGAATTGAATGCAGATGGATTGTTAAAAGGCATTGTTCACGCAGCCGGTGTGGCAATTAAAGCTCCTTTATTGGCACATAACAATGAGGATATAGATTATTTATTTTCTGCCAAGGTACAAGGCAGTTGGTATTTGCATGAGTTAACTAAAAACCTCGATCTGGATTTCTTTGTTGTCTATTCTTCGATTTCCTCAGTATTTGGCAGCAATAAAGAGTCCGTTTACAGTGGTACTAATAGTTTCGTAGACGCTTTGATTGCGGAACGTCGACGTTTGGGATTGGTCGGAAGCGCCATTGAATGGGGGCCTTGGGGCGAGGTGGGGATGGCTAAAAAACGATCTCAAGACCAAGGGTTGAAACAGTCTTTAATCAGTAATGAACAAGGTCATACGTTCATTAAAATTCTTATTAATGACCTGTTGAGCCATGCAGTTATTATTTCCCCGGATTATCTCAAATTTATGCTTGATTTTGTTCCTAAGCCGGTACCTGGTTTCCACAAATATTTAGCTGATAATCTGCATGTCTCAGAGCAATTTGCAAATAAGAATTTATCCTCATGGCTTAATGATTATTTGGAAATTAACCCAGAGAATCGACTCCAAGTCTGTACCGAGTTGGTGCGTTTTATTTGTAAGGAAATTCTTGAGCTAACTGAGGTGGATGAGCTGGATGAAGATGAGGGATTTTTTGAGCTTGGTTTCGATTCATTGATGATCACCGAGCTGGCTACGAAGCTCAAAGAAAAACTAGCACCAACCCTTAAAGTGACTGCGACAATAGGTTTTGATTATCCATCAATTAATAAATTGGCTCAGCATATAGAGTCGGAATTGGGGAAACATTTAGTTATTAAACAAGCCCCCAAACCCATGGTAGAGAAAGCCTATGATGCAGTTGCAATTATTGGCATGAGTTGTACCTTTCCCAATGCCAGCGATATTGAGGCCTTTGAAACGCTCCTTGAAGAGGGCAAAAGTGGGATGAAGGATATCCCCCTGGAGCGTTGGGATAATCGAAAATATTATGATCCCAATATGGATGCACCAGGGAAGTCTTATGTCAATAAACTAGGGTTAATCGAAAACATTAAATGTTTTGATGCAAACTTCTTTGGCATTAGTCCTCGTGAGGCAAAGTTAATGGAGCCTCAACAACGAATCTTTTTAGAGTGCTCGTACAAGGCCATAGAAAATGCAAATTATTTGCCAGAGTCATTACGGGGTAGTTTAACGGGCGTCTTTGCAGGGGTAGGTCCGAATGAATACTATGCCCAGCTGGAGAAATCAGGCTTTTCTAACGAAGAACTCAGTGTTTACTCGATAACGGGGAATGTATCTAATCTAATTCCAGGACGGGTAGCGTATACTTTTGATTTGAAAGGCCCATCCATCAGTGTGGATACAGCCTGTTCATCATCATTAGTCGCCATTCATTACGCGTGTCAAAGTTTAAAAAACCAAGAAATTGATTATGCGCTTGCGGGTGGTGTCAATGTGCTTTTATTGCCTGAAGCAAATATTACTTTATGCAAAGCCAAAGCGTTAGCCCCTGATGGTCACTGTAAAACTTTTGATGAACATGCAGATGGATATGCGAGAGCAGAGGGTTGTGGTGTCCTGCTACTGAAAAGATTATCTGATGCATTACGTGATAAAGACACCATTTTAGCTGTTATAAAAGCTTCGGCAGTAAATAGTGATGGACGCTCTGCTGGATTGACTGTTCCTAATGGCAAAAGCCAGGAAGAAGTGATGCTAAAAGCATTGAGTCAAACGGATTTATCCAGTGGTGATATCAGTTATATTGAAGCGCATGGAACAGGTACACCCTTGGGCGATCCCATAGAAGTCCATGCAATCAATCAGGTTTATGGAACGGGACACGCTCCCAATAATCCCTTATACCTTGGTACTGTAAAAACCAATATTGGCCATCTTGAAAGTGCTGCTGGTGTAGCGAGTGTTATAAAAACCGTGATTAGTCTGCAAAAGAAGAAAATTTATAAGTTGCTCCATTTTAAAAAATTAAATCCCCATATTCATCTCGGAGATACTCGTCTCGCCTTGCAAAACATAGAATGGGAAACAAACTCAAAACTAAGAAGTGCTGGCGTTAGTGCATTTGGTTTTAGCGGAACAAATGCTCACCTTATCTTACAAGAGTTTCCTAAAACTGCAGAGCAGGAGGCAGTTCAATCCACTAAAGCCCAACTTTTGGTCCTCTCGGCGAGTTCGCAAACCGCTCTAGAACATTTGACTCAAAGTTATCAGCGCTATCTGGCAAAAACATCAGATGATTTTAGCGATATTTGTTTTACAGCATCTACCTGTCGTCCGCATTATACTTATCGATTGGCGTTGGTTGCTCATACCGCTCAAGAGGCCAGTCAATTGTTGAAATTAGGTCAGTTTGCTCTATCTCACGGAAAAAGCATTACTCTTGATTTACAAAATGAGCCTACACTCAAGTCCATTGTGACAAGTTACATGCAAGATAAATCAGTCGACTGGAATCTATATTATAAAAATAGTAGTAATGAATTTAACAAAGTTAATTTACCTCATTATGTATTTGATGCGACTGAATTTTGGGTTGATAAAAAAAACTCGACTCAGTCACCTCCAGATGTCGTGCATCCTCTTTTAGGACAAATGTTGTCGCTGCCTGGAAATGAGTTTTTATTTAGTAACAAGCTGGACTTAGAACATTTAACCTACATCAATCAGAATTTCGTTTTTGATAAAGTTGTTTTTCCGGCAACCGCTTTTATTGAGTCGGGTTTGGCGGCCGCCAAACTTGTATTGCAACGCAATGCTTTTTCTATTGAAAAATTTCATATTGAACGTCCATTATACCCAAAGCAGGCTCAAGAGTTTCAGTTGCAAGTCAAACCGAAAAGCGACGAACAATACAAAATTAATATTTTTGCGAAGCAAGATGATAATTGGCAATTATTTTCTGAAATGGAAATCAATTCGCGGTCGCCGGCGCTTTCTGAATCGGCTGATATAAATGAATTAAAATTATCTTTTGAGCGTCGTTTTGATTTATCGAAAATTTATGAGTATTTTAAAAATCATGCGCTTTTTTATCGAGATGAACTCCAGGTTCTGCAAGAAAGTTACCTACATCATGACCGCATTCTTTCCAAAATAGCACTAACTAAAAGCAGCCAAGGCCTCAACTATTATTATCCGCCTATTTTGCTTGATGGGGTGATGCAAAGTATTTTATTACTCAGAATGAATCAGTTTGAGCATTCCACCTATGTGCCTTATACGTTTGCACGAATGACTACAATACAGGAAGTTCCTCGAAGTGTGTGGACCTGTGTAACCCAAAGAACCTCAGAGCATGATAATGAACTGTGTTTTGATGTTAAATTTTATGATAATTCAGGTTTGCTGATTGGTGATATTGAACAGTTTAAATTAAGAAGAGTGACACAAAGTCATTTTATTCCTTATGAATCCTATCTACAGAATCTGTACCAAACTCGATGGATTCCATTCAAGTTTAATGGACTGACGCAAAAGCAGACTCCCATGTTATTGGTGATATCCAATGAGCCAGAAAAAGCAAAAACGCTATTGGGTGATCTGGATTATCAATTAATATCTAGTCTGGATGAGTTGGGACCTATTGAGAATAAAGATATAGTGTTCTTATACAATCAAAGCCAATTCAATGATTTATTTCATTGTTGTCAAAAAATGTTTAGGTCGCGGCCTCATAGCTTCATACTTGTTACAGAAAATGCATATGCGATTCATGAAACAGATAAGGTTAATCCTTACCATACTATGGCATGTGCTTTTTGGAAAACCTTTAGTAATGAACTGGAACTTGTTAACAATTATTCAATCGACTTGGATACCAAGAGTACCTTGTCAGAGCTATTAAAGTATTTATTGGCTACCAACAGCCTTGAAAATCAGTTTGCAATCCGCGACGCATTCTATATTCCCCGACTAAAGAAAGCATCGGTTTCTGCAAATCTTGTGCAACAAGAGCTATTTAAGAGTGATGCAACCTATCTGATCACAGGTGGGACCGGGGGGGTGGCACCAACATTAATTGAATACCTTATTCGTAGAGGGGCGCATCACATTGTCATCACCAGTAGATCTGAATGTTCTGAGGATACCAAAACGTTTATCGAACGGGCCCGCCAAAAACAAGTATTTATTAAACATCATCAGGCAGATGCGAGTAATTATCAGCAAATGGAACAGATCATTAAAGAGATCGAACAGAGCTCCAAACCACTACAAGGCGTCTTTCATCTCGCGGGCATTGTGCAAGATGGTTTATTGGTTAACTTAAGCGATGATGAGATGCAAAATGTATTAAGTGCAAAAATGGATAGTGCTTTGATTTTGCATCAATTAACCAAAGATATCCCACTGGATCTATTCGTTTTGTTTTCATCCTTAGCTTCAGTATTAGGTGCCAGAGGTCAGGCAAATTATGTGGCAGCGAATGGATTTCTCGATGGATTGGCTTATTTAAGACAACAACAAGGATTGCCCGGAATTTCAATTAACTGGGGACCTTTTCATGCAACGGGAATGACTGCAAACTTAAGCCAGGCAATCCAACAACGTGGCTTTAATTTATTAGATAAGGACATTATCGACGTTCTTGATGTTTTATTAACCGCTCACTTGGCGCAAATTGCTGTATGTCCTATCAACTGGGACATTTATTTTAAATATTCACCAAAACAGGCATGGTTGGTTGAGCTTATGAAGCATACGCATCCAGCCGATCAGCATTTCTTAAACTCTCTTCGTCAACATACTAAGGAAGAGTCTATTGCCATATTGAGTCAAGTTTTACGAGAAATTACTGTGGATGTTTTAGGGTTAGATGATATAGAACAAATTGAAGTGGGCGATGGTTTGTTTTCATTAGGTTTAGACTCGTTAATGGCCATAGAAATTCGCAATCGTATTCATGACAAATTACAAAGTCCTACCCTGAACTTATCCATAGAATACTTTATTAATGAGCCAAGTATTAGCAAGATTGCTAAAAATATTGCGAATGAATTACAAAGTTTATTTAACTTTGATAATAAAGCAGCACCTCATGCCGCTATAAACTTCGTTGGCGAAGAAGTGCCTTTATGTGATTTTCAATACGTTTTTTGGGTCCTTAATAGACAAGGCTATTCTTATAATGTTGGAACGCAATTACAAATTCAAGGCAAGCTGAATAAGGATTATGTTGCTCAAGCATTCGATGCTGTGGTGAAACAAAACAGTACTTTTTGGTTGAACTTCAATACCGAAGTGCCAACCCAAGTGTTAAAGAAAAAAGGAAAATTTGAATTAATCTATAAAGACATCTCCCTAGACAATGAAGAGACAGTACTCGATCAAGAATTCCAAAATAATATGAGATGTGGGATTTTGCTAACACATCAACCGCTGATTAGAGTCTTTCTTTATAAGATAAATAGTGATCTGCATGAACTACACATGATAATCCCTCATATCATAGTTGATGGTCCTTCATGCGATCTGGTATTGAGTCAATTTAAAAAATATTATGAAATGCTCGCACAAGGAAAACCGTTGATTCTGGAGGCAGAAAAGGATTCGTTTCTTAATTTTGTCAAAAAAAATAATCATCTTTATGAGGCGAATTTAAATCATAAAATTAATTTTTGGCAGAATTATAATAAAGGGTTCAAAATGCTGTATCTTGGACCTGAATACTTTATGCCTATAGACAGTCAGAAAAAGTATTTATTCCATTATCCTATTGATTCGCATCAGGCTGAACAATTTATTGAGTGGCATCGAGCTAAAAATATGAATGTTAGCACCGGATTAATTGCTGCATGCCATCTTGTTTTTTATAAGCTAAGCCGGCAAAAGAAAATACCCTTTATCCAGATTCATAGTGGTAGAGAGGGCAGTCAATATAATTGGGTTGTCGGTTTGTTTTCAGAATATAAACGAGTAAATATTGCTGTAGAGGATCAATACACGTTCATTGATTTTATTAAGGCTATTGAGGAGCAACAGTTAAAAACTGCTTCTTTTCAAAAGTGCTCTCATGTGATTAAAAACAGTGAGTTTAAAGATTCGGGATTAACAATGAGCCATTATTTATTTTATAGATGGAATAAACTCTGGTTAACCAAGCAATTTAAGAAAAGTAAACTTCATTCGGGTATTATTGATTTTTACCTTAAATATTTAAGTTGGGCGGAGACAATTAGTTTCAATACCTTACTTAAAAGAAAAGTTAATAAATTATTTAAATTAAATGTCCCCCTGAAAAAACCAGAACGATTAAGAGTTTTAGTGAATATTACCCCTTCGTTTTTTAGTAAAGCAGCTCCAGAATCGAGTAATACATCGATTAAATTTCAATATGCAAACCATTTTGGAAGTGAGGATCGTCCTGTAAGTAATCGATCTTTATGGATTTTGTTTTCCAGGAATCAGGAAGGTGAGTATTTAATTTCGATTAATGGGCCCGTAACCACTCATTGCAAAGAGTTAATTGCCCATGAATTTAATAAGGTGATCGCGAGGGTAATAGAACGAGAGGAATATATCGTGGAAGATTTGGTTCGATAATCTTAACTAACACAAGTCTACTGTTTATGAAAGATTTAAATCTGTGTTAAGGATAAATATAACCACGACAACTTGATTCAATAAAATACCGAATGCCCAATAAATAGACATATTTTGGTTGGTTCTGTATAATTAATATACTTATTGTTTTTTTTGTATAATCATTATGCCTAAGTTCCTTATCAAAACTGCCGATATTTTATTGCTTGATGTCCCTCGAGGTAAACGTTATGTCGGTGAGCCGGCAGTGCTTAGAGAACAGCATGCACAAAAGGGAGGTACTTGCGCCCTATATGCATTAAATCCATTGCGTTTTCGTTTTGGTAAAAAGGATAATCAACATCAAAAAGAACGATTTAGTGAGTTAGTTTTCTCTGATTATCGTCGTGGATTAAATAAAATTGAATCTGATAAACAAATTGCAAAAACATTATTAGAAGAATTTGATGATTTTATTCAAGAAACAAAAGATACAAGTAGCCCTCCGGAATTGGTAAAAAATTTCATTAAAAAGTGGGAGGAGGAGCTGGAGAGCCTTAAGTCGCTTTCAACGGATACCCGGCAAATGAAAAAAGAGATAGAAACTTATCTCGAACTGAGTGCTGATTATCTCAAGAAGCAAGATGAATATATTGATTTTGAAGAATACCTCAATAAAAAAGAATATGCGGACTGTGTCGCATTAGCAAAAAAAACGCTTACCAGTTTACACTATATCACTGGACTTGATCCCGAAAATGTAATGCAAAGTTATTTACAATCCTGTGTGAAATCAGTGGTCAATTCTCATGAGCACTATAGTGAGAATATAGAATTAACTAAAGATAATCCCGAGTTTATGGCACCATTTTATCATCAGGCAGTGGTCAATCAGGCTGCCTACTGCTATCAATTAGAGGGCTCCGGGTGGGATCCTTCCCAACCAATTGATGAGCTCATGGATGTCCTTATAGGGGATGGCCCTATGGTTATTTATACCCAACCTTGTGTGGTATTTGTTCCTGGGAAATGTACCATCGAGCGTGCTACTGAGAAATACCAAATTTATACTGAGAAGCAGGGGCCCCAGGAAACTATTGAGGGCAGTCATTCGCTTTTAATTGTTGGGGCAGAACGAGGAAAAGAAGCGAATTATGTTTATTTAATGGACCCTAATGTTCCGGCCCCACTAAACGGTCCCTGTCAATTCTATAAAATTCCCTATGAGGAACTGGTTAATAGGCTTGTCAATATTTATGGTGTATCGTTACATGAAAATGCTGATAAAATTCAGGGACCTTTTGCTTTTCAAGCGAAAAAAGGGAGTTTTGATCGGTTATGCCAATTTGTTGAGGGCTCTGTAGCGTATGAGAAAGTAGCGAATCCCAAAAAAGTTTCTATTGATCTTTTTTTAGAGGATTTTGTGCAACCCGACGAAAAATGGGGTAAAAAAGAATAGCGATATTGAAATGATGCATTTCCCTTTGCCCCAAGCTAGAGGACGTGCTCTTAAAGTTAAGGGAAGGTAAATTATGAAACACGGACATTGTGAACATGAGCATAAGCATCAGAAAAATTCATCAGAACAAGGAAGCGTGCCTCCGTCATGTCATCAACATCATGCGACAAAACAGCAACACCTCCCTGAACATATAATCGCAACAGGAATTTACACGTGTCCTATGCACCCAGAGGTTCGTCAGTCTGGCCCTGGGAATTGTCCTATTTGTGGGATGGCCTTAGAACCGGAAGCCGTTTCTGCAGAACAAGAAAATCCTGAATACAAAAGCATGAAGCATCGGTTTTGGCTTGCGCTTGTTTTGAGTATCCCGGTAGTTGTATTAGAAATGGGTGGCCATCTATTCCAGCACTTTATCGCCGCTAATCAATCTGCCTGGATTCAGTTTGTATTGGCTACACCTGTAGTTTTATGGTGTGGTTTTCCTTTTTTTCAGCGCGGTTTTATTTCCCTGAAAACACGCCAACTGAACATGTTTACGCTTATTGCTATGGGGATAGGTGTTGCATGGGTTTACAGTACCATCGCACTACTGTTTCCCGATCTTTTTCCTGCAGCTTTGCATAATCAAGGAGTAATCAATGTTTATTTTGAAGCAGCTGCAGTCATCACCACTTTGGTTTTACTCGGGCAGGTGCTGGAGTTAAAAGCACGAGAGCAAACAGGTGGTGCTATTCGTGCTTTATTAAACTTAGCTCCCGAAAGTGCCCACCGAATTGATCTGAAGGGCAATGAAGAAGAAGTAACTTTAGATCAAGTCCAGGTTGGAGACAAACTTCGTGTTCGACCTGGCGAAAAAATTCCTGTAGATGGTGAAGTGCTCGAAGGACGCAGTAATGTAGATGAATCTATGATTACTGGGGAATCGATGCCAATAAGTAAAGATGTGGGCTCAAAAGTGATTGGAGCTACGATAAACCAAAATGGCAGTTTTATAATGAAAGCAGAGCATGTTGGCAGCGATACCATGCTCTCACACATTGTACATATGGTAAGTGAGGCACAACGCAGTCGGGCTCCTATTCAACGACTGGCCGATACAGTTTCAGGTTGGTTTGTTCCAATTGTTATTTTAATCGCAGTACTTGCTTTCTTCGTTTGGTTCTTCTTAGGCCCGCAACCTGCGTTTAGCTATGGTTTACTTGCTGCGGTTTCGGTTCTGATTATTGCTTGTCCTTGTGCGCTCGGTTTAGCAACACCTATGTCCATTATGGTTGGTGTGGGCAAAGGTGCGCAGAACGGTGTCTTAGTTAAAAATGCAGTGGCTCTGGAGCAAATGGAGAAAGTTAAAATACTCGTTGTTGATAAAACGGGTACTTTAACGCTTGGACACCCCAAATTAACTCAAATAATTACGGAAAAAAAGTTTGAGGCTGATGAAATACTGGCTTTAGCGGCTGCACTCGAACATCAAAGTGAACATCCACTTGCCAATGCAATCATGACAGCAGCAAAAGAGAAACAATTATCACTTACCAAAGTATCGGATTTTGAAGCAATTTCAGGAAAAGGTGTTATTGGCAAGGTCGATGGTTTAAACATTGCGCTTGGTAATCTGCAATTGATGCAAGAATATGGAACAAATAACACCTCACTTATTGATAGCGCAGATGAGTTACGTGCTGCAGGAGCAACTGTGATGTTTCTGGCCATCTCTGGTGAAACGGTTGCGATTCTGGCAGTAGAGGATCCTATCAAGCCGAGCACACCTGATGCCATACTTGAGTTGCAAAAAAATGGGATTGAGGTCTATATGCTCACTGGAGACAGTCAAACAACTGCCGAGGCAGTGGCGAGTCGGTTAGGTATTAATAATGTAATTGCTGAAATTATGCCTGAAGATAAGCGCCGTATCGTAAGTGAGCTCAAAGAGAAAGGTTCTATTGTAGCAATGGCAGGGGATGGAGTGAATGATGCACCTGCTTTGGCTGTTGCAGATATTGGTATTGCGATGGGTACAGGGACTGATGTTGCAATTGAGAGTGCCGGAATTACTTTGCTCCATGGTGATCTGAATGGAATTGTTAAAGCCCACCATCTGTCTCGAGCAACAATGAGCAACATACGTCAGAATTTATTTTTTGCTTTTATTTATAACGGATTAGGAGTTCCCTTAGCAGCAGGAGTGTTGTATCCAGTAACAGGATTACTGCTAAATCCCATTATCGCCGCAACTGCAATGGCATTAAGTTCTGTTTCGGTGATTATTAACGCGCTCAGATTACGAAGAGTCGAACTGTAAATAGCCTTGTTTCAACGCATGCTATAAACTATAGTTTCGTTATCGGTGTGCTTTAATTGATACAAAAGTTTTTATGCCTAAAATACTCCTGAGTGCCTGTCTTCTTGGCCAAAAAGTTCGTTATGATGGGGGCGATTGTTTGCAAAATCATCCACTGTTACAGCAATGGTTTAAAGAAGGAAAAATAATTACCCTTTGCCCGGAAATGGCTGGTGGATTACCTACACCAAGACCTCCAGCTGAGATTCAGGGTAAAAAGTCAGGTGCAGATGTATTAAAGAACAATGCTTTAGTCAAAACAAAAAACAATCAGGATGTGACTGATTATTTTCTTCAAGGTGCACAAAAAGCACTCGAGCTCGTAAAGAAATATCACATACGTGTTGCGATTTTGAAGGCCAGAAGTCCTTCTTGCGGTGCAAGTGGGATTTACGATGGATCTTTTACACGCACATTAATGCATGGCGAAGGCGTTACGGCCGCATTATTAATTGAGCACGGTGTGCAGGTATTCGATGAAAACCATATTGATGAGGCATTACATGCTGCATTAAGGTAAACCCCAAAAAGGCTAATCTGTAATTTACAAGTCCATTATATTGTGTCTATATTTAACCTAGAAAAAGTGATGAGACCTATTGCACAAGCTATAGGTACTAACTCTGCGAGATTTTCGTGTTGAAAAAAATTTATTTTGACAAGGAGAATTGTAATGGAATACAAATGTCATAAATGTGGAATGGGTGTGAAAAACTTAACGTGCAGCAAGTGCAATTCCCTATTAGTTAGTGATGTTGTAAAAACGGACCATGGCAAGGTTCAGGTATCAAAATGTCCTCATGGGTGTGGGCAAATTAAATCACCAACATGTTGTGGTCATGACATGGTATGTTCTGATTAAATTAGGATATGTCATCCCAAAGGTAGTGAGGGATCTCCAGGGTAAAACGGGGAGATCCTTCGTCGTAGATTCTTGAGGATTACGTGATTTTGAGGCACGGCTTGCGCAATTTACTCATGCTACAAACGTATTCAGGCCTTAACATCTAAGGTAGGCTTGCAAACAGGTGGATTTGTAAATTAAGAATGAATCCATATTTCATGCAATACTCTGCTGCATATTCGTGATTACGTTGATTTTTTTCCAGATCTAAAAGATCCGGCTCCCAAAAGCTCACCACCTCATTGATTTCAGAGCGTTCTGCCAAAGTCAAATTGTGGCCTTTATCACGGATGGCACGAACACGCTGAGGTTCTTTTTGATATATATTCATGGGACTTACAAAAACCTGTTTATTTGTTTTTTCTGCCCACTCATGTGCCCATGCAGGTATTTCACTATAGGCTTTGTATTGTTCCTCTTCGGGGGCTGACATGACAAATTTCAAATAATCAGCTCGTTCCAGCATTTTGGTATTGGGCTCCAAGTATCTAATCGTTTTTCCATTTTTTTCCAAGCATTTGGGACTCACTACTAATATGGTGCTTTTAGGAAGGTCAGATAAAATAGAAATACCATTTGATTCAATTTGGGTATATTGGAAATATGTTTTGGCTTCCTCTAAAAATGCTGATAAATTTTGTTGTAGTGAGGGTTCTCCACCGGTAATGACTAAAACTATTTTTTTTGCTGGTCCCTGCGCCCAGGATGGAGTAGGGAGGCTGCGATTCTGAAAAAAAGCATCAATTAGAGCGTCGGCCTCTTCTAATAAAGAAGTAAAACTTCTCCATTCACCCACATCAAAGTAAGTATCACAAAAAGAACATGCTAAATTACATTTGGCTAGACGGATAAAATAGGCTGGATGACCTCGAAAAGGTCCTTCTCCTTGTAAAGTAAAAAAACGACTGGTAACAAAGAGCTCTCCTGGATTTGCCGCTTTAAAAAAGGATTTTCCTACTTTTTCGTTCAGGCCGAACATTGATTTACCTTGGTATGTATAAAATTTTTACATATTATACTCTATTGCATTCAAAATGTTAGCACCTGCCATTTATTTTTATTTATAAGTTATTAGACATCCTAACCTGGTGCACACGCTGTAGGACGGTGTTCCAATAGGAGATCACTCGTTGCATTCGGGATGACCGGGTTTGCTAAGCTCTGCCCAGGCTACAAGCCATCCATATTCATGATTACTTTTGACTTGCCATGGATTGGATCGAGGAGAAACGCTCAATTAAATGGATGTTTTCTGAGGCCAATTGATAAATTCTCGAGATGGTATTCTGGCCAATTTGATTGAAAATAAGTCTTATTTCATTTTGTTGGGCCTGCGAAATAGGTAAATATCGATGCGAATGCAGAATTTTTTTCATTGAATTCAAATCGATAGCATCAAAAGCATAAAAATTATTACGAGTATAAATTTTAAAGGGAAATGATGCCTTCTTTATTTGGGTATTAAAATCCAATTTACTAAAAGGGAGTTTATTGAAGCAGGAGCAATTCAATTCTTTATATCGTTTTATAAAGTTTATTCGATTTAAATAGAAAAAATCCTGAGAAATGCCGCTTAGTTTTCTATTCACAAAAGAGCAGTTAATTAAGGGAAGGCCAAAGCCTACATAATTAATAAAAAGCAATTCAAATATTTTTTCGATGTAGAGTTCTATTTTATGCTCATGATGACTTAACAATGCTTCGTGAATAAAATGAAAATCTAGTCCTTTCCATGGTGTTGTACCAGAATGTAAATACCAAAGCAGGTAGTAAACTCCATCCCAGGGTTTGGCGTAGTACTGCTCTGCTATTTTATTTTGCAGCTTACGAATCTCATGTACCAGAGACGGTGTAATAATATAAGGAATTTTAGGCTTTAAACAAACCGCCATGCCATTTGTTTTATGATCACGAATGGCGAGTAACTCAATATTATGCACAGCAATCCTTATTAAATAAAAATAAAGAATATCTAAATAAGGGAACAACCTATAAAAGTGTAGTAAAGAAAATAGAGTATTTCAAAAAAAGCTAATTTTATTATTTTTGAGTGTTAGTAACTAATCGTACATCTATTAAATTGGGAATATTTTTTAATAGGTCACAAAGTTGAGTTAATGAGTCTTTAGGTCCAGATATATCAATCAGATTCACAGCAATTTCTCCACGGGATTTATTTTCCATTTGTTCAATGTTGTATTTTAGTTTAGATATATTTTGGGTGATTTTACCCATAGCTCCTGGGGTATTTTTGTTGATCACTAAGATACGGTAACAATTGGGTACTTGGGTTGCAGAGAGGGATATATTAGGGAAATTAACAGAATATTCGATAATGCCATGTTCTAAATAATTACAAATATTGCTAATGACCATCTCTGCAGCACTCTGTTCTGCTTCCTGAGTGCTTGCTCCTAAATGGGGGAAGGACAAAACATTGGGGTGATCGGCCAAATTAATTGTTGGAAAATCGGTGATATATCCCATGATTTGCTGGTTATTTAATTGTTGCAAAATCGCCGCTTCGCTTACTATTTGTTCGCGTGAAAAATTAAGTAACAGCAGATGGGGTTTAACTAAGGCAATATTTTCTTCATTAATTAAATGGGTGGTCGCTGCATTTAAAGGGATATGTAGGGTAATAATATCTGCGTGAGCAAGCAATGTATTCATTTCCATAACTTTTTCAACGCCCGGCATCAATGCCAGAGCATTAGTTAACGTCATATTCGTATCAAAACCCAATACCTTCATCCCTAAAGCCAGTCCTGCATTAGCAACTTTAACGCCTATATTCCCTAAGCCTATAACGCCCAAAGTTTTACCTGAAATTTCATGCCCAATAAATTTCTTTTTTTTAGTTTCGATTTCTCGATTGAATAAATGATTATCCTCTTTTGACAGTTCAGTAATAAATGAGCGCGTTTCGTCTAAATGTCTATAACCCATTATCATGGCTGCCATCACCAATTCTTTTACTGCATTGGCATTTGCTCCAGGAGCATAAAATACCGGAACCCCCATATTCGTAAGTACTTCAATAGGGATATTATCAGTACCAGTTCCGGCTCGTGCTACCGCCTTTAAGCTTTTTGAAAATTGATGGTTATGTAATTTATGGGAACGTACCAGTATGGCATCGGGATCAACAGGGTTAAGACCTAATTGATAAATATCAGGATGGAACAAACTCAAACCCTGTGGCGATATATTATCAAGAATTTGAATGATAAACATGATTATCTCCCTTGATCAGAACACTAGAGTTGTAAATTTCTGTAAGTCCCTGTTCATAATAAGCATAATATTGGGAAGGCAATTTTTTCAACTCATCCTGAGTTAACCCTAAAGGTATTATTGGGTAAAAGCTTGCATTACTGATATAAAAATCAGAATGATTTTTCACCCATTCTTTAGGGCTTAGGCCTGCAAAACCAACAAATCGTGTTACTGCTTCTCGAGCTTCCCAATCACTTACGCCATCACCTACTAATAAGGAGTGCTCACCAGGTTTAAGTACGGAGGCAATTTCTATCGTTTTACCATTTCCTTGGGTCATATTGCTTTGTTCATCAAATCCTAGATAGTTACCTTGCTCATCAAAATATACTTCCACTGCGAGTACATTACTCGCAGGAATTCCCAAACTCTTGGCAAACTGAACTACTGCAAGCCTAATCCCTGCGGAAATAATATAGATTTTTTTATTCAAACGTTGTAATAGTTGAATGAGTTCTTGTGCTCCAGGAGCAATATGTTGTCTATAGCTCTTTGCCAACTCTTCTATTTGTTTTCGGGTGGGTTGTACATAATCCAAGCGCTGACGATAATCACTGGGTGTCATGCCGGTTTTACCCATACATCGTGCAGTAATCTGATGTACTTTTTCTGCAACCCCATTGGTTGTTGCTAAGACATTAATACCCTCAATAAGAGAGAGGGTACCATCACAATCAAAGAAAAAACTATCAATGGGTGTATTTAAAGCCCAGGGATTTTGATTAGGCATGAATAATAGCTCTTATTTTTAAACTAAGGATCATAGAACAGGTGTTCCTGAGTTATGGTTAAACTCTTCTTTGGTCATTAATAAGTGCAATTGTGCCGCAATTGTATGCCAATAGTTTTTATCATAAATTATCTCTGGTTGAGGCTTATATTCATGGCGCTCTAACAGGCGATCGAATTTTTCAAATAAATAAGAGGCAAAAGAGTGGTTCTCATAGCGAGTAGAAGGCTCTTCGAAAAATCGCTCCATCTGTATCATAATTTTATTAGTATCCTCACTTGCCAGTGCCTCATCATTGATTCTCTCTGCTCTTTTTTGCCCATCATCAGAATGGCGCCACCAACTAAACCAACCATTAGGTTGGCGATTATTGATACCTAGTTTATAGTAATTACTATAAGCAACCCATGCATCCGATATCGTATTTTTCAATTCTTTAAGCCAGTCTACAGTTACGTCCATATCCGTTGCTTCATCTGCTATTTGCTCATTTGTTTTAAAAAAATCATGCATTGATGTGGAGTTTCGCTGTGAACGTGAAGGTTTTTTATGCTTTATTTGGGGCCTAAATTTAGTAAGATGAGTGAGCATTCTCGGATTAGTATTATTCTCATCCGTATTAATGGAGGCCATCTCTTTTAATCTTAATTGCTCTTTAGCGGCGATTAACTCTGCTCTTCTTTGAGCAACTAATCCTGTAGGAATATCAAAATTCTTTTTTCTTATAAACGAAGTTGTCTGTTTATTGTTTTTGCCCATTATAATTCCTTATCCCTAAGTTATTAATTAGAGCACTTCTATCTCTTTGTTTCTGAGGTGCTCCTTTACTCCATATATATTCTAATGGCAAGTTATGAGTATTTTTCCATATTTTCTCACCTAAGAGCCTCCATTCCTTAGTTTCCGCGAAACAAGTCCCAAAACGTAGGTTCTAAGACAAAGATACCTTGTACCATCTATATTTATGGAATAGCTCTATATACATCATATTGATATGACTCTATGGCAACTTAATCATATAGGCTCTTTTTTTACTATGCAATAATTCTAGTCCTAAATTCATGTTTCCTGGATGTTAGATAAATTAAGGCTTAACGTCGCACCGGAAGGAATCAGTCTATACTTTGGAATAATATTGGTTCAGGTAAAGGAATGCCCATGAACGCTTATACTGTAGACATCCAACATCCAGTAACTATTCCCAGTAAAAATGTTTATCTCAACGGGTTTTTATTTATCCCTGAAGAGGCGAAAGGAATGGTGATTTTTGTACACGGGAGTGGGAGCAGTCGATTCAGTAGTCGAAATCAATATGTGGCAAGTATCTTAAACGAAGGAAAATATGCAACCTTGCTTTTTGATCTCCTTACCTCACAAGAAGATGTCATTGATAATGTCACTCGTGAGTTTCGTTTTGATATTCATTTATTAGCTTCTCGGCTTCTTGATGTCATTCATTGGTGTACTAGAGAATTTGCAGCATATCATTTTCCAATTGGTTTGTTTGGATCGAGCACCGGAGGAGGTGCAGCACTTGTAGCCGCTGCACAGGGGCCTAATTTAGTTAAAACGATTGTCTCACGTGGTGGAAGGCCTGATTTAGCCGGAGCCTATTTACCTCGAGTCAAAACCCCTACGTTACTTATTGTTGGTGGCAATGATGAGGTAGTTATTGGGCTTAATCAGCAAGCGATGAACCAAATGAGCTGTATCACTCAATTGGAACTAGTCGCTGGGGCAACTCATTTGTTTGAGGAGCCTGGAACATTACAGGAGGTTTCAAACTTAGCCAAAAAATGGTTTGACCAATATTGTATTGAATAATGTTTGTGACCGAGGAGGCTTTATGAATAAGGATGCTCTGCACAAGCTAGTCGATGAATTGAATAATACCATTGTACCTTTGGATGCCCAAGATGAAGAGTACGATGCGGTACTTGAACAAATAGGAGATGCTCGCTTTGTGATGATTGGCGAAGCATCCCATGGAACGCATGAATTTTATCAGACTCGTATCAAAATATCCCAGCGTCTTATTAAAGAGCGTGGATTTATGGCGGTTGCAATTGAAGGGGATTGGCCTGATGCTTATCGTGTCCATCGTTTTTTACGAGGAGAAGGATCTATAGCTCATAGTGAGCGCTCGTTGGATGCTTTTGAACGATTTCCAACCTGGATGTGGCGTAATACGACGCTTCCGCCATTTCTTCATTGGTTACGTCTCTATAATGACAGTTTGCCTGCAGCACAAAAAATTGGATTTTATGGACTTGATTTGTATAGTTTAAATTCCTCTATGCAAGCTGTAATTGATTTTTTAAATAAAGTCGATCCTGAAGCGGCACAACGTGCCAAACAGCGTTATGCGTGTTTTGATCATCTTAATCAAGATCCTCAAATGTATGGTTATTTAATTAACGCCGGCGTTAAAAAATCCTGTATTAATGAGGCTGTGGCTCAATTAGTGGATTTGCAACACCGTGCTTTTGAGTATGTGCATCGTGATGGAATTGCTGCTGAAGATGAGTATTTTTTTGCAACTCAAAATGCTCGATTGGTAAAAAATGCAGAAAATTATTATCGCTCCATGCTCGAAGGTAGGGTTTCTACATGGAATATTCGAGACACTCATATGGCAGAAACACTGAATGTGTTAGCAGATCATTTGGAAACACGATTTAATAAACCGGCTAAAATAATCATTTGGGCACATAATTCTCATGTGGGCGATTCGCGTGCGACTGAAATGGGTGAACGTGACGAACTTAATCTAGGTCGGTTAGTGCGAGAGCAATATGGCATACATGCTTATTCTTTGGGTTTTTCAACTTATGAAGGCACTGTTATGGCCGCATCCGATTGGGGAAGACCTGGAGAGAAAAAGCAAGTAAGACCTGGTTTGCAAGGAAGTTTTGAGGAACTTTTTCATCAATTAAAATGCAAAAATTTTTTCTTAAATTTACTAAATAATGAGAAATTGGAGCACTATTTAAATATTCCTCGCTTGCAGCGGGCAATAGGCGTGATCTATCTTCCAGATACCGAGCGCTTTAGTCATTACTTTTTTACCCGACTTCCTTATCAGTTTGACGGGCTAATTCATTTTGATAAAACGAGTGCTTTACACCCATTAAGTCAAAAGCAGGTTATGGGTAATCAATGAAACAAAAAGAAGTTGTTTTTCGGAGTGTAGATCCTACTGCGTCATCCTGAGGAGTTTACAAAGAAGGAACTCCTCAGTTTATTCATACCCATCTTCTGGTGAGCCCTCTCTACATTTGGGATGACGGGTGGCTAATTGAAGTATCCCAGGAATCCTGGGTTTCGCTGCAGTGCCCCTGGGCTACTTACTTATATTTAATGTCGTTAAATCTTCTTCATTCAGTGTTTCTTTTTTCAATAACAATGCTGCACCTTTTTCTAAAATTTTAATGTGCTTTTTTATAACTTCTACGGCATCGTCAAATGCAGTTTGGATAATTTTTCGGACTGCTGCATCAATCTCACGGGCAGTTTCTTCACTAAATTCTCGATCGTGGTGTACCATAGGAGATTCTAAAAATGGTGAGTTTTCTTTCTGGTAGGTTACAGGGCCTAGTTTTTTATCCATGCCATAGCGCATGACCATGTTTCGTGCAATATCTGTTGCTTTGGCGAGATCGTCTGCTGCTCCCGTCGAAAATCGACCCAAGACAACAAATTCTGCGGCCCTACCTCCGAGCAGCACCATCATTTTACTTTTTAATTCTTCCTCAGTCATCAGATAGCGGTCTTCAGTAGGGCGTTGAATGGTATAACCCAAACTCCCTATACCGCGTGGAATAATGGAAACTTTGTGGACCTGGTCTACATTAGGTAAAGAGAGAGCTATCAAAGTATGTCCCATTTCGTGATAGGCCACTGCTTTTCGCTCTTCGGGGTTGAGTAAGCGATTCTTTTTCTCCAAACCTGCTACAATTCGTTCAACAGCGTTGGTAAAGTCATCCATGCTAACAGAGTCAGCATCATGGCGCGTAGCAAGCAGAGCGGCTTCATTGACTAGATTTGCCAAATCCGCACCAGAAAAACCTGGGGTTAAGGCTGCAATTTTTTCAGGATCAACATCAGCGGCTTGTTTTATTTTTTTCAGATGGACATTTAAAATATCTACTCGGCCTTTTTTATCGGGTCGATCTACGAGTACATGACGATCAAAGCGTCCAGCACGTAATAATGCGGGATCAAGAATTTCTGGTCGATTCGTCGCGGCGAGTAAGATTAATCCTTCACTGGGGTCGAAGCCATCCATTTCTGAAAGTAACTGATTTAAAGTCTGTTCCTTCTCATCATGTCCACCGCCAATAGGATAAGCACCACGTGCTCTCCCTAGAGCATCAAGTTCATCAATAAATATAATTGCCGGAGCCGTTTCGCGTGCATGGACAAAGAGATCGCGTACACGAGCTGCCCCAACACCAACAAACATTTCTACGAATTCTGAACCATTAATTGAAAAAAATGGTACTCCTGCCTCACCGGCTACCGCTCTTGCGAGCAATGTTTTACCGGTTCCAGGCGGTCCAACTAAAAGTACTCCTTTAGGTATGTGAGCTCCGATACGAGTATAATGCTGCGGATTTTTGAGGAATTCGACTACTTCCATAAGCTCGGTTTTTGCTTCATCTACTCCGGCAACATCTTGAAATGATACATGGGTTTCTTTTTCCATGTAGATTTTGGCTTTACTCTTCCCGACATCTAAAACTCCGCCAGCCGCTGAGCCTATGCGTCTTATAAAAAAACTCCACAAAGCAAAAAAAAGCAATGCCGGAATAATCCAAGAGAGCAGCATGGTTAGCCATTTGTTTTCAGCCTTTCCCTTAAATTTGACTTTCGCTGCTTCTAGGGTGGAAACAAGAGAGGGATCATTAATGCGAACTGTAGTGACCTGAGGGTCTTTGCCACCGTATTCTTTGATTTCAGTGAGTTTATCTTCTGGAAGTAATTCTGTTAAACCTTCAGGCTTTAAGTTTGCGGTAATGTAGTCTTCCGTAAGTACGACATTGTCTATTTTTTCTGCTTTTAAAAGTTTGATGAAATCGCTATAAGCTATATCTACAGGATGTGATGCGAAAAAAAAATTCTGGAATAAGAGGATCATCCAGAAAATTATCAGAACATACCAGAGCGAAAACTGCCATTGTTTATTTTCCACCACTCCCCCCAATTTAAGACAATTATCTTATTAGTAGAAAAACGAACTGGTTTTATACAGTATATACCAAGGGATGAATGATGAAGTGTTATAAAAAGACTATTTCTCAGGCTTTTGTGAATTTAGAATCAAAATTAAACCTCAATAATCAAAATTTATCTTGGCCTGATATAAGAGTAAGAAGCGATTCAGTTATTTAGAGTTAGGTAAAATTTCTACATCAATTATTTATTTCTGTCGTTGAGTACCAGCCCTTTATAAAAGCCTTTACATTGATCACTATACCAAACCCCTTGAGTGATTCCTGCTTCACTGTATTTGTATAAAAAATAATCAATTCGATCGTGCCAGGCAGTTTTTGCTGTTTTTCCAGATGCAATCAGACTCCCATTAATAAGATAAATGCCGTCAACTTTATCCATGTTAAACGATATCTGCTTCAGATTGATGCCTTTATTGGTGATAATAGGGCGAGCAATTCCATCCTTTATGGTGTGAATAAAAGTACCCGGACTATGTTCCTTACAGTATTTTTTTGTAACCCCCTTTTTATGCGGGACTGCTTTATAATAAATTCCTTTCCAAGTAATTAAATCAAGATTGGCCAAAGAAGCATTGGAAAAAAATAAGGTATATAAAAAAACTAATGCATATTTCATCATGATTTATCCTTATCTGCATGGGTTCTGCTGTGCTTAACCCAAGCTACAACTACTTAAGTTCATAGTAGTGATTTGTAAAAAGTGGTTGAAAACCAATATGTTTGTAGAGATTAAGCCCTGAACTGGATGCTTCTAAAAAGCAGGTTTGAACTTTTAAATCCAATGCTTTTTTTAAGGCATAAATCATCATTGCATGAGCAAAACCACGCTTTTGAAAGTGCGGCATTGTGGCTAAATCATCGATGCGGGCAAGGTGCTCTTTTACCGTTAATGTCATAGATACAACGACTTCCCCCGAAAAAAAACCAGAAAAATGATAAATCCCTTGGGATTTTTTCAATGCTTCATCGTGTCTTTGTATATAAACCTGGTTAATTTCGGGAGTGGATTGAAAAGCATAAGTCATAGGGATTCCCCAGGTATGTAGCTCATCATTCATCTCTCTGAATTCAAGTTGATTATCTAAGCCTTGTAGTGGGCTTGATAAAAGATCGAATATCATGCCTACACCATTATCGGTTAATTCATAATCGTGTAGAAATTGACTCTTTTGTTGGGAACCAATTTGTGTATGCTCTGAAATTACAATGGTCCATGGTAAATTCTTTTGAACGAAGTAGGATCTGCAATGTGCGAGGTCGGTTGAAAATTCCTTGTCTGTTTGGGTTACAAAAGCAGGATTAAGTCCGGCTGCGAGAACTCCGGTTTCAAAAGCAGTTATGGTCGGATGATTCAGGCAATTTAAGCTAATGAGTGAGAAAAAATGCCGCTCCAACTCATGAAAATCATTAATCAGTTTTTGCATAAAATAAATCCAAAGCGATTTTTGCTTGCATTATAACAAACCCATGAGAGGATACTATGCTTTATTAAAAGTCAGTTAAGAAATACTCCACGAGAACGGATTTTTTTCAACAATAATTGCTTGTGTTAATTGCTATCAAAGCAAGACAGCGAAAGAATTCTCCATTCTTAGCACGCTCGCATATGGATAATCCTTCGCTAACAAATTATTGCAATCAACTCTTTTAGGACTGTTTGCCGCGGATAAGAAGAACTGGTATGGGTGCATTGCGAATAACTCCTTCGGCGACGCTACCCAGTAATAAATGCTGATAACCTCGACGACCATGAGTTCCTATGACAATCAAATCAGCAGGCCAATTTTTTGCTGCTTCAAGGATTTTTTCTGGAACTTTTTCCTTGGACGGATTTATTTCAAGGAGTTGCGCTTCACAATCGGCATATTGTTTTTTTGCCATGGTTTGCATTTTATCCAAAAATTGTTGGCCATATTCTTTGAATGAAGCCTCTAACTTCTCATAATCAACTCCAGTTCCAACATAAGGAGCATAAAATTCATTCGCAATGTGTACAATTCGTAATTTTGCCTTATGCATTTTACTCAGCTTAATGGCTTCCTGGAAGGCTTGCATTGATGTATCACTCTCATCAATCGCAACTAAAATATTTTGATACATTTCTATTTCCTTATAAAGGTAACGATTTCCACTTATGGGGAATATCTTACCTATAATCTAGAATGAAACATAGATAGAATGGTTAATTAAGCTAAAACAAATAAATGAATTATTTTTGATGAACAACCGCATGAGGCAAAATACTATGAACCATGAAACTTTATTTAGTCCCTTCAATTTAAGAGGGCTCCCGCTTAAAAATCGCATTGTTATGGCCCCACTAACGCGAAATCGTTCAATCCATGGAATTGATACTCCTTCAGAGCTTAATGCAGAGTATTATGCGCAGCGTGCAGATGCAGGCTTAATCATCGCGGAGGCAACCCAAATTTCGCCGACAGGAAAGGGATATGCTTGGACTCCGGGAATCTATTCCTCAGAACAAATTGCGGGATGGAAATTAGTTACGGATGCAGTTCATGCCAAAGGAGGTGCTATTTATTTACAGCTCTGGCATGTAGGACGAATTTCACATCCTTCCTTGCAACCCGGAGGTATTGCTCCTGTGGCTCCTTCTGCCATCCCGGCAACAGGACAGCGCACCTTTATTGAAAACGGTACTTTTGTCGAAGTCGGAGCGCCGCGCGCATTAAAGCTTAGTGAAATTCCTCGTATTATTGAAGATTATCGATCTGCTGCCAGAAATGCGGTTTTAGCGGGATTTGATGGGGTGGAAATTCATGCCGCAAATGGATATCTAATCCACCAATTTTTGTGTGATGGGACAAATCAACGAACGGATCAATATGGTGGTTCAATTACAAATCGATTGCGCTTTGCGCTGGAAGTGACCGATGCTATTGTCGCTGAAATTGGCGCAAATCGAACAGGAATCCGTCTTGCTCCTGTAAGTCATGCCAATGGAGTCACAGATACTTCACCTGCAGCTGTTTTTTTTCCACTTGTACAAGAACTGAGCCGACTTGAATTGGCTTATGTTCATGTTATTGAAGGAGAAACTCAAGGACCTCGCGAGTATTACGGTTTTGATTTCCAGGCATTACGCAAAGAATTTAATGGCCCCTGGATGGTAAATAATGGTTATACATTGGAAATGGCCGACGAAGCAGTAACTAGTGGTTATGCTGATCTTGTTGCTTTTGGAAGATATTTTATTTCCAATCCCGATCTGGTCATGCGATTTAGAAAAAATGCACCATTGAATGAATTAGAGCGTGCAACTTTATACGGTGGTAGTATAAAAGGTTATACGGATTATCCTTTTTTAAAATCAAATCAATGATGTGGATGGAATGAAACGATGCTAAAGCAATGGTTGCTGGGTCTCTTTCTTGTTATTTTAATTGTTACCGTAGCGTATTTTTGGCAACGTTATTTCATTTATTTCCCATCTGCTGAAGAACCTAAGCTGCAAGATTTTCAGGCAGAAGATATGCAAATTATTAAAATCCCTGTTGCGGATGGTTTGACTTTAAGCTCTTGGTATAAACCCCCACTGGATACGAAACCAATAATTGTCTATTTACATGGGAATGCAGGACATATTGGTTACCGTATGCCCCTTGTTCGACAGTTCCTCTCACAAGGTTTTGGCGTGTTATTACTTGAATATCGAGGATATGGAGGAAATCCAGGTAAGCCCACTGAATCAGGATTATATAAAGATGCACGAGCTGCAATGCAATTTTTGCAACGACAGGGGATTAAGGGAAATAATATCGTTCTCTATGGGGAATCCTTAGGAACCGGGGTTGCCACACAAATGGCGACAGAATTCCCAGTTTGCGCCTTAGTTCTGCAATCACCATATACCTCATTAACGGCATTGGCTCGCTATCATTACTCCTGGATACCCATGCCTATGATTGATAAGTATGATTCTTTATCACGGATTCAAAAAATTCATGTTCCCATCTTAATGTTGCATGGGAAACTGGATGGGGTGGTACCTTACAATCAAGGTTTAACTTTATTTCATCAAGCCAACCAACCTAAGGAATGGATTGAGTTTTCGGATAAAGGACATCAGAACTTATGGAATGATCAATTTGCAGAGACGGTCATTCATTTTATTCATGCTTATTGTGGCGCGGATTCCAAACATGTCCTTGAACGATATCCTCGGGGTAGCCTGGGTGAGACCTAAGCCGTAATCCGAGAATCCTTTATCTCAACAGCGGATACTTAAGAGCAAAACGCATAAAATATTTACAAAACTCCATTCATCAAGTACTATGAATATAGGCTTCATGGGACGCCTATACCCACAAAAGAGGATCTCACCCTGGTTAGTAATTGATTTATTAATTATTCATTAACCTTTTTGTTGCTAGAGAAGTGGGTGTCTGGCGATAGCAAAGGGGATTCACATGAATAAGCTGCACCCATCATTTAGCGTTGAAGAATGTAAAGTTCAAGCTTCTATTTTATTAAAATCGTTACGCGCTACCAATCAGACAACAGTACAAAACGCCGCAAAACGTTTTCAAAATTTACCTGAGTTTAGAAATTGTTCTCTTGAAGAAATAATTCACGCCGATATTAAGCGTAAACATGCACTTGCTGTTATCGCCCTTGGAAAAGGTTTTAGTTCTTGGAGCGATTTAAAATGTCAATTGCCATTCATTCGTGGCGGATTTCTTAATGTATGGTTTGCACATTATACCGAAGCTAAATCGCATCAGCACGCACAAGGGGGCTTCTTATTACCCTATAAAAATCAATTTTTTATTTGTGATGCGGACTATATTCGTAATCTTGGCTTTAATCCTGAGGATCAGGATTGGAAGTTAATAGGATATGATTGGGTTAATCCAGAAAGCAAAGAGGCTTGGAAAAGACTGTATAAAAAATGGATGGAAATCCAAAGACAATAATAAATTTGATAAATTTTGAACCAATACTCTTGCAGTAGGAAAAAAAATTAACATAGAATGGTTTATGTTTCTTGTTAAGGGGTTATGGATGACCTATTTGAAGCACATTACCATTCTTGTTAATACTTTATTGTTAACTCAGGGATTATGTTTTGCGAAAACACATATAGAAACGAGGATATGCGATGCGAGTATTTATAATCCCTGTATTGTGCAAGACACTGAATTTTCATCTTCTTCATTAAAATGGTTACGTGATGCCTCAATGATTGCTAATGTGTATCAAGGGAATACAATAGGCATTAACGAATTGACCATTTCTGGTAGTGAAGAGCCAAGCGAAAAGGGATGGAAAGATATTTCTGATTATATAGTCAGACATGGGCATTTAAAGGGTAAACCAGTCGTGGTGTTGGACCTTCGTCAGGAAAGCCATGGCTATCTTAACGGCAGAGCGATTACCTTAGTAAGTGAATACGATTGGATCAATCGCGGAAAAACAAATGATCAAAGTCTCACAGATCAAGAAAATTGGTTGAATTCATTAAAAACTCAGAAAAAGATAAGCGGAATTTTATCTTCACAACAGTTTGCTGCTAAGGATTTTTCCAGTGGTAAAAACATCTCGGTAAAAAAGATAAAAAATGAAGCGGAATTAGTTTCAAGATTGGGTTTTGAATATCATCGCGTATACGTTACAGATCATAGTGCACCGTCCGATTCAGAAGTGGATACATTTCTAACCATAATAAAAAATGCGCCTAAAGATACATGGTTTCACATCCATTGTAGAGGAGGAAAAGGGCGGACAACGAGCTTTTTTGTGATGTACGATATGTTAAAAAATGCAGACAAAGTGAGTTTCGAAGAAATTATCGCGCGACACGCTTCAATACCGCCTTATTATAATTTGTTTGAAGTCAATCGAGCAGAGCCTTCCCTTACACCTTATTATAAGCAGAGAGTTTTATTCCTTGCTCATTTTTATCGGTTTGCTCAACAGCGTTTGAAGGGGTATCAAGGAACGTGGAGGCAATGGAATATGAGTAATTCTGAAGGGTTTGATAAGGTTTAATTTGTCCCTCACCCTCTCCCAAAAAAGAGATAGAGGATTTTTTTAGAAGTTCCGTTTTCCCCGGCTAGGAGAGCAAATAGAAATCTCCCTTCTCTCTATGGGGGAGAAGGTGTCCGTAAGGACGGATGAGGGCTAGAGGTTTATAAAAAATAATTGATGCCTTACCAGAGAGAATAATATTGAACAATAATGCAATAAACCTCAGCCGCAAATTGATAAGATATGGCGTTTTTTTATTTTTATTAGGATTAATAACCGGCTTTATATTACCTTTAATGCATAATCCTAGAATGGGGCTTTCCAGCCATCTTGAAGGAGTACTCAATGGTATTTTCTTAATTCTATTAGGATTAATCTGGCCTCAATTAAACTTATCAACATATATACAAAGTTATGGATTCATTCTCTCCCTATTTGGTACCTATACCAATTGGGCAACCACTTTGTTAGCGGGCATCTGGGGGGCAGGTGCAGGAATGATGCCAATTGCTGGAGGTGGTTTTCATGGGATAGGCTGGCAAGAAGTGCTCATTAAATTGGGATTAATTTCTTTGTCGTTTGCAATGCTTATTGTCTGTGGCATAGTACTTTGGGGTCTGAGAGACCCAGTTTGCAAAAAAAGCGAAGAAGAGTTCTAACACGATACTCTTCTGCTATTAGTTTTATAATTTGATACCCTGACAAGGAGCTATCAGCTCCATATGAGTTCCTTCAAGTTATTTTTGTGTGGAGGTAGTCGTATACCATTTATCCCCACGGATGACTTGTTCCCACCAAGAGGGCATTGTTGACTCATTCATTTCTTGCCATTGTACAGGGTGTAACACCAAAGCATCAGCCATTCGTTTTGATAAATCATACATGGCAATTCGTTTAGGAAGAGAGTCTGTCTCCCATTCAATAATTGCTTGCTGAAAATCATCATATTTCCTGAGATGTTCGCTAAGGCTAAATGCATCCTGAATGGCTAAGGAAGCACCATTTCCGACATGGGGGCGTAATATGGTACTTGCGTCCCCCAATAACAGAGCTCCGTGAGTCACAAGACGATGAACACAGACATCAACAATTTTCTGCATAAAAGGAGATTGGGTATCAAGGATTATTTGTGCTGCCGCCTGAGGTAATTTTTCATGTGCTAATTGATAAAGATGTTCTTTTGCTTTTACAGAGAAGTCGATTAAAGAGGTTGAACCCAAGTCTTGTAGATCTTCAAGTGTTATTTTTTCGTAAAAAACCCAGTTTAATTTATTTGTTTGGTGATGATATACCGGATAAGTTAATAAATGTCCTTTATTAAAACAGTAATAAAGTCCTTGCTCATTAAAAAGCGCTTGATTTTTTATTCGTTCAAATTCTAGGGTACCCCGCCAAGCAACATAACCTGAATATTCTGGTTTAACATTGGATATCAATGATCTACCTACAGATTGAATCCCATCTGCAAAAACAATTAAATCAAATTGCAGTGTTTCGCCAGATTCTAAAGTAATTTGTCCAGGACCCTTATCCTTGAGTTGTACGTCCACGACTTTAACGCCAGAGCGGTATATCGGCTCGGGTATCCTTTTTCTTAAATTAGTAAATAAAGTATCCCAGTGCAGGCTTGCCATAGAAATTCCCTGCTGCCATAAAAATTTTCCATAAACAGATTCATTATCTGCTTGGCAATAAAAACTGCGTGCGGTACATGTATGAGATAATGTGTCTTGATCAATAAGATTTTTGGCGAGTAGAGCGTTCAGCAATTCGATAGAAATCGTAATTCCCGCTCCACGCGAATGTAAATTATCTACTTGCTCAAAAACCGTAACTTGGAATTGATCTTTTAATAATAAGGCCAGGGCGCAACCTGCTATAGAACCACCAATAATACCGACTTTCAATGTAATTTCTTCCTGGAAATTGAATGAATACAGTGGATTATATAAAGTAATCAAACAAAATCAATAAAGACCAATTAAACGCACAGGAGCTTCAGTTAAACCAGCAATTTTCATAGGCAAAACCATGCTGAAAGCTCCTGAAGCAGGTAATTTGTTTGCATTAAAAATATTTTCAACAATGTATTTTTTGTTTTCGAGCATAATTTGGTGAACGATATAGTCATTTTCTGGTCTATCTGGGGATAAGGTATCAATACCAATACCTGCGCAATTTCGTTCTACTAATAATTGAGCGGCTTCTTTGCTAACGCAGGGAAAAATTAAATTATTCCTATATTGCTTCGCATCATGCCAATGTCTTTCCCATCCAGTATAAAAAATAACGAAAGTATGTTCTGCTATTGCGCCATGGATTTTCTCGAAATTCAGAATGTCGTTCAGAGCAATGCTATAGCACTCATGTGATTGATGACTTACATCAATCACCACACATTGAGTAATCAAATGATGGTCAACAAGATTTAGCTCCGCAACATGAAGCCCATTTTTGATGCAATGTGCAGGGGCATCAATATGAGTGCCAATTCCTGCGGGCATGCTGATTTCTTGTACCTTAAATTGAACAGTAGTAGAACATTCTTCGTAATTCAGAATTGTTTTATGGTTAAACCCACAGCCAACGTCCCATGAGGGACTCTCGATAGTAAGAGTATGTGTTAAGTCAATGATCTTAAATGGAAGAGTCATTAGATTCTCAGGAAAGCAATATATTCATATGTTTTGCCATAATTTCAGGAAAAGGAAAATAGTTATTCATTTTTCTTATGAATAGTTTCTTGTGATTAAAACACCTGGATGCTGGGGTAGGGGCATAACTTAATGTTATTAAATAAAATATACTCAAGTTCTGATTGCCGCGCGCTTTATGCGCGGCTCATAGGCAAGGTATGGGCTCATTAAATATGAGCCACAAAGCGCAGAATTCCATTTGTACCTTGAGGACGATTTCTGGCATCTTGTTCAGAGTAGACATTAAAAAAGATAAAATGGTTTTTGCTAAGACTATAGACCATACCAGGACCAATCGCCCAAACACTTTCTTTACGACCTGGGAAGCCAACCCCATTAACCAAGGTGTCTGTAATCTGATTAAAAAAGTAGCCATTAACGCCCACAGTAAACTTCTCTATTATTGCGTAACCTACAGCAATGTCTGCAAAAATAGCCTGTCCTGCTTGGATAGATGAAACATTTGGTCCAAAGGCAACATTAGGAGTATGATTGACATCATTCCACAGATAATGAAATCGCGCAGACGTAGATAATTTAGGGGTCATCCAAAAGGTAAAAGCCCAATAGGGATTTATAGACCAGAAGCGGCTGCTGGCATTAATTGCATTAATGCTACTGTATCGTCCTATTGGAGCGACAATATCCAGTTCGAGGCGCGAAACAAATAAAGGTCCTTTGCCATCTTTTCGCATAATCGGAGCAAATTGCAGTGCAGGCCCAATCCACAAATCACCTGGGCCATTTTCTGCTTTTAATACTGTATTCCCCAATCCATCATCTACACGGTCATTAACTACCCAAGGTAATAGCGTAGAAAAACCTAAATTAGCTCCGAAAATTTTTATTGTTGTAACATAAATAAGCTGGGTTATATTTGCAACCACATCAAGATCAGTACGGGGCAGGGGAAGTTTGTTACCCTTGTTGTCGTTAAAGCGATTGGAGGTGTAGTATTGTAAATAATCTTGGAAGTAAAAGCCTGGTCCAGAAGGCGGACTTCCATCATAAAAACTTGTATAACCGAGATTCACAACCGGTTCATCGTAAGCTAGTGCTGATGATGCCAACAATAAGATTACTAAACTAAAACAAGAATGCAGTATCCCTTTCCATTGCATAAAAAATTGTCCTTTCTAAATCAGTCTCTTTTCGAGACTTGCTCGGTTGCTATGTTCTATTATATTGGTGCGGTGCTGAAATTGAAGAAATATTAGCTTGCTCGCTTCTCAGTGTTTTGCTGTGGAAGATCCCGATCATTCTTTTTGTATGTTTATTTTGCATAATTAAGTCATAATTCTATGATGCATCATGAAATTATGTCTGATTTATACAAGAAGAACAATATGAAAAAAAATTGATTTTTTCATATGAATCAATGAGTAAACGTAATGAGAGAATTTAATAAAATGAGTCCCATAGTTTTTATAGAAAATCCAAGTGAAGAAGATCATGGCGCTATATGCAAGGGAATTGATCAGTATGCAGCTCAACTCGGCCTTGCTGGAACAGGCGGTTATTTTTATGTGGCGTACGATGATGAGAACAACATAATTGCCGCAATCTCTGGTTTTGATAACTTTGGACCAGCGGAAATAGGTGGTTTATGGGTCGATGAACGGTATCGAGAGCAAGGCTATGGAAAAGCCCTACTTGCTAAAGCAGAAGAGTGGGCGAAACATAAAGGATGCAAGATGATGAGCGTATTTACATTAAAAGATTGGCCAGCATGTTCTTGGTATCAAAAGTTGGGTTTTGTTATCGAGTATGAGCGGCCTGGTCATGCAAATGACTCCATAGGGTGTTATTTGATAAAAAAACTCTAATTTTTTATTGATATTGGTACTCGAGGAGGTAAATATGATGCGTACCGCATTTATAGGTCTGGATTATATTATTGATATTATGCATCCACAAGGCAAGATTGCGCGTTCGGCAGCGCATGCCCAGCAACGTGATATAATTAAAAAGGTAAATAAAGCTCTTGAAATTGCAAAGTTAAAAAATTGGTTAACCATAATGGTAAAAGTTGGTTTTAGTGCACATTATACGGAACAACCAAAGAACTCACCTATCTTTGGTAAGGTTCATGAATTGGACGCACTAAAGCTTGGCTCCAAAGGAACCGAATTTCATCCAGAATTACAGATTGGTAATAGTTTAATAATAGTCAAACCAAGAGTTAGCGCATTTTATGGAACGGCTCTTGATTCAGCGTTACGAGCAAATCAAATTGAACGAGTGATACTAGGGGGTGTAAGTACTTCCTGGGCAGTTCAAAGCACGGCTCGCGATGCTCATGATCGGGATTATAAAGTGTGTATCGTTGAGGATATTTGTGCGGCAGCAAATCAGGAGGAACATCAAGGCTCCATCCAATTAATGGAAAAAATAGCGCAAATTGTCACCGTAAATGAATTAAAAGGTATCTAATGCATGTTATTTCTAAGACAATACAAGCACTAAAAGATGAAATTCAGATTGGATCTTTGCTGCGAGGGATCATTGTATTGTTGCCCTTTGCCCTTCTTTATTTGACTACCAATAATCCGATTTGGCTTCAATCTTCTGTTTTAACTATGTCGACCCTTATTGTAGAAGAACGACTTGAGTTGACTGCATTAGGGGTGTTACTTCATGGTTGTATGATCATTGTAATGTTTTATTTACTTTTTCTAACTCAACTTATGCCAGTGCTGTATATTGTCTCATGTACCCTCGCGGCTACGACAGTAATTTTGGTGACGATGAAGGGGGAGAAATTGCGTCCTTTAGGGAGTTGGACTTTTATTCCGGCCATAATTCTTGCTACAGAGTTTGCTGCGGAAACTAATCCTACAGAAATGTTACATCGGGCTCCTCAATTTTTACCTTATTTATTGATCGCATTAGTCCCTACTTTATTGCTTGCTCAATTTGATGAAATAAGCGCATATTACAAAAAACGAGAGATTCATTACCATCCATTGCGATTGGGAGGTTTAAATGATTTTGGAGCGCAAAATCCTTATGTTGAAAGTATGATCGCTATGGCAATCGCCGTTTGTATTTCAGCATTTCTGGTTGAATATTTTCACATGCAAAACGGTCAGTGGATGATTTGGGGGACTGCCAGTGTGGTTACTGGTAACGTAACGACCTCACCACAAAAATTGAGTCAACGCGTTATCGGGGTATCATTAGGTGTCCCCTTAGGCATTATATTCGGACTGATTCTACCCAGTACGCCTTTTGATTTGACCCTTGCCATTTGTGGCATTTTCTTAACTTTGGTTGCCTTCCGTCGTTATGTCATTGCATATTTTTTCCGCTGTTTCTTTGTTGCAACAACAGTGATGTTAGTCACTCATTCAGCCAGTGTCGCATCAGAACGCTTGACGCATGTTATATTGGGTGGACTCATAGGGTTCGGCTCAGTGATATTTTGTCATCTCGCTCAAACGTATTTGGTGAAAAAATAAAATCAAAACGTAAACTTAGCTGAGTTTTTACGATCATTTGTCTTTGTGTCGCCGCTGTATTTTAGCAAATTTCTTCTGTATTATTTTAAAGATCATCTGCAATACACCTTACAGGAGGTACCCATGCGTAGAATTGGTTTTTCAAAGTCTCTTAGTGCTGCTTTATTGACTTTTTTTATTCTTCCGACGCCCTCATTGGCAGCACAAAAATCTCATCTACGTGGAGAACGTTATTGTGAGATTATTATTTCTAAAAGCCTCAGTGAGTACGCGGTATACAATACAATCGGTCTTAATGATTGCCCACAAAAAATTTGGGAAAAAATAACCACTGAAGATGTAAAAAAAGAAACGAGATCTACTCACGTACATTTAAATGGTCCTCGCTACTGGATGATAGATGGGATGCAAAACTCCAATTTAGTGAACTCTAATGTCAAAACATTTAACGGGTTAGCTATGCGAGAGGCGGGTATACTCCATATTCCTTTAAAAGATTTATTATTAGATGCTCCTTATCGGCCTCTGGATGTTGCGCGTAAAACCACATGGATCTATGAAGGTGGAAAACCTGTTTATGAACTTATTGACCCTGATGGTAATGTGTTTGTAATGCAATCCTATAGTGTTCAAAAAATCCCACAAACCAAGCAATCTCTGTCGCAATTGGGCTCAAAATTGAAGTTGCCTGCTAATTGGCAATTTAAAACCGGAGTTCTTAAAAAAACGGATACTGTGCAAGCGATTAATGATATGGCGGTGGTTGTTCAAGACAACTTTTTAAACACCTATCAAAAAGCGACTCATGATTTGCTTGCAGACAAGTAAGTTCATGAGAGCTATCAACTTTAAAGTTGATGCGTATTATCTAAATATTCGTATTTTGGAACGATCTAGAGTTTAATGCTCATTGTTTGATAATGAGCCTTTCTGCGCTTGTTACAATAACCCAAATCCTTTATTTCCAAGCTAGAATTTCTGGGGATTTACGTGAAACCTCAGATGGTTCACCAGCTGGAATCCCTACAATAATTGGGGCAATTGCTGTGATATCAGAGGGAAGATTGAGTTTCATTTTCCACTCTGGAGTATTCAAAGTTGAAACAGCAAGGCCAATAACACAAGTACCTAGTCCTTGAGCACAAGCAGTCAACATTAGGTTTTCAGCCGCTAACCAACAATCAGCAGCTACAAAAGGACCATGTAATTTGCTGTAAATAACAATAAGGGTACTTGCATTATAAAACGCATGAAAATCAGGATTATTAACCAGTTCTTGCAGATATTTCATTTGCATTTTGGAATAATTATGGGCTTCAGTATAAATCAAGGCTTTCACGCTGTCTGATAAGCGATTTAAGATATCCTGATCTTGAATTATCACAAAGGACCAGGGTTCTTCATGCATCGCAGTAGGTGCTTGTACTGCAGCATCAAGCAATGAATGAATGAGCGCTTGATCCAGTTTTTGCGGTTTATAATTACGTACAGCGCGACGTTTATAGATTGCGTCAATTTCACTCATTAGGGCCGTTTCTTCCTTAACTTTTTTTGAAGTAGCCATAATTCTCTCCACATAAACCCCGTGACTTATATAGTTTTTTCATAACATCTTCTGGTTCTTAAATTCTGGTTCATCTTCCTACTTTGTCAAGTTTAATACTTAGAATTTCTGATGCACACAGTTCTTATCAAATAGATTATTTGCTTGTATAATAAATGGATATTTTGTTTATTTATAAGATTAAGAATGTCTTTTAAAGAATTAATGGAAATTGAGCGGTTAAAACTGAATGAGATCAGCGAACCAAAACAACGCGTTGAGCTTTTGACAACGATTCACCAAGTCTATATAAAAGAAATTAATTGTCTCATAGAACAATTAAACCAAAGCCAAGAGGATGAACGCAGCAAACTATTAAAGCAAATTAAAGAAACAGACCAACTCTATCTTGAATTAAAAGGGATTCAAATTACTGGTCATTTCTTATTTAGTCGTCATGGAAAATGCAGCGGTTGGGAACAAAAGAAATTTGGTTTAAGCCCCAATGCTGCTCTTTCTGAAGAAGCTGAACGAAACATGGAACAAACCAGTCAATCCACTAGTGACTTATTATTTTATTCAACAAGTGAGCGGCCTTTGTCAATTGCCATTTCACCGATGAATCGAGCACTGCAAACCGCTGGATGGGTGATTCCTAAGGAAATTAAAAATGCAAGAATCGCTGTTCTGCCTTTTTTGGCAGAAAACAGTAATGCACCCTCCGGCTATGATGTTCGTTCAATTGCTGATATGCAGAAATTATATGACAAGCTCTCTTTTTGGACATCCCCTATCAAAAAGCTTCTTTTAAAACTGTCCTTATGGATTTATAGTGAGGAAGACTTTGTTAGGCTTTATGAAAAGAGAAAACATGCGGCTGAAAAAATACAGGAGCATGGTAATAAGATTCTTCTCGAGGAACATGATGATGTGTACCAAGATTTGGATTACGCGGCTGACAAAATAGAAGAGACTAATATTTTTATTAGAAACCTGGAACAGCAAGATTGTTGGTTGTTTGGACATGGAAAAAATTTCAAAGCCTTTTTTCAAACAGTTTTAGGTATCACATTAGATTTTGATTATGGTGAAACACGCCGTGTTTATAAGATAGAAGATGAGGATCATAAATCGTCATTATTTGCTCCTCCCTATGTGATGCTCATTGATCAAGAAACGGGAAAAATAAAAGGAAAATATACTGGGGAAATTGGCACCTCCCTACAACTGGAGTCTGTAACTTCATCAGTTTCATCCAAGGAAGAGGCATACCCCAATGTATCAACGGCTATAGCCAATTTAGGGATGCCTATTCCAACAGCAGAAAACGAAATAGAACAATCGATTACCCCTTCAATTAGTATTGAGAGACCTACCGAATCAAAAACACAACATCAGGAGAGTCAGCCTCTAATCGTGAAAAATTTCTAATAGGGACACACAGATTTGATAGCAACTTTATAATCAGATTTATGTAATTATAAAATGATGCTAAAGTTTCTATGAAACTCAGCTTAATAAGGTACTTGGGAATATCATGTATGATGCGATTATCTTTGATTTTGACGGTGTTATTTTAGATAGTGAGCCCATTCATTATGACGCCTGTTGTTATGTTCTTAAGCCCCTAGGAATAAGCATAAGTTATTCTGAATATATGGAAAACTATTTAGGTCTAGCCGATAAAGATCTGTTCCCTAAGCTATTGCACAATAAGGGTGTTAGTAGTTCTGATACGGAAACTAAACGTTTGATTCAACAGAAATCCGAGGTCTACGTTCATATTATTAATACCTGCAACCCGTTGCCGCTGATTGTAGACTTTGAACAATTTATTTTTAAAATAGCTTCTAAAGTAAATAAAATTGCCATTTGTAGTGGATCCAGCCGTAGTGAAATATCGGCAGTACTTTCTAGAGTCAGACAGGGTAAATTGCAGGCTTATTTTGATGCAATTGTGACAACCGAGGACGTACAAAGCGGAAAGCCATCTCCTGAAGGGTATTTATTAGCGGCGACACGTCTCAATGTGATCCCAGGACGTTGTTTAGTCATCGAAGATACACTGCATGGAATAAAGGCAGCTAAAGCGGCCGGAATGCAGGTAATTGGTTTGACCACAACATATGGTCGAAATCAGTTTTTGCTTGCAGATCAAGTCATTACAGGTTATCGACAATTATTAAGCAGGGTGTGGTAAATTTCGTTATTGATTGGCTAACCAATCCTCGTAGGTGAGAGCAAAACGAAAATGATCACACCATATGCCATTAATTTTTAAGTATCTTGGTGAAAACCCTTCCTTGAGAAAACCATTTTGGGTGGCTAGGTGGATGGATGCAGTATTGGTTGGTTGAATGTTTGCTTCAATCCGATGCAGTTTTAGTTCTAAGAAAATTTCTTTTAAAACCAGCTTTAATGCCTGACTCATTAAGCCTTGGCCCGCATAAGTTACTGATGCAAAATATCCCATATAGGCGCTTTGAAATACGCCTTGAATTATTTCATTAATATTGAAGACACCGATAATGTGATCGTGTTGATTTAATGCCAAAAAGCATCGACGATCCTCGTGCTCGAATTTTTGTATATAGGCTTGGAATTCTTCACGAGTTTGGGGTGCAGTAACAAAAGGGTAGTGGAAGTTCCGGCTTTTTTGCATGGTCAAGAGAAAATTCGCTTCATCATATTGATTTAATTGGCGCAGGTATATCTTGTTTGTACTGTGCATGGGCGATAGGCATCTTGAGAAATAGGAAATTCTACCACAGTTCTTATTGTCAAGAATTAAGGGTAACTCTTAATTTGAAACACTCTATTTTTTGGAGTAAGATTGCGCGAAAAAATAACAGCTTATAATAATCATGCCAATCATTGTCAATTTATCATCCATACATGCTTTGCATCATATAAGTACATGTATACAATCATTTGAAGATATTTGCGATGATTAATCTACAGACTATTTTTAGTTCATGCTCGAGTTTCTTTCAGTCATGGACAGATTATGCTTAGGCATTATGCTATTTTTATTCTTAATCGGGAATTCAATGAGTATGATTATGGATATAGTAACTATAGAACAGCCTGAATACCGTCAGGTTCTAAAAAGTAACGCCCAAGAGGTTCAGTTTCCTTTAAGTCAAGCAGATAAAGATTTAATCACTGCTATGAAAAGTAAATTGTATGAGTTAGGTGGTGTTGGTTTGGCGGCTCCCCAGGTTAATTTTCCAAGAAGAATCATTACCGTATACATTCCTGAAGAGGCAACTTTATTAAGGGATAATGTTAAAAAATTCTATTCTATGCATGCGATGATTAATCCAAGCTATGAGCCAGTGTCAGGTTCTGTCATGCATCATGATTTCGAAGGGTGTTATTCTGTTTCCAGCAAATCAGGAAAGGTCCCTCGATATGAGCAAATTACAGTGAGCTATTATGATGAGTCAGGCCAGTTTCATCAGAATATGGAGGAAGGATTTTATGCTCGGGTTTTACAGCATGAAATTGATCATTTAAATGGCTTTTTAATTCTCGATCGTCTTACTCCAGATTGCATCCAAGGTTCTCTTGAAGAAATGATGGCTTTGCGGCGAGAGTCCTTGCCTCCAGAAAAAAGAGCTATCTTTGATCAGGTGATGGCGCGTAAGGCAAAAAAATAGGTTTGAATTTAAAGCTCAAATTACATTGCATTGCTCGTAGGATACGAAGGGTTTCTCTTTAATAACTCAGCTAAATTTTGAGCGGTAAGTTGAGCTTTTGCTTGTTCATAGCCTGCTTCGGTAATTTCTTTGTATTTTTTAAAATCCAAAATACCGAACTGGTCTACTTTTAAAGTAATACCATAGTCTGCCATGGCCATCATTTTTGCCGTATTTTGATGGGAGCTGATGGTTAATAATCGCAACACCAACTCACCTAAATTAATGGGCAATATTGATTCTTTCCCCATGAATTTGTTGTAAAGCAACTTCCAACCTGAAAGTGAATAAGGTATTGGCGTTAATTTGAAGAGGCTACTATTATTATTCACATTCGAAGCAATAATTTTACTACTGTGAGAATACCGTCTCATGACATCAGTAGGTATGTTATTCAATACTCCACCATCAATAAGCAGTTTGTCATTAAATGATACCGGTGGGTAGATAAAGGGTAAGGATATACTCGAGCGAATTGATTCCCATAACCGTCCTCTATCATGAATATATAAATTTTTGCTGATTAAGTCCGTTGAGACACAAAAGTAGTTCAGCCACAAATCTTCAATTTGACTGTCCTCACCATAGAGTTCAATTAAGCTGTCTGTGGCTCTTCTGCCGGTAGCAATTGCAATATATGGGAAGGTAAAATCAATTTTCGCTCCTTTGATTAAATATTCTTCTACATATTTTAAGAGCTCACTCGAAGAATATCCCTTCGCTAAAACAGCGGCAAGCATTGCACCCATACTTGTTCCGGCAATGTAATCTACCGGTATTCCCCGTTCTTCTAATAAGCGATAAACACCGATGTGCGCAAGACCGCGTGCTCCACCACCGCTGAGAACTAAAGAAATGGTATTGTCAGTGAAGATTCGCATCATGCGAGAAATACCTTCATCTGTATTGCTTCGAACATGAAAATGGCCATTTACGGCTCGTTTTTCTAGCCAGTTTTTAGTATTTCTAGGTGGGTTTGCAGTTTGGTGAAGAAGTACTAATACATTTCGTTTAATAAAATTATGTTGCATATTTAACATGTAATGCTCTACTTCAGATAAGTCAGCTTCATGTTCTTCGGCAAGCGCTAAATAGGCGAGCGAATCTGCTTGACGGGCACAAAATTTAGTCCAATTTGTTATTGTTTCATCGGCTAGATAAAAAATAAAAGAGTACTCTTTTTCGAGCTGGTTAATCCATAAAATTCCCTCATTACTCATATTCCCATTGTCATCTAAGAGGTCTTGTCTTTTCTCTAAGCAACTACTGGTTAATAAAAGAATTTTTTCCCCATAAGAAAAACGAAAAATCATTTCTTGTAATTGAAATTCGAGGTCTTTTATGGGTTGTATAGGAATTAAAGCAATTGATTTATTCCGTGAGGAGGCAGCATGCATTCCCTGTAGTGAATCGGTTAATCGCTTAATTGTGAATTGAGTTATTTTATTAAGTAGTTCTGGATAGGATCTACATAATTTTAAAAAATTTTTCTTCGATAATTTCAAGATGATGCTGTCGCGTAATGTATAGACATTAGCAGAGCGGGGCAAATCAGATAAAAGAGCCATTTCACCGATGATTGCGCCCTCATGTAACTCGCCTTGAAACGTCACATTCCCTTCGGAATCTGTTACCTGATAGTAAAGGCGGCCTTTAATTAGAATGTAAAGATCATTCATGTTTTCCCCTTTTTGAATCAAAAGGGAATCAGCAGTTCGAGATTCTATCTCCAAAACACGGGAAAGTTTTGAAAGACATGCTTCGCTCATGAAACTAAAAGGCTCATGTTGCTGAATGAATTCAAAAATCTCTTTTGGTGTGAATAGGGGTTGATTCATATTTTATTATTAATAGTCCGCTAATTATCCTTAATTATAGACATGTTTTTAATTAAGGGTGCCTTGCAAGGATAAAGCCTTTAAATAATAATCTTTAATTTATAAGTTATTCTTTTTACCAGGGAAAAGGAGAAAGGGAGCGTGTCACATAATTACAGTGAGTTTGATGCTGATGAACGAACTGGAACAGACTTGCGTATCGCGGTTCTGGGTATCTGTCTGCTTGCTTGTGCCTTATTTGCCCTAACCATGTTTCTTGATGTCCAGGCTCATAAGGGTAATATCAAATACCCAGGCTGGATTTCAATAGGTGATGTTGATGATGCCAGAGTGATGCTTGTTGCAATTATTGGTGCAGTGAGTACCGTTCTGGGCCTTGTTTTTTCTGTTGTACTTCTGGTGTTATCCATGGCATCAACTCAGTTTGGCCCTCGTCTTTTACGTCGATTTATCATTGAGCAGAATGGACAAGGAACAATAGGCCTATTCTCATCTACGTTTCTTTTTAGTTTATTTACCTTAGTCGTCGTTCGGTATCAGGATGGACATGAATTTGTACCTCATTTGACTACGTTAACTGCTGTTTTGATGATGATTCTCTCATTTGCAGCACTGATTAATTTTAGCCAAAATATCCGCAAAGAGATTCAAACCGGAAATTTGATTGCTAAAGTTGATGAAGATTTGTCTCGGGTAATTACTAACTATGTCGCATTGAGGAAGGAGCGCACCAAGGAAAGTGCAAATATCGCAGCAGAGGAGCATCCTGAGGTATTACGTAAACGCTCATTGGATGAGGGATATTCAGTTCTTGCTAGTAATCCAGGCTATTTACAGTCAATCAATTATAGTAAGTTAATCAAAGCTGCTACACGTGAAGATGCGGTGATTATTTTAAAAGTTCGCCCAGGTCATTTTGTCATTACTGATACAACCCTGGCTGAGATTATCCCCAAGGAAAAAGGTCATATTTTAATAAAAACCATCCATGACACTTTGCGCATAGGACCAAATCGAACATTATCACAAGATCCGGAATTTGCTATTGCCCAAATTGTTGAAATTGGGACTCGTGCTTTGGGAGATGCAATTAATGATACTTTTACCGGGGTTGCGTGTGTTGATTGGCTTACTAACAATATTAGTGTTTTAGTTGATCTGCCTGAAACTGGGGAATCTTGGCAAGATGAAGCAGGGCGTACTCGACTTATTGAAGTGCCTGTACAATTTTCCCGTCTCGTTGGTGCCGCATTTGATATGATTCGAGAGTCAGGGGGAAGTAATCCGGCAATTCTAATACGGATGTTGCAAAACTTTACCCGCATCGCACCTCATTTGCGCAGCGATAAGCAACGTGTTGCGATTCTGCGTCAGGTAACAGCAATTAGAGAGTTTGTCGATTTACACCCATTTACGCGCACCGACATGAAGGACATGATCGAAATTTATGATAAAGCGTGTGCTGCATTGAAGATTACACTTTAAGGAAAACCATTATTTTTCAAAGGTGAACTTGACAAAATTAAATTTTACTTCCTAAAATGCAAGTGGCTAAATTATATTTTGCCTATAGCTTATTTAACTAACTCTAAAAGGAATTAAGTAAATGAACAAATTACAATTAACTGGCGTTGCTTTAGCAATTGGTGCTGCTTCTATGTTTGCTATTGCTCCTGCTTTTGCAGCAGATGATGCTGCTGCTGGTATGGTAAAATGCCAAGGTGGTAACACTTGTAAAGGACAAGGCGCTTGCAAAACTGCTGACAATGCTTGCAAAGGCCAAAATGCTTGCAAAGGCAAGGGAATCGCTGAAATGACTAAAGAAGACTGCCAAAAAGCTGGTGGTACTGTAGCTCAATAATTTCAATTGAGTTTCGCATTATTCCAGGTATGCAAATGCATGCCTGGTTTTATCTATTCCTCGGATTTAATGTATGGAAAGCCCAAAATATAAAGTGACTAAAAAAATGCCTTTCTTAGGGTTTGGATTGGGATTACGACCCGATTATTATGAAGAAATCTTGCAGCAAAAGCCTAATTTAGATTGGTTTGAGATACTCACTGAAAATTATATGGTTCCGGGCGGAAAGCCACTTTATTATCTTGACCAAATACGATCCCATTATCCCATCGTAATGCATGGTGTATCCCTTTCATTAGGAAGTACTGATCCACTGGATAGTGATTATTTAAAGCAATTAAAGAAACTCGCAACTCGAATTGAACCCGTATGGATTTCTGATCATTTATGCTGGACAGGTGTTAACGGAATTAATGCACATGATTTGTTACCTATACCCTATACACGCGAAGCTGTAAGTCACATTGTATCGAGAATCCAACAAGTACAAGATTTTTTAGGACGGCCCATTTTAATTGAAAACGTTTCCAGTTATCTAACATACAAACAATCTGAAATGTCGGAGTGGGAATTTATCCTGGAAATTGTAAAACAAGCGGATTGTTATATTTTATTAGACGTGAATAACGTTTATGTCAGTTCGGTCAACCATCAGTTTAATCCAATGGATTATATTTTTGCCATGCCTCCTGAGCGTGTCGCCCAAATCCATTTAGCAGGACATTCGAATCATGGGAATTACATTATTGATACGCATGATGCACCCGTAATTCAACCCGTTTGGGATCTTTACGCTGCAACATTACAGCGTTTGGGGCCAATATCGTCAATGATTGAACGGGATGATAACATGCCTCCTTTTGCAGAGTTGCTTGCGGAAATCAATCATGCAAGGCGGATTGCTGAATCAATTTTGATTGAGGAGGTGCATGTATGAGTGGACTTTTACAGTTAGAAGATCAATTTCAAAAATTTCTATTATCAGGTCAGGCAGCAATTCGTGAGTCCATTGTGCAAACTGAATTGGTTTCGGTAGATACTCGTTTAAGCATATATCGTGATGCGTACAAACTTCGACTTATTGAAAGTTTGAGTATTAATTTTCCTGCCCTATATGCTTATTTAGGGACTGAGGAATTTAACACGTTAGCAACTTATTATATTGACGCCCACCCTTCTTCTTATCGTTCAATTCGCTGGTATGGTGATTTATTATCTGATTTCATTAAACACAATTACTCGCAATATCCTTATTTAGCAGAACTCGCTGATTTTGAATGGAAAATGAACTGGGCTTTTGATGCTGCTGATGACCAGGTTGTACGGGTTGAGGATATGGCTACTATTCCTCCTGAGGCGTGGGCGAATTTACAATTTGTGCTTCATCCATCCCTACAAAAAATCAATTACTCATGGAACATCATTCCCCTTTGGCAGGCTTTAGTTCATGATCGGGAACTGCCTGAATTGCAACAAAGTTCGGAGTCCACTGCTTGGGTCGTCTGGCGTGCACCAGAATATAAAATTCAATTTTACAGTTTATCTCAAGAAGAAGCTTGGGCTTTGGATGGCTTATCGCAAGGACTATCGTTTGGTGCTCTTTGTGAAGGATTATGTCAATGGATACAACCTGAAGAAGTGGGTATGACGGCTGCTTCTTATTTAAAGGGCTGGATTCAAAAGGGCATGCTATCGCAATTGCTCATTGTAAATTAGCCTACTTGTTCTTAAAACAGAATACTTACTATTGCGAGTTAACCTCTCTCGTAGCATAATATGTGAGCATCTTGTATTCCTAGATGTGAAATCGGGGGGGGAGCAAAAATCAATGTCTATGAGTAAAACTGAAAGTAGCAAGGAACAATCCACGGCTAATCTCAGCCCCGAAGATAACCTTATTATAGAGTTGCAAGAAAGAATAATCGATAATCCTGCCAAAGGTAATTGTGGTTATTATGCCTTCGCAATTGGTTTAATTAATATTATTCAACAAGAAGGAAATGGAATAACTTTTTACAAATGGACTCAATTGGACCCCTCAATAACAGATTATTATGAGGCCATTTGCAAATTTGATTTTGACAAACCTGATAACAAATTACTCGAAGTATTGCAAAGAGCATTAAGATTAATGACTTATAATTTGCAGATCGACGAATTACGCTGGGCATGCACATCGGCGCAAAAAAATGATGAATATAGAGCATTAGTAGCAATAAGTACCTATAGAAAATTTGCTGAAATGTATCATGGAACTGATTTAGATCCCCGTTTCAACCAATTTCTTTCATCCGCTGCCATTAAAGAAGCGTTTAAAAAAATTAATCATTCCAGCATTGTGGAGGAACACGAAGCATTGGTGTTGGTACCATTATTTATCTCATTAATTTATGGTGAAGAGGTCGCTCCAGGGACTATTACACTCTTGACCGAACCTAAATTTAATTCCCCAGTAATTCAGGCATTACAAAACATTACTCAAGATTCTGTTTGGGCAACTCATTTGGAACTGGATTATTTAGCTAATGCATTTGAGGTGAATCTGCATACGTTGGAAAATGGGATGCAGCGATATGAATACCAGGATATACCTTCGCAACATACTATTACGCTAAATAACCAGAATAATATTCATTGGACTACAAAAGTAGCAATAACTAAATCCCGAAAAGCTTCCGCTCAATCTCACGATTCCTCTGGAGTTACTTCGCTCGGTTTAAACAGAAAGAACATAAAAAGTTTGGACTCGGAACCTCATGTCCAAAATCAAACTGGGAAAGAGAAAGATACGGTTACATTAACTGTTCTAGATGTAGACTCACAGAAAAAGAAACCGGGTGTTCAAGGTAAAATTCAGCCTGTACGAATGAATGTTGCAAAAGGGCATAACAAAAAGCCGAGTAGACCCCAAGATTTTTCTGATAAACGCAATTTTTTCAGTCAACGTGAAGAGATACCCTTGGAGTTGATGACTTCAAAAGCAGAGCAAAGAGAATTGAATCGGTTAATCCGAATAGTAAATAGAGCGGTCCTGGACTATTGTTCTTACAGTGAAGGAATTTTTTTTTCAATTTTTCATAGACATAGTAATTCCGGTAGGGTACGAGCTCGGAATTTTAATGGTGAGTTCACTAAGTTTAATGATGGGTTATCTAAGACTGGTGGAGAATTTGTTGCTGAAACATCTCTTACTCAAGCCAAAAAAATGCTAATTGATTATCTACGCGATAGTAAAAACGGTAACACTCATCCGCATTCATTTAGGACGATGCTCTTACAGGGTTTATTAAAAGATATATTAAAAAGAGAAATGAATCTTAAAGATATTTCTAAAAATTATTCTGATATATTGGCCGAATTTCAAGAGTTGTTAATTCCAGATGCGGCGTACCAATATAGTTGATTAGGGTTTGTAACCTGAATGTAAAATTCAGGTTACTTTCTATTTGCCCAAAGTTCGCTTTCGATTTAGTAAAGTAAGAACAGGAGGTAATAGAGAGATGAAAATAATGCCGTAAATTACTATCGAGAAATTTTCTTTAACTATGGGAATTGAACCTAGGAAGTAACCTAAACTCAATAGGCTTAGGATCCATATTAAGGCGCTTACTAAATTGTAAAGGGTAAAATGAAGAACACGCATCGAGCCTATACCCGCAACAAAAGGAGCGAAAGTACGTATGATTGGAAGGAAACGGGCAAAAATGATCGTTTTACCTCCGTGTTTTTCATAAAATGCATGAGTTTCTTGTAAGTGTTTTTTATTAAGTAACCAGGACTTATCAGCAGAAAAAATTCTTGGTCCGAGTAAGCGTCCAATCATAAAATTGATTTGATTTCCTAAAACTGAAGCAAGAAAAAGTAGGAAAAATAAAATCGAAATATTTAATGGGTTTCCAGCTTGGGCTGAAATACTCCCTGCAGCAAAAAGCAAGGAATCACCTGGTAAAAATGGGGTCACTATTAGCCCTGTTTCACAGAAAATCACCGCAAATAAAAGCAAATAGGTCCAAAAACCATAAGTTGAAACGATGGTATTTAAATAGACATCAATATGAATTATGTAATCAAAAATAGAGTTCAAATGCATTTTATGTAACATTGGATTAAATAGAGTAAATATTTTTACACACTTATTTGTTAATTAATATAAATTTTATATCTTAAGGGGAATTTGCTTTGCTATTCTTTTATAAAATACTATTACAAGGAGTATGATGAAGACTTTATTTCATCTTGCGTTTCCAGTGCATGATCTCGCCTTAGCGAAACAGTTTTATCATCATCAATTAGGTTTTTCATTAGGACGTGAATCCGAACATGCATTGATTTTAGAATTTGGTAATCATCAAGTTGTTGCCCATAAAATTGACACTATTCTTCCCCCACAAGAGGGCATCTATCCGAGACATTTTGGTTTAATTTTTCTTGAGCGAGATGAGTTTGATGCCTTTGTGGAACATCTTAAAAAGGAACAGATTTCTTTTGAGATTCCATTGAAAATACGTTTTAAAGATACTCGAATTGAACATGAATCTTTTTTCTTGAAAGATCCCAGCAATAATTTGCTGGAATTTAAATATTACCAATTTGGATCAGCCATTTTTGGTGAAAAAGATTATAAAAGAATTGGCGAGTCATCTTCTCAGGAATGAGGGTAATGACAGAAAATCGTTGTCTGGTGAAACGAAGCGGGACCCTGGGCTTTATTTTTAAACGGTAGACCAAAAAACCGAGGATATGTTAATCCCGAACGCAGTGAGAGATTTCCAGAAGATGGGTAGAAATAAAAATCAGGAGATTTTTCGTCGTAAACTCCTCAGGATAACGTGGTCGTGAATGCATCGTAGAAACTGTCTTTAAAAGCACGTTAGTTTTCATTTGCTTGGCGTTTTTGAAAGCTTAAAAATAATAACCTAAAACATGATAAGTTGAATAACAGTTTTTGAAACTTTACAATGTTCTTTATGAGAGGTTTTCGAGTCAAGGATGCTTTGGTGCGTTTTTTATTCCCCATCACCTTATTCTTAAGTGCCATTCTTTTATTTAGCATACAGCCCATGGTGGCTAAATCTTTATTGCCCGTTTATGGAGGAACACCGGCAGTTTGGACCATTTGCATGCTTTTTTTTCAGGTATTGTTGCTTCTCGCCTATGGATATGCTGTTGTGCTTGGTTTTTTTTATAAACCTATAATATGGCGAACGATACATAGTGTTTTCATTCTTTTGAGTTTCACTGCCTTGCCTCTTTTATTTCAGCCCTTGATTATGAGTGGATCTCCTGAATGGAATATTTTATCTAATTTGGTAACCCAACTGGGATTTCCCTTACTTGTTATTGGCGCTTCAGCTCCATTGTTGCAATTTGCTTACAGCCAGAGCAAAGAAAAGGACGCCGGAGATCCTTATTTTTTATATGTTGCTTCTAATCTGGGGAGTCTCTTATCTTTATTAATTTATCCTTTGGTAATTGAGCGTTTTATCGGAATAAAAAATCAATTTTATTTATGGAGCATAGGGTATGGAATTTATGTCGCTCTATTGTTCTTTATTCTCTATGCTAATCGTTATCAATCATTGAAAAAAAAGAATGAGATTATTATCTCCTTGCCTTGGGAAAACATGCTGTATTGGATTTTTTTAAGTTTTGTCCCATGCAGTTTAATGCTTGGAGTGACCTTGTATATTACTACGGATATTGCAGCAACCCCTTTATTTTGGGTGCTACCCCTGGCTCTATACCTGCTCACTTTTGTGCTTGTATTCACTAATAAACCCTTGATTTCATTTCCATGGATCGCAAGAAATAGTATTTTTTTCCTTATTTTTCCAATTATTGGATTTATTTTAAATGCAGGGCAAATAAATATTTGGCAAAGTATTTTGTTTCATTTGTTGAATTTTTTCATTTTGGCCTTACTTTGTCATCGCCAGCTATTTTTAGATAGGCCTAAACCCCAAATGCTGACATTGTTTTATTTTTGTTTGGCTCTTGGTGGTGTATTAGCGGGAGTATTTAATGGGATTTTGGCGCCCCATTGGTTCAACGGGATTTATGAATATCCTTTAGCAATTTTACTGAGCTTATTTGCTTTGCCGCAATTGCCCAAGAAGAATGGTTGGTGGGTTCCTATTGTAGTTCTGATTACTTTGTTGCTTCACTACTGCCTCCCTGGTGTTCATTGGCCTGGAGGTTTTTCTTCTTTTCAAGTGTGTGCCCTATTGACGTTAATTATTATAGTTGTCTGGCAAAAAAGTAAAATTAGTTTGATTTTATCTTTATTGATTTTATTTGGATTTATTTTTTCACCATTATCACAAAATGACACTATTTTGATGCAGGCACGTGATTTTTATGGGGTAAAAAAAGTAGTAGATAAACAAGAGACCCATGTCTTAATTAATCAATCAACGATACATGGACTGCAAGTTATAGGAGAAAAGCCGAATGGGATGACTTCTTATTATGGAGCAATTAACCCCATCGTGGTTGCCATGCAACACCAAAGGAGCTCTTTATCAGTAATAATTATTGGTTTAGGTATTGGTACAATGGTCTGTCAATTTCGAGAAGAGGACCGGGTGAAAGTTATTGAAATTGATGATCAAGTCATTGATCTCGCAAAGAATCCCCAGTTATTTACTTATTTACGCGATTGCCCAGGTGTGACCATCATAAAAAATGATGGCCGTCTAGGAGTGGAGCAATTACCTGCACACTCCCAAAATTTAGTTATTGTGGATGCTTTTAATTCAGATGCAATCCCAATACATTTATTAACTCTTGAAGCATTCACTTTATACCAACAGAAAATTACAAAAGACGGGGGCATATTGATTCATTTAAGTAATCGACATTTGCAATTATTGCCAGTAATCAATGCGGCAGGAAAGTTTTTACAGCTGAAGATGCTTTATATAAATAACAAAGGTAGTCTGTCCTTGAATCAATTTGATTCGGAATGGGCTTTTTTGACTGCGAATGAACATTTGGCGTTTCAATTGGCGAAAGAGACGAATTGGCAGTTTTTTAAAGGTGATGAACAAATCTTATGGACTGATGATTATTCTAACATTATCCCGTTATTAAAATGGTGACATCTATGGTAGGACGGGGAAGGTGTAACTTGAAATAAGGTAAGGATTCTAGGCTGCCATTAAGTTAAGGAATGTCATTCCTACAAAGGCAGGAACCCATTTCTAGCAAGACGTAGTGCCAATCTAAGATAGATTCTCGCTTTCGCGGGAATGACAAAAAATTCTTAACTTAATGGAAGTGAATCCCCGGTATCACTTAGCTTCATTGCTATCGATAGGATGTTTGAATCCAAACAGCAAGTAGTCATTAAAGATTAAACCTCAGCTAAGTTACCTTTAGTTTCTAACCAAACTTTTCTATCGCTTGCCCGTTTTTTATTTAACATCATATCCATAATTGCTTCAGCCCCTTCCTCATCTTCCATCGTGAGTTGAACCAATCGTCGGGTATTGGGATCCATAGTTGTTTCACGTAGTTGTATGGGATTCATTTCACCTAGACCTTTAAAGCGTTGCACATTGGGTTTCGCTCGAGTTGTTAAATGGTTAAGGATACGAGTCTTTTCTTCATCGTCCAGGGCATAATAAACCTCTTTACCTGCATCGATTCGATAAAGTGGCGGCATCGCGACGAATACATGGCCGGCTTGAACCAGTGGTTTAAAGTGGCGTAAAAATAAAGCACAAATCAAAGTAGCAATGTGGGCACCATCTGAGTCTGCGTCTGCGAGAATACATAGTTTACCGTAACGAAGCCCGCTTAGATCAGAAGAGCCTGGATCTACTCCTATAGCGACGGAAATATCATGAATTTCCTGAGATGCTAAGACTTGGGAGGAATCCACTTCCCATGAATTAAGAATCTTTCCGCGCAACGGTAAAATCGCTTGGAAATCTTTATTGCGCGCTTGTTTTGCTGATCCGCCTGCGGAATCACCTTCCACTAAAAATAATTCAGCTTGGCTAAGATCAGTCAGCAAACAATCAGCTAACTTACCTGGGAGAGCGGGGCCTTGGCTCACGCGTTTACGTGCTACTTGTTTCGCTTGTCTTAAACGTTTCTGTGCGCGATCGATTGCCAAAGAAGCGATAGCTTCACCTTGGTTACGATGTTGATTGAGCCATAGTGCAAAAGCATCTTTAACTACATTACTGACAAAGGCAGAGATTTGGCGGGAGCTTAAGCGTTCTTTGGTTTGACCTGCAAATTGCGGTTCTTTCATTTTAACCGATAATACATATTGGCAGGGTTCCCATAGGTCATCTGCTGTAAGTTTTATTCCTCTGGGAAGTAGATTTCTTAGCTCACAAAATTCTGCCATCGCATCAAATAAACCGGAGCGTAAGCCATTGACATGAGTACCACCTTGGATGGTTGGAATTAAATTTACATAGCTCTCACTAAAACCACTATTTGACCCATTAGACCAAACCAAGGCCCAGTCAACAGTGGCTTCATCGCTTTTGAATTCACCGGTAAAGGGTTCTTCAGGTAAATAATCTCCATCGGACAATGATTGATTTAAATAATCAATAAGTCCTTGTTCATAACACCAATGCATTTCCTCATTAGTTGCCTTATTAATAAAAGTCATAGATAAACCCGTGCAAAGCACGGCTTTTGCTCTCAATACATGGGTTAAATGTTTTACGGAGATACGTGTCGTATCAAAATACTTAGGATTGGGCCAAAAGCGGATAATTGTGCCGGTATCTCTTTTTTTAGTGATACCTGTTTCATTTAATTCGCATAATTTATCACCATTTGCAAAAGACATTTGGTACACAATGCCATTGCGTTTGATGGTTACATCAAGACGGTCAGAAAGGGCATTTACCACAGAAACACCCACTCCATGCAATCCACCTGAAAAGCTGTAATTTTTATCAGAAAATTTACCTCCGGCATGTAATCGAGTCATAATGACTTCGACACCACTTAAGCCTAATTGTGGATGTAAATCCACAGGCATGCCGCGACCATCATCTTCCACTTCAATAGAGCCGTCTTCATGAAGTGTGACGCGGATATGACTTGCAAAGCCAGCCAGCACCTCATCCACACTGTTATCAATCACTTCTTGGGCCAAGTGGTTTGGACGCGTCGTATCGGTATACATGCCAGGGCGTCGTTGAACAGGTTCGAGTCCACTTAAGACTTCAATTGCTTGGGCAGTATAGTTTTCTGACATGGGTATTTCTCAAATAAAAGTTAGGTTTATTTTACCATATATTATGATACAGTAGACGAAAGACGAATAGTTCCTTTGTAAATCTATTATAAAGATCCCCTGTTCTGCAAGCGGGAGAAATCAGGATGAGTTATTGCAGCCTGGATTTGGCGAGCCTTAATCTGGGAAATGAATCAAGATGATTTCCTGATGCACGCTTTGATTAGGCCAGGCAAAATAGAAGACATATGCAAAAAAACAGTGCTGAAATTCACCAATTATCTGTAGCTTTTCAACAACACCATAAAACGGTGCCTGCTTTGGATGAAGTCAGCTTTAATTTATGTCCTGGTGAAACCTTAGTTTTATTGGGTGAATCAGGTTGTGGCAAATCCCTCACTTCTTTGGCGTTAATGCGCTTGTTACCTAAATCCGGTGTTTATGGCATTGATAGTTTAATCCATGTGGATGGACAAGATATTTTGGATTTACCAGAACACATGATGCGCCAATTAAGAGGTCGTAAGATGGCTATGATTTTTCAAGAGCCAATGACTGCACTTAATCCAGTAATGACAATAGGAGAACAGTTAACAGAGGCCTTAGTAAAATGTAACTCATTTAATGCTAAAGAGTTGCAAGAAGCATTATTATCTTTGCTTCATGAAGTGGAAATGCCTCAACCAGAAATTAAAATCCATCAATATCCGCATCAATTGTCCGGTGGACAGAAACAGCGGGTAGTTATTGCTATGGCTTTAGCCTGTAAGCCTGATATTTTAATTGCTGATGAACCAACAACCGCTTTGGACGTTACAATTCAAGCTCAAATCCTTGCTTTATTAAAAAAAGTACAAAGAACCCATCAGATGAGTTTATTATTGATTACTCATGATCTAGGAGTGGTGAGAGCCATGGCATCACGGGTCTGTGTGATGTATGCAGGACAGGTGGTAGCTCAATCTTCTGTAGAAGAATTTTTTTCGCGAGTTAAACAACATCCTTATGTCCAGCAGTTACTGGCTTCTATACCTTCTTTGGCAAAACGCGAAGAACGTTTGTCAGTAATTCGTGGATTGGTACCTGCTTTGGATGAAATGCCGACGGGGTGTCGTTTTCATCCTCGTTGTATTTATGCTTTTGAACGCTGTCCCGTGGAGGAGCCGCAATTACAAGAACAAGAGGGCCGATTGGTACGATGTCATCTCTACCCTGACTTTGAAGAGTTACCTCCTTTGCAAAAAAACAAAATAGTTTGGGATGTGGCGACTACGGAGGCAAAAACAATACTCACGGTGAATGATTTATCCGTTGGTTTTATCCAGAAAAAAGGTCTATTTAGTCGTCATAAAGTTTTATTTAAAGCTGTAGATGGTCTTTCATTTCGTTTGTTGCAAGGAAAAACGTTGGCTTTGGTGGGTGAGTCAGGGTGTGGTAAAACCACAGCAAGTCGTGCTTTGTTGCGTTTATTACCCATTAGCGGTGGTGAAATACACTATAAAGAACAGGATGTGTTGGCATTAAAAGGGCGTTCATTAAGAGAATACCGAAAAAAAGTACAAATTATTTTCCAAGATCCGTTTTCTTCTATGAACCCGCGCATGACAGTAGGTGAAATAATCGCCGAAGGCATGCATGCCCAAGGGATGAAACGTTCATTAATTAGTGCAAGACAAAAGGAACTACTCAATCAGGTGAATTTACCAAGCGGTAGCTTGCACCGTTATCCTCATCAATTTTCAGGTGGGCAAAGACAACGAATTTGCATTGCTCGTGCTTTAGCTACAGGACCAGATATCTTGATTTGTGATGAACCAACCAGTGCTTTGGATGTTTCAGTGCAGGCACAGATCCTTAATTTATTAAAGGAGTTACAGCAAGAAACAGGCATTTCTTATTTATTTATCACGCATAATATGGGGGTGGTTTCCTATATTGCCGATGAAGTATTAGTCATGAAGAATGGAGTTGGCGTCGAGTTTGGGAGTTGTGAATCTCTTTTTAAATGTCCTAAAGAAGCCTATACACAACAGCTTTTGAATGCTGTTTTGGATGTTTTTTAATTCACCTATTTAAGTCAGTAATGTTCTTCTTTCATATTTTATTCATTAAAAATGTGATATATTTGCGCACTATATGGATAATAAAGTCTTAGTATTTATTATTTGGGGGACATGGCTGCATGAGAATCACTCTGGGCGAATATATCTTTGATGAGATCGATAATTTTACTGCCTATTTAGAAACTACCTACGAGCAAGATAAGTTGGGTTCTGGAGAAGTCACTTTACTATTGACGTGTGATGCATTTAACCAAGAAGACTTTAACAAGTTGGTTGATTTTCTTTCAAAACCAGGACGTAGACCTTATAAATTTGAAATTGCCCCTCCGCTGACTCGATATCAATTAGCTTTTGATAATGCATATCTTATCAGTAAACGACAAAAATTTTCTTTCGAATTCCAACAACAAGTAGAAGAGTTTTCTAACTCAGCAATCGCTTTTCATCCCCATACGAATAGAGTACGAAAAGCTAAAAAAAATTGGGTTGAAGGTATAAAAACTCCCAGTATGGGTTTACAACTCCAATATCAAATTCCCTCGCAACATGAAGCTCTGCATCAAGAACGAAAAGCGACGCTGCGTAAGCGTAAAAATAATGAGGAACCACCATATCAACATCCAGAACAAGGGACTCCTTTGACGCAAGTTCCTGAGTTTGCTCAAGAAAATCCACGTAATATCGTGGGTTCTTACCGCCAATTCAGTTTCTTGAAAAATGACTTGGAAGACCGAGCTCGTTATAGAAAAGAGTTTAATGATTTACTGAGTGAAAGCAGCTCGCCGGAACAACGGCAAGAGGCTTTTATTTTATTTTTGTCTGACGTGACAGAACCTGATGCACCAAAATTAAAGAAGATAAAACGACTACTCCAGATAGTACCTTTAGCTGATCTTAATTATAAAGGTCTGGCTCAAGTGTTAATTCATACTGGAACTGATGGCGTTTTACTTTTATTGCAACATCTTAAGGAATTACATGATAAGGAGTTGTTTCAAGACTTTGATAAGTTATTTCTTGATCAACCCGAAAACTATCTTGCATTAATGTCATCCCAAGGTTTGGCAAATCTTAAAAAGTTGAGTGAATTAAGCCCTGAACAGAAAATATGGTGGATTGCTTTGGTTTCTCAACATAAAGCAACAAGTGTTCATACTGAATTTAATGATTTATTTGAAGCTTATAATTATTTTCTTGGGGAACTGGAGAAGAAAAATCTGACCTTGCCATTCTCCTGTACATTAGAAAATATCGGTCCTATGAAGCCCACATTAGATCGCTTATTGTTCATTATAAATAACAGCAGTGATCCAGAAGAGCAGTTGACTTATTTAGATGGATTAGATCTTAATGGAGCCTATCATGCCAGTCGTAATAACAATTACAAACTGGTATCAAGGCAAATGAATTTAAAATCCAATGTTGATGCAGAAACTCTTGATTATTCAACCCCTACAATGCCGGAGGAGCTGGGTATATGGTTATGCCCCATGAACCTTCCCTACGAGGAGGTTGTAACTCGTTTCTATCGTTTTATTGGCACGCAAGAGTGGGCATATAGTCTGGATGTATATCAAAAGATTGAGCGGGAAATTAGTAACAATTCAAAGTGGAGTGTCGACAATAAAGTATTATTACTCAATATCGCTGCGTTGATGACTACGGGGGAGCAGGCATGTACTAAAACAGAAGACCCTTATACCAGCTTTACATGTTTGCTTAACAGGTTTACGGCCATAGCCAATCGTTTTGATGAGCACATGAGTGACCAGTTATCAAAGGTGCTTCCTGTTTTTTTAACTGCTCTAAGGTATTCAAGTTGGGAGTTAATGCCTAGCATTAATGAGTTAATAAGACTTATTGATTTCTTGTCGCTCATGCAAAAAACGAACGTCCCAATCTCACAACAAGACCAGAGTGATTTTTATGAAGCATGTTCTCTGGCCTTGAGTCTCATGATACAACATGGTGATGCGGCTTCATCTATTATCAACAATTACGAACTGCGTTCGGGTATAGAACAGGCTCAAACGGTCCCCATTCAGAAATTTCCTTTTTCTTCATTGCTTCAACATTTAGTTCTTCCTTCTAAATTAGCCACTTCTTTATCTGAGCTTTTTCATGATCAAACTGAGTCATTATCTCCGTTTTTGGTGCTCCTCTCTTTGGTAAGTGATGAAGTAACCAAAGCATCACAACATGAACAAGACGAAAGTGAATTTGAAATAAAAATAAAAGCATTGGCAGAAGCCATAAATGCTATGCGGGCTGAGCGTAGAGAACAGTTATTAGCAATTCTCACTGATATTAATATAGAGGCTTCTTATCGTTTGCCTTCTCTTGAGCAACTTATAAAAATTGTTAACTCAGTTACCGAGGCAGAAAAGGAATTAGATACCTTTGCTAGCGTTGAAAATCAAAATAAAGCGCTTCTTGCTATGGTTCGTGCTGAATTGCCTGAGGTAAAAATAGGAAAAGATGGGATTACCGAAACAGAAATTAACCTCTTTAGCGTGCTTGAACAAACTTATGATGATTGGAAAATCCAAAGTAAGTTTGAAGATTTTCCAGAAAAACTCGAGGGATATTTGGAATCCTGGATAGGCTCCCATCAATCTGTTTTGTGGTATTTGAGACAACGTCCCGTGAATGCCCGAAGAGTGCACGAGGCTTTGGCTGAGGAAGAACAAGACGCAAAGAATTTGTTAAGCAGTAGGTGGTTTTTTTGGACTTTATCTGGATTTCCAGAAGAAAGAAAACAAATGGATCAGGTTTTGGGCAACGAGTTTTTTACACAGAAATCCTTCCTGGCAGTACTGAGACCCAGAATAGACGCTGGTTGCCAAGCCAGTTTAAGAACCGCTATAAATACATTACAAACATCAAATAAAGATTTTGACCGTATTTTATTTAAGCAGGTTAAAGAATTAGATACTGATCTACCTATTGATGAAGCCTTGTTGAAATTGGAAGAGCAATTAAATGCAGTGAATGGATTAATTAATTCATTAATTCGCATTAAAAACCAAAATAACATTGAGTTTCACCGCTCTATTCCATTATTAACAAATGTAATTAAGTCCACAGTACTTGGAAAAAATTCTCAAACAGTAGTTCAGATAAAGAATTTACTGGATGATTTAAGTCAAGTAAAAACTTGTACAGTGGCGTCCCCCTTAGCCATTTTATGCAAGATATTAAAAGAAACACCGGATTTCTCAACAGACCAGCTACAAAATGCTTTGAGCGAGGTTACTTATTTAACAAAATACCGAGAAATGCTTGGGGAAGAGGCATATGAAATCCTATTGCGTTGTTCATTTAGTCATAATTTAACTCAGCAATCCTTATTTCCATTAAAAAACATGATTGAATTGAAATCTTTAGAAGGTGTGGACAAACAACTTTCAGAAAATTTGCTCCATGCGTTAATCAATGGAATAAAAAAAGCAGGTCCGAAAGTTGATGAGAACTTACTAAATAAAGTTATTAATAAAACCGTATCGGTTATTCAGTCGAAGGCAGAGGTGCGTTCACTAGTCCCATTGCTTACTTTATTAATGCAATCATGCACTAAATGCGATGAGGATGAATTAAGTCGTTACTATAACTTAGTCTGCACGTTAGAAGGTACTAATAATTCTGATTTAAGTAATTGGGCTAAAATATTACTTGTGTTGGGTAAGCATACAACGGATGCAAATCTTCATCGCTTGTTGGCGGTTCAAGCAGGACTGGAGTTAAATCCGTTGAACCTTTCAGAACTTGCGGGATTATTTACTTATCCTCCTTATCCAGAGATGGAGCCGTTTATTAATGTGCTAAATGGATATGTTAACGATCTTAGGGATTATGTTGATGCATTTGATAAGGACCCTAAATCGGGACGTGCCCCACAAAAAAATGCATTTGATGTTATTATAAAACATGCAGACCAAGTTCTGAAGGAGCAATTTGAGACCGCAAGCGTTGCTCAAGTTATTGCTGATATTAAAAATATTGTTGAAGGAACCGCGTTAAGTAGTCAGGATCAATATGATTTAGCTCAACAAATTATCTATATCAATGCAGTAGGAAGACCAACAACATACCAAATTAAAAACCACCATGATTTAACGCAAGTCAGTCGTGCGCAACTTCGTGAATTATCAGATACACTGATTGCCGAAATAAGAGCACCGCATCTGGATGCCCACGATAAACTAAAAAATCAGTTGAGATTGCTTGCTGTGCTACGAGAACAGTATTTCCGGGCTACAGGTAAATTTGTTGATACCACACAGCTCATTGCCGTTTTAATGGCAATAAAAAATCAGCAAAACAATATGCTGATGGAGCTCAATACGGACGAAGGTAGCATTGCCACTGCACTGTTTTCTGTAATGCAATGGGTTGAAGCTGATGGTGGATCTGTTGATGTATGTGCCCCCAATCGCGATTTGATGATTCAGAGTTCTCAACATGATGAAGATTTTTTTGCTTCTCTAGGTATTCATTTCAGGCGTGTTGAGGTGGGTTCACCGAAAGGAACTTATCAGGTTGGTGGGATAAATTATTCTACTATAGGTGATCTGGCTGCATATAGTTCTCGGGCCAGGCTCGAAAATGAAGACATGACAGCGTATAAGGATGGTCATCCTCTATCGAGTAATCTAATTCTTTATGGAGCTGATTTCTCTGAATTAGATGAAAAGACTTTGTTTAATCTCGCTCTTAAGGGAGATGGAAATGATGAGGATAGTTCTTATGCCTGGGTTTATCCTTTAATTAATGAATTCATTAATCACAAAGGATTTAGAATTCTCGACAAAGGCTGGAGCGAAACTCGGGATATAACCCAGTTAAAAGAGCTTTTGGACCGGCATGCACCAACAGGTTCGCATAAAGCGCAGTTAAACGCCTTACCTGATAAGAAATTTAGTCTATGGATTAATGCCGCTATAGAGGCGCGACGTTTCGTTGAAGGGGTAGATTTTATTATTCCACCGTCTAAAACAACACGTCATGCAGCCATTCCCTTAAATCAAAAAGCCTCTCAAGATGAGTTAAGCTTTATGGTGCATCAATTTCTGCATGCTCGATTACAAAAGAAATACCCTGATTGGGAATTCGTTATTGAGCCTGAGATGCATTGTATTGATTCTGTTTCAACCATGGATTTTATTGATCACTATAAAAAACCGGGGCGGATTATTAGCCTCTCGAATACTTTAGGTCGAAAAGAGAGGTTAGTTGAACTATGCAATAAGTTCGATATGGATATCGCATGTACAATATCATCGCATAGAAGAATTAAACGTGAGGAACTGGCTACAACAGTTATTGCAAATAAAAACGCTCATGTACGCGTTATAACAGCAGCGATTAATCAAGCACAAGACGGGCAACCTATTGTCCTATTTGCGAAAGATGTTAATGAAGTCAAACTTCTTGAAGAAGAACTAAAAACACGATTCAGGGAAAGCCATATTGCAGCATTTACGGGTACTGAATCAGTAGATGAACGAAAAAAATGGATTAACAATCAGTCTGGAAAACAAAATACCATAACGATTACTACTGCAACACTAGCACAAGATGCTCATTTTAAGACACAACATCCGAAGGGATTTTTAGGGATTCAAACATATTTGGATGTTCGTGCAGCACAACGTGTCACACGGTGTCTTGGTGGAAAAGATAGGCCAGCTAATTACGTTGTACTCTATAAAACACAAGGTGCATCCGTTTTACAATCTGGGTTCTACAAGACCCAAAGTGAACGGAAAGAACTACTTGCTTCTTTAGCAGAATTGCAACGTCAGCAAAATGAGGAAGTTGCTGTTACCCGTCATTACATGCAAACAGTAAGTAATATACAACAAGTTGTTCTGCAACAATTCCAAGATTGGAAAGAGTTTTTACATCTTGTCTATCCAAAAACCGAGTGGCGCACACTAGATGCAGGCTTAGTACTACAAAGAGAAGATTTGATTCGTTCCTTGAGTGAACATTGGGATGAATGTCTAGAAAATTCTAAACCACAAAAAAAATATCCTAATCCATATATTCGCCATACTGCAAATAAGAAGTTACAGACTATTGCATTAGATAAATCACTAGCCGATTATGAAGTCGCTGCACGCTATGTTTGGGATCAGCATCGGGCGCTTCTTAAAGAAAAAGCTGAGACTTTTCTAGTAGAGGGTTCAATTAATGCATTACGTTGTCAGTATCTGGATGAGGTCTCCTTAGATGAACAATTAAAAGTTAATCGATTGGCTCTACGTACAAGCAAGAAAGAAATGCTTGCTCAGAAGAAAAAAACACGTCGTTATGTTGAATCCGGATTAGATATAAACGGAGCAATGTTACGATTTGCTGATAGTAATTTAGAAAGCTATCGTGAAGCTTTTGCTACAAGCCAAGTGAAATTATTTGTTAAGGACATTAGTGGTCTTATAGAAAATAATCCTCATTTAAAGAGCATTGTGCGATCCCTATTGGTTCAACAAGTGAAGGATGCAAGAAATTTAGATAATCTCATTGATCACTTATTGGAGTATGCCAATAGATTGCCTGAAGATCGATTTACTGATAAATACGCTATGCAACCAGTAATTCAAGAGTTGTTCCGGGTATATAAAGAAGCTGGCCTTGAAGCGCCAAGCGAGCTGGGGGATTTAAAAGCAGTTTATTTTGATGGAGTAATAGCCGAACTGGTTGATGAGTTGCAAACCAGTCTTTCCTGGGCTAGCGATAAACATCGTGGTTTAGGATATTTGCTTGAGCGTACCGCTGTAACGGATGCAGCTAGAGACATATTAAACGCTGCAAATTTGTTAGGTGAAGCCAATAAACTAAACGAAGATGATACACTAGACGAAGAAGAAAAAATTCTTTCGCAACAAAGTGCAATGAAGAATTTGTATCGAGTATTGGCAGAGCATGAAGCGAAACTTGAAGATTTATGGATATTTCCCTGGGGACATAAGAATACACGCACTCTAATTAAAGAAACATTAGCTACCCTTGATGGACTAACAGCTATTGGCACAAAGAGAAATAAACTAGACGCTGATTTCATCCATGATTGTAAAGAAGAGTCTATTTGTGCAGTAACAAAAGGAAAATTGAATTCTGCGATCCAAGCCATAGAAGAGGCGGAAATAGGTTTACAGAAAAACAGAGATTGGATTTCAATCAAGAATACATTAAATGCAATACGAGCCGAGAGCAATTCGATCTATGCTTTTCATGAGATGTACTTTGTCCTCTCGAATAAAATGGAAGAGCTCGCTAGAAAAAATTCTAAATTGCAGGGACCTCTAGCTCGACTACGAGGAGAGGTGCGACATCTTTGTGAATCATTAAGCCAGGAACATAAAGAATTACTTAATACAAGTAAGTATTTGAGATGTAAGGCTGAAAATCTCCAAGAAAAACTTAATGGACTAAACGGGTTTAGTGTCCGCGAGGTTAAGCTCAAGGAGGGGAGTAATGGCTTTAGCGATTATTTTGATTTGGTGATTGAAGGCACCGGTTTTCATCCACTATTGCAACATTTTACTCATTATAATTCACGTACTCAGGATTTAAGGGAGCAACAAGATTCTTTAGAAAAAAGTTTAATGCAAACTCAAGAAAAGATGAGGGCTTTAGATCAATTGATTAAAGAATACGTACCGCTACTTAAATGGAAAGAACAAACTCAGGAAAATGTGGCTAAGTTTCCTGAGCAATTTCAGGAGCAGGTCAAAGAAATTCTTGGTTTAAAAGGATTGATCGCTGAGAAAATGCCGGAAAATTTGGATTCTTTTCCTGAACCAGTTCGCAAGCATTTTCGTGACAGAGAGTTAATCAAAACATTTGATTTTCCTGATTTAGAGGAAGAAAAAATTGAACAAATTGAAAATATAATGCTAAGAATCGGATTCAGGGACTTGCATGAACGAATCGTAGAGGGGATGAAGCCCAAAACTTTATGGGGTAATATTTATGCTTACGTATTTACCCCCGAAAATATGGAAGATTGGCGTCTGGAGTTTGATGAATTGATGGGAAGACCTGTAAGACATTTGAATGATGCATTTCGTCTGGATATTGAAAAAAAACAGAATGCATTAGCGGGTCAACTCGACCAGTTACGTCAACAAATGGGAGAGCAAGCTGAGTCGCTGCAACAACAAGTTGCATTCTTGTATGAGAAAATTGATGAGGAAGAGAAAAAAGAAGGGATTTATGCCCTGCGAATTACCGATGTAGCAGAGCTTTTTAAATTTGAAAATGAACTAATGGCTGTTAAAGCGAAAGAAGCAGCTAAACCGTCTCGCCGAGAGATTCCAAAATCTAATGTATTACCATCACGTGTACCTATTGATATTCCTGACACAAAACTTGAATCAGTAACATTGGTCATGTAATTACCTGTAGCGCGGGAAACCGCGCTTCCCAATTATAAAGCTGATTCAACTACGTATTAAAAATAAGTAATCTTCCGAACAAAATTGTCTTTTTTGTTTAAATATTGAACTATACTCAAGTTTAGGTGATGTTGAAATTTTGGAATGGCAATGTTATCTCAAGATGTAATAAAAGTTATTGATACTATAAGCGAAAAAATCGAAACAAGTAATTTTGAGTCATTAACTTTTGAAGATATAAAAAATGCATGTTTTATGGTGATGGGACATATCGAGCATATAAAAACCAGCAACCAATTTCCTACAGAAGATCATTCTAAAGAAAAGGAACTCATTGCCTATAAGCGTATTGTGCTGCACTTAGTTGAATGGCAAGCAAGATTTATAGAAATGAAGAAAAGTAATGTGTTAGGGAATTATATTGCAGATTTAAATTTCTTACGTGATATGGTCCATTCAATTCCGGAGGTAGTAGGTGATGTTTATAAAGAAAAGATAGAGAAAATTAATTTCTACATTTCCAACATTCTTACCAATATAAATAGGCTGAAAGCTAAATTACTTGAAGCAAATTGTTTTGATGTTTCTCTAATGGCGCATACACAATGTGCTTATGAAGTTACTTTTTTATATTCTAAATTACTCGAAATGCACTACACCGAAAAAATGCGTTATTCAGTTGTCATTAAAGGTTATTTTGAAGCAATTCAAGAGACGTTCGATTTTTATTTAAAAGAAATAACCTATTTTCGTGACCTTGAGATTACCAATGCAAAATGTTTGAGCTACTGCGTGATGAATTATCTACCTAAAAATGTACGGCATTGAACACAGATTTGCTCGATTTATTCCTCTTTAAAATTGGAAAACCATTACTCGATTGCCCATAATTAGATCGTATAGAATAAAAAATACTATACTTTATTGAAATATGAGCAATAAAGCGGGTAATCACTGATGGGAATTCTTCATATATCACCAGATGAGCATTTAAAGCGTGTAATGGGCGATCCCAGCGATGCCATCTTAAAACAACGTGAGTTATCTGAAGCAACCTACCCTCTTTTAATTTCTTATTTAGAATGGCTTAGAAGGCTAAATTCGATCAAAAATAAAAATGATGTGATTCGTCAAAATGAACAATTTTTAAGTGAATTTATTCATTTGTGTGAGCACAATTTACTCTTTTTTCTTACGGTGACTGGCCAGTTTGATATTATCCGCTCGCTTTTTGAAGATAAAGATTTATTGGCAATAGAAATTGCCTTGCTTGAGGAAATAGAAAAAGAACAAGCTCAGGCTGCAGCAGCACAGCTACAGGATTTTGTGTTTGTTCCCCGAAAAAAAGAATCATCAACACCACAAACTGAAACACATAAATCATTTCCACCCCCCACTTCTGAATGGGAAAAATCGCTTTATGGTTTAACTAATATGGAGTTGTATCGATATTATGAAGATGAAATGAAACGAATTACTCATATCTACCATGGAAAGCAAATAAAACAAATCGATACATCTTATGAGCAACATCTTAAACTAATGCGAGAGACCTTAAATATAATTAATAAAGATGAAAATATTAATGAAGAAACAAAACAAAAAGCGCTATCACTTTATAAGAAGTTAGTAGTAATAAAAGAGGAAATGGATGCACAATGTCTGGAGATAACTTCAGTAGATGGAGAAGCTCCTTTAGAAATACAGGTTCTTGAAAAACAGCATCAAATCAAAGAAGAAAAATTTAAAGAAGCGCAAGGAGCTCTGGAAGCATTTTTTGAAGAAGTTCGTCATGAGTCACCACAATTACAAAAGATTTATGAAGAACACCAAACAATTACCATGAATTTTCAGAAGGAAAGTCAAGCGATTCAAAGCGAATGGAAACAGGCGATGGAGGAGCTTACTGTTCATTATGAAACTGCACGTGTTCATGCTTTAGAGGATGTAGATAGTAGTTTGAGTTTAATCATAGAGGAATTAAAAAAATGTCCTGTTCATGAATTGAATGAGGAGCAGATTAACAAACTTGATATGAGCGTTATGCAATTAGAAAAATATAAAGAAGAATTAAAAACAGTTAAAGATTATGATTCTACTCAGATTTTATTAAATAAATGTAATCAAGAATTAGAAAATATAGTGAGTATTGTTGAACCAATATTAGCAGAAGATGCAAAAAAACGTTTTGATGTTAATGTAAATTTAATAAAAACAATGTTTATCTTAACTCCAAAAAATTCTTCTATAGCTCCAGAATCTCTCAATGTGGATTCCAAAACATCTCCTCAAATGCCTACTAACCTTGAATTTGAAGAACAAAATTTGGATTTGAAATCAAGTATACCGGTTGTTGAACCTGTGAGTGAAGAATCGCTTGATTCTCTAGTACTCAATGAAATCCACTCTGCTTCCATACCTGAAGAGCAAGACCTTGACCTGAAATCAAGTACCCTTACTGTTGAGCCCATGAGTGAAGAACCGCATGATTCTACGGTCCTTAATGAACATACTTCCATTCCTTTTATGTCTACTGAGCGAGACGTTGACCTAAAATCGAGCAGCTCTACTGTTGAGGTGATGAATGGAGCGTCTAAGGATAGCCTTGATGAAAAACCTCATAGTGTTCCTATTCCAGATGCGCAAAATATTGATACGAAACCAAATACGTCTGTTATTGAACTTGCCAGTCCTAAAAAAGAGGGGTCTGAAGTTATTCCTAGTGAAGAACCACGTAATTCAGTACACGTTCAACGATATCGATTCTTTATGAATACCATCAGGGATGGTACTGAGCTCATTGAGTTTGATCCGGAAAAACAGCGTAATTATGAATCAATGATCGAAGAGTTATCCATTGTTTTAAGTGAATTGAATGAAGAAGCCGAACCAGAAATCGCAGAAAAAATAAAAAGAATCGAAAATCTCATTGAAGATGTAAAATCCATTGGCTTTGATAAAGGAAGCCCATCCCACATTCAAAAAATTTGTGAGGCATGTAATTTAGGCATTGATTATGAACCATTAAATCAAGTAAAAGATAACCTTGCCTCTATGTTTCAGCTCAAAAATAGCCCACAAAGTGGTGTGGGAATGTAAATGATTTTTGTATCATAATTGAAATTTTATACCACAGCATGCCTCTTTTTTGCTATAATGTGTCTAATTTTTTATAAAAGGGAGAGAAAAATGACGCCACATGAAGAAGCACTATGGCAAGCTGTAACTAAAAAAGAATATGAACAAGTTAAAAATTTGATTAATGATCATCCAGAGTTAATCAATGCAGTAAATACCAGTGGAAGAAGTCTTCTGATGCGAGTCGTTCTTCTCTTAACACCTCCGTTAGATTTGATAGAGTTTATTGCACAACACCCTGATCTTAGCTTTGAAAATCCTAAAGCCACTAAAACGACTATGAGTGTTATTTTATCCACAGGTCGTCCAGAAATTTTAGAAATATTTGCAAAAGATCCTCACATTATTTTTGATGGTGAGAATTTAGCTTATACAGCCGCCAAGAAGCTCGTAGAAGGTGCAGCACAAGAGAAGGTTGAAAAATACACAAAAATGCTGACAATCATTCGTGACGCGACTATACGCCATGCAATTAAAACAAATGATCCTTCTTTATTGGAGCGTTTAGAAAAAGCAGGGGATAACTTGGCTCAACCATTAAGCGATGGCAAACTTCCCGTGCGCCTAATCACTAAAGAGTGTCCTGCTCCTCGTGTTACATCATGGTTTCAATCTCAAATTGGGAAAAACCAAATAAGCATTGCAAGTACGGTCGATTCGTTCTTTTCTAATACACGTAAAATGCAAGATGCTCAAAAGGAGATGGAGGAAGCTAATCGACGTATGTTAGAGAGTGATATCCGATTACTTGGAAAAAATTATAGTAGTATGGAACAAGTAGCGTCTTCTATTAGTCTTACTAACTAAATCAATTGGATCATCTGGGTGAATGCGAAGCTGTAGCCCAGGATCTGATCTTCTCTAAGCTAATTTATCTTGTAACCCATTAATAAATCCTTTAACTTGGGTTATTTAAAACGCCAAAGGGTGATGGGATAAGTGTGGTATCAACACGATGCTGAAGGGTTAACCCTTCGTTTATATGTTCAGCCAGGTGCAAAAAAAACAGAGATTGTCGGTCTTCATGAGGGTGAGCTTAAAATTCGCTTAAATACACCACCTATTGAAGGTCGCGCTAATAAAGCACTTTTGAGATATATTGCAGAGATATTTAAAGTACCAATAAGACAAATAACCTTGCAACGAGGAGATAAATCCAGACATAAAGTACTGTCTATTATTGGTTCTATGGTAGATCCTGATGATTTGCTTTGAATCGTAACGTGAATTTTGCGATAGTAAATGGACTAATAACGTAATCGACAATCTTATGAAAATTGAACAATTCCCCATAGCCTTTAATACTTCAGGTCGAGGTACTCAGGATATTACTGCTAACGTAAAGACTGTGCAATCAAAAGCCGCAATCCAAAAAGGCTTATGTCATTTATTTCTCAAGCATACAAGCGCTTCTTTGATGCTTTGTGAAAACTATGACCCTCAAGTTCGCAAGGATTTGGAACAGTTTCTGGTTCGATTAATTCCCGATGGGGATCCACTTTTTAAACATGTGATTGAAGGGCAAGATGATATGCCCGCACATATTCGTACTGTATTAACTCAAACCAGCTTAACCCTACCTATACAAAATGGGCAATTAGCTTTAGGTACGTGGCAGGGGATTTATCTCTATGAGCATCGCTATCAAGCGCAAGAACGGCACCTGCTTATTACCGTTGTAGGAGACTAATCGAGTTTTTGCTATACTATTATTCTTTTTGAATGGAACAAACTATGTCCTCTCTACCTCAATGCCCTAAATGTAGTTCAGAATATACTTATGAAGATGGTAATCAATTAATTTGTCCTGAATGTTCCTATGAATGGGCAAAAGATGGAGCAGAAGAACAGATTCACGATGATCTACGCGTGATTAAAGATGCAAATGGTCAGATTCTGCAAGATGGAGATACGGTTACTGTAATCAAAGATTTAAAAATAAAAGGATCGTCTCAAGTAGTAAAAGTTGGTACCAAAGTAAAAAATATTCGTTTGGTTGAAGGGGATCATGATATTGATTGTAAAATTGATGGAATTGGTGCCATGAAATTAAAATCTCAATTTGTTAAAAAAGGATAACAGAGATGCATAAACCACTGCACATTACTTTCTTATTCTATGAAGGGATGACCGCTCTGGACGCTATTGGTCCCTATGAGGTACTTAGTCGTTTGCCAGAAGTAATTGTGCAACGGGTTGCTTTAAAGAGTGGACCGGTACGTACTTGTTCCGGACTCACACTCATTGCTGAGCATGCATTAACGGATATCTCCCATACTGATATTGTGTTGATTCCAGGTGCTGGTAATGCAACTGCATTACGTGAATGTCCTGAAATCCTTAAATGGATCAAAGAGATTCATGAGCATACTTTATGGACTACCTCAGTATGTACTGGAAGTTTGATCCTAGGTGCTGCAGGAATTTTATCTGGGGTGAAGGCAACCACGCATTGGGCGGTAATGAATCGATTAGAAAATTGGGGTGCCATACCGATGCATAAACGCTTTGTAACCGATGGAAAAATCATTACTGCAGCTGGGGTTTCAGCGGGTATCGATATGGCCTTGTTTCTTGCTGCAAAACTGACAGACGAAAACGTAGCGCAAAGTTTACAGCTCGGTTTGGAATATGATCCCGAACCACCTTTTGATTCAGGATCACCAGATAAAGCATCAAAAATATTGCTTCAATCGCTTCGTGAACGTTTGAAAAATAAGTTTGAACCGGAATAATTAGGGTAATACATAGAATATCAAAGAAACTAATCCGGCAAGACCCATTATAGGATGAACGAGTACTGCCAATTTAGGAATTTGTTTTCCTTTCTTAGCAAGTGCAACCAAGCTTAATCCACCCAATGCAGCAATAATTAAAAGAATTAAGCTCGCGACAAGTAGTGTCGCTTTACCTGTCATGAATGCAGACGTGTGAACAATGACGATGAGCAAACCTAAGGCTGCAAAAACTGCATGTAAATTCCTCACCGTTCTATTTACAGGTCTGTCTTGTAGTATTGCTGTAAAAAGAAAAAAGCCACACACTATTGCAAGAAGAAAAAAAACAATAGCAATTATTAACATATAATCTCCTGTACTGATTTACTTGTTCACATTGTATACCTGGGTGCAGCGAAGAGGACCCCGGGGACTGCTTAAGAAATACCTGGGCTCCATTTCGCCGCACCCAGGTAGTAAACGAATTTACTCAGGTGTTACATAATTTTCTTTTGGCTTTGGAAAACTCAAGAATTCGCTTTCCAGTTGCTCCCCAAGGGTATCTTTTTTCATAGAGGGAGAGAAATTAATGATTGGTGCTGGATTTTTCAGCGCCTCAGCTAAGCTAATAAACTTATATCCATTTTTTTGATACATTTCTAAAATATCCCCTAATAAATAGCTATTAAGAAGGTTGGCATGAATTAATAATATTTGCTTGCTGTTTTCACCCTTAGCATTTTTTTCCGCTCTTAAGGTTTGTTTCCATATATAAGCTAAATATCGTGGTTTTATTTTTTGAACATATTTTTCTCGGGAACGAAATGGGACTTTATAAAGCATTTCATTAAAGTCAAAATCTTTACTATCAATGGTTACCGGGGCAATGGTGTAATTATGTTCTTTTAAATAATCAAATACTTTTTGCTTTTTATCTTTATTGCCTTCTGCGAGATAGGGATAGCGAAAATATTTTGGTTGGGTCATTATTGGCGTAAGAATCTTATCGGCACGAGCCACATCAGCAATATATTTATCAGCACTGATCTGATTCAGGTTATAATGTGAATAAGTATGATTTCCCAACATAAAGCCTGCTTTCTGGAATTGCTCTAAGAAATCCCATTGCCCTTTTTCAATCGCTCCTGCAATCACAAATCCCGTGACTGGAACTTTATATTTTTGGAATGTTTGCACGATTTGGCTAAAACGTTCGGTGGAGCGTTGGCGATTTCCTGGAGTGTCCATTCTTGAAGCGACAAGGGGCAAATCATCTATAGTGATGGCAATTTCTTTTTCATCAGCAAAACATACTGAAGAAATCAGTGTAATAAAAAGAAAGAGTAATTTAAGCATCGATAGTCCTTATCAAGATCTAATAACAGGGATGGTATCATAATTCGTTAAATACGTTAAAAAAAGATTAGTCAACTGTGACGCCCTACATCATCAACGAGAGATCTTCTAGCGAAACATAGAGCTACAGAGGGCTATCTCTCGTTGCACTCAGGCGGACCTGCTCGGCTGAGCCTTCACTCAGGCTATACTGAATTCTTAAAAGTTCTGGCATTTATAAACATTCAGTGCATATTCCTTATGCTTAAAAGGAAATATATGTGTTGGTATTTTTTGACATTGATCAAAATATTGTGCCAAGCAATTCTGACGATCATACTGATCAATATACACTATTTCTTTCAATGTCTTATTTGCAATTTTTTTATTAATGTCAGTATTCCATAATGCATATTGGTTTTGCTCAGTGCCACAACCCAGAGTATAGATGATAGGCTTGTTTTGGAGAAAAAAGAGCATGCGTGCTGCAAACCAACCAGAAGTAAAAATCGTATCGGGTAATTTTGGATTTGTCGCATTCAATTGTTGTATTAAATGATAGAAAATAAGTTTTTTTGATTTGATAAGATTAAATTTAGAGGTGTTATCTATGAGAATGAACAAGCTAATTAGTACGTACAATATAGGCAATAAAATAGCGAATTTACGATAAGGAAAAGTGGTCAGCCAATATCCCAATAAAATCACACTGCTAATTAGATAAGGCGTTAGCCAGAACTCTCTTATCCCAGCTTGGCTTGCGGTATATAAGTAAAAACAGAGAAAAGTAATACAAATGATACGACACAATCTAATAATTAATGCACTTTTTTCATCCAGTTTTTGATTTCGTACTAAAAATGGAGGAAGCAGCATAATATTTAATGAAGGAACAAATAAGGTAAAAAATGTTTCTATCGTATGATAAAAAGGGTTTACTCCAGAATTAAGTTTATGAGTAGTTAACTGATAGATAAATGATTGCCACTGATTTTGATAGTTCCAGAGCATCACTGGACTAAAAATAATAATGGCTAGAAGCGTAGCAAAATAAAAATGTTTCGATTTCAAGATTGAGCGATAAGTACTAAAAATTAAAAAAATAAGCAGAGAAAGGATTAAAACGATGCCGCTATATTTGGATAACATCATCAAGCCTGCACTAATCCCTATTAAGTAGAGTTCTTTTATTTTATTGGTTTTAATAAATTTTATAGTGTAATACAGAGTTAATGACCAAAATAAAGTAAGGGGCGAATCATAGGTTGTTTGTTTTAAAATATCTAAGGTGACCAGTGGAGATAATAGCCACGATAACATTGCAATACAACTCGCTTCGCGGGATAAAAAAAATCGAGCACTTTTATAAATAATCCCACTCGTTAATGCAATGCAGATAATGCCTATAAAGCTCAATGCAAATAAGTTATCTCCGAATAATGAAGTTGCTAACCTAATGAAATAGGCAATCATAGGAGAGCCATCATAGTAGGATAATGCCAAGTGGCGACTCCAATCCCAATAATAGTACGTATCAAGCGATAATACATTAATAGGTGCTAACAGGAGTAAAATGATAAAATACAGAGTTAAAAACAGATAAACGCTTCGTGAGCTAAAAAATTCCCACGAAATAAGCCTATAGTGTGCTCTTTTCCCTGATGGATATCCATTTCCCGATTGATTCATTCTTGTGACAATTGTTATCTTTAATTACTAGAGACATATTTTTCTGCCCATATATGACGTGAATAAGTATAGTAATTTAAAAGAGATATTAAACCGATGCCGATACCCATGATTATATTTTCACGTAAGGGGCCGGCGCCAAAACAAACAACTCCTAGGCGTAACCAATAACTTTGTAAGTTTATTATAAATATGGAATAAATAGAAAAAAACAATAAACGCCTTATTTTCAATGGCCATGGTGATTTCTTTTGAACGCTAAATGTAATTTTGCTATTCAAAACGAAATTATTTATGATTGCTGCGCATACCGCAATTTGGGACGCGTCAAAAGGTGAGAATTGAAAATATTCACGCAACACATTGTAGATAATAAATTGTACAAAAATACCCAACGAGCCAACAAGACACATTTTTAAATAACGTTTAATTTCATGATAACGCAAAGTAAAAACGACACGCAGCGAGTCGACAATGCTGTTTTTAGGTAATTTGCTGTATCCTTTATTCCGATCGATGAAATCAATGGGATATTCACGAATTTTTGCTTTATTTTTATGTAAAAGCCACAACAACTGCATTTTATATGCATAGTGATTTGTAAGAAATTGATGAGGTAGAATTTTTAAAAGTTGCTGCCGGCGAGTGGCACGAAAACCACTGGTAAAATCCTTATATTTAGGTGTGAGTACTGCTCGAGCAACGTAATTACCTAAAACGGAGAATAATTTGCGATGTAATTCCCAATTATCCGGAATACTCCCTCCCTCGACGTAACGACTTCCCAGCACACAATCACACGTTTGTAACATATCTAACATGGGTTGAATATATTTGGGTTGGTGGGAAAGATCTGCATCAAACTCAAAAACAATATCTGCATTCAGAGCAGTTAATGCATAGTTCATGGCTTGCAAGTACGCAGACCCAAGGCCAGATTTAGTGGGCTCATTTTGTAAATGTAATTTGGGATAATTATTCTGTAACGAAGTAACAATATTTTTGGTGTTATCTGTAGAGGCGCTATCAAAAATTAAAACATGCACATCATGTTGCTCAATTTGTTCTACTGATGCAAATACTTGTTCTATTGTTGATTGAATGACCAATGCTTCATTATGCGTTGGAATAATAATAACCACTGTCTCTTTTTCTAAAGAATTTTTTTCAATGGAATCAGAGGAATTATTTGCATCAAAAGTCAACTTTATTTCTCGGGATTATAGATTATTTGGGGTGTGAGTTTATCAATTAGTCTTTATAAAAAAAAGAGGGGGGCTTTGTACTTAAATCATCCGTTTAATTTTTATTTTGATCATTTCTTTATTTTTAACTGTTTTTTTGCAGAAAATTAACAGTATTGATTTAATCTGTTTTTAATGACCCATAGTACAATTGAGCAATTCTTCACAATTCATCTCAAAGAGTTCTTTTATGGGAAAATCAAATATTGGTCTCATAAAGCATACTTTTTTTAATAATTCATTTAAACAAAATGATTTTTCCTTTAAAGAAGACGAGTTTCATTTAGATCGATTAAAGGATGAGTTCTTATCGTTAAATCAAGTGATTATATCGAATAAGTCTTCTTGGACCGAAGAGAGTGCCACAGTACATTATTTATACTTTTTATGTGATTTACTGATTTCTTACTATCAACTCGATTTTGTTGATTCTGATTTGAAAAAATTAAAACAACTTCGAAAAAATATAGAAGCATTTTATAAAATAGATCTTGCACAAGACAAGCGAGGATCAATTGATAGTTTCCCTGGGTACATTGCAGAGGAATTTCAAACAAGTATTTTAGATTATCTGTCCTCCTTCATTAGTATTTCCAAGCTACGTCAAAAGATCGGTACACTAAATACTAGGCGTTCTCAATTTTCCTACAGTCGTGGTCTTGCAAATTATGTAATTATTTATCTGCAAAAGAGTTCTTTATCCGACTTGATTCAAGAGATCAATAAGGTTCTTGGTAATCAATACAGTTTTATCGAAGGTCTTAATTTCCTGAATAACTCACGTGAAGCCATTACTGATCTGGGTATTTTGCTCTATATGTTCCGGTTTATGATTAATTTAATCTTGATGCTCAAGCATATTCTCCAGTCTGCAATAAGTGAGGAATTATCAACAAAGAAAGTACTGCAACAAGAAATGGAAAAGCGCGGTTTTATCATGGCTAGTGACTTAGTTTGGGGGGTAGTAGGTTTGTTAACTACTTATAATAACTTTTTTCATATAGCGGATTCTGTTGTTCCACTAATCACGGTTGTGTTCCTTACGTTTGATACATTATTGTTTCTAGCGCAGTGGCTTTTTGAAGCCAGCCAATACCAGGAGCATATGCACGAATTGCAGGCACAATTAAAGGATGCAACCCCCTTCGAAAAAGCAGTCATACAACGTCAAATTGATGTACTCAATGATGAATGGGGGGCTCAATGCACTTATTTTGCAATTAACATAGTAGGAGCCAATATAATTGCCACCTGTTTTGCAATCAGTATGTTATGTAGCGGTCCACTTGCTTTAGCCGGACTAGCCTTATTTAGTATGCTAGGGAATGCTCTGTATAACACCTCAGAGGAATATAAACAGTACCAAAGATCCTCTATTGCAGTACGACGTGAGTTGACAAATGGTACAATCTTGGACGATGAACATCATCGGCAAATCCTAAAAAAACTCAATGAGGAATGCAGCAAAAATTATCTCGAATTTTTGAAAAACTTGGCATTCAATGTTGGGGGAATTGCATTTCTTATTACTGCGGCCGTAGCTTCTTGGCCAGTCGCGTTGGGGGTAACCCTTATCTTTATAGGGTATCGATTAAATGATGCTTATCAAAAACAACTCCATCCTAAGGAGGAAACTCCTCAAGAGGTTTATCGTATTTTAGATCTTGATTCAGAGCAATCAGAGACCTCTTTAGAGTTTGCCTATAATTAATTTGCTACTACATCATATATTGTCTACATCAACTGTCTCTTGTGTTAGCTGCAGCGCATTCTTATAACAATGACAAAATCCCATCTACACTATGTATATAAAAGGATAATTTTTAAGGAATAGATTATGGCCGTAACCACAGGATTATCTGGAAACGAACTATTTTGTTTGCAACTTAAAAATTATTCTCCGGGTGTTATTGTGGTGGGAAACAGTGTTCATTCCTTAGGAATTATAGGCAGTGTTGGCTCGGGTTTTAAAGCAATGTTAGGTGGTGAATTAAACCAGATTACATCACTTATTGCGGAAGGAAGAGAAACTGCTTATAAGCGCTTGTTAGAAGAAGCTGTAAGCAAAAATGCAACTGGAATCACTGGAGTTACAAGTCAATTGATTTTACATGGTGCTAATGTTGAATTTTTATCAATAGGCTCAGTGATTTATGCTGAAAGTAACACGGATAAGGAAACATTCTCAACTTCGGCGGATGGACAAGAGTTATATGCACAACTTGATGCGGGTTATAAACCAATTTGTTTTTCTTTTGGTAATGTCGCCTATTCTATGGGGTTAGGTCGGGGATTAATCGGTAGTTTAAAAACTTTAGGACGTGGTGAAATCAAGGAGTACTCCGATATTTTTAATAAAACCAGGCACCTGGCTTTAAATCGTATTATTGATCATGCACGACAATACAAAGCAAATGCGGTATTGGGTATTAAAACAACAGTGTTGCCGTTTGGAGGAGTGAATGAAATGCTCATGATAGGCACCGCTTCTCAAAATCCTCAATTAATAACCAATGTTGATAATGATGTCGTAACGAGTGATATGACGAATATTGAGATGTGGAATATGGCTCGTTTAGGGTATGCTCCTGTGAAATTATTATTAGGTACATCGGTTTACTCTCTCGGTTTGGTTGGAGGAATTACTTCAGCAATAAAAGCATTTGTGCGCGGTGAAATTAATGAACTGACGCGCATGATTTATCATGCACGTGAGAATGCATTAGCAATTATCAATGACGAAGCGCAGGCCATAGGTGCCGATGATGTCGTAGGGGTTAAAACCTATGTGTATCAGTTAGGTAATGGTCTTATCGAGTTTCTGGCTATAGGTACAGCTGTTAAAAAGAACAATCGTATCAGAACAGAATCAGAACAATTACCACCCCAGGCAATTGTTGTTGATAAAGATACTTTTTATGATTCAACCAACTCAGACAGTATGAATGTCAACGTCAATAGCGGAGCAAAACCGATTAATAAAGGAAATTTAGCCTTATTTGTCCCTGTATTCATTATTATATTTTTTGTACTCCTTCAATTCTTTTTCACGCATATTCAATCTCTTTTTAGATAGATCTAGTGCTGAACTTCATATTTCAAATTTATAAACAAATTTTCTAAAAATTTACATTATTAGTTAATAATTACTTAATGTGGGTAATTTATAATCACCCGGTGTGGGGGCAAATAAACAAGAGTATCTTATATGAAAGATAACAAAACGAAACAGAAACAAAGAAAAAATCGGACACCTATAATTGAATCGTTTTCACCTGATCTGGAGTACAAAGAAGAAAAACATTTAACGGACGAAGCTGAAGCATTGGCCCAAGTAGTAACTACTCAGCAAAAAACCTACCGCTGTGTGGAAATCAATCAAGATGCAAAAGCCTTAGTATCGAAATTCAATAGTTGTACCGTTCATTTACTGGAGCAAATAAAGGCGATCGAAGAGCGTCTTGAAGAGCGTATGCCCAGAAGTGCGCGCATTATTTTACTTCAGAATCATAATAAACTGATGAAAGCAGCAATTGCAGAGAGAGGCCAGATTGAAACGGCTCTTGTTGCTATTGAAGAGGATTTATACCCTACACTTGATCCTCAAAAACATGGTGCTCTTTTTTTAAAAAACAAAAGCGCTGTTGCTTCACTTTATGCCCGATTAAAACAACGCAGTTTTGAAATCCAATTTAAACTAGAAAATATTGATCCTAGTTTACAGAACGCAATTCGGGCAGATCTGGAACGTTTGCAAAAACTTCTTGAGGAAATAGAGCAAATTACGGAGAAAACAAGCGAAATTTACGAGAATTTAAAAGGGGGAAGAATAACTTCCAACTTATATGCGGACATGGCTAATAAAGTATATGAGATTAATAAGAAAAAATTTGATTTCGAACAAGTCTGTAAACTAATTGAAGACAAATTAGAGATATCCAAATCATTAGATGCAGAGATTAGGAAACAGATTAAAGAGCTTAAAACCCGACAGCAAGGGTTATCTGCTGTGAAAGGGATTATTGATTCTGTTTATCATAATACAAATAGAGGTACGAAGGATTTAGCCACAGATTTAGGATCGGTTAATTTAAGTTTTAATGCTACGGACTATGAAGCAAAACTACTTACTTCCTCAATGCAATGGGATGATGATCTAGACACCAGAGAAAAAATTATAAAAGAGCGACAAAATATACTTGCTCAATTAGCTGAGAAAAGAAAATATATTGCCCAAGTTACTAGCATTATCGTAACTCATCAGCACATTATTAAAAATTTAATTGCCGAGGATTTAGAGTTTTGTGCAAAAAGGACCAGTCTTTATGAAGCATTTACCAATGCTCCTCATGAGTTTTACCAACGGTTTCAGAATTACCAAAAAGTGTTGGACTATAATTTTGAACAAGGAATAGATGATGAGAAGTCACAATGGTATTTACATAGACTATTAACTTATACTTTAGGTTTCTCACCCGATTCCCCTGAAGACTGTATTATTGTTCGCCATGTTAGAAATACAAGCAGAGACATTAAGAAATTAAAAGAGCAATTTGAAAAAGATTTTCCACTCCTAACAGAAAAAAGAAAATTTTTTGATTACGATAACAAGTCTTATTATATCTCCGATACGATTAGAAAAAATATAGAGCATTATACTTTAGCACATGCAAAGATTGTTGATGCTTTTGAGACGGGAGAGAAATCGGTCAGTTATACTGATAATATTGATTTTAAACAAGAATTAAAGACTCTTAGAGAAAGTAAAACTGAAATTGAACAGTATATTGTTGCGTATAAAAAAGAGAAAAAAAATAACAGACTGGATCTTTTAGAGGTAAAAAGCAAACTTTCAAAATCTGTTCTTAAATTCACTTTGCAGAATGACTCATTAGAATATCAAGGAGGAACTTATGTTCTGGATATTCAAACTAAAAGATTGGTTGAAGAATATAATCTTGCTCATAAACTATTATCCGAAGACTTAAATGGCGAAAAATTTTCAGTAGATCCAATTTCATTTAGGGATAAAAAAGAGCGGTTCGCTGCATTACAAGAAAATCAAAAAATCATTATTGCGTTTCTTGAAGAGCAAAGAAAAAACAGGCTAGAGTTTTTAGAAATAAAAGAAAAGTTATCAAATTTACAGAAAATTATCTTAAAGGAAAACGCTCTACCTTTTGAAGGTGCTAATTATGTTCTGGATTATACTACGCAACAAATGGTGGTGGTGCATAATTACCAATATGAACAGTTGGCTAAGATTTTTAATGAGTTTTCGTTGGTGTCCCAACCTTTAAATGCCGAATTCTTACAGAAGATAAAAGAACGGTTTACCCGGTTAGAGGAAAATCAAAATAATATCAATGCTTATCTTGAGGAGCAAAGAAACCGAAGACAAGAGCTTTTGGAGATACAAAAAGAGCTTTCAGGATTTTCCCTGTTTACTGTAAATGGAACCTCTCTACGGATTCAAGAAAGGAGTTATCCTTTAGATGACATTACCGAACAAAGAGTTGATAGGTATAATCATCTTCATGAGACCTTAACTAATACTTTACGCGATGAGCTCTCTTCGAAGTCAATCTCTTCAAAAGAGATAGATTTAGAGTCTTTACAGAAGATAAGATCAAATTTTACTCGATTATTAGATAATCATCGTAATATTGTTCAATTTATTGAAAAGCAAGTAGAGTTTGGCGCTTTAATACGTGATTTTTCAAAATACTCACATCTTACTTTAAATGAGTCAGGAAATTTGATTTATAAGGAGAAAACTTATCTTCTAAATGCGGGGCTTAAAAAACAAGTCCAAGAGTATAACAAAACTTATGATCAACTCATGCTAGCTTTTCAGAGCAGCGAGAATGTAGAGACTATAAAAGTATTACTTTCAGAGCTGCCGCAAAAAAGTCCTCTTAACAAAATTGATGAATTTAGCGAATTAATGGAGTCACTTCAAAAACAAAGTGCGCTTATACAAAAGAGAGCGGACATGGTGGGGCAAGTTTTGCAGAAGATAAATCAAGAAATATTCCAGTTAGGACAACTATATTTATCAGACACAGAAGAAAATGCAAAGTTCACGATATTGGATAATTTACGGAAAACATTTACAGAGCACAACGCAGAAATAGACCAATTGGCAGCAAGCGTTCATGAAACTCAGGAAGCTCTGCGTCTGGACAATCTGGAAGATTCAAAAAAACAATTAAGAAGTGTTGCAGTGAATAATAAAGGGAAAGTGGATACTTTAGTTCAGGACCTCACGAACAGATTTAATGAAGATCTTCCAAAACTTTCTTCAGGTAGTTATCTCAATCAATTTATGGAATGGATAGATAAAAATATTGTTGCTCCTGTCTATGAGGCATATTATAAAGAGGAAAAACCTTATAAGCCTGGATTTTTTGCTGCATCCACTGAAGCAAATCTCTTTACATTCCGCAAAAATCTTCTTCCAGGTCTAGAGGAATTTCAAAAAGAAGCCGCTAAAGCTGCACCAGCTGCTTAGAAGGCATATTTTTTATTTCCAGCTCATAGTTTCTAACATCTTTTGTGATTATGAGCTATCATTCAAGCACCTCTAATAAAATAAGGAAATGATTATGTCACAAAATTCTATGGGTCAATTCTGTTGGAATGAATTAGCTACTGCGGATGTGAACAAAGCGAAAGAGTTTTATAGCAAAGTACTGGGGTGGCAATTTAAAGAAATACATTCTGGTGAAATGACATACACTCTGATTCAAGCCAACGATAAAGAATTTGCAGGCATATGGCAAATTCCTAAAAATCAACAAAATGAAATTCCACCCCATTGGATGGCTTATATTTTGGTGAATAATGTTGCCGATACTCTAGCAAAAGCAAAACAAAACGGAGCTCAAGAAATTAAAGAAGTTACCCATGTTGGAGATATGGGGCTTTTTGCGATTATTAAAGATCCTACAGGGGCTCATATTGCATTCTGGGAAACAAAGTAAATGATTTTTAGTTAGTCTGATTGGATCCTACGTCCCTAGGTTTGTCCGCGGGATCTAGAGATCGACCTGGGTCCTGCGGACAAGCCGCAGGATATAGGCAAGACAGTACAACGCAATCGCCGTGCCTGGCCACGAATCTCTGAATCTTATGACTCGTTGTTCTTCTTTTGATTGAGTTCTTGCCAAAGCTCATATACTTTGATTCCTTCAGGATGGGCATGATAGGTCATTGGTAAACTTCTTTCTTGCCAAGGCTTAGCAAATTCATCATAAAAATTGTCTAAGGTAAAATATTTGCGATCATCAATATAATATTTTTTATAATCATCCCTTAAAGTAATAAATGTTACTTTTAGCGGACTGCAATAATACATCGCAGCCAAACACATAGGGCATGGATGGGCTAAAATATAAAACTCACAGTTATGAAGGTGTTCGGTATGCAGTTTTGCGGTAGCTTTTCTTATCGCTACAATTTCTGCATGTGCGGTAGGGTCGTTTGTTTGGGCAACCAGATTGGTTCCTTCAGCAATGATTTTACCGTTTTCTACAATTAAACAAGCAAAAGGTCTGCCGCCTTGTTTTACATTCTCTTTGGCCAGTTCAATGGTCTTTTTAATAAAATCCATTTTAAGTCCCTTTTAATTCAAGATACTTAAAAGTATAGACCCGTTTTTTAGAGTACTGCTCTAATATTGAACCCAATCTTGTTCGGGTGAGTTATCTATAGGCAATAGTTCATAAGTTTTGAAGATATCTCCGTCTTGGGATAAAAGAATCGCTATAGGTCTGGTCTTTTCAAAGTGGGCAAAGATAATCATCATCATGACGGTGATGGGTACTGAGAGAAACATGCCTAATATGCCCCATATCGCGCCCCAAACGGCTAATGCAATTAAGATAATTAATGGGCTTAAATTCAATGAATTACTTAAGAAACGTGGTTCAATCAAATTTCCTACAATAAATTGGATGGTTCCTAAAGCCAGAATGATTTCAGTAAAAGGAAGCCAACTAGCGAATTGAACTAGAGCCAGAGAGGCTGGAAAGGCAATAGCAATAATGGCACCAATATTGGGAATAAAATTGAGAAAAAAGATAAGGAGTGCCCAAAATTCTGCAAAATCTAATCTTACCCATTTCATGATTATCCAGCTTGAAAGTGCAGTAATAATGCTCAAAATAGATTTAATTCCCAGATAGGTCTGTGTGTTATTCGCGATATGGCTGATGATATTGTTTACTAAAAGACGACTTTCCAAAGAGGGAAACAGCGCATCAATTTTTTTGAGAAAGAAATGTTGTTCGACAAATAAAAAGGCAACATACAATAAAATGAGTACTGTAGAGCTGGCAAGGGTTGAGAATACTCCATAGACACTCGTAAAAATCGTTTGAAAATTTAGACTTTTGATCATGCTATTCATACTTGCTAATATTTGAATGTGAAATTTTTGATCAATATTGTTAAAAATTGTTAATAGGTTTTCTTGATAGCGATTGGATGCTGTTATGACATTAGTGACATTATTGGTAATAATATTGATAAAAATTAAAAAGGACACCCCAAGTATTGCAAAGGCACAGATCATACTTAGCCAATTAGGTATCGCGGGTATTCGTTGAATGATGTTACTTATCGTATTAAGAAGATACCAAATGAACACTGCAATCACAAAAGGAATCAATACATGGCTTCCTATTACCAAAAAATAACCAACTATCCATATAATTATTAAACCAGATGTAAACAGAATCATGCGGCTCATAAACTAGCTCCTGAAAAATGGGATGGCCGAGCAGAAAACTATAAATTATTTTAGGTATCTCGCGGAACATAATACACATTCTTTGATTTGAGATCACAATAGTAGCATTGATTGGTGAGGATAAGAATTAAAAATAAGGATGGTGAAATTTATTCATTGAAAATGAATTTTGAGGTTATGAATTTGTAGCCTGGGTTACGTTTTGCTGCCCCCCAGGCTACAAGTAAGAATCGGACTGTATAACAGCCAGGTCACACGAAAATAGGTAACTTAGAATCCAGGCATGCAGCTACATGGATCTTCACAATCATCCTGCGGGGGCATAAGATCAGTTTTTGCTTTGTTAAATGGATCTCTAAAGTTCTTCTCGAGCCCAAGTGTACTTTTCGTAACTTCAAAATCGGTGACCAACCCGAAATATTCTTCTAAAAATGCTTTGAAGTATGCTTTGAACTTATTTCCCCAACCAGGCGCTGCCATTAATGTTGGTTCGTACTTATACAAAGCAGAGCGACATTCTTCGGCAAAATTTCGACAGACCAACCCAAATTGCAAGACAGTCATTTTTTTATTGGTCTCATTGTCAAATTTCTCTCTTGCTTCATCTAATTTAGCTTCCAGTTGCACTAATGCCTCTCTAATATCGTGAGAGTGCTTTGATTTTCCTTTTTCTTGTTTGATTTCGATCATTAGCTTCCCAATCGTTCCATAAATATCGGGCTTATCAAATGATTTGAGTGCATTTGTAACTTGATCAAATTTCTTTTCACCCCAAGTCCAACCAAAAAATCCCGCCATTTTACCACCCCTTACTTTCATTATAAAAAAATCAAATTTTCTCTAACAGAAGAGAAGCCCGCGGCATTTTAGCACAACTAGATCACAAATTAATAGTCATGGAAAAAATAGCATCTAACTGGCTAAAAACAGTGCTTATCATATAAAAAATCAGAGATGATTTTTGCCACTAATATTGGATCTTCCATGTGGACATGATGTCCTCCGTCAATCTCATAAAGACCACAATTTTTTATTGTTTTCATACGTTCTTGAAAAATTTCATTTGGATAGAGCAGTCCTTGTTTTGCCCGTATAAGGCATACAGGTGTTTCAATTGCTGCAAACATCGCCCTTAGTTCATCTTCAAAAGGAAGCGTAGACCCAACACAATGTAAACGTTTATCAAAAGTCCAATGCCAACCTTCTTTACTTTGTACAACACCTCGAGATACCAATGCTTCGGCTGCTTGATAGCTGATCGGACCAATTTTCATACGATCCTGAATGGCGGAAACGCGATCATTAAACATGGTTCTTTGCTGCGGATTATAGGATAAATAAGTTGCTGCATCGCGTTGTAAATTGACTTTTGCTTGTTCTATAAAATTAATTTTTGGTCCTAAAATATCTAGAAAAATCAAAGATCTAACCTGTTGCGGTTGCATGATTGCTATGGTTGTTGCCAGTAACGAGCCCAATGAGTGCGCAATGATATCAAAATGCTCCCATTTGAGTTCTTTGATTAAATGCAACATAAGTAGTGCGTCATTTTTCCAATGCGGTAAGACTCCTGGTGGGTAATGACTTGAAAATCCAGTACCCGGATAATCAACAGCTACAAGTTGTCGATCAGGTATTAACGGAGCTAATAAATCAAAACTTGCTGCGTTATCCAGTTTTCCATGCAAACATAAAATAGGGTCCGGTTTTTCAGGGTGCCAAATTTTTAGGGCAAGAGTAAAACCTGGAATATGGATACGTCGTTCTTCATAGTTCTTCATAGTGCTCATAAAAACATCTTTGAACGTGAGGAGCTGATTCTATATTTTGCATGCGCAGGTTTATAGAGCAATGTGTGTAAAAAAATCGTAATAAAATCGTTAAGTATTAGCCCGCGTAAGACAAGTTTCTATAGCTTGAAAAACCTCACTACAAATCTGATGAATATTCATTTGTTCAGTATTAATACATAATTCACAGTGATCCTGAAAATCGAATCGTTTTAACCAATGAAGAGCAGAGCCTTTTAATCGGTCGCCTCGCGCCTCCTCTCTTTGCGCGATTACTGTTTCGGAGGCATAAAGATAAACAAATAAAATTCCATAGGGTTCTAATGTTTTTTTGTAGCTATTAAACTCATCCATGGTAGTAATAAATGAGTCAACAATAATATTAAATCCTTGTTCAGCCAGGAGTTTCAAGACATTAGGTATCGTTAAATAGAGTTTTGAACAGAGCCCTCCCGGCATAATTTCATAAGTTCCATCAGTATGTTTTCGTGCATAACAAATATCATTAGGGACACATACCTCAGGATTATCAGGATGCAATCCCTCAAATTTATCTCCGAGCATACCCAAATACCCATCAGTACTAAAACTGAGCCAGCCTTCATCAAGTCGGCTTTGCAACTCTAGACAAAGAGTCGATTTCCCTGAGGATGAAGTACCACAAACAATAATAATCATTCTTTACCTTGAAATAATAAAAACACTGCGTTTTAATTGTGATCAAACAATACCAAATTCAGTTGTTATTTAATAAATAGGGTGATTTTAATGCTAAAAATGTATATGCGACAGGGGATTAATTTTAAAAGAACTCAAGAAACGTTAAATGCAGGAACAGAAGTAATAGAGAAGGCGGGTAAAGATTCTACCCTTGATATAGTGCAACAAACAAAAAAAAATGTTGAGAATATTATTTCTGAGCACAAAGAAATTCATGCTGCATCGTCATTATGGGCAGACAATCAAATGAACGTAATGCAAGAGTTAAGGGAAAGCAGGGGGGACGACGCTCAATTAGAGGAGGAAACTGCATTTACCTTAAGTTTCTGATAACAAGAAAGTTTTGTCATTAAAAATAAGGAGGAAAAGGTGTCAAATCATAATTCAATTCGCCCGCAAGATATATTACCCGATGGAGTGGATAACACATCCATCAACGGCACAATTGTAAGAAAAGGTACTATTGCTGCTTTTTTAGCAAATGCAGAGATTCTTGAACAACACAATAGTACAGAAATACAAAAAGAAGACGCAATTAAGACTATGAAAGAGTTGGCACCCGCTGTAATTGCGACAGGCTTGCATCAACATGCAGTATTTAAAAATAAAGAAATTGAGCAAATTCTGATAGATGCTGAGTAATACATAATCGATAAAAAGTAAGGTATGAGCGATCCTATATTCTAGTAATATCGCCTATACTATGTATTGAATTTGCTCATTTACCATTATTCTTATGAATTCACCAAACTATCAGAGCCTTGCTTGGGCCCATCCGCTCGTTCAGGATTGGTTTATTCAGAACGTAGGAAAACCTACTGAGCCACAGAAGCAAGGATGGCCATTTATTTTGGCGGGGAACGATACGCTGATTTCCTCACCAACAGGCTCGGGAAAAACTCTGGCTGCATTTTTAGCATGCTTGGATGGTTTGGTGCGTCAAGCTGTATCCGGAAATTTACAGGATATGACTGAGGTCTTGTATGTTTCACCCCTCAAGGCACTCAGTAACGATGTACAAAAAAACTTACTCGTACCGCTCGAAGAAATTACTGAATTAGCCAGGGAACGAGGAATGCATATGCAGGAAATTCGGGTTGCAGTGAGAACTGGGGATACCCCCAGCAGTGAGCGCCAAAAAATGCTTAAGCAACCACCGCATATTCTTATAACTACTCCTGAATCTTTTTATATTTTATTAACTGCTGAAAAAAGTCGTATCAATTTGGCAAGTATTCATACGGTAATTGTTGATGAAATTCATGCTTTGGCCAACAACAAACGAGGTACGCACCTCGCTTTATCTCTTGAACGTTTGGAGGCGCTCGCTTTAAAACCATTTATTCGTATTGGATTATCGGCGACCCAAAAACCCTTGGAAAAAGTGGCCCATTTTTTAACGGGTGCTAAGAAAACTAGAGCGAAGCTTGTAAACATAGGCCATGCGCGCCAATTGGATTTACACGTTGTGGTGCCAGACAGTGAGTTAGCCGCTGTTGCTTCCAATGAGATGTGGGATGAAATTTATGAAAAAATTGCTGCTTACGCCCGAGAGCATCGTTCTACGTTGGTATTTGTCAATACTCGAAAATTGGCAGAACGGGTTGCTCATCATTTAGAGCAACGTTTAGGGGAGCATAAAGTTTTAGCGCATCATGGTAGTTTATCGCGAAAATTAAGACTCGAGGCAGAAACAAAATTAAAAAATGGAACGCTCCAAGTATTAGTTGCTACAGCCTCTTTGGAGTTGGGTATCGATATTGGAAGTATTGATCTGGTATGCCAAATAGGTTCACCACGTGCTATTGCCACCGCATTACAGCGCATTGGGAGGGCGGGGCACTGGCATGCCGCGATTTCTAAGGGACGTATTTTTGCAACCACGCGCGATGAATTATTAGAATGTGCAGCATTAGTCTATGCAATACGGCAAGGAGATTTGGATCAACTCATTATTCCCCAAGAGCCGCTTGATATCTTGGCACAACAAATTGTGGCCGCATGTGCTACTCAGGATTGGGAAGAAAAATCGCTCTTTAATTATTTTAAAAATGCTTATCCATATCATCATTTAACTTGGGAAAAGTTTGATGAAATTCTTATGATGTTATCAGAAGGAATCGCTGGCTCGCGAGGACGCTATGGTGCATATATTCATAGAGATCAGGTGAATCATGTGATTAAAGCCCGGCGAGGCAGCCGCCTTGCAGCGATTACAAGTGGCGGAGCTATTCCAGATAATGGGTTATTTACTGTTATTGCGATGCCTGATAATGCCATGGTAGGGACGTTGGATGAAGATTTTGCCGTAGAAAGCAATCGTGGTGACATTTTTTTATTAGGGACTAACTCGTGGAAAGTACTCCGCATTGAAAATGGACGCGTACTTGTGGAAGATGCACATGGTGCTCCACCAAGTGTACCTTTTTGGCTAGGAGAAGCACCGGCACGCAGCATCGAGTTATCACTACAGGTTTCGCAGATGCGCGAAAAAATAAGTGAATTGTTACCAGAAAAATGCCCTCAACTTGTTGATATAAAACATTATCCTGAAATTAAAACCGCGATCCAATGGTTAATAAGTCATTGTGGACTGGATAGTTCGGCTGCAGAGCAATTACTGGAATATGTTCGATTAGGTCGACAAATTTTGGGGGCTGTCCCGACCCAAAAAACAGTGATTGCAGAGCGATTTTTTGATGAAAGTGGCGGTATGCAACTGATTATTCATGCACCTTTTGGTGCGCGTATCAATAAAGCTTGGGGATTGGCTCTACGTAAGAAATTTTGTCGATCATTTAATTTTGAATTACAGGCTGCTGCAACTGATAATGGGTTAAATATTTCTTTGGCAGAACAACATAGTTTTCCTTTAGCTGATGTGTTCCATTTTTTGCATACCAACACGTTAAAAGAAGTAGTCACTCAAGCAGTATTGCAATCTCCTTTATTAGGTGTGCGATTTCGTGCAGTGGCCTCACGTTCATTATCTCTATTACGTTTTCGGGGCGGTAAAAAAACTCCTCCAAATATTCAACGGATGTTGGCAGAAGATTTATTGGCTGCTGTTTTTCCAGATGCGGCGGCATGTCAGGATAATTTGGGTGGACGTGATGTCATCTTGCCCCAGCATCCACTGATTGAAGAGACCATGAAAGATATTCTAAAGGAAGCTTTAGATATTGATGGATTTGCTGAGGTTATCCAGGCAATTGAGTCCAAGCGTATTACGTATCTTGCAGTGGATACTCCAGTTCCCTCGGTATTTTCCCATGAAATTTTAAATGCTAATCCCTACGCTTTTTTAGATGATGCACCTTTAGAAGAGCGACGCTCACGAGCAGTCGAAATGCGTCGAGTACTTCCCGAAGCACTTTTGGAGGAGGTGGGTAAACTGGATCCTAAAGCAATTTCTGAAGTACAAGAACAAGCTTGGCCCGATATTCGTTCTGCAGATGAATTACATGATGTCTTACAGACGGTAATTGTTTTTCCTGAAACAATACAATTGTCTGAGTATCAATCTACTTTGCCTACATGGGAACATTATTTTATTGAGTTACAGCAAGAGGGAAGGGCTGTTTTAGCTTCAGTTGCAGGAAAAAACTATTATGTGCCGGCTGAAAAGAAGAAAACTTTTCATTGCATTTTCCCACAAGCAACTTTTGCTAACGAAATTGCTGATATTGAGAATAAACCCAGCTCACAAGATGAGAGTATTCTGAATGCGTTACGTGGTTGGCTTTTACATACAGGTCCAATTACCCAAAATATACTCAGTGAGTGTTTGCAGCTTTCCTCTTTGGATGTGGAGCATGCTTTACTCAAACTGGAAGCCAGTGGGTATATATTACGCGGGAATTTTCGTGCAGAGCATGTCGGAGAAATCGAGTGGTGTGAGCGTCGTTTACTCGCACGTATCCATCGTTATACTACAGAATCCTTGCGTAAACAGATAAAACCCGTTACTCGGGCGCAATTTATGGCTTGGTTACTTAAATGGCAACATGTGGCAAAAGGAAATCAAATGCGCGGTGAGGCTGGGTTGTTGGAGGTTATTAAACAACTACAGGGTTTTGAACTCGCTGCAAATGCCTGGGAATCCGAGATTTTTCCTGCACGCGTGCATGATTATGATCTGTTAATGCTTGATAAGTTGTGTATGAGTGGTCTTGTGGGATGGGGACGGATGTCTCCTCATCCTTCTATAGTGGTTAGTGAAGAGGAAAGAACAAAATCAAGGCGTATAGCACCAACTCGAAATGCACCGATTACATTTTTTGTCCGAGAAGAAGCCGATTGGATTCCTCCTCATGAACTTGTGGATAATATCGAAGAGGTGGATAGCTTGAGTCATCCTGCACGTAATATTTATCAATTCTTACAAAAATACGGTGCCTCCTTTTATGCAGATATTGTCCGTGGCACGGGAAATTTAAAAGTTGAAGTAGAAAACGGTTTATGGGAGTTGGTTGCAGCAGGTATGGTCACCGCAGATAGCTTTGATAATGTGCGTACTTTGATTAGTACAAAACGTAAAAGCAGCAGTAGACATCGTCGCAGACCATTATTCCCACTTAGTACAGGACGTTGGTCTTTGTTGCATGTTCACGCACAAGCTGATTATGAAAAACGTGTTGAAGCTGCATGTTGGATGCTGTTGAAGCGCTATGGCGTAGTATTTCGTGATTTGCTCGTGCGTGAGAAAAATATTCCTCGCTGGCGTGATCTATTGATTTTTTTGCGACGTCTCGAATTACGTGGTGAGGTGCGCGGGGGGCGTTTTGTTGACGGATTCTTAGGCGAACAATTTGCATTACCTTATGCTGTGGACTCCTTACGGGCTATGCGAAATGAGGAGCTTGATGAGGTACCACAAATTATTTCCTCTGTAGATCCCCTTAATTTGGTAGGAATTGTGTTGCCAGGAGAGCGGGTCTCTGCAGCGATAAAGTCAGCGATACAGTTGGTTTCTGGTCAAGTTTCTTCGCAAGTGTAGATATACCCCCTCTCCCTTTTAGGGAGAGGGGCAGGGGTGAGGGTTTAACAGCAAGCCCTTCACGACTCAATGTCACTGCTACGTACGAATTTGACGCCTTGCCCTAGAAGTTCCAGTTTGATTTTTTTAAAAGCCTCTTCGTTCAAAGGTAGGGTACCATCTTCAATCAAATAGCATTTGAATCCTTCTTCCAATGCATCTTTTATAGTGAAATACACACAAATATCGGCGCATAATCCACAGAAATAAAGTTCTTTAGCTCCTTGGGCATTAAGATAACCCGCCAAGCCGATGTTTTTTTTATGGCCGCTATCATAAAAGGCACTATAAGTGTCGATTTCAGGATCCATGGCCTTACGAAAAATAGCTGCTACTGGCCTTGTTTCAAGCTGGGGATAAAATTCTGCGCCCAAGGTTCCCTGGACACAATGATCAGGCCATAATACGTGCTCTACTCCATGCCGCATAATTTTTTCAAACGGTTTTTTTCCAGGATAATTGGAGGCAAAACTCTTATGTTCTGAAGGATGCCAATCCTGAGTAGCAACAATCAATTCAAACTTGGGAAGTATTTGATTAATGATTGGAACAATAGAATCGGCGTGGGGTACTGCCAGGGAGCCACCCGGCATAAAATCATTTTGTACATCAATAACAATTAAGGTTTTCATTTGCTCGGTTTATTTTTTATATTGTTAATTAACACATCGCGTTTTATCTTAAGCTGTTTGCTTAATCCAACCTGATAGGTATTTGGTTTATCAAGTCGCTTGTATTCTTCGGGTAGTTGACTCAAGCGCATCCTGCTAAATTCTGCAATTTGTTGCGGTGTTTTCGAGGGTATTAACTGTTTGCCGTTTTCCATGACTTTTTGCAGCAAAGGCTCTTGCTGCTCAGAAACAACAGACATTAATTTTTCAGATGCAAAGGGCGCATAAACTCCATCAAAATCGGTCTCATCCATAAAACCAATAACATCAACACCTAGAAATGTGTTTTGATTTAATAGCCTGAAAACCTGTTTTTTATAAGGTAACGTAATTTTACTCATTGATTCAGAAAGTTTAAGTCTCGGTTTTTCATCAGCAAAAGCCAGTTTATATACTCCATCCAAGGCGGCATCGGGGGCGCCAATAACTAAATTTGTGCCTACACCAAAAATGTCGATAGGGGCTTTTTGTGTCCGGAGCGTTTTTATCCTGGTCTCATCGAGTTGATTGGAGACTACAATTTTAACATAATGCAATCCTGCCTCATCGAGCAGTTGACGGGATCGTTTTGCTAACTCAACCAAATCACCGCTGTCTAAACGAATGGCTTGCAATCGTTGACCACGTTGCTCCATCTCTTTGCCTATGCGAATAGCATTAGGTACGCCACTGTCCAGCGTGCTGTACGTATCCACGAGAAGGGTGCAATTCTCAGGCCATATCTCAGCAAAATCACGAAATGCAGCTAATTCATCGTCATAACTTTGGATAAATGAATGGGCCATAGTTCCAGAAACTGGGATCCCATAATCACGTCCTGCACATACATTGCTGGTCGCATTAAATCCTCCGATAATTGCAGCACGACTCGCGTAATACCCCCCAGGTCCTTGGGCTCTACGTAAACCAAAATCAACTAATGTACAATCACCTGCAGCGTTTCGTATGCGACTTGCTTTTGTTGCAATAAGTGTTTGAAAATTCAATACATTCAGTAGTATTGTTTCAATCAATTGTGCTTCAATCATGTTGGCTTCGATGGTCAAAATTGGACAATTAGGGAAAACCAAATCTCCCTCAGACGAAGCATAAACAGTTCCATTAAAGCGAAAGCTTTTTAAATATTTGAGAAAATCTGAATGCATTCCTTTACTTTGTAAAAAATCGAGATCATGTTCATTAAAACGATAGGTTTTTAATATCTCTAATAAATCGTCTAGCCCTGCAAAGACTGCATATCCGGAATCAAAAGGAAGTTTTCTGAAAAAGTAATCAAATATGGCAGTATGATTTTTGTGTCCCTTTAGAAAATAAACTTGTGCCATAGTCAGTTGATATAGATCAGTATAACTTCCGGTAAAATCAAACATTTTGAATAAGTATCCTTCTTGCCACAATAAAGTCTATGTAATAGTAGAGGCTGATTATATTGCCATAATAATGCACTTCCAGGAATTGTTGATGGAGAATAATTACCAGTTGTTGCGGTAGATTTGTGAAAAATTGACTTCATTAGGAGTTAAAGTGGCTTGTTTTATGTAATAAAAAACAGCATATTGCTATAGATTTAAAATAAATCTTTTGTTATATATTTAGATAAAATGTCAATAATTTGAAACAGTTGTCAGTGTAAGTTTGCTTGTGTTATTTCATAAAATTTTCCCCGTATAGCCTTCACTCAATCAGACATGGAGTAAAAAATGAAAGTCAGTGAGTTAAAAATACGAATTGGTGAACTTAAAAGTAATATTGAATTATTAGGAGCTCCTAAAGACATCGTTGAATTACTCTCAAGAAAGACTGAGATGATTGCCTTACTCGAGGACGAAAAAGATGTCGATTCGAATGAGATGTTTCCTGTTAAAGAACTCATCAAGCAATTCTGGTTATGGGTTATTAATAATGTTCCTTATGACCAATGGCAAACTGGTACGCTCGTTACGCATTGGCTTTTATTCCAAAAGTCATTGGTTAAAGCAAATTTGTTAGAAGCTGACATCCATCATCCTATTTTATATGAAGAGTTATGCAATCATTTTAATCATCTAGCAGGGAATCGCTTGATGATAACCGAACTCATGCAGGTAATTATTTCCGCTAGTCGACTGTTAGGTTATAAAGAGGTCAATGAGCAGGATTATCCTCTCCTAAGATTGGAGGTAGGGACAATTTCAGAAAAGCCTCAGGTGATTGCAAAAATAAAAGATGAAATGTTTTTGTTAAGAACACTTCTTTATTTAATTTATAGATACTGCACCGTTGAACAATGTTCTTTAATACCAACCCTGATTTATTTTCGTTCCCATACAACAGATGAAGAACGACGTTCCGAGCTGGCAATTTTTAATTGGTTAACCCAAAATACAATTGAATGCATCAAGTTTTTCAATGAACATGATGAATTCATAGATACCCGCTCAATTAAGCTCATTGATGCTTTGCAAAAGGTCGCTCATTTAATTCCACCCTCACGTGTTGATTTTTTATGTGCTACGAACCAAAGTCGTTGGCTTTATCCCTTTGTTCAGCAAAGAAGACTTGAGCAGAGCGAGGCAGAAGAGAACTTAATAGAAAAAACATTTGATTTGTTAGAGCTAGATTTTGCAACTCGAAAAGATAAATCTCTTGCTGCAAGCTTAAGCTTTGCGTCCGTAGTTAATCGGCAAGCACGAATTCTAACAAGCCAAGAAGCAAAAATAGTTCGTTCAGCAACTCGTTTGTTTTGTTTGGAAGAATATAAGAAAAATCGAGAAGAGGATTCGCGCGACAAATATTCTGTATGGTCACTTTCCGGAGACACGAAATGCCAAGCTGCTGAAAAAAGAAAGTTAGCAATTCTTGGCAAACCCGTCAGGCTGGGATTTTTTGAAAATTTAGCCATCAATCAAGGGCGTTTGAAAAAAGTAGATAATTTTCTTGATGAGGAGCAAACCTTAGATTTGGAAGATTACACTTCTTATCTATCTAATTAACTTTTATATCGAATTAAAACGATTGTTTTATATAAAAATTATTCCATTTGAAATTTGCTTTTCCATTTTGCGTAACATATATTTATTATTAGCTTAGGTATCTTAAAATAATTTTTAAGTTATTAAGAAAAGGAGTTCTTATGCGTGTCATCAATAAACTTTCCCTAGCAACCATGTTAGGTATTTTAGCAGTGTCACCCAGTATCTACTCTGCAGATACATCTGATATTTCTGGCTCATATAAATGTTCGTATCACGATCCTTTTACAACGCCCAATGACGGGACTGAAACCGTAGTGTTCAAAAAAAATGGTGATGTTTATAAAATTTCAGGTATTCCTACTGGAAGCGTATTTCCATATTACATTGGTAAAGGCATCTTTAATAAAAATGTCAATAATGCGATTGGCTACATATTTTGGCAACCCAAGTCCCCATCTGTAACAACAATCCAAATTTTTACTGTGAAGCCTGATGGTTCTTTGGATGGTGTTTTTGCAGAAAGTAACAAGGATAAAGGTGGTACTGAAACATGTACTAAGTCAACCCAATAGTAGATTTATTCGCATAAAGGTGAGAAAAGGAATTTATTATGAAAACTGTAATGAAAAGTATTTACTTAGTTACTGCATTATCCCTACCCACTCTAACAGCTTATGCAGATACAGATAATGCGAGCACAACTACTCCGAGTACTCCTAGTAGTAGTTCGAGTACGCCAAGCAACTCAAGCACTCCTACAAGTACCCCTGCGTCAAGTGATGCTTCGACAGGTAAGGCTGGGGCTTCTACTTTTTTAGGGGATTATCAATGTCAACGTGTTGATGGGGCAAATAATACTGCTGCTTATCCTCTTACAGTATCCAAAACAGGAGATACTTATACTTTAGAATGGGATAATAGTAACGGGGATCCAGTTCTTTACGGTACCGGTGTTATGCATCCAAATCAAACTAATGTGGTTGCTTCTTCATTTTGGGATCCAAGGAAACCAGACGTAATTGGTATTCAAATGATAGAAATCAAACCAGATGGTTCATTACAATCCAATTGGGTTTTGCAATCAGACAATCAACTTGGAACAGAGACTTGTACTAAAAGTAAATAATCAAGTTAATTCAAAAAAGCATAAAGGGTTACCTTGAGGGTAACCCTTTTCATTACTAAGTTTCTGACTAAATCATATTGTTGATCATAACGTTCAATAATCACACAACACGAAGAGCAAATAGGCTCATAACCTATTTTTTATTTTATAAAAAATTATTGCAAGCGGTTCTTTGAAAAAGTAACGCGAATATTTGTTCTTTATCCAGCATGTACTCGTTACTGCAGGAGAACTGAATACTTCAAGTCCCAGTTTTTGAGCTACGAGAATGGCTCTGGGGGCATGAAAAGGTTCAGTTACTAAGATAATGGATTTTAATTGTTTTGCTTGTAATAACTTTTTAGAAAAAAGAAGATTTTCAAATGTGGAGGTTGAGGCAGATTCAAGCAGAATGTCTTTGGCAGGTACACCCAAGGATACAGCAATTTTCTTCATGGTTTGTGCTTCATTGACGCCATCTTCCATATCTGTACCGCCTGAAAAAAGAAGTTTTGGGGCATAGTTCTCTTTATATAAATCAACAGCATGTTTTACGCGGGCCACGAGGCAAAGGTTGTAGGCATTATCGCGATAGGCTTTGGCTCCAAGAACTAAAATAACATCGGCCTGTCTTTTTTCGTCTTTTTCCGCATTTTTCATAACATACACTGCCACAAAAGAATAAATAGCAATGGCTGTGAGCACGAGAAAAATACCGATTTCCATGAACAGCTTCATGTTGCTCTCAAAATAATTGACGTAATCATTAGGAAAAGTTTAGCAGATCTTTGTGGAGGCTGAACAAAAAGAGTGGGCTATAAGTGAAAATTTTATCTCTTAATTCTTAAGAATGGGCCAATTTGGCCATTCCTAAGAAAACGTTTTTTTATAATCAATAGTGTTGATGGTATCTAGGGTAGGGTGCACCATTTTCCACTACAATATAATCTCTTGGTGGTGTCCAGCGATGAGCATTTCTCCATCTTGAATGATGATGGTGATGGCGGAAATTTTTAAATCGTGGATAATAATCATGAGTATGATAAAAAGCAAAGGATGCAGTGGAAAATAAAGTAGCCGCGCCTAACATCCCACACAGCAATAATTTTTTGAGCATCATTCGTATATTCCCCTCTTTAATTGTTATCTGCTGCCTAGTCTAAATAATGAATGTAACAGGGATATAACAAGATGATCTGAATTTGTAACAAAGTTGTTACAAAGTGATTAACAATCTATAAAATGAATCGGATTTGTGCATTTTATCGCCAGTTCATTTTCGCTTGTTGTTCTAATTCTTTCTGTGCAGCTATTTCAGTTTCCTTCTGAGTAACTACTTCAGTTAAATCAACTACTCCATCAGGAACCTTAGGCGTGCTGCAATGTGCTATAAGTTTTGATAATAAAATAGAGGCACAGGGACTGAAACATCCTGTAACTATTACCGTGGCAGGTATTGTAGCAAGGAACGTCATAGTCGTTGAATAAGGTGTTCCGGTTGCGCGAAGAATATAATAAATACCAAGATGAACTCCAGAACCCAGTGCCATCGAAGCAAGGGTTGAGCATTTTCTATAACAACAATTGTCGTTAAGTTTTGAAGATCGTTCATTAATCGTTTCTTTTCGTTCTTTTACATTTGCTAAATAAATTCGCTCCTCTTGGCTCACGAGCTTTTGTACTGAAGGATTAATATATTGATTTTCCAGTTCAGGAGGCAATTTTTTATTCTTGTAAAAAGTAAAAAAAAGATGAGGATTTGTTTTTTCGAGCTTCTGTGCTGCTAGAGTTATTAGCTTGGGTATTTGCGTTGGCATAATTAGGTCCCTTTGTAAAAATCTAATGAGGTATTAATGAGTAATTATTTATTATTTTGTATCTATTATTAGGATCTGTTTCGATCTACTCACTTGGTCAAACTATCCGGATGTTTGTTTTTTACCCGTGCACGTTGTGCTTCAATACTCAAAAAAACAGGTAATTTTAGCCCAAGCGCGTGAAATGTAAACAGCCCCTAAAAAATATGTGCTTTTGACAAAATGATTTATGCTATACGATTAATGGTTCTTATGGATTCGTTGTATCGCATTACCCACTATATTTTATAAGACATTGCAAGTTCACTCGGCTTCAGTCATATACATTCTCTTGCGCTTCTCTAAAACATAGTGGGTAATGCTATATTGCATCGAGATGATTTTGATTGAGGATAAAAATGTGGGATTTTTTTCACGGTATGAGCTTTTTGGTTCGAGGGGTTCGTAATCTTTCTACTCGAGGCTTGAGACGTTTTGTTCTATTACCTTTAGCAATTAATTTTATAATGTTCGCCGGTTTATTTTATCTGATATATCATTATGTGTTGCCTTATGCTTATCATTATCTTGATAAGTTGCCTTCTTGGCTCAGTTTTCTTAGCAGCATATTTTTTATCATTTTTATCCTGAGTTTTTTCTTAATGTTTTTGTCTCTTTTTACCGTGTTTTTTAATCTAATCGCAGCTCCGTTTAACGGATTATTAGCTGAGAAAACACAAAAAGTGCTTTTTGGAAGTGCAATTCCTTCCTTATCATTTTATCAAGTCGTACTTCGCAGTATAAAGCGTCAAGGTCAGTTTCTTGGCTATTTTCTGCCCCGGTTTTTCATTATAGGTATTTTATTTTTTGTACCCTTTATCCAGCCTATTTATCCTTTCTTATGGTTTATCTTTAATGCCTGGATACTCAGTATCCAATACCAGGATTTTGCGATGGATAATAACCTTATTAGTTTCAAAGAAGCTCGCAGAACACTTTCTCGTAATAAAATGTGTTCACTTGGATTGGGTTTTTCTATAAATCTGACCAGTTTTATACCCATTTTAAATTTCTTGACCATGCCTGCCGCGGTAATAGCAAGTACTATTCTCTACTGTGAACACAATAAGAATTTGCTTCAGCCTATAAAGCATGAGTTAGAGGTATAGCTTGGGTGTAGCGAGTGGAAACCGGGTTTAGTTAGTTGGATTCCCGGGGTTCGCTGCGCTACACCCGGGTTACGGTATCAATAAGCCTGGACTACAATTTTTCCTACTGCTTTTCCTGATTCGAGCAATGCATGGGCTTTATCAATATTCTCGAAATAAAAAAGATGGGGATCGATAAGCGGCTTTAAAGAACCCTCATCCGCTAATGTCGCGATCTCTTTTAGAATTTTGCCATGACGTTCACGTTCAATGTTACGTAATAATGGCAATAACATAAATACTGCATGTAAACTGGCCGATTTACTATGTAAGGGTGAAAGATCATGATTCGAAGCAGCTTGAATGCTGATCACATTTCCATATAAGGCAACCGCAGCTAATGATTTATCGAGATTCTCTCCACCGATTGTATCAAATACGATGTCAAACCCTTTGCCATGAGTTAGTCGATTAACATAATCTTGCACAGATTCAAGCCGATAATTAATTGTCTCTTTGGCTCCGAGCGATTTTGCTATATCTGCTTTATCTGGAGAAGATACCGTTGCATATACTTCAGCGCCAGCCCATTTGGCAAGCTGAATCGCAATATGTCCAACTCCTCCAGTACCGGCATGAATTAATACCTTTTGTCCGGATTTAATTTTAACTTTTTCAAATAATGCTTCCCAGGCGGTGATTACTACCAGAGGTAATGCAGCGGCTTCAACCATACTCAATGTTTTAGGTTTTTTTGCGATTAATCGGGCATCAGCAAGCATAAATTCAGCTAAAGCACCCGCTTCATTGAGGAATCCCCCTGCACATCCATAAACTTCATCACCTACAGCAAACTCAGTAACGTACTCACCAACTTGTTCAACAATACCTGCTACATCACTATGTAAAACGGCAGGAAATGGAGGGGAAATTTGGCTGTATTTCCCAGAGCGAACTTTGCAATCGACAGGATTTACGCTAGTTGCCACAACTCGAATGAGCACATAGCCGGGTTTAATTTGGGGAGTGGGGAGTTCAATCGTTTCAAAGATTGAAGAGTCACCAAAAGATGATATTGCTTGTGCTTTCATAGCGTCCTCCTAACTTGATGCACCAGACGTTTATTAAAAAATTGAAGAGAGCAGAAAAATCTATCTTCCTTAATGCAAAATAACATTCTAAAAAAAACGCAGAACATTTTCCAGCGACCCTTAGCTTTCTATGGGTTTTTTGGGGTATTAACTTTGCAATTGAGCACTTAGAATAGCAGTTGTAAAAGCAAATTGGCATAGTTGATTTTTACTTCACTATAGTGTTCATTAAACATCAAGTCTATGATTAATAAAAAGTTAAAAAAGGATGAGCAATTATGTGGCAGACAAGATTGGCTAAAAAAATAGATTTAAAATTTCCAATTATCCAGGCCCCTATGGCAGGTGGTGCCACTACCCCAGAATTAGTCGCAGCAGTATGCAATGCGGGTGGTTTAGGTTCATTAGGTGCGGGATATATGCCTCCAACGGAAATAAAAAGTGCGATCAAAACAATTCGAAAATTAACGAATAAACCCTTTGCAGTGAACCTTTTTATTCCCGAGAACCATTATGCCTCTGCAGAGCAAATTCGAAAATCGTGTATTGATATCAAACAATCTTGCCATGAGTTAAATATAGAGATTGAGGCCGTTTCAGAACCTTATGCACAATCTTTTGAGGAACAAATAAACGTTTTAATTGAAGAAAAAATCCCTGTTTTTAGTTACGCGTTTGGTTTGTTGGATTCGAAATGGATAGCCGAGTTTAAAAGAAATCACACTATTTTAGTGGGTACAGCAACCACTTTAGCTGAGGGACATGTACTTGCAGAATGTGGAATCGATGCGATTGTTGCTCAAGGAAGTGAAGCGGGCGGGCATAGAGGAACTTTTATAGGTCCAGCGGAGGATGGATTGATCGGTCTATTTAGCTTGATACCTCAACTAGTAGATCAAATCGACCTTCCTATTATTGCTGCTGGTGGAATTATGGATGGCAGAGGAATTACGGCAGCACTGAGTTTAGGTGCTGAAGGCATACAAATGGGAACTGCATTTTTAAGTTGTTTGGAAGCAGGGATTCCTGAGGTGTATAAACACGCTTTACTATCACAAAAGCAGGATAATACCGTACTTACACGAGCGTTCTCTGGTAAATTAGCACGAGGAATACGCAATCAATTTATCGAGCGCATGAATGCAAAAAAAACAAATATTCTTGATTACCCTATTCAAAATACCTTAACGACTGGGATGCGAAAAAAAGCAAAAGAGCAAAACAATCTCGATTTTATGTCCATGTGGGCAGGTCAATCGGCTCAGTTATGCAGAAACACGAGTGCAAAAGAGTTAATGAGTGCATTAGTGCAGGAAACCGAGGCATTAAACTGAAAGAACCTATTTTTTATTATTCTTTTTTATCTTTTGGGCGAGGAACTTGTAAAATGTGGCAGAGCAGCTTCCAATAAGGGGGGAGGGGCCTGCTTGGTCATTTCCTTGCTCATAAAGTCCTTTGCGGCCCTGATGTATTTTGAAGCATATTTCTTCGTCTTCTTGCGCTGCTTCTAAATAAGCTGCCTGCGCTGCTGCGCATAAGTCTGGATTAGATAACCAAATATCTTTTGGATGAAAAAACTCTACAATATTGATGCATGGATAAGATCTCCTTATCGCATTATATTAAATATCCTCAAAGTATCATCAACGCATATAATAATACTATGAGTTTACGTTTAATCGAAAATGAGAAGATGTGCGTGAATTGGTATTTTAAAAGATTCCGAGAGTATTGCTGCACCTGTGATTACTGAGCGGGTTCTACCAATGTCCCCCAATAAGCCTGGGGACGTTGGTTAGAGATATTTGGATTATAGTAACTATTTTTTTATTATTCTACTGCAATTAGGGTAGATAATTCACGTAGTGCAACAAAGAAAATCGTATAATCAATGCTTGAACTGCCAAGTAACATTTCCAGCAATTTTTCCCATCGCTGTTGAATAAAAGGATTTTTTGAGAACCAGTAGGAAATTAGCTCCTCCGAATTTAGTCCTTTTTGATTGTTCATTAAAATGACAATGGTGAGGCGACGTTGCAAGTTGTCCAATTCATCACGCAAAGATAAGCGTGCCAGGCTATTCCAATGTCCTTCTCGAGAATCATTACCAATTTGGTCACGGAACCAGACCAAACTAAATCTGCTGCCTACTTTAAAATAAACTTCAGCAGTTCTTCCCAAGTCAAATTTATTTTGTGTCGCTACTTCCACTACGTTTAATACGGTATACATAGCACGAGTAGCGGCGATTTTTTTTGCGGCTTGTTCGGGCAAACCAATGTCTACAAACTGAATGACAATTTTATCAAGATATTCTTTGGTAACCCCAGCCATTAAACTGGGAATGGATTGTTCAAGTTTGGCTATAGATCGACTGTAATGGGCAATATTATTGGTAATTCCGCCAGCAAGACGTTTATGGTGCAAGAACCATCGAGTTGCCAAATTCATCAATTGTCTGACGTGATGAAGTAACTCATACTGAGTTTGTACTGTTACTTTATAATTAAGCGAATCAATTAATTGATGTAATTCATCTATCCCATATGCTTTGGCAGCGATAATATAAGCACGTGCAATGTCTGCGACTGATTGTCCCGTTTCCATTTGTAAGCGATACATAAAGGTAATACCCATACTATTCACAATCTGATTACTGAGTTGCGTGGAAATTATTTCACGTCGCAAACGATGCCTCTGCATCGATTTGGCATAGGATTTCATCAACATTGCTGGGAAACCAGTTTCCAGTATGGTTGCAAAGTAGGGATCATCAGGTAAATCAGATTTTAATAATTCACTCGTGATATAAATTTTTGTATAGGCCATTATAATCGAGAGCTCTGGACGCGTTAGGCCTTGGCCAGCAGCTTTACGTTCCAAAAGATGTTTATCATCTGGAAGAAATTCGACGGTTCTATCTAAATGGACCATGCTCTCCAATTCCTTAATATAAACCTGATATAAACCGCTGTAAGCGAGTGCGTTTATCGCAGAAAAGCTTAATACCAGCGCTTGGTTGTAATTATCTTGTAAAACCAGTTGAGCAACTTGTTCCGTCATTTTTGTAAGCAGTTGGTTGCGTTTCTTTTCGGTAAGCTTTCCTTGACTCATTTCTTTATTGAGGAGAATTTTAATATTCACCTCGTGGTCTGAGCAATTTACCCCGGCGGAATTATCAATTGAATCGGTATTAATCAGACCACCGGTAAGTGCAAACTCAACTCTTCCAAGTTGAGTAAATCCAAGATTACCGCCTTCGCCCACAATTTTGCAGCGCAGCTCATTACCGTTAATACGTAAGAATTCATTTGTTTTATCCCCTACATCAGCATTGGATTCAGTGGATGCTTTTACATAGGTACCAATACCGCCGTTGAATAGTAGATCGACAGGGGCTTTTAATATTTCCTGAATAAGTTCATTGGGCGTTAAAGAGTCAGCTTGAATATCGAGTGCTTTTTTTACTTCGGGGGTAATGGTAATGGATTTGCTTGAACGTGGATAAATACCCCCACCTTTAGAAATTAATCGAGGATTGAAATCTTCCCAAGATGAGGTGGGCAAATTAAATAGACGCTGACGTTCTTCAAAAGATTTACGACCGTCGGGATTAGGATCAAGAAATATATGGCGATGATCAAAAGCTGCAAGCAAAAGGGAATGATTGGTATAGGTTAAGCCATTACCAAATACGTCTCCACTCATGTCGCCAATTCCAACAACCGTAAAATCTTGTTTCTCAATATTAATATCTATTTCACGAAAATGCCGTTTAATGGACTCCCAGGCTCCACGCGCTGTAATCCCCATTTTTTTATGATCATAGCCCGCAGATCCTCCAGAAGCGAAGGCGTCGCCAAGCCAGAACTTGTATTCTTTTGAAATGCCATTGGCAATATCGGAAAAGGTGGCTGTTCCTTTATCAGCTGCGACAACAAGGTAGGGATCGGCATCATCATAGCAAATGGTATTCAGGGGGGAGACAACAAGGTCATCCTCAAAATTGTCTGTAAGATCCAGCAAACCTCTGATAAATGATTGGTAACACGCAATGACCTCATGTTTTATTTGCTCTCGATCAAGCAGATTGGCAGCTTTCTTTAAAATAAAACCTCCTTTTGCTCCAGAGGGTACAATAACTGAGTTTTTTACTTTTTGAGCTTTCATCAGACCAAGAACTTCAGTACGAAAGTCCTCGGGACGATCGGACCAGCGAATACCACCACGAGCTACTTTTGCGCTGCGCAGATGTATGCCCTCAAAACGTGTGGAATAGACAAATATTTCATACATGGGTTGACCGGGGGGTAAATCAGGAACTTTGGCAGAATTGAGTTTAAATGATAAATAATCTTTGGGGTTTCCATCAGCTCCTAACTGAAAATAATTGGTGCGAAGTGTTGCTTTGATTAAAGACCAGAAAAAACGGATAATATAATCCTCATCTAGACTGGTAATCGCATCAATATCGGCTCGAATTTCTTTCTCCAATTCAATCCGTTTATTTTTAATTTTGGTATTCTGTTTCAAACTAAATTTTAAACAAAATAGTTCAATGAGTTTTTTGGCAATAGGGGAATAGTTGGCGATGGTTTTTTCAATATACTGTTGGCTGAAACGAAATCCAATTTGTTGCATGTATTTGGCATAAGCACGAATGATCATTATTTCACGCCAAGATAATCCCGCACCTAAAACCAATCTGTTGAACCCATCATTTTCACAAAGACCGACATTTATTTTTATCAAGGCTTCAGTAAAATTATTTTTTACTTGATCCAGAGTCAGTAAATTAGGATAGGAATAAGATACATTAAAATCACCAATCCAAATAAATTGATTGGACTCTATGGCGATTTTATAGGGCCTTTCGGTATAAGTTCGTAATCCCATGTTTTCAATCATGGGTAAGATATCTGACAACGGAATAGAACCGCCATATCGATACAGTTTAATATGTAAAGGATGTTCACCGCGTGGTGATTCATAAAAAACAATGGCCAATGGGTTTTCTAGTGATAGTTTATCAATTTGCGAGAGATCTTCTATTGCCTCTTCAATGGTGTGTTGTTCACAATAACTCATTGATAATGCGGGAAGATATTTTTCAGCAAATTCTTTCCCCTTTTTCGTACCTAATTGTTTTCTTAATTTTTTATGCAACTGATCTTTCCATGTGTTTTCCATTTTAAATCTCACACAGTTGAGAGTTATTATTCAATAAGTATAGGACATGAAATGAATTGCATGTAATGGGTAGATTGTTCCAGATAAATGCAAATTTCCATTGTATTTCAACGAGCATAATGACAATACCCTCATTCCCTACAAACGGAATGATGGGTATAAGTATGGTCTCATTTCACTTTTATTGTGACCAACAAGCCTGTGGCGTCCTTGTGGTATTGAGTCCATTAACAGTCAAGGTTAAAGTGGCACACGAAACACCATTTTGTGTGTCATTAGCTTGGGCACCTTGGGCGGTTGCAGTAAGCGTATACCCCGTTGCGGTATTATTAGTGGCTGCCAAAGCATAGTATCCATTTTCTGTGGTAGTTACTCCGTTCCAAACATTTGCTAAAGTACCATAAGTTGTGTTTTGACCACGGTATTTTTCTTGTGCAAGTTGGATGCTGTTTAGAGTATTAATTCCTTCTGTTCGTCTAGAACGCATAACATAATTAAAGTAACTTGGCATACTAATCATTACAAGAATAGCAATGATAGCCAGGGCGATTACTAATTCAATCAATGAAAATCCCTTTTTTTTCTTGAAATTATCCATTTTAAAGGCTCTCCTTAGTTACCCTCTTTAATCTTAGACTAAACTAATAATATAAAACTAATAATATATATTACCCATTTTGAATTGATTGGTTAGTAAATGGAGTTTCTTTATGACCGTTCAAAGGATTGGCACCAATAAAATGATGGGCTTTAGTTTTCTCGAGTTATTGATTACCGTCATAATACTCGTGATCATCACGGGGATAGCTTTTCCTGCATACACCAATTTTATGAATCAAAAACGTGTGAGGACAGGAACGGAAGAGTTGTATAATTTTATAAAAATCGCGCAATCAGAGGCTCTTACTACAAAGAATACTTTTTATCTTAGTTTTAGACCAACAACATGGTGTTATGGGCTTAGTGATACAGCTCCATGTGATTGCACTGTAGTAAATAGTTGTTTGGTTAATGGCATCCAAACCATAGTACGAAGTAGTGATTATTCAGGTAATCCGGTTGCTCTTTCTATAACTGGATTTTCAGGCACAGGTTCTGCCCCTTACATTGTTTTTGACGGATTTCATGGAACAATTACTTCTGCTGGTTCTATCACCGTTAGTTTATCAGATAAATCGGCCACGATTAATGCCAACAGTATGGGGTTGGTTACTGTGTGTTCCAATACTGTTTCAGGATACCAAACATGTCCTTAATATCGAATAAGCAGCACAAGGGTTATACCCTGCTCGAAATACTCATAGGAATTAGCATAGGCTTATTCTTATTGGGAGGCAGTATCGCGATTTATATTTCTTTAATGCGTTCTTTTTACAATGTCATAGCAGTGAATAGACTTGATCAACAATTACGTTCTGCAATGAATATGATGGTTATCGAAATCCGACGAGCGGGATATTCTGCAAACGCCGCTAATGATATAGGAACCGGAACTATTACTAATCCCTTTATTGCCTCTGCTAATGATATTACGGTTCCTATAAGCAGTTGTATCTTATTCACCTATGATACCGACTCAAATGGAGCTATGCCTTCATTAAATTCAACTGGCTATGATAAACGCTTTGGGTTTAGGCTCTCGAATAATGTCTTACAAGCAAGGGCATCAACGGACTCATTCTTTGATTGTACTAACGGCAGTTGGATCAATTTAACAGATCCCAGTCAGATCCAGGTGACTAATTTAGCGTTCACTCTGACCCCTACGGTCCTCACATTAAGTAACGGAGTAAGCACACTTACGATACGAAATGTTACTGTTAGTTTAACGGGGAATTTGATTTCTGACACTTCGGCGAGCCGAACTTTTGTCCAGGAAATACGAGTACGTAACGATAAATTTCAGCCCTGAATTAGGAGGGTCTATTGTCATGAAACATCAACGGGGCTATGTCCTGCTTGCTACATCAGTGATGATTCTGCTGGGAATTGCAATAACGGCACTATTAACCAGTAAAACAGTCGATTTTGATCAAAAAATCGAAAATAACTTTTATCGCACATCCCAATCATTTATGGCTGCTGAAGCCGGTTTAGAATATGGATTAGCTTATCTTGAAGCTAATAAAACAGCCATTCTTGTTGATTCGAACAATGATGGTTTTATAAATACCTACACCAACGCTCAGATAACCAATGTTCCTTTTAGTAATAATACCAATTATACCGTCACTTATAGCAACCCGGTATATACTAATTTCAACCGCATTACAGTATCTTCGAGGGGAACTGCTGATAATAACAGTGCTTCAACTACTATCGTACAAATCATGCAGATTTATCCCTTTGTACCAACGCCTACACCCGTGCCGCTCCTTGTAAAAGATAATGTGAATTTAAGTGGTTCGCTGACTATTAGCAATACGACAACAGGAACAACTATTTGGAGTGGAGGGGATACGATTTTGAGCGGCTCGGCAAGTACAACCTCAAATGCAAGTTCTGGCTCTAATAGTGGTGGTCTGCAAACTGATGTGGTGCACAATGATTCAAGTTTAAGCAGCTTGAGCGCAGATCAATTTTTTAGTAATTTTTTTGGGACTACAAAAACTTTAGCACAACAATCTGCAGATATTACCTATACTAATAGTAGTACTACAAATTACAGTGGACTCTTACATGGAGTTGTGAGTCAATCTATTTGGATTAACCAAACAGGAGCAAGTTCTGCTACTTTCACGGGTAATGCTACGATAGGTTCTCCTACCAATCCGGTTGTCTTAGTGGTTAATGGTCCTCTGCAAGCTAATGGTACTACTACGATTTACGGTATGGTTTATATCATGGGAGATTGGAATAATAGTGGGGGGGGAACATTGGATATAATCGGAGGAGCTGTAGTAGAGGGTTCTATAACATCTACTGGTTCACCGAATATTACTTATAGCGCAACGGTCCTGAATCAATTGAACAAAGTTGGATCTTTTGTCAAAGTTCCAGGATCTTGGCGAGATTTTTAAGGATTTGATAGTTGAGGAGCGAGCGATGAGCACTCATCAATTCAACTCAACCTCTGGCAAACAGAAAGGCTTGGGATTGGTTGAAGCCATGGTTGTGACCTCGTTATTGATTTTTGGAATGGTAGCTGGCAGCAAGACCGAGGTGCATCTCATTAAAGCTAAGGCCAATACCAATCAAGATTATCTATCAACGCAATTGTTTAACCAAAAAATGGAGCAATTACGTAATTACTCCACTATTGCAGGGTATAATGGCATTACAACGGGCTCCGATGTCACCACCGAATTCGATTCAACTTTTTACCGCACCTGGACAATTACCAATAATTCTAAATATAAAAAAGTGGATCATATTGTTACCTGGACCAATTCTAATAATGAAACCTTGTCTCTGGTATCCGCCAGTTATATTAGTCAAAATGATCCGGCGCTCAGTGGTCAATTGTTTAACTCTACTTACACGACTACGAGCTTACCCGCTATAGGTTCAGGAGTTCCTAATGCAAATCCAAACCCGAACCCTCCTTCTGTTCCATCTGGAACTACCTACACGGTTACAGTTCCTAACTCTGATATTGTGCTCACTTATGATTCAAATAATAATGTCACGTTAATTAATAGTGAACACGCAGTAACGCTATCAGGAACGATTGCTCTGGGTACAGGAGGCAATGCGCCTCCTAATTCTGTTGATCTGTCTAATGTCACTATATCCGTTGATTCATCCAATTCTCAGGTTGCCACATGTTTTTACGTTGGAACTTCAGCCGCTTTTAATTGCATTATGGCTTCAAGTTGGAGTGGCCGGGTCTTGTTGGGGGGAGTGAGTAATGTCAACGTATGCACCAGTAATCAGCAACCTTATACTAATCTGCTTACTTCGTTAAATAATCAAGATTATCTGATTATTAAATCTAATAGAAACTGTCCCTCCAGTAATCCCTATTTATTGCAGTCTCTCTAAAATCGATTTAAATCTTTAGGAATGTAGGAAAACCAAGAAATAAATTGATTATTTTCTATAATTAAAAGATTCAAATAAAAACTGTAGTTGATGCGCTGTTTATGATAAAGGACACATAATATGTACACACCAATTAATTTCAATGCAGGACCTGCAACACTACCCGTACAGGTATTGGATATTATTAATAGAGATTTATTCAATTGGAACAATACAGGTGTTTCAATCCTAACGATTGGTCATCGTACTCCCCAATTTTCTGAATTAGGAGAGAGGCTGGAAGCGTCAGTACGACGTTTGCTTCATGTTCCTAATGATTTTGCTGTTCTTTTTTTACCTGGTGGTGCACAAATTCAATTCGCAATGATCGCGATGAATTTAACGCGAGGTTTTCGATGTGTCAATTATGTCGAAACAGGTTATTGGTCAGGTATGGCTATAAAAGAAGCACAAAAATACACTCAAGTACATTTGGCAGCAAGTAGTAAGGAGCAGCAATTTAAGATTATTCCTCCTGAGGAAACATGGGATCTACGACAAGATGCTGCGTTTTTACATTTCACTGATAACGAAACAATTGGTGGGATTGAATTCCCAGATGTGCCGCAAGTGAGTGATCTGGTATTAGTCAGTGATATGAGTTCCAATATTTTTTCAAGGCCGGTAGATTTTAATCGTTTAGGGTGTATTTATGCATGTGCTCAGAAGAATTTTGGTATTGCAGGCATGAGTTTGGTAATTGTCCGTCGTGATTTACTGGAGCGGGCTTTACCTGAAACACCCGCGGTATTTAATTACGCGATGCAGGATAAAAATCATTCACTTTTAGCAACGCCTACCACCTTTGCCTGGTATGTAGCATCACTTATATGTGATTGGGTTGAGCAAGAAGGTGGGGTTGCAGAGATGGAAAAACGAAGTTTGGCCAAAGCCAAATTGCTTTATACATGTATTGATGAAAGTAATTTCTATCATAATTCAGTAGCAGCTCAATATCGTTCACGGATGAATGTTCCTTTTCAACTTCCAAACCCTCATTTGGAGGAAGAGTTTTTCTTAGCAGCAAAAAAAGCAGGACTCTTGTATTTGGAGGGGCATCGCAGCGTTGGGGGTGCCAGGGCCAGTATTTACAATGCCATTAGTTTAAAAGATGTTAAAAGACTGACTGAATTTTTAAACAATTTTGCAAAAACTCGCTGAATAGATTAAATATGTTCTCGAAAAGTCAAATACTTATGTCCCAGATAGGTTGTAAAAGTGGGGAAAATCAGGCCAATTCCGTGTGCTGTTTCCAGAGTAAATGATTCAATGCCTAAATCAGGCAGGATATGATAGGCAAGGAACAAACTAACGAGCCAAACTTGTAGCATGCCGATTAGATTGACGAGGATAAAAAACATAATCGAACGTAAAAAAGTTTGCTGACTGTTCTTAAATACAAATAATCTACCAAGAGTAAAAGATACAATCATTCCGGTAATATATGCTAAGATAATAGATGTTGAAAAACTGAACTCATAGTTATAGAAAATTCTGCTGTAGAAATTAACAATAACTGCAATTGCTCCTGCGACTATGAAAGCAAGGAACTGTTTTGATTTAAAATGACGTAACACAAAACACTCCCTTCAGTTTTATCATGTATTTAAAATAATAGCCCAATTAATACAGACTTATTTCTTAAATACAGTGTTCCTATTTCGCGAGATTATTCTTTTTGAAATTATTCCAGATTTTCTTCCCTATCCAAAAAACAATCAAAAAGATACAAATCCATAATAAGAGCAATGGTAAAACATACACAAAAAAGGCGATCAAACCATAGGTAAAATTGCGTAATTGATCAATCAATGCATGATAGGAGTCAATGAATGTTTCGGTGATTTTCCATTGTTTTTGTTGTTCTGTTTGAATGATTGGGTTCATGCTTAAATTAATATTGATTAATGAATAAGCAACAGACTCTTTGAAATATTTAATTTGCCCTTGGATCACATCAATTTGTCCTTGGGTATCGCTTAATTGCTTAAATACACTCAGAACATCGGATGTGTTCGTCGCACTATTCATAATTTTTGATAATTGTTCTTTGGCTTTTTGTAAGTTGCTCAGTTGGCTTTGTAAATCGACAAATTGTTGGGTAATGTCTTCGCCAGTTACTGATTCTTGCATAACTTGGGTTGCGAGTGACTTCAATGCACTTAATGCTTTATTTAAGCCTTGAGCGGGTACTCTTATGCTGATATTCGCATTAGTATTATTAGTGGCATCATTATCTTGAGTTACATTGGAACTGACTACATAACCACCTGAGTTTTCCGCTAATTGAGTGATTTTTTCCATCGCAGAGTTAATGTTATTCACTTGCAAGGAAATATTCGCATTACGAATAATCATTCCTCGCATCACATTTTCTGAGGATTGAGTTCCAGAAGCCGGGTTTGTAGTACTCATTGCTACAGTCCCAACAGCGTAATCCGGTTTTCCAACTACCGCTGGCATGGGCGCAGGAGCTCCCCCATACATTGTCGTTCCGGCTGTGCTAAACCATTGGGCGATAAAAAATAATATAGCCAAAGAGCCAATGAAGGCTAAAAAATAGAGGATTATTTTCTTCATTATTATTTCTACTTGTTACAATGGGTCAAATAAAGTGTGGCAAAAGTTTCTTAAATTGTAAAATAATTTGGCTATTTGTTCGTGCTAAAAGTAAAGAATTTAAAACCAGCAATTTGAGCTCCATCAATTGCTGGTTTTGCTTTGATTAGGTTGGAGAGGTAAAAATTTTTATTGTTGTTTGTCACAAAAAGCGACACATACTTTATGCTCTCTGACTTCGCCGCCACACTCTGAATAACATGCTCTATAGGTCGATTCACAGTGACACGAGTTGTTACAACTGCTGCTTCGATCAAAATCAGTTACAGATTTACTAATCGGTAGGCCCATTCTTTTTTGATCTTCTTTATATTGTTTGTATTCAAACATCGCATTTTGTTGGGCTCTCATGCGACAGTTTTCATTGTCTACACGACAACTTTGTTCGCAATCATTTTTACTTTGAATGCATTGGGCAGTACACATTTTTGAAATATCTGATTTTGGCGGAACAAAACTGTATTCGGTATTATAGATGGGACCACAGGCAGTCAACATGCCAGCTAGAACTAAAATAGAAGCAATGAAGAATTTTTGAAGCATATTATCCTCTTTTGGTGAGTTATGTGAAGTAGTAGTTCTGACATGGTGGCCATATAAAATGCAGATGAGTGTCAAACAGAACAAATTTGGCGTAGTTTATTAATGCCTAATTGAAAAAGCAAGCGGGTGTTTGAGCTCGAATATCCAGGATCTTATATAAAGTATCGTTACTTTTATTAATATTTTGATATATAATTAACCAACTTTTAATCGTTCAATGATATGCTTCGCATCATCAACATCTTAATTTAAAAAAACATGGATACTTCATTTTTATTTGGCTTTTTAAGCGGGTGTTTTACTACTGCTTTAGGTGGATGGCAAGTACAAAAATTCGTGAATAATAGGAATAAAACGGAACATATAAAAAAGAAAAAAATATTGGATTTAGATGGACTTTTTAATGATTATCCTCATTTTATGAGTGTCATTAAAAATGACGTTACCAATCCTAATTGTAAAAATATAAAAGAGTTCTTTGTAGTTGATAAGGACGCGATATTGAACTCTGCTGTACCTCGATTCCGATATGAATTGTCTCCAGATATCCTCCCAGCTTTAAATAGACTGGAGGAATTAGGTTATATTGAAAAAGTACAAAATAACTGCCTGCATTATAAAATAGAAGAAGAATTTATAATGCAGCTCAAGTCAATTAATTGATACCCATTTAAGAAGTTATGGCCTGTTCAACAGACACTACACATACTTGATTTTTGGCATGCTTGTGAATTAAATATACCAATGCTGTTCCCAAAAGAGCACACAAAGGGATAAGCACTAATGCATGATGATAAGATTGAATACTGTATTGTCTTAGACCATGTTCTGTGAAACCTCCCTCCCAGTAATGATCCATTATTTTGCCTATTGCTGTATGAAAAAACGATCCACCAAACATATTGATACAGTTTAAAAAGGCTATAGTTATTCCTAAATGTTTGGGGGAAACCAGGGTAGAGCCTGCTGCAAATACAATTACTTGATAACAGCACATGAGCCCAACCGCGAAGAATAGAAGACTAAGTATCCACCAATTACTCATACAATCTGCGAGAAGCATGAAAAAAATTAAGCTCAACCCGATTCCGCATCCTCCTATAACCGCAAAATTTCCTAGTTTTTTGCTCAAAAATGCCAGTAATGGCCCACCAAATAACATGCCTATAAAGATAAATGAGACGAGGAGGGCGGCATCAGATTTAGCAAAACCATAGGCGATAGTTAAATAAGATACCCCCCAAACATCTGCAAAACCTTCCAATGCGCCAACCATGAGTAAATTGGCTAGGGCAAGAGTCCATAATATTCTTGAGGTGAATAAAACAGATAAAGAAGATAGATTTATTTCATTCGCTTTTGTGTTTTTTATATTTTTTGGAGTCCGTACAACTAAATAAACCAAAAGTCCTATGCTGATTGAGCAGAGTGCAAGTGCCTGTCCTACATGTTGACTACCGTAGGTTGTGATCAGTTGCGTTACGGGTTTGCCTCCATAGACTGCTCCTAATAACCCCACACTAAAAGAAAATCCAACCATTTGGGAGTATTGGGTACTACTGAACCATTCAGAAATAACTTTGGATACTCCTAAAAAGCCAACCGCAGAACTGGCCCCAATTAAAAATCTACTTAATAAGGCTAGATAGAAATTATGGGTTGAGGTAAAGAGTAAGGCGCCTAAGCCGCAAAGAAGAGAAAAGGTAAAAACTACTCTTTTGGCACTAAATTTTTCGAGCAATAAGGCCATAGGAATTTGCATTCCTGCATATCCATAATAATAAAATGCAGCTAAAAGACCAAAACCGGCTGCATCTATTGAGAATTGGGTCATTATTTCTTGCATCATCAATCCCGGCCAAAGACGCAAAATAAATTGAAGCGCAAAAAATGATAGTGGGAAAAACCACATGACAAATGGCAAACAATTGTTTTTCAAATTAAAAAAGTTGGTTCGAGTCACGATACCCTCCAGTATTAACAAAGCTGTTATTCTAAACACCCGATGTTCCTCCCTAGAGAGGTTCGGGGATAAGAAACAGCTAACCGCTCTAGGGTAAAGAGGGCAAAATAATAATAATGTCTACTGAAGAGGTTGTTGTCGGTAATGTGTCATGACATGGCGATACCTTTGCAGTGAACACTGCAGCGTAGCTATTGCTTTTGTTCGTATCGCGATGATTCATATTGGTAGCAGTTTGATTAAATTTTATCTATTATTGGATTAACATATCAAATTGGACTTCAATGTGTCAATTTTATTTTTTAGTGTCAATTTTAAGTTTGATTTATTGAGAAAAGTTTTAGGACTTATTGGAGGGCAATCTATGAGACGAACCGCGCTATTTCTTTTATTGATGGCCTCATATCCGGTGTTTGCAACTGATAGTACCCAATGGACTCTTTCACCAGATGGTTTGGGTCCAATTAAAATGAATATGACACTAAAGCAGGTTGAGCGTAGTACTGGGAAAACATTTGAGTCTACAAAACCCAATCTTGATCAAGCTGAAAATGAAGGATGTTTTTATGTCACTTTGAAAGGAGTGAAGAACGTATCCTTCATGGTTTCAGGTAATAAAATTGTGCGGATTAACATTAATTCCCCAGATTATCTGACATCAAAAGGCGCAAAGATTGGCGATACTGAGCCTCATGTACAAGCTCTATATAAAGGTAAGTTAATCATAGAACCACATCATTATGATCCCAAAGGTCATTATCTCACTCTTTTTGAAAAGCCTGAGAATCGTGGTATTCGATTTGAGTCGGATGGCAAAGTAATCACCTTAATCTATAGCGGCAATCATGAAGAGGTTCAGTATGTTGAGGATTGTCTTTGATCGTCCTGAAAGAAGTCAAAGTTTTTGAGACGATGCCCCTTAAAAGCTAATGTATATGTGTCTAATCTGTTGGTGTGATGTTTGCAATGTGGATCATCGCACCCCCGTCGTGTCAATTTTCAATCTCATTGACAAAAAATGAGCCTTGTCGGTACTATGTGCAGTTGCATATTCTTAAATAGGAGTTATCATGCCTAATCCGTACCATCATTTTCTTAAATTGGAATTAAATGACGAAGACCTTAACCAACTGAAAGACGCATTCTATGGCAAAAAGCCACAAAAAACTGACGATTCTTTTCTTAAATTAGAATTAAATAGCGAAGACCTTAGTGAATTAGAAGATGCTTTTTATGGTAAAAAGTCACAAGAAATGGATCCAGCGGAACATTTAATAAAGCGAAAAATAGATTCTATAAAAAAACCAGAAGATGAAAGTCAACCTTCCTTAAAAAAGAGAAAAAATTTCTATTTCTATGAACCTGACCAATATACGCAGATGCAACAAAATATGTTTAATTTAGAGCTTGATATAAATATTAATCAAGAAGATTTTGAGATAAAAAATAAAGAAGAAAAGCAAGTTTTTGCAGATCAAAATATGTTTCTTTTGAACTCTAAAACAGGAAAGGTAACTCAATATCCTCGACGCAGCGGATCAAAAGGCCCACAGCCTCATAAGCAGATGCAACAATATATGTTTGAATTGGATGTGGATATAGAGGCGAATCAAAAAGATGTTCAGACAAAAAATACAGAAGATAAGCAGATTTCTGTAGATAAAAATATGTTTCTTTGGGACTCTAAAACAGGAAATGTAATTCCACCGCAACACAATAACTCTAAAGGTCCCCAACATCGTTATATTTTTCGATTAAATTCAAAAACTGGAAAACTCACCGAACCTAAAGAAGAACAGGAACAAACTTCTTTTTCGGTTAATAAACCTTAAAAATAACTCATTGATTAATTGAAAAACAGGCTCAATTTAGCTCGAGTCTTTTTTTCAATTTTTTCAAGATACTAAATTTAATCACGGAATGCTAAGTCCTTGACGACAATAGCTTTTTAATTATAAGTTGAATTGTTGTACCTAATAAAATTGTTCACTCAAAAATAAGGGATGATAATGAAAGGGCTTATTAGAATAAGTGGTATTCTATTATTTAGTGCAAGTTGTGGAGCATATGCTCATGGATCAATGGAAATACCTATTTCAAGGTCTTACCAATGTTACAAAGAAAATCCTGAAAATCCAAAATCCGCTGCGTGTCGCGCTGCTGTTGAAGTAGGGGGGGCGCAACCGCTGTATAATTGGAATGAAATCAATCAGGCAGCAGCCAATGATCGACATCAAGATCTCATTGCTGACGGGCAATTATGCGCAGGTGGGAGAGATTTTTTTAAAGGATTTAACCTTCCTCGTGCTGATTGGACTACTACTACGATTAAACCTGACTCTAATGGTCATTTTACCTTTACTTATATCGCGACGGCACCTCATCAAACAAAGTATTTTAAATTTTATATCACTAAAGACAGTTATAACTTTAATGAGCCGTTAAAGTGGTCTGATTTAGAAGCCAGCCCATTTTGTACTATCACTAATGTAACTCTTGCTAACGGGCGTTACAAAATGGACTGCCCATTACCTACTAATATGACTGGTAAAAAAATAGTGTATGTAATATGGCAGCGATCCGATAGTCCGGAAGCATTTTATTCGTGTAGTGATGTGTTTATAGATAATGTATCTCAGCCAACCTCCTGGTTTGAATTACAAGATTTTTATGCTTCTGCGGATATTGCGGCAAACACCAAAGTGGTCTTGCGTGTGTTCAAGAATGAAGTTGAAGTCGAAAATAATAGCTTGACGGTCACTGACAGTAATAATAAGGCAACTCAATGGCCTTTGGCTTTGGGACAAATAGTCAATGCTAATTCAAATCTAGTACATATTGGCAGGTTAGATCCACAGACAGGACAAGTCGTTTTAGAGCCCGATCAAGCAAATAAAATTTATCTAAGTGATAGTGTGACCCAAAATTATCATGTGGTAATTGATTTTATTGAGCCGAACAGTCAAGTTGATTACGTCTATCCGGACGGCATCAATAATTATAAAGCAGGTACTATAGTCATGGGGCGTACTGATCATAAACGTTATCAGTGTAAACCTTGGCCTTATTCAGGATGGTGTACGCAAGCCCCACTTTATTATGAACCTGGCGTTGGTTTGGCTTGGAAAGATGCTTGGAATTTGTTGAGTAATTAATTCGTACTCAAAACTTTTTTCTAACAAGTACCGGTTGGGTTTATCCAACCGGCACTATTAAGACCTATCATTTAGTAAGGACTGTTTGAACGGTTTGGACTGGCATATGGACTCTAAGACCGAGTAATACAGTATTTACATATGGCCTATAGCGACCTTGCAATGTTTCATCAGATAATGGTTCGATTTGAGTTCGTTCGATACTACTGTACTGGGTGAATTGATAGGTTAAGAGTAGGTCCAGAGTATTATTTAGTTTGGTGATTGTTCCTGCCTTTAAACCGCCACCGAGTAACCATTTTTTAAAATTCGTACTAACTCCCACATTCCCTGCAGTATTGTTCATGTTCACCGCAAAACGGCTGCCTGAAATTCCTGGCCCTACAAAAAAACGAGCTGACTCATTATATTGGTAGCTAGGTAGGAAAAAGAAGGAGAATCCATATTCTAATTTTTCTTCAGCATCAACATCTTCACTAAAGAACCAATCATTGATTTTATATCGTGACTTCCCTGTGAACAGGTCTGCATCGACCTCTAAAGCTGTAGAGAATCGTGTACTCAAGGGCAATTCATATCCGGCTATAAGTTGTCCATGAAAATTAGTATATGCATTGTTAAAACTTGAAGAAGTGGGTGTCACCTCTTCAAGAGGATAGCTCAAGTTTTTGTGTACAGTAACTGCATTAATACCTAAATTAAGACCGGAATAAACGCTTGTATATGCATTACATGACAAGATACACGCGATGATTGTTGATATGGATTGTTTATTCATATAAAGCCTTTTCTATAAAATACTGGGAATAGTAATTGGGTTTGAGGTTTGACTTATGTGATTTTCATTCGTCGCAGTAATCGTGACATTAGGGACTCTTTTCGGCGTCCGGATGTTTCCAATGACGAAACGATGGTTCTTGAGATCCAACTTCACGGTTGCACCAGGTAAACCATTCACTGTATAGACATCATTGGATATGGAAATACAATTAGAATATAAGACAAATGCTTCATTGGTGTTCATTGGATTACGTTCGGCTGTCGTTAATACTGGTGCTTCAGTCGGAACTGCAGTAATTGAGAAATTATTTTTGGAAATATTAAAGAAAGTCCCATTGCTTGCTTGCACCATAATACGGGCTGTAGTTGTATTTAAATTAGGTGCACAGATTTGTTCTTGTCCATTATTTGGTATGTTTGACAAAAGAGTATAGGGAAATGATTTTCCGCCATTAGTAGATAAAAGAATGGTTACATTCTTGGCATTAACCGGAGAAGAATTGGTATTTGCAACATCCCAAGTAATTGTTTGTAATGACAAGCCCCTCCAACGGATGCCTTTACTACTGGGGGAGGTCACTATAAAAGGACCTGCGTTAGTCGTTGTAGTTATCGTTGTATCTGTATATGCATTGCAAGAACCTCCTGTGGTATTTCCACGTACAGAAACTCTGAATTTCATAACACGAGAAACTGAAGGTAAAACTTCCCAGGTAAAAGGACCTCCATTGCTAAGTGCAGTGAGATTAGGGAAGAAGCGTGTACCTGTCGGTTGTGGGGAGAAACTTCTAAAACTGGGGCCTCCTGTTGCTGTACTGACCGGAGGTTGGGCAGAGACTTCGTTGTTCATTTGTTCCCAGGTATAAGTTAATACTTTGGGACCACTTTTAGTTGCTGATGCAGTCAAAGCAAAAGGGGTTTTGGCAGGAATTATGACTCCTCCATTAACCCGAGAAATCACAGGAGCACTAGGAATATCTGTTGTAACAGGACAGGTATGAGAAGGACTGGAGACAAAAGTGCCCATTTCCTGAAGGTTAATACCATTAAAATAGGCATCTGAATTTTTTTGCACATTAGGAGTACAAATTCCAGCATAACCCATGATTGTGCTGCCACTTCCTGGCTCTACAGCCGTAGGCCCATTTCTTTGACAGCTGTTATTTTGTACGTGATTTGCTCCAAATTGATGACCTATTTCATGAGCTACATAGTCAATATCGAAGGGATCTCCTACAGGACTGGTTCGGCCCGTAACTCCACTGGCTTTAAGTTGGTCCTTACAAACACTGGATAGTGCTGCTAGGCCACTTCCTGCTGAATCGACCACATGGCCAATATCATAATTAGGTGCACCAATAACTTGATTCACATTCTTTTGATTCTCATCAATCATCTTTCCGGGAACACCATGGGTGTAGGGTTCAGTATCAGGATCCGTATAGATAATGAGATCATTATTGGCAATAATTTGCATTGTAATTGCCATATCGATTTCATAAACACCGTTCACTCTGTTTATTGTGGTTGCTTCTGCCCCTAAAGCATCATTTACTGTTCCGCCTTGAAAATTTGTGTATTCTGCTGTTGCTGCCATAGCTAGGCGGTATTTTTTGAGTTGGCAGGGATTAAAATTTGCAAAATGCTTTGAACTAACCGGTGATGTTGCAAATTCATTTGGACTGTGGACGTCGCATTTTAAGCGCTTGGAGGTTATAAAATCCTTTTTATTATAAACAATATAATATTGAGTGTTTCCTTTTCTTAAGGGATCAATAAAAATTGGACTCTGTCCGGGCCTGAGAATCATCGCATGGAAGCCCTGGGGAGTAAGATCGAGTTTAACGAATTCACCTGGATCAGTAACTCCGGACGCATCATAGGTTTTAATAGTGGGGAATTTTGCACTGAGCTCTGGATGTAATGTACTGTTTTCAACAACCTGATACAGCTTAGTGGTCCCATCGGGTAGAGGAAGGGCAATTTGTAATCCAGCTCCTGATTTTAATTCATCTCGATGGGGAGCGTTCTCAAGTTCCGCGTAGAGTTGGCTGAGATCCATTTCAACAAGGCGGAAATGACTCGCCTGTATATTATTTTTCGTCTTGGAAGACATTACTGATGGATTCACATCTTTAAAAAAATGTTCAATCACTTGATCTTGTGCAGAGGCAATGGAACAACAAAATATGAGTGTTGAAGTAAAAAGCGTCCGTGTCATTATATTTATCTCTAATAATTGAGAGGCAAAATTTAACATTAGAATAAAAGGAATTCAATTTAAGGAAAAATTTTTTGCAAAAATAAAATGAGATCGTAGATCATTGTATTTAAAGCAATAAAATTATTTTTTATGTATCATCAAAAAGAATAGTTATAAAGGAGTGGCCATAATGATAATTGAAATAAATGTTATTCTCGGAGGTATTCTTCTTGGAGTTGCGGCCGGAATAATGTTGCTGGTTCGAGGGAGAATTTTAGGTTGCAGTGGTATACTATTCAATTCCTGGAATTTTGCAACGTATACCCCTAATCTCGATAATCTTTTATTTATTATGGGATTATTTTTAAGTGGATTACTTTTTAATTTGTTGCAAACAGTTCCCGATCCCCTCGCTATTTTTAAAACGAATTATTGGTTCATATTCTTTGGAGGGGTATTAGTTGGAGGCGGAACCTATCTGGGTAATGGTTGTACTAGCGGGCATGGGTTATGTGGGCTTTCCCTGTTACGCAAACGCTCCATAATCGCAGTAGCTATCTTCTTTCCTGTCGCAATAATTACCTCTTGGCTCGTGCACTAAGGAGTTAAAATATGAAATCTTTAATCTCATTAATTGCTGGATTGATATTTGGCTTAGGGTTAATTTTAACGGGAATGTACAGTCCAGACATTATTATTTCCGGTTTAAAAATTGGCGCAGCATCATTCAAAATAAATTTATATCTTACTTTTGTTACCGCTTTATTGGTTACTTTTCTTTTATTCCAATTACGTAAATGGCTTGTTAAACCTTTATTAAATGCATGGTATGAATTACCTACTAAAGAAAAAATTGATTGGCAACTTATTCTTGGTGCAACAGCTTTTGGTGTCGGTTGGGGAATTAGTGGAATTTGCCCGGGGCCCAATATTGTAGGACTGGGAATTTTTTCATGGCCATTTTATTGGATAAATTTTGCAGGCGTTATTATTGGATTCTTACTGATTCGGTTTTTTATGACAAAACGAGCGACGCATTCCAAAAACATCTCCTCCTGACCAATATTCAAGGACGCTCCTCGATTACCGAGGAGCAGTATGTTCTTGTATAAATGATATTTTTTTAGCAGAACGCTTTCTTCTTTCAATGCCTTGCTTTAAAATCGTTCTATTCATTACTGAGATGATAACAATGATTTGCCAATCGAGAGGGTAAACTTTGTTCAATATGTTGAAACTCAAAAATGAGGATAGTGTATGTGGCGGATACTCAAAAGATCTTATCTTGCGATAATTTTACTCACTGTAAGTCCTATTCTTTCGGCAAAGGCAATTATTGATGCTGACGTCCTCCAAACTTTTAAACATTCCAGAAGTTCTTCACATGCTCCTTTATCACTTCTGGTTTTTTTACATAATTTCTCAGAAAAAGAATCATTTATTGAAGAAATAAAAAAAATTCCTAATGTAAACATAAAAGATTTAGGATTTATGCCTGCAGTAGGAATACAAATTCCTAGAGATCGTAACCTGCTTTATCGTATCGCTAATTTAAATACAGCGGCACAAATCTCTTCACATCCAGCGGCTATGCCTGAGTTGGATGTTACAGCGCAAGTTTTAAAGCTAACTCCATCTTCCTTTTACCCTAATGTAAGTAATTGGTGGGATCATGGTTATACGGGTCAAAAAGGAGTCATTGGCATAATCGATACAGGAGTAGATCCTTTACACCCTGCTTTATCCGGTAAGCGATTAGTGGTGCGTCAAGATGTAGGTTCTGGATATTCTAATTCGATTAATGGTGTAAAAGAACCCCATGCAACCGGCGTAGCCTGTATTTATGCCAGTAATCATGAGAAATATAAAGGTATTGCTTATGGGGCTTCAGCCATCGTTTCTGGATTAGCAGGAGAGGAAACCGCTGATCCTGCAAGTATTATGCGTTCGATGGAAACTTTGGATTGGATGTTGAATCGTTCTGAACTGAAACCCACTATTATTAATTACAGCATGGGGAATGGTCGGCTCGATTTAAATTGTCCTGCTTGTCCTGAATGGAGCGGGCTAGCAAAAGTCATCGATTATGTAGTAAATACACAAAAAATCCTTTGGGTAAAATCAGCAGGAAATGCTGGATATATAGAACCTGCGCATAAATTTACTTTTGCCTCCACATTAACAGTCCCCGGCGATAATTATAATGCGCTTACCATTGCCAATATGAACACGCTTGTCGCTGAAAATGAAACTATGGTGAAAACCGTAGATAGAACCAAACATCATATAAAGAATACCAGTAGTCGAGGCCCTACACCTTTTGGTCGACGTAAACCTGATTTAACTGCCCCAGGCCATGATACGATGACGTGCGCCCCTGATCCTAAAATTTATGGTTTTGTCTATTCCAATGCGATGAACTACAAAGATGGATACCGCCTCATGGGGGGAACGAGCTCAGCCGCCCCTCATGTAGGGGCGGCTGCATTGTTATTGCAAGATGCAGGGATTCAGAATCCTATGGCCATCAAAGCCTTACTCATTAATAGTGCGGATACGTGGACTGATGCGGGTACAATGGATTCGGGACATACCGAAATCATGGGCTCTGCCTGGAGTCGAACTTATGGTTGGGGCTATCTCAATATGGAAAAAGCATTTCAACAAAGAAATAATATTGTGGAAAGTGAGTTAACCGTAGAACAGCCGACCTGGGAGTATCAAACTACTTTAAAACGAGGCGAAAAAGTTACCCTGGTTCATGAACGACGCGTTGGATATACTACAGAAGGACAAGAATGGAAGCTTAGTCATCTGGAGATAGTTCTTATCGATTTGGAACATCAAAAAGTGATTGATAGCGATAACAGCCCTATAGATACAGTACACCAGGTGGCAAACTGTAAGCGAGAGCCCAATGAAACAACATGTTCTGAGGACAGTAAAACCATGAAGGTCTTAGTAAGGGTTACGCTATTAAATAAAGCTATAGATGGCAGTTCAAGCGAACCGTTTGCTATCGTGGTCCCTCCCAACAATGAAGAACCCTAAAGTTTAATTATCTCATAAGATAAAAGTTAAACTTTTATACTGCGAGAGTAACAGCAAAGTAAATGCTCTCTTGGATGCGTATTTTGAATACTTCCACTATCGAGTATTTACTTAATCCTGAACAACTCACGTCCCCTCGTACATTTACGTTATCCAGAATATAGTGCTTTCAATTCGCTTTGAGTTCTCCGAAAGCCATTGAGCCTATGTGCTGAGACTTGTTCGCAGCATCCAGGAAAAGCGAGATTAGTGCCTCAATCCCTGGATCCCTCGGATAAGCCGAGGCACGTAGGTAGTGTAATAAGTCAATTAAAACTTAAGGCGAATTGAAAAGGTAGTGAGGGATCTCCAAAAGGTGTTTGAACAAAAAATCAGGAGATCCTTCATTGTAAACTCCACGATGAGATATGGTGGTAAAATGCTTGGGGGATGGGATATAAAATTTGCCTCAATTAAATTAATAAACATATACTATCTCCTTTAAAAATATATAGATTTTTTTATGTCAAAACTCTTAGCAAAACAGTTTTTAGAGCGTGTTATTAAAAATTTAAAGAAACAATCAGATCCATCCATTATCCAAAAAGTCCTAAAAGATTTTAGGTTAAATTCACTTAAAATTCGTGATCAAGGGTTCAAAAAATTCTTGGATAAACTCACTGAAGAATCTATTGATTTGAAACAACTTATTGAGTCTGTGACAGAAGGTTTGCTAAACAATCCACCCATATGCGAATTACTTGCTTTTATAGAGCGTGAAAAGTTAATTACAGACCAAGAGTTAAAAGAAATGTCAGAACAGCTGCAAATTCAGCTGAATTTATTATGTTTATTTGAAGCATTTGCAGTGACTATGGTAAACAGCTTCACATTTAATGAAGATATATATAGTTTTACTAAAAAACAAAGGAATACTTTTTATCCCGGAAATCCTATCAATAATTTCTTTTTTAGTTCGAATAAAAATAATTTTTCTATTTTTAAAAGCTTAAAATTAGTTTCTGTTGACCCGGTGATTACTGAGGGTGCATTTATTCGTGCATTGGGAAATGAGGAACTTAGCCAGGAAGAAATTGTTAAAAAATCAAAAGAATTTATTAATCAACATGGATTAGCACTGTGGAATGCCAACATTTGTCCCCCTCCATTAGGCGAAATGCATGATGATTCAGTTAAAAACGTGAGCTTGAATGTCTTAGAGGCAACTTGGGAAGAAAAAAGTAAGGAGGATGGAAAACCGGCTGATAATGCTCTTGCAGGAGCTACGCTTATTCGTCTGTTAGAATGCCTTCGACCATCTCATAGTTATTCTTTTAGAGATTTAGTTTTGCCTGCAAATAGTTCAATTACAGAGGATGAAACATATAGCGTATTACCGGACTTAATCGTTAATCGACTCCCTAAACGAGTCAGTCAATTTTATGTATCTAAAGAATGGATTCATTTGTACAACAGCTGGAATTTATTGTTCGTAATTCGAAATTTAGACGATAGTAAATTTCTAGCGCTTAAACTTCTTATTCCTTCGGTATTGAATGCCATCCCTATGCAATATATGGAAACACGGGTTTTTGTCCTTTATCTAATGGGTAATTTATATCATTTCAATAAATTAAGTATTTTTACAAATGAAGATAAGCTTGCTCAGGCCAATGCCATATTGGATAAATGGGGGGAGATAAATAAAAAATACGCGGATGTTCTGCTAAAAGCATGTGGCGCTGAATTAGATGAAACTCCTGAAGAGGTTTATCATGATATCTTTGGAGAACATGCTAATTTTTCGTTAGCATATCATATAGCAAATTTTATCCGAGATTTTGATAATTTTCGGGTCACCAGTGAAGAATCTCACTCGTATGGAATCGCTGCACCAGGAGGTGTTGTGTCTCGCATTTAAGGAATCTCATAAGTTGAGTTATTGGTTTTTATTTATCTTCGTGATACAACTCCATGTTCCTCTTAGGATAGCAGATTTAACAAAAGGATTAGGTTTCATAATGAGAAAAGTAGCTTTAAGTCTTGCGCTTGTATTGAGTGTAATGATTTCACCACTATTTGCGAAAGATAAAATAAAAAATTCTGATTTCCAATCTAATGAATGTGTTGAAAATATAGAACTACGTGTTAGCGATGGTGGTTTATTTCTGGATCAGTGTCATCTACATGATCGTGATATTCCTCAAATTTTAGCCTATCTCAATGAGCATCCAGAAATCACACGTTTAAGCATCTCGGACAATCAGATTGGTTACCAAGGGGCAGAATTACTCTCTACTAATACTCATATTCGATATCTTTTCCTATCAGGGAACCGTATTGGTTCACTAGGTGCTGAGGCATTAGCAAATAATACCTCCTTGATTTACCTGCTCTTGGGCGATAATCATATTGGTTCCTATGGGGCTGAAGCACTAGCAAATAATACTACTTTGATTTTTCTCTCACTTGATGGTAATCCTATAGGCTCTTCGGGCGCCAAATCATTAGCAAAAAATAAATCACTCATTCATCTTTCTCTAAAAAGAAGTCAAATTGGTGCTGAAGGTGCGAAAGCATTGTTTGAGAATCAAACATTGAAAAGCTTATATCTAGGCAATAACCACTTGGGGAATGAAGGTATAGCCTCTCTTGATAGAAATCAATCCCTCAACTTTATTGATTTGGAAAACAATAATATTGATAAATTGGGGGTCGAGATTATAGCAAGAAAACCCAACTTACTTTATCTCATTCTTAATAACAATCCTTTACAAAATGAGGGAGCAGTATTTCTAGCTCAGGCCAGTACACTTGAATGGCTTTCAATTGCTGGTTGTAGCATAGGTAGCGAAGGGGCTCAGTCTTTATCTGCGTTGAGTCATCTTACTTTACTTAATATCGACAATAATTTAATTAGTGATGAGGGTATTGCAGCTTTAGCAACAATGAGTTCGCTGAATAACTTATATGCGGATAATAATCTTATCGGGGATGAAGGGGCAAAAAGCTTAGCAAAAGCGACACCACTGCAAAATTTAAGTTTAAGTCATAATTATATTGGAGATGAAGGGGCATTAGCCTTAGCTGAAACTGCAACGCTGTATACTTTAGATGTGGGGTTTAATCAAATCACTGCAATCGGAATAAAGGCATTAAAAAGCAATGAGGTATTGGCTTATTTGAATACTGAAGGCAATCCTGGAGATGAAGATACTATTCTCTGAAGGTGTCGTCGGGATGAAACGTAGGGGAACCTGGGTTTGAACCCAGGCTACAGGTTTGAACTATTTTTTTGAAGCCAGTTGAGAGATTGTCTCAATTGCTATATCCAAGCTTAATTGTTGCGTCTCTCCATTCGCTCGATTTTTATATTCAACACAGTTTTGTTCCATATTTCGTTCACTTACTATGATGCGATGAGGAATCCCGATCAGATCGTGATCTGCAAACAAGACACCAGCTCTTTCATTGCGATCGTCAATTAATACATCGATGCCTAACTCTTTTAAACGTTCATATAACGCATCTGCTTGTTCTTGGACTACTTGGGAGCGATGTCCGTTTAATGGAATAATGACCACTTGGAATGGTGCAATATTTTGAGGCCACAGAATCCCTTTTTCATCATGATGTTGTTCGATTGCGGCTGCAACTACGCGAGTGATACCTAAGCCATAACATCCCATTAACATAGTCTCTAATTGACCTTGTTCATTAATGACCGCTGCATTCATGGCTTTAGCATATTTGTCGCCCAGCTGAAAGACATGGCCAACCTCAATGCCACGACAAGAGCGTAATACTCCTTTCCCATCTGGACTGATATCGCCTTCTTTTACATTACGTAAGTCATAAACTTGGTAGTCGCTCACATCTTTATCCCAAGCAGCATGTTGATAATGTTTGTCTGCTTGATTGGCACCACAAATAAAAGAATCCATCGCTAACGCATGATGATCTACGATTACAGGAATCGGTAAATTGACTGGTCCAAGTGAACCAATAGGTGTCTTCAAGTTCTTTAAGACCGATTCTTCATCTATAAATTGTAAGGGAGAATGTACCAAGGGATTTTTTATTGCTTTGACTTCATTGAGTTCATCATCACCTTTTAAAACTAAAGCAACCATAGGATGTTCTTTTCCTTTTACAATCAAGGTCTTGATGGTTTGATTGCTTGCTACACCGAAGAATTTTGATACTTCAGCTATAGTTTTTTGGTTTGGAGTATCAACCAGGATCATTTTTTGAGTGGTAGGAGTTGCTTTTTCTGGTTTTAAACTGGTTGCTTGCTCAATATTTGCGGCATAATCCCCTTTATCACTATAGAAAATTAAATCTTCACCAGAGTCAGCCAGCACTTGAAACTCATGAGATGCAGAACCTCCGATAGCACCTGTATCTGCTTCGACTGCACGATATTTAAGCCCCATGCGATCAAAGATGCGACAATAAGCCTGATACATATCTTTATAGGTCATTTGAAGACTTTCTAAATTTAAATGGAATGAATATGCATCTTTCATAATAAATTCTCGTGCACGCATCACACCAAAACGGGGTCTGATTTCGTCGCGGAACTTTGTCTGGATCTGATAAAAACTTGCAGGTAATTGCTTATAGGATTGCAATTCATTACGCATAATATCCGTGATAACTTCTTCATGAGTAGGGCCATAACAATACTCTCTACCATTAGAATCTTTCATAGTAAGAAGCTGCCCGCCAAAGGTATCCCAACGTCCAGTTTCTTGCCACAGCTCCGCAGGTTGTACTGCGGGCATGAGCAGCTCCATGGAGTTGATTCGATTCATCTCTTCTCGGACTATCTGTTCTATTTTGCGTAATACTTTTAAACCCAAAGGCATCCAGGTATAAAGACCTGAACCTAGCTTACGAATCATTCCAGTCCTCAGCATTAATTGATGAGAAACAATCTCTGCATCGTTTGGAGTTTCTTTGAGAGTGGCTAAAAACCATTGAGACGCACGCATTTCTGCTCCTGAAAATAGTATTGTTCTGAATTGCAAAGCATTATACAGAAGTTTCTATTCAAAAACAGAGGAATGGATGTGTGATATTGGGGCCAACGAGGTAGTCCCCAAGGTTATTAAATCAAAGTGTCCTGGGGTCTACTTCGCTAAAGATAAAGTTATACGTGGATCTTAGATTCTTCTAATAATGTATTTAATTTAGAAGCCAAGTGTTCGTAATTTTTTCCACCAAGTTGGCTTAGTTCATACTCATAATTTTTATAATGAACTTTACCTGTTTGAACATTATAAATCGCACCAACTATGGCTATATCATTTTGTTCGATCATGTCATGCAAGATAGAGCTGCGATCATAAATTTCTTGCATGGTGTGAGCTATGTTTAACTCGGTAACATTATCTACGAAGGTTTTATTTTTACTGTGACGATTTGTTTCGGTTTCGTTTTCAGCATTGATCGCTGGCTTTATTTTATTGAGTAACTCGGTGATATGGCCTTTTTCAACTCCGTCACACGCAGATTGAATGGCTCCACAACGAGTATGGCCAAGAACAATAATCAGTTTAACACCAACCACATGACACGCATATTCAATGCTGGCCAGAACATCATTGTTTACGACGTTTCCAGCAACGCGTACACAAAAAACATCACCAAAGCTCATATCAAAAATGGTTTCTACAGGAACTCGAGAATCAATACAACCAAGAACAATGGCTATAGGATGTTGCCCTTTCGCAGTGAGTTTAATGTCCAATTGGTTTGAACGGTGGATCGGGGTGTCATTGAGGAAGCGTTGGTTTCCTTCATATAAAATATTTAATACCTGTGCTGGAGATAGGTGCGATTGTACGTCATAAGTGGTTACATTTATAAAATCAATATAATTATGAATCTTATAATTTTCTTTGAAACCAATCAGATTCAATGCAATTTTTTTATTGGGAGCTTGCTCTTCTTTAAATTCTTTTAAAAGCTCCGTAATTTCCTTATCAATGTACTGAGAATAACGGGCATCAATAATTAATTGTGATTCTCTAGGTATGGAGTCAAGCTCCGCGACCAAAGCGGCTTTATTAAGGAACGTCATTTGTTGCGGAAGCATTAAACGGTTAATTTCTCCGGTCGGATGAATTTCTTTAAGAATATTAATCCGTGCCTGACTATTTGATTTTAATATATAGAATAAACTTACGGATAATCCGATTAAAATACCCGTCAAGAGGTTAAATACAATGATGCTGATCACTGTAGCAATAAATGGAATAAATCGGTCACTTCCTTGAGCATAAATAGAGCGGTAAATCGAAGGCTTATTTAGCTTATACCCTGTATAGATCAAAATGGCTGCTAAAGAAGATAAGGGGATTTTATTTAAAGTTCCTGGGATTAACATCACCGCAAAGAAAATAAAAACACCATGCAAAATGGCTGATATTTTGCTTTTCGAACCCGCTTGAATATTAATGGATGTTCTCACGATTACAGAAGTAACGGGAATTCCACCAATTAAACCTGCGGTCATGTTTCCAACTCCTTGAGCAACTAATTCTCGGTTTGAGGAAGCATGACGACGTTTTTTATCCAGTTTTTCTCCTGCCTTAAGGTTCAATAAGGTTTCAAGCGAAGCCACAATGCCAATAATAAAAGCATAAAGATAGACTTTGGGATTTGTTAAAGCAGCCCAATGGGGGTATTCCAATTTATTAAATAGCTCACGAAAATTATCTGTTTGAGGAATGTTAACTAATTGTGGTGAATTTTGGATCATGCTTGAGTCGGTCCATTGAAACAACTCATTAAGTAACACTCCCAAAATAACTACGAGTATTGGCGCAGGTATTTCTTTTAATATTTTATTTTTGGTCATATCAAAATAAATTAACGTACTGAGCGAAAGAATCGTAATCAGCATTGCCCCAGTATTGATATGTTGATACAAGGCAAGAATAGGACTTAAGGTAATCTCTTCCGCAGTTTCTAACAAATGCATTTTGAGTTCATTGAAATCTGCAGAAAGAGTAAATGCAAGGGGTAGTTGTTTGATTATTAATAGAATACCGATAGCGCAAAGTAAGCCTTGCACCACATTAGATGGGACATAGTCAGCGACAAATCCAGCGCGTAAGCTCCCTATAACCACTTGAAGTATACCGGCAAGAAACAGGGCAACTAAAAAGGTATTGAAATCCCCAAGTTGAGCAATGGCAGCAACCACCACCGCGGCCATTCCCGCTGCAGGTCCGCTGACACTAACGTGGGAGCCACTTAAGCAACCAACAACAATTCCGCCAATAACTCCACTCAAAATCCCAGAGAAAAGAGGTGCACCTGAAGCTAAGGCAATACCTAGACATAATGGAATGGCGACGAGAAATACGACTATGGCTGCTACAAAATCAAATTTGAAGTAACGCTTCATATAAATTCGAAATATACGTGAGTCAACCGTTGTATTTGTAAACATGGGGTTAGATCCTCTATTAGCAAAATAAAGAAAGGGTTAAGCAAAATTATTCTAATTTTAGACTAAAGTGCTATCTATTAAAACATCATTGTAACAAAAATGTTATTAAAATGTTACGTTTTAGTTAAGAATTTGTGTTTGATACCATCTTATTGATCTGTATTAGAACATTGTGTATGTCTATTAATGTGATTTGGATACGGAACTAACGAGAATAGCGGGAGAGGGAGTGAAGCATGAAGCAAAGAAAGAAAGTTTTGCTAATAACCTGGGAGAGGGGCTGTATCCTCACCCAGGTTTTGGATTAATTTAGACTTCAACTGGATCGAATTCTTCTGCGCTAAAGAGTTCGTCGGTATTTGTTTTTTGATTGGTGATTAATTCATTCTCAAGATTTCTAAAATTCCACATATTTTGATCCATAAGCTGGCTTGGCTTGATGCTTTGTAGCGCATGCAGGATATTACTCGGAACTTTGGGATTTTCTTCTGCAAGTTGATTAATTAAATGGGTTATCTTTTTGCGCATTAAATTTTCCTGAGAACCACAAAGTGTACATGGAATGATAGGGTAAGATTGCTCCTGGGCAAAGTTGATAATGTCTTTTTCTTGAACATAACATAATGGGCGAATGACTATATGCTTTTTATTATCACTCAGTAATTTGGGAGGCATTGAGCGGATATCACCATTATAGAGTATGGACATCATTAAAGTACGAACCAGATCATCTCGATGATGACCAAGAGCAATTTTATTGAAGCCATGCTCTTCGGCATAACGATAGATAATCCCACGACGTAAGCGAGAGCATAATGAACAATACGTTTTACCTTCAGGAATTTTTTCTTTAACGATACTGTACGTATCTCGAGTTAGGATTTCATGTGGAATGGAGCGATCAGCAAGCCATTGCCTTAATGCTGCATCATTCCACCCCGGCTGGGCCTGATCCAGAGTAAAAGAAAAGAGTTCAAATTTATTACCAGAACGCCGGCGTAATTGATCCAAAATCGTTAAAAGCGTAAAAGAATCTTTTCCGCCAGATAAACAGACCATCACCCGATCGCCACGCTGGATCATATTAAAATCTGCAATTGCTTTACCTGTGTAATGGAGTAGTTTTTTTTCAACTTGAGAGGGATTGGACATTATTAAAAACCTGAATAAAAATTGTTATTTAGTGGTAGTGGTCGTGCTTCCAGCAGAAACTAATCCGTTAATACGAGTTGTTTCTAACCATGAATTAATCAGCTCAAGATCATTTACATTTAATGTTCCGGCAAAATATTTTAGAGTTAAAACGGCATTAATTAAACTGTATTGGTCATTAGCAAGTTGGTTTTGTGCTTCGAAAAGACGCTGTTGGGCATTGACCACATCTACCATGGTGCGAGTACCTACTTCAAATTGAGCCTCAGTACTTTCCAATGAATTTTGTTGGGAAATAACAGTTTGCCTGTCTGCCTTTACTTTACTAATTCCATCGGTAATGGTGTTAAAAGCAATCCGGCTGTTTACCACTACATCTCGATAAGTTTGCTCGACTTGTTCGCTGGTAGCCCGAAAATTATGCTTTGCTTGCCGCGTTTGGGAAAGTACTAGTCCACCCTGGAAGGCAGGAAAGTTCAGCGCCAAACCTACACTGGATTGCTTTTGATTTGCCGGCAAGAAAGGGCTTGAGGTGTTGACTTCATTTGTTGTTTCTGTGGAGCTGCCTTGGATCGCAACAGTAGGCCAGTTTCCTGCAGATAGCGCTTTCATATTTTGACGTGCTACTTCAAGACTGCATTTGGCAGACAACAATTTATAGTTCTGTTTAAGACCCGTATCGATCCATTCATCTACATCATTTGGTTCTGGCTTAATGAGAGGAATTTTTCCATCGCGCAAGGGTGCTATGAGTTCGTAAACATGATTGGTTAATTTTCTTAAATTTTCTTTTTGGTTGATTTGGTTGTTCCGTGAGGCAATAACTGTAGCAATTGACTGATCATAAGCTGCTTTTGCTTCATAAACAGAGGTAATTGGATCAAGACCTACCTCAAAGCGCTGTTTGGCTTGCTCATATTGGCGCATGTTTGCACGTTTTTTTGCCTCAGCGAAATTTAAGGTATCTTGGGCAAACAATATATCAAAATAAGCCTTGGCTGTTCTAAGAATCAAATCTTGAGCTGCATTGTTAAACGTGGCTTGAGCCGCTCTAACGGAGGCCCTTGCTTGTTTTACTTTTGCCCAGGCCTGATAATTGAAAACAGCCTGAGATGCGGAAACTTGCCACGTCCGGGATTTGTAATAGTCGTCTTGGACACTAAAAAAGCCATCATTTACATGTAGAAAGTTTCGCGATGTTTGTGCCGTAAGCCCCCCTTGGGGAAGCAATGCAGACCAAGCTTGAGGAAGAGCTTCTTTGTTAGCCATATAGGTTTCATAGGCATTTTTGAATATAGGATCATTTTCAAGAGCTTGATGATAGATATCCATTAAATCTGTTGCAGCAAATGTTGGCGACAACAGACACAAAGTCATGAGATAGCAAATCAACAATTTTTTCATTTAAACTAAATCCTAAAATACAAATTCTTTCTGCATAGATTTATCGATCAACAAAGGAATATTTGTTTCAAAAAGCAGTGCTTCATGCCAATGTTCACTATGATCTAATTCATACAATCGACCTTGCATTACAGGGGATGTTCCTTCAATAACAAATAATTTCCCGCCTGGAAGTATCTGTAATTTTTGAGTCTCATTTATTTGTTCTTTGGCGCCAGTGAATACAACAACATCGTAAGGGGCACTTTCTAACCAACCTTGGCTGGCATCACCAGTAATCAATTCTACATTATTGCAGTGGTGTTTCTTTAATAGACGTGCCGCATTGGTCGTGAAATCGGCATAATAGTCTATGCTGATTACTTTTTTACATAGCTTACTGAGCAAAGCGGTGAAAAATCCACTGCCAGTTCCTACTTCCAAAACTGTTTCATGGCCTTGCAACTCTAGAGCCTGGAGGATTTGTCCTTCTTCTAAAGGCGTAAGCATGCGTTGATCATGATTCAGAGGGATTTGCATATCTGAATAAGCAAAATGGATAAATTGTTCGGGAACGAATTCGTGTCTGAGTACTATATCATACAAATTAAGTATGGATTCGTTTAAAACATCGCCAGTTCGAAGTTGTTGTTTGACCATGTTAATGCGTGCGCTTTGATAACTCATTTGCTCTACCGGGTTGATTGTTTTAGGTTAAGATTGACTATTCATTTGCCATATAACGTTTCGCGATTTATTCGCGGTGATCTACTTTTAATGATTTTAAAATTCCGCAAATATGCTGTGAAACGAGATGGCAGCAGTGAATTGTCAATACACTTTCAAAACTGTGGCATAATCTTAGCAAAAAAATAGCGCATGTGCTAAGAAATAATGTTTGAATCCCAAATTTCGTGGTTACTCTGTCTAAAGTTTGTTATGATCTGCAATTTTTAATGGTTTTTTTAACCGATTTATAATGACCGATACATCATTCAAGAGATGAATGACTGGGAATAAAAGATAATCTAACGTATGGGAGAATGCAGTGCTTGAGCAATTTACTGATTATTTGCAAACTGAAATAGCGACACTTAAGAGCGAAGGCTTATATAAGGGAGAGCGTGTTATTTCCAGCCAGCAACAAGCTGCTGTCACTGTGAATCATAAAGAAGTAATCAATCTTTGTGCTAATAATTATTTAGGTTTGGCCAATGATCCTCAACTTATTACTGAAGGACAAAAAGCACTGGCTCAGTACGGCTATGGTATGGCTTCTGTGCGTTTTATTTGTGGTACCCAAACCCCTCACAAACAGCTTGAACAGAAAATCAGTCAGTTTTTAAGTAAAGAAGATACCATATTATATTCTTCATGTTTTGATGCGAATACCGGTCTTTTTGAAACCTTATTAGGTGAAGAAGATGCGATTATTAGTGATGCATTAAATCACGCCAGTATCATTGATGGGGTCCGTTTGTGTAAGGCTGCACGGTATCGATATGCGAATAACGACATGAAGGCATTAGAAGAACAATTGATTGCCGCCAAAGGTGCACGATTTCGCTTGATTGCTACAGATGGTGTTTTTTCTATGGATGGGATTTTAGCAAATCTTCCAGCAATTTGTGAATTAGCAGATAAGTATGATGCCATGGTTATGGTTGATGATTCACATGCAGTGGGTTTTATGGGGGAAACAGGGCGTGGAACCCCTGAGCATTTCGGTGTGAGTGATCGGATTGATATTGTTACTGGTACTTTGGGTAAAGCCTTAGGCGGTGCTTCTGGCGGTTATACTTCATCAAATAAAACTGTAGTTGAGTGGTTACGCCAACGATCTAGACCTTATTTATTCTCAAATACTTTGGCTCCTGTTATTGCCCATACTTCTTGTGTTGTTTTAGATAATTTGATGGCCAATAATCACTGGGCTGAGAAATTAAAACGAAACAGCCGTTATTTCCGTGAAGGCATGACTAAATTAGGATTTAAGTTAATCCCCGGAGAGCATCCAATTATCCCCGTTATGTTGGGTGATGCGAGCTTGGCAGGACGTATGGCAAATCGTCTGTTGGACTTAGGTATCTATGTGGTTGGTTTTTCTTATCCTGTAGTACCTAAAGGGTTGGCTCGAATTCGTACCCAAATGTCAGCAGCACATGAGTTGCATCATTTGGACAAGGCAATCGAAGCTTTTGAAACCGTTGGTAAGGAATTTTCTGTAATTTAAGTAAAGCGCTTTTCTCTAATTTTATAGAAAAGCTTATTTTGAGGTACTTTTATGAAATCATTAGTCAAGGCGAAAAAGGAACCTGGAATATGGATGGAAGATGTTGCTATGCCAGAATATGGCGTCAACGATGTATTAATAAAGATTAAAAAAACAGCGATTTGTGGTACTGATATCCATATTTATTCCTGGGATGAATGGGCTCAAGCGACTATCCCCGTACCAATGACTGTAGGCCATGAGTTTTCTGGTGAAATTGTGGCAGTAGGGCAGGAAGTACAAGGACTGCATGTCGGACAACGAGTTTCTGGCGAAGGGCACATAACCTGCGGTTTCTGCCGAAATTGCCGTGCAGGTAAACGTCATCTTTGCCGTAATACTTTAGGCGTTGGTGTCAATCGTCCTGGATGTTTTGCGGAATATCTCGCTATCCCTGCCACTAATGTGATTGTCCTTCCCGATAATATTACTGACGAACAGGCTTCAATCCTGGATCCTTTTGGTAATGCAACTCATTGTGCCTTAGCTTTTGATGTAGTTGGAGAAGATGTATTGATTACTGGTGCTGGTCCCATTGGGGTTATGGCTGCCGCTATAGTAAGACATATAGGTGCTCGTCATGTAGTGATTACAGATGTGAATGATTACCGTTTGGATTTAGCCCGCAAAATGGGTGTAACTCGTGCAGTAAATGTTAAATATGAAAAGCTGTCTGATGTCACTGCAGAGTTGGGAATGCTAGAGGGGTTTGACGTAGGTTTGGAAATGTCAGGTAACCCTATGGCACTTAATGATATGATGAAAGCAATGAACCATGGTGGACATGTCGCCATGTTAGGTATTCCTCCTCAGGAAACAGCTATTGATTGGAATCAAGTTATTTTTAAAGGATTAGTAATTAAAGGTATTTACGGACGTGAAATGTTTGAAACTTGGTATAAAATGATTGCTATGTTACAAAGTGGATTGGATATTTCACCGGTTATAACGCATCGTTTCCCAGTGAATGATTTCCAGCATGCATTTCAAATTATGGCATCAGGTCAATCAGGCAAAGTAATTCTTGATTGGTAGGAAACGATGAATTTTAATTGCCTCACCCAGGCTATAAAGACAGTTTAAAGAAGACGGAGTAGTTATGTCACAATATATTTTTACCATGAATCGTGTCAGCAAAATTGTTGAAAACCAACGATTTATTTTAAAAGATATTTCATTGAGTTTTTTTCCTGGCGCTAAAATCGGTGTTTTAGGATTGAATGGTTCTGGTAAGTCAACTTTATTACGCATTATGGCGGGTGTTGATACTCAATTTGAAGGCGAGGCAAGACCTCAACCCGGAATTAAAATCGGTTATCTTGAACAAGAACCTCAATTGGATCCGAATAAAACGGTACGAGAAGTTGTCGAAGAAGGCGTTAAGGAAATGAAAGAAAAACTTACACGCTTTGACGAAATTAGTATGCGTTTTGCAGAGCCAATGAGCGACGATGAAATGAATACACTGCTTGCTGAACAGGGTGAGTTGCAAAATGATATTGAAGTCGGTGGCGGTTGGGATTTGGATAGAAAATTAGATGTTGCGGCTGATGCATTGCGATTACCTGATTGGAATGCTGTAGTGGGTAAATTATCAGGAGGCGAACGTCGCCGAGTTGCTTTATGTCGTTTATTGCTTTCTAACCCTGATATGTTGTTGCTTGATGAGCCAACCAACCATTTGGATGCAGAATCAGTAGCTTGGTTAGAACATTACCTGGAAAGTTTCCCTGGTACTGTTGTTGCAATTACGCACGATCGCTATTTCTTGGATAACGCTGCAGAGTGGATATTAGAATTGGATCGGGGTGAAGGGATACCTTATAAAGGCAATTACTCTGCTTGGCTTGAGCAGAAAGAAGAGCGCCTAGAGATGGAACAAAAGCAAGAAGATGCCCATATGCGCGCAATGAAAGCGGAGTTAGAGTGGGTACGCACCTCGCCTAAAGGACGTCATGCTAAAAATAAGGCTCGCCTTGCTCGATTTGAAGAAATGAATTCGAAGGAATTCCAAAAACGTAATGAGACCAACGAAATATACATTCCGCCTGGGGAGCGTTTGGGTGATCTCGTGCTCGAAGGTGAAAAAATCAGCAAATCATTTGGTGACCGAATCCTGATCGACAATTTGGATTTTAAACTTCCTAAAGGCGGTATTTTAGGAATTATTGGTCCTAACGGAGCAGGTAAGTCTACATTTTTGAAAATGATTACGGGCCAGGAAGAACCAGATAATGGAACGATTCGTATTGGGGAAACGGTACAATTGGCTTATGTAGACCAAATGCGTGATGAATTAGATCCCAATAAAACAGTATGGCAAGAGATTTCTGATGGCCATGACATAATGCAAGTAGGTAGTTTTCAAATGCCTTCACGTGCTTATGTAGGGCGTTTCAACTTTAAAGGAACAGACCAACAAAAGAAAATGGCTCAACTTTCTGGAGGTGAGCGTAACCGTGTTCATTTAGCAAAATTATTGAAAAGTGGTGGCAACGTATTGCTACTTGACGAACCAAGTAACGATTTGGATGTGGAAACGTTACGTGCGTTGGAAGGGGCGATTCTCAATTTCCCTGGTTGTGTTATCGTGATTTCGCATGATAGATGGTTTTTAGATAGAATCTGTACCCATTTGATGGCTTTTGAAGGTGATTCACAAATTACTTTTATTGAAGGAAATTACAGTGATTATGAAGCTGATAGAAGACGCCGTTTGGGTGATGCAGCCGATAGACCTTCACGCATTAAATACAGAAAATTAGAATCTTAAGTTTTAATCGAACGTATGAATACGAACTGTCAAATGGGGGTAAGGAGTAAACATCACTCCTTATTTCTAACTGCAGGTCTAGAGGATATGTTAGTTAATTTCTAGACTCTGCAGTATTTTTTTTAGCTATTCGCAGGGAATGGGGTATAGGGAAAAGAATAAGAACTTCAAGAAAGTTTTAATTAAGTGGAGATAAAATTTAAATGAATAAGTTGTTTTGGGCAGGTTTGTTACTGTGTATTGGGGGCTTAACATCCTGCGTTGAGAATGATCCATCTACTTTAATTACTGATGATGCTGGTTATGTGCATCGAACAGTTCATTATACAAAAGATAAACGAGGTCGTGATTATTATCCGCAGAAGATTCAAGCAACTGGTGAGAGACGTTTTATTTTTGATCCGAAAGTTTCTGCATGGGCTGCTTACGATGAGGATGGTAATCGATTATTGACTGGCGGTGGATCAGCAGGTATTGATGTATGCGAAGAAAATTCCAATCAGTCGTGCAGAACTGTTACTGGAACGTTTAAAGTTTATAATCGCCGGGGACTCGATTGTAAATCTGGAGAATATCCTGTCGATAAGAATGGCGGCGCTAAAATGCCTTATTGTACCTACTTTTATCAAGGATATACCGTTCACGCAGCCTATGATGTTCCTGAACATCCATCGAGCCATGGCTGTGTACGTATTTTCCCAAGTGCTGCAAAGTGGTTAAGTGAAAACTTTTTCAAAATAGGTACAAAAGTAATTGTATTAGAATATCCTAATGAAGTAGGTGTCAATAAACCTGCTGCTGTACCCGCTTAAGGGAACAAATTAAGGAAACTAGTCATCGTAGCCTGGGTTAAGGCAGTAAGCCTTAACCCAGGAATCTGATCCGCTTCATGATCTCCATACTTCACGTTTTAAATGATGCCATTAAGTGAACGGCTATGAATGGAACCGTATTTCCCCGGTTCGCGTTTGCTTCAATCGAACTTCAATCGCAGCAAGTACGTCATCTTGAACCACTATTCGTCCTCCCTCGCACAGTAAGGGATCTCCAGAAGATGGATATGGGTAAAATCAGGAGATCATTCGTCGTAAACTCCTCAGGATGACGTGGTTGTGAATGCCTCAAAGATACGGTCTTTAAACACTTAGCTTGCTTTAAAGACAGTATCTCAAATTCTCAACACAAGAAGGACAATACTCCTAATTAAGGAGTATTGGGGGGTAATGATGGTTGTGTGGAACGATTTTCAGGCAGAGTCGGTTGTCCAGGAGGGGTTTGTGTTGGAGTGGCCGAAGGATTTGCAGTAGTTGGTTGTGTCGTTGTTATTGGAGTTGATGGTGTTGCTTGATTTGGAGCAGTCGTTGTTGCCGGTGCCGGAGAACTCGTTGGCGTTGGAGGATTTTCAATGTTTGGATTCATCACCGTAGCAGGATTGGGGTTAAAATCAGGCGGTAGTTTTTGAGTTACTGTTCCTCTTGGAGCAGCAATCATCTGGGTAATTCCCAAGTCTCCAGTCATTTTACGACCTATAGTTACATCCACGCTAAGTAATTGTGTTACCTTTTCTTTTTCATTCTGATAAACAACTTGCAAAGGCAAATTAATTTTCCATTGATTGTCTTTTGCTTCCGTTAAGATAACTGGTCCGTCTACTTGACTGCTTACTGTTAGCTTTTGAGATTTAATGGCTTCGAGATTGCCTGATTTTTGCAAAGCAGTATTAAATCCAGTCCATCCTTGTTCGGTAAAACAAGGTTGCAATTTTTGTAGTTGAGTTTCCAAATTATTAGGATCAAAGTCAAAAGCTTGGCTCACTGCTTTCCCAGCCCATTTCAAAACTAATGATTGATCAATCGTTTTGGTTTCTGCGGGAATTTTATACTCACAATTGATTGGGGCTGCGGGTGCCTGTGCTGGATTTATTGATGGTATATTTTGACCTGGAGGCGTTGGTGTAGGAGGGGTCTGTTGTACAGCACCTGGAGTTTGAGGCGATGGCGTAGTTGGCTGAGTAACATCGGCATGTACTTGAGTACCAAGCAAAGCAAATAGAGTACTCCAGAGTAATGTGTTCTTCATGAAATTGACTCCTTAAATGGTATGTAGCAATTCTGCGATAATAAGAGCCGCCAGTCTAGCAGTTTTTTGTTCTTGATCCAAAGGCGGTGATAGTTCAGCAACATCAAAACTAACTACTTTGCCACTTTGAATAATGTATTTCAAGAGTGGTAAAATTTGCCAGGGAGTGACTCCCAACGGTTGAGGCGCACTGACTCCGGGAGCAAATGACTCTGCAAAAACATCCAAACAAATAGTCAGATAAATATGATCTAGATTGAGCATGAAATCATCAAGAAAAGCCAGGTGCCACGCTAAGCTGTTCGAATATAACTCTTCAGCAGTTAGGTAATTAACATTCAGTTCATCAGCGCGTTCAAAAAGGGAGGGAGTATTTCCCATTTTTTGGATACCCATACAGCAATAATTAAAAGGTTGATTATTTTCTTTGCAGTAGGCTGCAATTTGTGAAAAGGGCGTTCCCGATGTACCCGGCTGATTTTTTTGATGGGGTCTTAAATCAAAATGCGCATCAAAATTAATAATACCTAATTTAGAATAATGGGGCGCTAAACCTTGATAATGGGCCCAAGCGATTTCATGTCCTCCACCCAATGCAATTGTTTGATGGCCTTGTTGATGACAAAAACTGATTAAATTGGCAAATTGAGTTTGTGCTGTTTCCAATTCATCTTCTTCACAAAAAATCGTACCTAAATCAAAAAGTGGCTTTTCTATAGAGCATGGTAGTTTTGCTAATTGAGTTTTGATTTGATCAGGGCCTAATTTAGCTCCTGGTCTACCCATGTTTCGACGGACACCTGCATCACTGGCGAAACCGAGAAAAACCATTTTTTTCTCTTTAGTGATTAAATCGGTTTGTTTGACAGGAAAAATAATTTTTTGAAAGAATCGCTCCGCATTAATTGTATCTTTTCTACCTTGCCAGAGTGCAGGATTGGCACGTTGGTAATTGGAAAGATGTTCAAACATTAAATTCCCCCTATGATCATTTATGATATTCAAAGATGTGTTTTATAAAAATCTGTATTTATCCTTATCTTTTAAATCCTATAAAATTTTATTCTTTTCCCTCTTTTAACTCTGAGCTTAAATGCAGTTGATGGCAACTACTTTAAAATAATTTGCATTATAAGTTACAGTACATGATTTTGTTCCTGCAGGTATTTTTTGAATTAATTGAATTTGAGTATGTGTATACTCACAAGCAATCCAAGTTTCTTGTTCTCCAAATGTCCATGTTAGTTTTTTAATTTTAGAAGATTCACTATCAGGTGCAAGGCTTGCATGTTCTTTAGGATGTCCTGAATAAAATGTAATCCGTTCAAAATGATTGTTACTATTCAAATTATCTAAGAATCCATGCCATTTGCTTATATCATGCTGTAAAGACTGATTCGTTTGAATGGTCTGAGGGCACTGGATTGTTGCTGCAGACGCTAAGTGGTATGACCCGATAAATCCCAGAAAGAAGCTAATGCAAATAGTAATTTTCATTTTAATTGACCTTTGTGTATTGTACTTATTCAATTTATTATAACATGAGGGCGTCGTGTCAAAAGATTTGACTCTCTTTGCTAATTGGTTTGTTTTTTCGCCAGTTTCCTCAATGCATTACGATCAATCTTCCCTGTAAAACCATAGGGTAATTGGTTCATAATGATGACCTGATAAGGACGCTTGTTAATTGGCAGTGATTCATGAGCAAAATTCATTAATATTTGCGGTGTTAGTTGGTGATCTTGGGCTTTTAATGTTACATACACGATAATGTGATCCTGAAGCTTCTTATGTGTATTGGGTAAAGTAATAGCTGCGGCTTCTTTAACAGCATCCAATTGATAAAAGATCTTTTCAATTTCCATGGGCGAGATAAGTTCTTCATCACAGCGAATAATATCTACCTTACGACTTACGAACCAATAATATCCTTCTTTATCTTGATAAGCTAAATCACCTGTATGAAACCAGCCATCCTTTATGGTTTTTTCTGTTAGAGCCGCATTTTGCCAATAACCAGAACACATACTTTTACCACGAATAATGAGCTCACCTATTTTATCTGCGGTCCCAATGGTTTTGTTTTTTTCATCGATTAAGCGCATTTCCATATTTTCTATGGGGAGTCCAATTGAGCCAGTTTTCTTTTTTCCATAGGGCGGGTTCATGGAATAAATCTGTAATTCAGACATACCACAGCCTTCGGTAATTTCGATATGAAACAGTGCACTAAATTGGTTCTGGAGTGATACTGGTGTTGCATCACCTCCTGAAAAACAAAAATTAAGCGTGCTGATTTTATAACCTGAAGATTCTGCGTGATTGATGAGTTCCAGATAAAGCTTAGGGAAGCCATATATTTTTGTGATCTGATGTTCCTGTAGTTTTACCAATGCATCCTCGGGACGAAACTCAGGTAAGAGCACCACAGTTGCACCTACCGCGTGAAAAGGTAGAATTTGTGATCCCAGTCCAATCAAATAGCATACTGGAAACATCACTAGCGTGTGATCCTCATGATTAATTTGGATTTGTTTGATTTGATTTTGTGTCCCTTGAGCTAAGCTTTGATGGCTGTGTACAACGGCTTTGGGTAGCCCGGTGGTCCCCGATGTAAAGAAGATCAATGCGGGTTTTTCCAATTCAATATCTATATTTGGCAGAAACCCTGTTGAGGCTGAGAGTAATTGTTGAAAGTCGTGCACTCCAGGATAATTGTCCGATTTGGAAGTGAGATAGCATTCATTAATTTCGTTTAATATTTTTTCATCTAACTGATTATAATAATCGGGTGTGGTTATAAAAATACGCGCTTTACTGTGTTCTAGAACGTAATGTATCAGTTGATTATTAAATCGAATGTTGACAGGGACAGCTATAGCTCCTATCAAAAAACAGGCGTAGTAGCATAAAATAATCTCAATACTGTTTGGTAATAAAAAAGCGACACGGTCCCCTTGTGAGATACCTTTCTTCAATAATGAAGCAGCCAGACGTTGGGTTAAGTCATCGAGTTGTTGGTAGCTGTAGTTCTGTTGTTCAATAACCAAGGCAATTTTTTCAGGAAATTGTTTTGCTGATTTACTGAGTAATGTACCTAATTGAGACATAAGACCTCCTGGGTTATTTTTTACAGAATAATCTATTTACGTCAGCAGTTAATTATTGCATATGAATTTTAAATTTACCTAGCGGAGATAAGTTCTATAAATAATGAATCTAAAATCGTATGTAATTTTTCAAAGTCAGATTGAGTATGAAGCAGCATTATCAGTTGTTCGCTTCTTTATTACTTAATCTTTTTGGAGGGATTGCCTGGATCTTCTAGATTAACCTCTTCAATATTTTCTGCTTCATATAATATTTGAGTTGCTTTATCTCGCACGAATTTACTTTTGATTCCGGAAAATAAAGAAAAGAGCGCGCGTGTTTGGGGTTTTCTAATTTTATCAATTTCATCTTTAAAGTCTTGATAGGAAGAAAATGTGTCAACTTTTAGCTGCATCATTTGAGCTATCCTCATAGGAACTTTATAAGAGGTATCCTCATATTGTACAGTTGTTCCTCCATCCACTGATACTTTTTCTTGCCAATAGTTCAGATGTTCAGGATTTTGCGGGTCTAACTTTAACTTTTCTTTTAAAATATCAATTTTATTATTTTCTAACCCTTGTATTACTTGTACGTCGGTTTTGATTTTAAGGAGGGCATCATGAAAAGAATGAGATGTATCTGATCCTTCATAAGCTCTATTATCAGAAAAATATTGCTTCAATTCTTCTTTGAAATCGGCCTCGCATTTATCAATATTTAAATTTAGTACGAATTTTCTAAAACCCTTGCTTTTTAAAGCCTCTGTCCTAAATGTGTTTATACGCTCCTTAAAGAAGGATTGAATCTCTGCTTTTAACTCAAGATCAGCAGGCGCATTCACTTCTAGGATCATATCGAGCGTATCTGGTGGATAAACAAGTATTCTTAAAATTTGAAGATATACTTCTTGCTTAAATTCTTCATTTTTTTTAAGTTTCTCTTTTATTTCTTTTTTAAGTCCTCCAGCCCATATAACGGGGTGAAATACTTTGGGTGACAAAATATCGTCGAGATCCTCGAAACTAAAATCGATATTATTAATATCATTTTCTATGGACATTAATTTTTTAACAAAAGGCCATAAAGAAGAGTCATGATCAATTTTAACGCTTCTTTCATTAGAATTAGTACCAATGTTATCCGATTTTAGATCCGTTTCAGCGAGGACCAATGCACTAACAAGAATACGTGCAAAAGTCTTATAGTCAGTAGGCTCTAATCCTTTCTCCATTATTGTCTTGTAGGTTGTAAAACCAGGAACGCCTTCGGAGGCGACATAACGATTACCTAATTGGTCATTTACAAGACGAGTTTTAGGTTGCGTGTTTCCAATCCAGAACCGATAAACTTCGCCTGAAATCACTTCCAGTTCTAATGGTTCATCTGGGGAATATGCTTGTTTAACAAACCAAATTTTTTTATTACGTGCACTTACCTTATCAGTATCTTTGGTTTTTTTTTTGTAAACCACGGCTGTATGTCCACCAGAGTTGTCTTTAACGCCTTCTGATTCAAAGTTTTCTAGCGTTTTTTTGAGTTTATCTTTCGAGAACATATTCACCAGCTTTAAAATAGTCTGATTAAATATAATTATATCAAAAAATAAACAATTGGATTTTAAAACGAACATGTGTTGTTGTTTTTGATTGAATATTGGTAGATATCCAGTCGAAATGGAATAAAAGTGACGAGTAGGGTAGAATGCCAGTTTTGCTAAAATTGGTGTTCAGGTATGGAATTCTTCTCCCTTCAACCTTATCAATCTATTGAGGAAATGAAAAACGTATGGAGAATAGCCATGCATCTGGCATACGTTACCACCCACCAACAAAATCACACCGCTTTGGATTGTTCACTATGTGTAAATGAAGGAAGCAAGACAGAGTTAGTTAAGCGCCTGCAATGTACGCTATCTCAGACAAAATCAACGGATTTAACTTCATTAACTCTTTTTTGTTTAGGTGTATTTCATACCGCTTCTCAAGCAGATGAACTAACTTTTCAGCGCGGACTAGAATACCTAAGTCAAGCCGTCATAAATAAAAATAAGCATGCGGCTCATTATTTGGCTAGAATCTATTCTGGATGTCATCAAAATACCGACACTTCTTCTCTCAGAGATCAAGAAAGAGCGATCCAGTATTATCTTAGTTCGTTTCGATTAGCGTCTTATGAAGCCTTAAATGACCTCATGTTGAGCTTGAGAGTAGGGGAGGGAGTGATTGCTAGAGATAAAGATCGCTGGCATCATTTATTTATTCAATTATATATTGAGGCAGGAGAGAACAAAAATAATGATCTCATTCCTCATTTAATTCGTTGTCTCATTCAACAAGATTATGTACTTTCAAAAACCGAGCCCTTCTTAGCATTTGTTGCTGAAATTATCAATTCTTGGATGAAAACACCGCAGTGGAATCAACATTACACCAAACTGGTACAAGGTTACCTGGAGCAAGAACAAAAAAAGGGGAATCAAGGGAGCATTTATTTATTTTATAAGCTCGATTTCTTCAAGTCGTCACAAGGAGCCCATTTTTTTAATTCCACAATTTTTTTGAGTGAAGAGGACAGCCATTTCATTCAATACATCGAGGAACTGCCTGATAAATCGGAAGTGGAAATTCCAGAGCAGAGTCACGTGACTCGAGCAAATGAGACCTCTTCTATGCTATAGAAGAGAGAGGGTCATCTCTAATTGACCAAAAGATTGAATAATACTTGAATGAGCGTTGAAAAAGGAATAGGGATTTTCAGTGGAGAACAAAGAATGAGATACTTCATGAATTAAAAAAAGAATATGTTTGAATTCTCGATATTCTCCCCAACGCTTTGTTAAATCTTGTTTTGCTTGATCAATCAATTTATAGCATTTCAACTGAATATCAGATTGTTCTTTATGTTCATTTTGTGCATTCACTAAATGATAAAGCTCTTGTTTTATGAGAGATAAAGATGTTAATGAGTATTCAACATCTTCATTAAATTTTTGGTCAAGATTCTTAATTTTTTCTTCAATTGTTTTTATCGCTTCATATATAGCAAAAAATTTTTTTGTTTTGTTAATTAATTGTGGATGGTCTTCATTCCATTTTTGGATTGAAGGATTTTTGGCAATCATCAGAATAGAACGCCTTAAAGACCAATTTTTTTCCAATAAAGCAATAAGTCGTTGTTCTTCTCCGAAACGCAAACACGAAGTATCTTTAGGTTCAAGCGCTTTTCCTATTAATGCATCAATAAACTCTGCGATGTAGGAAGTAGGATTCGTTAAAGGAAGCATCAGAGAATCAGTCAGATTTCTAATATTCTGTTCTTGTCCTGAACTCAAAGTCCAACGTTGGAACTCTTTTTGATTAAGAAATGGAGCACAAAAGAAATCCAAATTTATCTTAATAAAATGTACAGCGTGTTGCGTATCTTTATGCATAGGTTTAGAAAAGTGAGAATTGATATATTTGTACACATTATAATGTTCTCGAGGATGCGGAGCTAGGGGTGGTGGCCTAGAATCAAATTAATTATAAGAATAAATGAGCATCTTGTGCGTGGTTATTGAACGAAGTTTCATACCCTTTAAAATTTTGAATTTTTCTTTCATTTTTTAGTGATAACACAATCACGCGCATAAAATTATGCCAACTTTATTCAATGTCTGGTATTATTTCTCGCATGTTAAATAAAAAAGTGTAAGAGGATATAGTGATTGTTATTACCGGTGGAGGGAGTGGGATAGGAAGATCATTGGCCTTTTCTTTGGCAAAACGAGAGCAATCCATCTTAATTGTAGGTAGAAGAGAGAAGGCACTGCAAGAAACAGCCGCCTTTTCTGAAAACATCCAATATGTTTGCGCTGATGTATCCACACGTGAAGGTTTAGAGTTAATCAAAAACCGTTTACATAATGAGAAACAAATTAGTGCGCTTGTTAACAATGCAGGAATTTTAAATCCATTGGTACCCATAAAGGAAATTGATTCTAAAGACTGGAATCATGCCTTAAATACTAATTTGAATGCGGCCCTTTTTCTTCCACAAATGATATACGATAAATTGACTCATGGTCGTGTTTTGAATATTGGTTCTGGAGCCGCCTATTTCGCGATTAGAGGTTGGGCTGCATACTGTGTTTCTAAAGCTGCTTTATCGATGTTAACCAAGTGTTGGCAGCTGGAATCTGAGTCCATTGCTTTCGCTAGCGTTATGCCAGGGATAATTGATACGAAAATGCAAGTTGTTGCGCGAAGCGAAGACAACCCAGATTATGAGCGCATAAATTTTTATCAGCGCTTGAAAGAGGAAAATCGATTGATTTCACCGGATACAGTTGCTGAATTTTTGACTTGGCTTTTGTTGGATGTAGACAAGAAAACTTATGTATCTAAAGAATGGGATATATACGAAACCAAGCACCATAAAGCCTGGCTTAAACCACCTCATCAAGTTCAACATTGGGATTTTTAATGTCTGCCTGCGACAAATTATTATTAAATGCGACGACCATTGATGCTCAGGGAAATCAATTAACACAGCAAGCTATTGCGATTAAAGATGGTCTTATTGCCTGGTGTGGATCGCAAGCACAATTGCCAATGCAATTTTACGAAGCGCAAGACAAAGAAGAATGTCAGGGGCAACTAATTACTCCAGGCCTTATAGATTGTCATACTCATTTGGTTTATGCAGGAAATAGGTCTGCTGAATTTCAAATGAAATTGGCAGGAGTTAGTTATGCGGAAATTGCTAAGGCGGGGGGAGGGATTTTATCTACTGTACGCCACACTCGAGAGGCTTCCGAAGAGGAGTTGCTCAAACAATCTCTGCCCAGAATTCTTGCTTTACGCGATGATGGCGTAACTACAGTCGAGATTAAATCAGGTTATGGACTGGATTTGGCTAATGAATTGAAAATGCTACGAGTAGCTAAGCGTTTAGGGGAGTTAACTGGCTTAAGAATTAGAAAAACCTTCCTTGGCGCGCATGCAATAGGTCCTGAATTTCAAGGAAACAGTCAAGCGTATATTGATGTACTTTGTCAGGAAATGCTGCCTGCATTATGTGAAGAGAATTTGGTAGATGCAGTGGATGTATTTTGTGAGTCCATTGCTTTTTCTCTGAAACAAACAGAGCAAGTTTTTACAGCTGCACGTGAATTAAAGCTCCCTTTAAAATGTCATGCTGAGCAATTATCCAATCTTGGGGCAAGCGAACTTGCAGCAGAATTTGGTGCTTTGTCTTGTGATCATTTGGAATTTCTAAATGAAAAAGGGGCATCGGCTATGGCCGAAGCAAACACGGTTGCTGTTTTGCTTCCAGGCGCTTATTACTTTTTACGCGAAAAGCAAAAACCCCCAGTAGAACTTTTGCGTCGAGCTGGAGTAGGTATAGCTGTTGCCACCGATTGTAATCCTGGTTCTTCACCAACTACTTCATTACGTTTGATGATGAGCATGGCCTGTCAATTCTTTTCATTAACAGTTCCCGAAGCTTTAGCAGCGGTTACCAGTCAAGCGGCAAGAGCATTAGGTTTGCAAAAAGAGCTTGGAGCAATTGCTGTAGGCATGAAAGCTGATTTGATATTGTGGTCTGTTAATGACAGTGCGGCTCTTTGTTATTACTTTGCCTATCCCTTACCCCATCATATGATGATTGCAGGGGAATGGGTTTCTACATCAGATAATTACTAGGAATAAAATTTATGTTAAAACCACTTAAAACCATTCTTTCTTTAGGCATTATCGTAAGTTCGTTTACTGCTTGGGCCGTAAATCCGATATCAATAAAAAAAGAAACTCCTGCGTATGTTATTGATGTTAAATATCCTCAGGGATTTAAGGATCCACGTATTAGTGCAGTAGTGCAAGACTTCATCGATAAAACAAAAAGTAGTTTTTTTAAAGAGCTTGCTGATGATGCCGACGTGCCTTTAGATGCACCTGGAAAATCCGGCTTGAATGTCACGTACTCTTTGCCTTACAAAACACAAGATGCTTTGAGCGTTGCATTTAATATTTCGATTAATCATCGTGGAGCTGCCCATCCTTCAAACACTGTTGCCGTGTTGAATTTTATCCATGGAAGCCAGGTCCAGTTAGCTGATTTATTTCGACCTGAAACAGATTATTTAAAACCTATAGCCAGTTTCTGCAGTAAAAAAATTGCTGAGAAAAATATTTCAGACAAAAAATGGCTCGAGGAAGGCACTAAGCCTATAGACAAAAATTATAAGATCTGGTCTTTTTCAAAAAATGGGATAGATATTATTTTTGATACCTATCAAGTAGCAGCCTATGTTTATGGTCCGCAAACGGTAAACATACCTTTGTCACAGATTTCTTCTTTACTAATTCCTGAAGTAAAGAATAGTGTTTGGGGTCGTTAATGGCTGATACTCCTTATATAGCTGCCGACAAAAAAGTGGCTGAACTTACTTTTCGAGTGGTGTTCCTTGCTATCATATTGACCGTGTTGTTAGCGATGTCTAATGCGTATCTTGCTTTGAAACTAGGGATTTTAACTTCAGCATCTATACCTGCTGCAATTATTTCCATGGGGGTCTTACGTTTTTTTAAAAACTCTACCATTCTAGAGAATAATGCCGTGCAAACCGCAGCTTCTGCAGGTGAGGCTGTTGCAGGGGGGATTGTTTATACCATCCCAGCATTGATAATTATTGGTTATTGGAATCATTTTGATTATATGACCAATTTTTTCATTGCAGTATGTGGTGGAATTCTAGGTGTATTATTTTCCATTCCTTTACGACGTATTTTGGTTCATGATCCCTCATTGAAATTTCCGGAGGGACGTGCAATTGCTGAAGTATTAAAATCGTCCGCCGAAAGAACAGGCATCAAAGACATATTAATCGGTGGGGGAATAGGCGCGCTTATCGAATTATTCCAAACTGGATTTAAAGTAATTGCTAACAGTTGGAATTATTGGTTTGTGGTAAAACGCTCTCTATTTGGTCTAGGCGCAGGTTTTTCTGCAACGATGATCGGTGCTGGTTATCTTGTTGGTCATGATATGGCAATCAGTATCTTCTTAGGTGCAGTGATATCGTGGCTAATTGCTTTACCTATTGTTAGTCAATTTTATCCCGAATTTCTAAATCAGCACCCTGCAGAGCAAGCTGCATCCCTATTATGGAATAGTGAAATGCGTTATTTGGGAATAGGGGCTATGTTGTTTGCTGGTGTGTGGACTTTTTTAAAATTGGCTAAACCTCTTTCTAGAAGTATCCAGACGTCCCTGAAAACATATACGTATAAAGGAATGGATGCGCGGGTACCACGTACGGATAAGGACATTCCTTTACCTTATATTTTGATAGGTATCGGTGCCTTAGCTGCAATCCTGTTTCTCTTTTTCCAGCTTGTTCTTCCTTTACATTCAGTAGGATTGGATAATGAATATTCTCCAACCCTAATTTTCATTGCCGTTCTTTATGTCTTGATTATAGGTTTTATTTTTTCAGTTATTACGGCCTATTTTTCTGGTATGGTTGGTGTCACAGCAAGTCCTGGAAGTTCAGTTGTTATTTCGGGGATGCTTTTTGCTGCCTGGTTGTTACTCGTTGCGGTAGATCATTTATTACCCTTACCGCTAAAGCCCGAACAAATTAAGGCTGCAGAAGCGATTACAATTATGATTGGCGCAGTAGTCACTGGTATTGCGGCGATTGCAAATGATAATACCCAAGATCTTAAAGTAGGGCAGTTGGTTGGTGCAACTCCATGGAAACAACAATTGATGCTGTTGCTGGGCGTAGTAATTTCCTCCTTGGTTATTCCGCCGGTAATGCAATTATTATTTAATGTATATGGGATTGCTGGTGTTATGCCACAGGCCGGGATGGATATTACTCAGTCATTACCTGCGCCTACTGCTGCTTTAATGGCAGCCATTACAGAGGCTGTTTTCAGAAATTCATTACCATGGACCATGATGTTTATTGGTTCGGCAATTATTTTGATTATTATATTTCTTAATCACTTTTTGCAATTACGACGCTATTTAAATTTATCCATTCTAGGCGTTGCAATAGGGATGTATTTACCACTTTCTTCTTCATTTCCATTGTTTATTGGGGGAATGATTGCATTGTTTGTTGAAAGACGTTTAAACCGTACAGTGCCTGTTAAAGAACAGGCAGTAATTCGTAAACAAAAAGGAACACTCATTGCCTGTGGCTTGGTAGCTGGTTCTGCTATTATGGACGTCCTGCTTGCAATTCCATTTTCAATTTTCCAAAGTCCTGATGCTTTGCAATTGGTAGGACCAAGTTGGAATAATATAGGTGTTTATTTGGGAATTTTATCCACCTTATTTCTTGCTTGGTGGATCAATCATAGAGTGGTTGGAAAAGGAAACGACTCAAATTCATAATTTGTAGCTTGGGTGGGACGAATCGAACCCGGGTTCCGGTCCTGCGGACCTGGACCCAGGCTACCATTTTTTACAATGACTCAACTCTGATTTTATGTTGCAACAGCTTTTCTTTAGTTTGTTGTGCTTGCGCTAATTTTTCACGTTCTTTAGCAATAATTTCCGCAGGTGCTTTATCAGTAAATTTAGGATTATTTAATTTACCTTCAGCAAGACTAATGTCTTTCTCTAATTTGGATAACTCTCTTGATAAGCGAGTCAGTTCCGCTTCTTTATCAATTAAATCAGCCATTGGAATAAGTAATTCAATTTCACCAAGCACAGCAGTTGCTGAGACTGGTATTTTTTCATCTGCTTCCAAATAATGGATCTGGCTTAATTTACTTAATGCTTTTAACGTGTGTTGATATTTTTCCACTCGGTCTTTAAGGATTGGCGTTATATTCCGAATATAAAGCGGAATAAGCTTAGCAGGTGAAATTGACATTTCACTACGGATTGTACGTATTGCTTGAATCGCTGCTTTTAACCATTCTAATTCTTCTTCAATGGTATCATTAATAAACTCGGGGTTCACTTGAGGATAAGCACTGATCATAATGCTGGAACCGTTATCAATGGTTAACTTTGTAGTACGTTGCCAGATTTCTTCGGTAATGAATGGCATTAAAGGATGCAACATTTTAAGAATCTGATCGAGTACGTGAATTAAAGTCTTACGAGTACCTCGTTTCAATGCACTCAAAGCATGTTCATCTTGTAAGATAGGCTTAGACAATTCGAGATACCAGTCACAGTACTCATGCCAGACAAATTCGTAAATTGTGTTTGATAACAAGTCAAATCGATAGGTTTCGAAATAATGATGTACTTTACTTATGGTATGTTGCAATCGTGATAAAATCCACTGATCTGCGGGGGTATATTGAAAAGCTCCATCATCGAAATCCATTTGTTCTTCAGCTGTATTGAGCAATACATAACGCGCTGCGTTCCATAATTTGTTACAAAAATTACGATAACCTTCAACTCGACCTATATCAAAGCGTACGTTTCGGCCGGTGGATGCAAGAGAACAATAGGTAAAACGAAGAGCGTCTGTTCCATAGGAGCTAATGCCTTCAGGGAATTCTTTACGAGTGTTTTTAATGATGGTGTCACGAACAGATTGCAACATTAAATTAGAGGTTCGTTTTGCAATAAGCGAATCAAGATCAATTCCATCAACAATGTCTAATGGGTCAAGAACATTCCCTTTGGATTTGGACATTTTGTGTCCTTCACTGTCTCGAATTAAGCCGGTAATAAAAACTTCTTTAAAAGGAATCTTTCCGGTAAATTTTAGCCCCATCATGATCATTCGAGCTACCCAGAAAAAGATAATATCAAAACCGGTAACTAGAACCGATGTGGGGTAGAACTGTTCTAATTCAGGAGTACGTTCTGGCCAACCCAAAGTCGAAAAGGGCCAAAGTGCAGATGAAAACCAAGTATCCAAGACATCTTCATCTTGCTTTAACACCGTTGAGTCTTTAATTTTATATTTAAAGCGAACATCATTTTCACTATATCCTACGTAGACATTTCCATTGCTGTCATACCATGCGGGTATTCGGTGTCCCCACCATAATTGACGGCTAATACACCAATCCTCAATGTTATCCATCCATTGAAAATAGGTTTTGCTCCAGTTTTCTGGAATAAAGCGAATTTCGCCATTTTTCACTGCAGCAATTGCAGGCTCAGCGAGTGGTTGAGTTTTAACATACCATTGATCGGTTAATAGAGGTTCTATAATGACATTCGATTTTTCACCACGGGGTACTTTTAATTTATGTGGTTCTGTTTTAACTAATAAGCCTTCTGTATCTAGATCTTTAATGATTTGTTCTCGGGCCACAAATCGATCCATGCCTTGATATTTTAAAGGGGCATTTTTATTAATAGATGCTTTTTTAGTTAAGATGCTGATAACAGGGAGTTCATGGCGCTTGCCCACTTCATGATCATTAAAATCATGCGCTGGGGTAATTTTAACGCAGCCACTACCAAATTCTTTATCGACATATTCATCCGCAATAATGGGAATCGTACGATCACAAAGTGGAAGATGAACCTCTTGTCCAATAAGATGTTTAAAACGTGCGTCTTCGGGATGTACAGCAACCGCCGTGTCACCCAACATCGTTTCAGGTCGAGTGGTCGCAACAATAAGAGACTCGGTTGAGTTCACTACTGGGTAGCGAATATGCCAGAGAAAACCATCTTCTTCTTCGGAAAGTACTTCGAGATCAGATACTGCAGTACCTAATTTAGGATCCCAATTCACTAAACGAGTTCCGCGATAAATCAAACCTTCGTCGTAGAGTTGTACGAATACTTTTTGTACGGCGGCGGACAATCCTTCATCCATGGTAAATCGTTCGCGACTCCAGTCTACTGAAGCCCCCAAACGTCGCATTTGTTGCGTTATAGTATTCCCTGATTCATTCTTCCATTGCCAAACGCGTTCTAAAAACTGTTCGCGGGTAAGATCTTTTCTAGAGGTTCCAGCGGCTTCAAGTTGACGCTCAACAACGAGTTGCGTTGAAATACCTGCATGGTCAGTACCAGGTTGCCATAAAGTCTTATGCCCTAACATTCGATGATAGCGGGTCAATGCATCCATAATCGTATGCTGAAAACCATGCCCCATATGCAGGCTGCCTGTTACATTGGGAGGAGGGAGCATAATACAATATCTTTTACCGTCACCATGCGGTTGGAAATAATGATGATTTTCCCAATTTTTATAGCATGCTTTTTCGATTGCTTCAGGGGAATAGACTTTATCCATGATTAAACCTGTACTGATAAAAGACGAAATATTATCACAAATTCAATCGTAAGTTGAATTAATAAGGGTAACAATACTCAGTGTTTAGATTAATTTAGAGGATATTATTATAGCAACTGCCTTGAATTTTATTTTAAGGCAGTTGCTACTCTTGCTTATTTTCAAACTTCTCTAGAATTAACTATAGCGCATTGTGAGGTATTTTGATCTGAGGTTGATGATTCTGCTAGAGCAAACAGACTAAATTGATTGGCCCTAGTGAACCACTTTGAATTTCATCATTTTGTTTGCTATTCGTTTCGAGGAGTTCTTCAAGCTGAAGGTGGCCGAATTTAAGAAGATGTGCCCGTTCGTACTCTTTGTCCTGATTGAGGGCCAATTTATTCTTGATGTAAGGAAGCTAAAAATTGGATGACAGATAAATAACCATTTTTTGTAGCTTCTATAAAAGCATAGTAATTTTCAGCTGTGATCATCTCTTGCAATTGTTCAGAGTTTTTTTCAGCTAAGAAGAGGAGGACCGATAAATGATCGTTTGCAGCAGCAAGTCTAAAAGCCAAATAGTCCTGAGACGTAATCATCTCTGGTAGTTTTTCAGGATCTTGTTCTTCGAGGTATTGGAGGATATGTAAGTGGCCATGCTCCGCAGACTCAATAAAAACGTTGTAATGATTCGCAGCAATCATAGCGTGCAATGCACTTGTAGAATATTTTGTTATTAAATCTTTAAAATAATTCTTATTCCCCCAATAAACTGCCGCATCAAACATCAATTTATCTGACATCCCCAATATATCTCCTATATTGTGAAGGGATTCTGAATTGAGCTCGGGATGACTGAGTGCAATTCCTAGCCAGATACATATTTTTTTCTTTTTCGAGAATGAAACTACTTCTAGATCATCAGTTAATATTTGAAATAAATCATTGTCCTTTTCTTGCATCAGTGGAATTAAATAGTCGGGAAGCTCATTTATAAAAAACTTTTCCCAGAGAGTCTGTGGGATTAGCTTCGCTTGTGCATGACACATTCTTTTTTCATGCGTTGAAAATTTCACTTCTATAAACTCAAATCATGATATGAATATGTGGCTAATAAGCAACCATTATGTTCATGACAGTGGCTTTGAGTAATTATTAAAAATTGCTTGTTTATATAAGAGGTATACAAATTTCTTATGGAGAAGCCCTAAAAGTGCATTCCAGTAATGGATAAAATTTGAAAGTCTTTTATTTAAAGGATGCAAGTCTTTTACCACTTATTCAAATTTTTAATGCTCGAACTAATTAAGTGGGATAACCAATGAACTCCTTCGTCATATTGACTCTTACTGTGCATTACAAGGTAAATAGGGGTGGGTTCTAAATTGAATGGCAGTGGCTGCATTTTTAATCGAAACTGTTCTGAAAAAATATTAATTAAAAAACTTGGAGCCGTGGAAATCACTGTGTCGGAATTTGCTACTGCAAAAATTGCAGGCAAAATATTTTTTACGAAGAGTATATCATTGCGTATTTTTTTCCGTTTATGTAGATATTCTGCTGAATGACTGTATCTTTCTGGATTAAAACTAAAGGCAATATGTTTACAGGTTAAATAATTTTTTAAAGATAATGGCTTGTGTATGAGTGGATTATTTTGGCTCGCAAAACAAATAATTTCTTCCTCATATAATTTTTCTGCTTTAAGCACCGAAGGAAATGAGTTTTCATTAATAGCCCCTATTGCTACATCGACGTTATCATCAATAAACAGAAGAGGATTATCCGCCATAGATTCAATAGTGGTGTCAATAACAATATGGGGTAGTTTTTCAAGGGCTGAAATTAAGGACGGCAATAAGATTAATTCAACATAATCAGGTAAAGCAATCTTAAATGATCTCTTTGAATGAAGGGGATCGAATCGTTCGCTAGGTTGCAAGATATTTCCTAAATCAAACATTACTTGTTCTAATTGAGGTTGCAATTCTTTTGCTTTTGGAGAAAGAAAATATCCCCCTTTACCAGGAATGAGCAGCGGATCCTTAAATAATTCTCTAAGTTGCTTCAAAGAAGAACTCATTGCGGGTTGACTGACGAATGCTTTAGAAGCAGCAGCACTGACACTTTTTTCGGTTAATAAAGCATCTAGATGCAATATTAAATTTAAGTTCATTCGTTTAAAAGGCGTCACGATTTTACCCTTTATAATAATTCTCCCTTACATGAAGTATAAGAAATTTAGAATTGTTTACAAAAGGTATAAGGATTAAAGGTAGACAAATAGTGATAGCTTTAATATTTAGTTGCTATGCTGATGCTGGTTTAAAGTATGCTGGGTTTGGCTAAGCTTCCCCCAGCTCTTACTTTTAATGATTTTTAGTAGGCACTTGAACATCAGGAATTTTTGCTTCATCAAACTGAGGTTCGGCTTTTTTTAAGCGATGGTCTTCTGCAATGTAGGTATACAAGGTAGGAACCACAAATAAAGTGAATCCTGTTCCAATTAACAAGCCCGTGGCAATAACTAATCCTATATCAAAACGACTCACTGCACCTGCTCCACTGGCAATCAAAAGAGGTAATACCCCAAATACCATGGCCGCAGTCGTCATGAGAATGGGTCTTAATCTAATTCCTGCAGCTTCTTCTACAGCAGCTCGTCTGTCCAGGTTTTTTTCACGTTGTAAATGGTTGGCGAAATCGACGATTAAAATTCCATGTTTTGAAATTAAGCCAATTAGGGTAATCAAACCGACCTGGGTATAAATATTGATGCTTGCCAAACCCAAATTCAAAGGAATTAAAGCACCGCAGATTGACATGGGTACGCTGATTAAAACGATTAGCGGATCGCGGAAACTTTCATATTGAGCTGAAAGTACCAAAAAGATAATGATGATTGCAAAAACGAATGCAAAGAGCAGGGCGCTCCCTTCTTGGATAAATTGCCTTGACTCACCACCATAATCAAAAGAAAAGCCTTTAGGTAAAGTATCATTGGCTGCATCTTGTAAGAATGCGAGACCTTCGCCTAAGGTTTTTCCAGGCATCATGACTGCTTGAATGGTCGCAGAATTCATTTGTTGAAAATGTGATGCTGCGTTAGGTGCAGTTCTTTCTTTGGCGGTGACTACCGTTGAAAGAGGGACCATGGTGCCGTTAATTGTTTTCACATATATTTGCCCTAATTGCTCAGGAGTCATGCGATAGGAGCGGTTTAATTGGGGTATTACCTGGTAACTGCGTCCTTCTAAGTTAAAATAATTTACATAACCACCGGATAAAGCACTGGTTAAGCTGCTTCCTACCGCTTGCATATCTAATCCCATTTCTGAAGCTTTGGAGCGATTAATATCCAATACAATTTGCGGCTTATTGAATTTGAGTGAATTATCGACGTAAATAAATAAACCACTTTTTTGGGCTTTTTCGGTCAGTTTATTGGAAACATCAAGTAAGCTTTGAAAGTCATTTGTGGTTTTGATGACGAATTGAACTGGCGTACCACCTCCGCCACCTGGAAGGGGAGGGGGGACAATTGCAAAAGCATTTAACCCAGCAACTTGTGACAATTTATCTTGCAAGGGTTGTTTTAAAGCAAACTGACTTTTACTGCGTTGATTCCATGGTTTTAATACCATTCCTGAAATGGTTTGACTGCTGTTGTTTACAGTAAAATAATTTTCTGTTTCCGGGAAACTTTTATAAATGTCATCAAATGGCTTGGTGAATGATTCAATATAATTAAGTGTCGCATATTGAGGAATCATCGCCATCACAAAAAAGAAGCCCTGGTCCTCATCGGGGGCTGTTTCAGCTGAAGTATGAGTATAGAGATAAGGCAGCATCAGTATAACAACGGCTGCAAAAAACAACATAATTACCCGAGTGTTCAGCAAACTATGTAATGCTTTTTGATATCTTACTTTGAGTTTATTGAAAAAAGTATCAAGAAAATGAACAAGCTTGCCACTACTAATATCTTTAGATAATACCCTTGAGCACATCATAGGAGAAAGAGTTAATGCAATAACTCCGGAAATGATTACTGCACTGGCTAAAGTAAAAGCGAACTCTTTGAACAAGGCGCCTGTTAATCCCCCCATAAATCCAATAGGTGCGTATACCGCCGCCAAGGTAATCGTCATTGCAATGACTGGAGTGGCTATTTCTCGGGCCCCAATCAATGCAGCGTCAAAAGGAGTTTTTCCTTCCTCGATATGTCGATGGACGTTTTCTACGACAACAATGGCATCATCGACTACCAAACCAATGGCTAGAACAAAGGCGAGTAATGTAAGTAAGTTGATACTGTACCCTAGAATAAGCATCAAGGTGCATACACCAACTAATGAAAGTGGAATGGTTACAACAGGTATGAGTACTGAACGAATGGAGCCTAGGAATAGAAAAATCACTACAATAACAATTAGGCCTGCTTCAATAATGGTATGCGTTACTTCATCCAGAGATGCTCTAATAAATGCTGTCGCATCATAAACTATTGTGCCTGTTAAGGATGGCGGAAACTCTCTAATAACCGAAGGAAGTATTTTTCTTACATCACTGATGACGGTTAGAGGATTTGCAGTAGGAGTCGGCGTAATGGATATAAATACTGCTTTTTTGCCATTGAATGTTACGGAGGTATCGTAGTCTTGTGAACCTAGTTCAATTCTCCCAACATCGCGTAAACGAACAATGGAGCCTTTATCACTTTTAACAATCAGGTTACTAAATTCTGTTGTGTCATTCAGATCTGTTTTTGCAGTGATGCTGATTGCAACGTATTCACCTTTAGTATTTCCTGCTGCAGTGAGGAAGTTATTTTTGGCAAGTACCATTGAGACATCTGAGGGAGAAACCCCCAGTGCAGCCATTTTAATAGGATCAAGAAAAATTCGCATGGAATAGGTGGCGCCACCCAAAATCTCGGCTTTAGCTACACCATCTACTGTTTGCAGCTGCGGCTGTACAACACGGGTAGCATAGTCAGTGATTTGTTGAGGGGTCATTTCTGTACTGTCTAAACTAATGTACATCAATGCTGTTGAGCTATCCGATGTTTTCAATATGACTGGTTGTTGAGACTCTTTGGGCAATTGGTTAAGTGTTTGTTGCACTTTACTCATCACATCAGTAAAAGCCACTTGAGGATCAAAGTTTAATTTAATATTTAGAGTAATAGTGCTTAAGCCTTGAGTACTGGAGGAGGTCATGTAATCAATCCCTTCCGCACTGGCTACGGCTTTTTCTAAAGGTGAAGTAATGAATCCTGCAATAAGATCGGCATCCGCACCAGGGTATCCCGTCATAATGGTAATTACTGTATTGTCCATGCGGGGGTATTGACGAATTTGCATCTTATAGATGGAGTTAATACCAAAAAGCAGAATGAGCAAACTAATTACCATGGCAAGTACGGGCCGCTTGATAAAAAGATCGGTAAACTTCATAACGTGTTCCTGATTAAAAAATTTTATAATAGGTGTGATACCTATAAAAATTAACCTGGGTTACGCTTCGCTGCACCCAGGCTACTACGATTCAATTTAGTTTATTGTCCTAACATATCCGGATTACTAATTTCATTTAGTTTGACATCATTATTGATTACAACAGGCGTGCCATTTTGTAATTTTATTTCTCCGGCACTTACAACTAATTGTCCTGCCTTAATTCCTTTTTTGATTACAGTATAATTTCCGCGTTGTTCTCCTGTGGTAACAAAAACACGCTTAACGGTGAGCAGATCAGAACCGTCGGGGTTTTTCTTACCCTCTGCATTTTTCTCTATAATGTACACTGCGTTACCGTATAAGCTGTAAGATATTGCGGTTGATGGCACAATCACTGTATTAGGCTCAGGAGGTTGACTTATTTCAATTGAAGCAAACATACCAGGTACGAAGGTAAAACTATGAACTTTATTCTTGCTGTTTAAATCAGAATTACAAGTAACAATTCTTTTAGTACCCATTGGCTCTTTTCGGGTTTGAACTAAGGGAGAATGTTCAGGGTCTTTAATTGCAGCTGCAGGGCAATTAGCCAGCGTACCTTGGACTAACATATTGTGTGTGTTTAGATCCACTTTAGAGTTAATCGCAGTTACTTTGGCCTCAAACAGCGCATTAGGAAATCCTTCTACAGAAAATGTAATGCTTTGATTGGGTCGAATACGTTTATACATTTGTTCTGGGAGATAAAACTCTAAATACAATGGGTCAAGTGATTGTAAGGAAACAATCGTTGTTTGCCCTGGGCTGATAAATTGGCCTAGATTTACTTGCCGTATACCTAATTTGCCCGCAAAAGGTGCAGTAATATGCTTTTGATTGATCTGTGCTTGAGTTTGATCTAATTTTGCCTGGGCTTGATCGAGATTTGCTTTAGCTTCATCAACACTGGAAATAGGGGCAGCACCTCGTTTATATAAGTCATCTTGACGTTTGTAGCTAAGTGTTTTCAGAGTTAATTCTGCTTGATTAAATTTTAATACTGCTTGATCAATGCTGTCATCAATAGTAATTAAGGGCGCATTTTTATCAACATACTGTCCGGATTCAAAATCAATTTTTACCACATTTCCTGAGGCCTGAGCGCTTACATCAACCCCATTAAATGCAACGAAATTCCCCACAGCGTTAATGCTAGGCTGCCAGTCAACTGATTTGGCAACCGCTGAGGCAACAGAAACAGCAGGTGGTTGGTAGCTTGCAAAAAAACGCTTAATCAAAAATGCTTTGATCAGGTTAAAAGCAATGATCCCACCGAAAACAATCAGTAAGGCTACTCCCATGATGATCATTCGCTTTTTCATTAATACTCCCCTAAATGCTTAAAAAAAACGATAATTTTGAAACCCGCCAAATATAACATGAAAGATGAATATTATTACCCTTATTGTGCTTATAAGTTTCAATTTTATTTATTTCATGGTTATAAAAATATCCTATTGACTAAATACAACACTTTGCTACTATGCAGCTTTTATTAAACGAAGGAGAAACCATGAAGTTGAAGTCCTTGTTATTTGCTCTTTGTTTTAGCTTGATAGGTCAAGCTTTTGCTGCAAATGCACATTTGCATCCTAAAGCTACCGAAGCTGACAAAAATAAACCTGCTGGTAAATCAATGATGTATCCAGGTTATTGTGAAATTGAAATCATCAATAACAGTGTTGATAATGTTCGTGTATACGGTTCTTTTGATGATGGTGCTCCTTTAGATCCATTCACAATATTTTACTATGATGCACCTCATTACATCAGCTTGTACTACTATGGTTACTGTCACTCTGGCATGAACCTTTTAATCCAATCTCCTTATGGAACTATTTACTCTGGTTGGACTAATGTAAATAGTACCGTACGTATCGTTAATTACCTGAACAAAGGTATTAAAGGTGATAAAGTTGAGATTACACCTAAGAAATAAGTAATTTCTAAAAATAAGCGTTAGCTTATTTGACGATAGGGAAGTTGCATGCAATGCACCTTCCCTTTTTTATTTGTATTTCAGGAGTTGTTCATGAAGCGTTTAATCCCTTGTCTTTTGTTATTACCCCTATTGACTTCGTGTGAGCTGAGCGAACCGGAATATTATGATGCAGGTTATTATCACTCTGTTCCTCCTCGCGCTGAAATTTATGGTTTCGATGAGCGTCCACATGACTACCGTCATCCTTCTCCTTATCATCGAGGTCACAAAAAAACAAATGCAGCACCAAGTCAGGCTAAGGTGCATGGCCATAGTCAACAGACTCATGAGCATACTTCTAATCAAAAACAAGTGGTTGTGAACAACTCAACTCAGAGCAATGTTCATGGACATGAAAAGAAAAAAAATCAGACAGTGAAACAACATCCTTCAGAATCTGGATCTAAGGTTGTAGTTACTGAATAATGAAAAGTACTTATGAATGGAATCTATGTGTGATTTTCCTGGGCATGCTTGGTCATAGCCCAGGGAATGCACTTTTTTAAATCAAAAATACAGCATGATTTTCAATTTATATTCACAATTCGTAACAAAGTAAATTTTGTGGTAGTCTTAGGACGTTTTTTCTTTAGGGGTTTTGAGGATGCGTAACTCACTTAAAATACTGTTTGTAGGACTTTTATCTATACTTATCATAGCATGTGTTGCTTCTCCTGGAAGTGAAAGTACTGGAGAGTTTTTGGATAGTTCGACTACCACTACTAAAGTCAAAGCAACATTAGTGAATCAATTAGGGCGTACGGGTTTAGCCGTCCAAGTTAAAACCTTTAAAGATGAAGTGCAACTTAGTGGTTTTGTTGCTACCCCAAGATTGAAGCAAAGAGCAGGGATGATTGCTGCAAGCGTGGATGGTGTTAGAAAGGTACGTAATGACATCATCGTTAGACCTTAACCATTTTCCCAAGGATTACTCATGTTTGACCGAAGCTATACTATAGAAAATTTTGATAATGAATTATTTCAAGCTATTGTTGATGAGCAACGCCGGCAAGAAGAGCATGTAGAGCTTATTGCCTCGGAAAACTATGTGAGTCCTCGAGTACTGCAAGCTCAAGGTTCGGTGTTAACTAATAAATATGCAGAAGGTTATCCCGGCAAACGTTATTATGGCGGATGTGAGTACGTAGATGTTGCTGAAGAGTTAGCAATCGCTCGTGCTAAAAAACTTTTTTCAGCAGATTATGTTAATGTCCAACCTCATTCTGGATCCCAAGCTAATGCGGCAGTAATGATGGCTTTATTAGTTCCTGGTGATGTTGTTCTAGGTATGGCATTACCTCATGGTGGTCATTTGACTCATGGTTCCAAAGTTAATTTTTCTGGTAAGCTTTATGAGGCGATTCCTTATGGAGTAGATGCGAATACTGGTTTAATTGATTATGATGTATTAGAGAGTTTAGCCCTAGAGCATAAACCTAAATTAATCATTGCAGGGTTTTCTGCTTATTCACGAGTTCTTGATTGGCCACGGTTCAGAGCAATCGCAGATAAGGTCGGGGCTTACTTAATGGCAGATATTGCCCATGTTGCCGGATTGATTGCTGTCGGTCTTTATCCCTCTCCAGTACCTTATGCAGATGTTGTAACCACCACGACCCATAAAACACTCAGAGGGCCAAGAGGTGGAATGATTTTCTGTCGTGCAAACGAGGAAATAGAAAAAAAATTGAATTCTTCTGTTTTCCCTGGAAACCAGGGCGGACCATTAATGCATGTGATCGCTGCCAAAGCAGTTTCTTTTGCTGAGGCCTTACTGCCTGAATTTAAAACCTATCAACAACAAGTTTTGTTGAATGCTAAGACAATGGCTTCAGTACTTATGAGTCGCGGCTATAAAATTGTTTCAGGTGGCACTGATAATCATTTATTATTAGTTGATTTAATTGATAAGAATATTACTGGTAAAGAAGCTGATGCAGCTTTAGATAAAGCAAATATTACTGTGAACAAAAACACAGTACCTAATGATCCTCGCTCTCCTTTTGTAACGAGCGGCTTACGTTTGGGAACTCCAGCAGTTACAACAAGAGGATTTAAAGAAAAAGAAATAACGCTTTTATCTAATTGGATAGCAGATATTCTTGATGACATTAACAATGAAGCGACCATAGCAAAAGTTAAAGAACAAATATTGCTTTTGTGTCGTGAATTTCCGGTTTATGGATAATTATGTTTTGTCCTTTTTGCCACGCAGAAGAAACTAAAGTAGTGGACTCACGCTTGGTCGCGGAAGGTGCCCAGGTACGTAGAAGACGAGAATGTCTTGTTTGTCATGAACGGTTTACTACTTTTGAAACAGCTGAATTAATCATGCCGTTAATTGTTAAACGTGATGGTAGGCGTGAGCCGTTTAATATTGATAATTTACGTTCCGGCATGTTGCGCGCTTTGGAAAAAAGGCCTGTGAGTGTTGATGCTTTAGAGGCATCGATTATTGCGATTACCCAGGAAATTCGCCGTCGAGGAGAACGAGAGATTGACTCCCAGATCATAGGTGAATTGGTCATGAAGGAATTATATAGTTTGGATCATGTAGCTTACGTGCGGTTTGCGTCTGTTTATAAACGCTTTAAAGACGTAAGTGACTTCAGACAAACAATAGATCAGATGAATAAAGACTAGGGTAGCTAGGAAAATTTACTTATTCGGCCACTAGGCCCCCCAATAGGTAAATTTTTAATACCTTAGTATTGGCTTTTTTATGCCCCCTCTTAATTAAATTAAAGAGGGGTTTTATAGATGTTTACAAAGAATTCATGAGGTTAAGGTGGAAAAGCAGTCAATTAGCGGTAAAAGAAAAGCCAGAAAATTAGCACTTCAGGCTCTTTATCAATGGTTAATGTCTGGAAGTGATTTAAATGAAATCGAAGCACAATTTCGAATTGTTAACAACATGGATAAAGTAGACGTAGAGTACTTTTGCCGTATTTTACATGGCGTTCCAACTCATGTTGAAACCTTGGAAGCAAGTATTACTCCTTTTCTTGATAGAGAAATTACCGGTTTAAATCCTATTGAGTTGACTGTATTACGTATTGGTTCTTTTGAATTATTACATTGTCCTGAAATTCCATACAAAGTCGTCCTTGATGAATCAATATCATTGACTAAAGAATTTGGTTCTCAAGATGGGCATCGTTATGTCAATGGTGTATTAAATAGCTTGGCACAACAAGTACGTTCAGTCGAAATCAGTCATAACTATGGATGAATTCTCACTTATTAATCATTTTTTTAAACCACTAGATTGTGAACGTGAAGATGTATTATTAGGTATTGGTGATGATGCTGCCTGTGTGCAGGTTTCCCAGGAAATGAATTTACTGGTGAGTACGGATACTCTGGTGTCAGGAGTGCATTTTCTCCCTCAATGGAATGCCTATGATGTCGCATTCCGAGCAGTTATGGTTAATGTGAGCGATATGGCCGCTATGGCGGCAAAACCTTGTTGGATTACTCTTGCTCTAACTTTACCAGAATTCAATCAGCAATGGTTAACTTTATTTACGCAAGGACTAAACGATTCGCTAAACCAATTTGATATGAGTTTAATAGGCGGTGATACCACACAAGGTCCTTTATCGATAACGCTTACTGTTTTTGGGACTGCGCCCAATGGAAAAGCGATATCACGAAAAGGGGCAAAACCTGGGGACATAATCGTGGTTTCAGGTGAATTGGGTGGTGCCGCTTTAGCAGTAAAACTTCTTGAAAATCAGCACATATCTGAGCAAGATAAAGCTGAATTAATGGGCAAATTAGTACACCCAAAACCTCGAGTGGATTTAATTGAATTTTTACGAGGTTATGCAACTGCAGCAATAGATATTTCAGATGGACTTAGTGCGGATTTAAGCCATATCTGTGTTGCGAGTGGTGTTGGTGCTTGCCTCAATAAAGAAGCAATTCCAGTACACCCCTTGCTTGATAAATATTGGTCTGAGAATGCAGTTGAGTTGGCTTTGACTGGTGGTGATGACTATGAGTTATGTTTTACCATACCAGAATATCATTTAGACTCCTTGATGAATGATTTTAAAAGCGCTAATTTGCAGTGTTACCCCATTGGAATTGTTGAGGAACGACCTGGTTTAAGAATGAAAGATGTGAACCATCAATATCATGAGCTAATCCCCAAAGGATACTCACATTTTTAGCCTAGAGGTACGAATAGAACCGAGGGGAGTGACTATTGTAAATTAATGCATTTTGATCCAACCTTCCAAGATTAGCTAAGTAAGAGAAGAAGAAATGAAACCAATAAATTTAGCAAAAAGTGTTTTTCAGGATCCTATTTATTTTATTGCCTTCGGGTTTGGCAGTGGTTTAATGCCGACTGCTCCAGGTACTTGGGGCACATTAGCTGCTATACCCGTGTATTTACTGCTTATGGGTTCGAATTGGGTGGTATACCTTTTATTTACCCTCCTTGCTTTTCTATTGGGCGTATGGGTCTGTGAGAAAGTTTCTCAAGATTTGGGTGTGCATGATTATAAAGGGATTGTTTGGGATGAAGTTGTAGGCTATTTGTTAACTATGTTTATGGCACCCCACGGAGTAAAATGGATGATCTGTGGTTTTGTTTTGTTTCGAATTTTTGATATTTGGAAACCACAACCTATTGATTACATCGATCAAAAAGTACGTGGTGGTTTCGGAATTATGCTTGATGATGTATTGGCCGCAGTGCCTGCCTGGTTATTGATGCAACTTTTAGCATGGAGTTTTGCATAATGAATGAAAACCATAAAGAGCTCATTAGTATGGGCTTAACTGTTGGGATTGTAGTTCTTAGTTTATTTATTATTCATCGTTTTATTCCTTCATTAATATGGGCCTCCATAATCGTTATTGCTACCTACCCTTGGTATGAAAAATGGCGTAGGTTTTTTAGCAATAAAAATAATTTAGCAGCGTTACTGTTTACAACCTTGATTGGTTTGTTGTTTTTACTTCCATTGAGCTGGTTATTGGGCCTGTTAATTAAGGAATTACAGATATTTATTAATTTCCTGCAAGATATAAATAATCAAGGTGGTGCTGCCCCTGTATTTTTAAGAGACTTTCCATTTTTGGGGAATGATTTAGTTGCTTATTGGGATGAGCATATTGGTAAGCCAGGAATGATTAAAAGTTTATTATCTAATGTACATTTATCGCTCACCCCAACAAGCTATTATGTGAAACAAATAGGGGCAAGTTTAGCTCATCGAAGTGTCCAAGTAGGCTTCACGCTATTAAGTTTGTTTTTCTTTTATCGTGATGGCGATCAACTATTATCACAAATTTACCAAGTAGGAGAATATTGCCTCGGAAAAAGATGGTTTCGTTACGCAGATAGGTTACCCAGAGCATTGAGGGCTACAGTTAATGGAACTATAGTAGTTGGGCTTGGGGTAGGTATCTTAATGGGAATTTGTTATGGCTTGGTTGGTTTCCCAGCACCTACTTTAGTCGGATTTATCACCGCACTGGCAGCAATGATCCCCTTTGTTGTTCCTATAGTTTTTATTACGGTAGCAATGGTTCTGTTTTCTTTTGGTAGTATGATTGGCGCAATTGTAGTTTTGGTTTGGGGAACACTTGTAATGTTTGTTGCAGATCACTTTGTTAAACCTGTTTTGATTGGTGGCGCAATTGAGTTGCCTTTTTTAGCTGTATTATTTGGCATTTTGGGCGGGGTAGAAACTTTAGGTTTGCTTGGTTTATTTGTAGGACCGTTGGTTATGGTTTTGTTCATGACGTTATGGCAAGAACCGCAAATTCTGAATCCTAAAAAAACACTTCAGTATTAAAATAAGGATTAAGGCTGTCTCCATCTCTAGATCCCGCGGACAAGCCGCGGGACGTAGATATTATAAGTCTCGGAAAACTTAAGGTGAATTGAAAGGGCGCTGCGCTCGGGCTTGACGATACCCAACTTAAGATTTGGACTCAAGATACAATTATTTATAATTACATTGATCAAAGCGATAAACGATACCAGCGTTCCCCATCTGAACTTGTAAGGTCCGTCCAAAATCGTCGTTACTGGCTGTTGCTAAATAACGATAGGCAGCATTTAATGCCCAGTTTTCATTAAAATTAAAAGTTAGCCCAGCAGTTCCCTGATATGCAAAGGCACCTTCTGTAACACCAAAAGAGGCTGCTCCAAAAGGACCCGTACTATTCAAAGAAGTCTGAATATATGCATATCCAATACCTACTCCTAGGAAAGGAGAGATTGTCGGTAGGATAACATCAGCAAAATCATAATAAATATTCGCCATACCCACATTGGCATTCGTGTTACCTGATACTCCAGTTTGATCAATGAAGTCAACATCAAAGTCTTTGGTATTAGCCCGTAAGTAGGTGTACTCCAATTCATAACGGATGGGGTTACTTTGATAACCTAAACGTACCCCGGCATTAAAACCATTTTCATAAGCGACGTCATCAAATAGAAATCCCAGTTGGTGTTTTGATACATTCCCTGCTATGTGGGTATATCCACCAAATACGCTGGAATACCATCCATTCACTGGTACTGCAGCTACAGCAATACTACTTGATAATAAAGCAGCTGAAAAAAATGCAAATTTCATAACATCCCTTTGTTATTATTTTTTTTGTCGAATCATGTTAACGTGTTACTTTAAATTTGCAAGTATTAGACACGCATATTTTTTGGAAGGAATGATGGAGGTGCTTTTTAATTATAAAAGAGTGTTTAATTTCGGTAAAATTTATCAGCAATATTCTGGAGTTGGCTCGTGATTAGCAAAAACAGATTACCTTCTGTAAATTTAAAAGGGAAACTCTTTATGGCAAAATTTGGAACAAAGTCTATACTTCCAATTGGCATTTCTTATTTAAGAGTTCTTTGTAATAGGATGCCAATGCCAACAAAGATTAAAGCGAATGCTCAAAACATTCATTAGAGCACCTAGTTTTAGCGAAAGCGAGTCCAAATTTTTTCTTTTTGAAGATGCAAGTCTAGGCCATCGGCTAAATGGAATGATGTTTAGGAATGAACAATTGTATAACTTTGCGCGATGTAGAAAAATTAACATGACTATGCCGATACGATCAATTTAGCATAATAATTTTCTACTTGTATAAAATTAACATTAATGTAATGATGAATTTGCATCATGAAAAGGAGTTTCAAAATGCCAAAAAAAAAATCATTTAAAATACCCAAAGAATTTGTTGAACAAGTAGTAGGTATCATTGCAAATGAGTCCGAAGAAGGACGCCAAAAAATAGTTGCTATTGCTCGAAGAGCAGAAAAAAATTATCAGCAACCTGTAAAATCATGGCTAACCGGTTGGGTATATCAGTACACCAGAACTCGGGGTGAAAAAATAGAACAATCAATTAATGTCATGAAAGACTTCCCTGATGCTTATACTCGATTACTAGAATTAAAACTCATGATTAGCGAAGGTGAGTGGAATGTAAACAGCTCCTATAATTATTTCCTCTTTCTAGAATTAATCGATGCAGTCCCTGATTACCAAATGGTTGAAGACAGCCAACTTCCTAAATTTATTATGGAGCTTAAAGAAGACGTATTAGCAGAGATAAATAGCTTTATGTATCAATATAAAGGGACATTGGAAGAGAAAAAAAAGCAAGAAATTGAACGTGAAGCGATGATTCAATCATCAATGCAAGCAGTTAAAGATGTACTAATTTTTAATAATCTTGCCACGGCGAAAAATCAATCGGTGCAACAAGACAAAATTGTTTTTGCTTTAAGTTATAAAAATCCTCAATGGCATCTTTATTGGGTTGATTCAACGGGAGAGGTCTATCCTCTAACTCCGAGTGAAGAATTGGCTCAGAAGCTAGCCACATTTGAAGACCGAGACATCGAAAAATTAAACTCTGTTCATTTAAAACAAGTTAAACGAGAGTGTCTCAAAGCAAGAGAAGAATACCTTGCTAAAGTTCGTTTACTCATCAATCCAGAGAATACCAAAACAAAACTTGCATTAACTAATGAAGATCTTAAAGTAAAAGGAATTACTTCAACTTTTGTTCTACGTTGTGGCGAAAAGGAAGAGATAAGTCTTTGGTGGATAAACAGTCTGGGTAGTGCAAATAAAATTTCATTATCTGATTATCCCAAGCTGGATTTCTGGTTAGCCAATCAGAAAGGAACATTTAAAGAAGCAGATGTTTTGCAGCTTAAAGCCTATTTATTGCAATTGAACACTACTCAATCCATTGCCTCAGCGAAACTGGATGAAATGAATAGTATGTTTTCTCAAGTATTGCATAATAAGCCGAAGCAACAAGCACCTACCAGTCAAGGCAAAATAAACCTGAAGCAATTTGCTCTTATCGAACAACATATGAAAGCTAGGGTAGAAAAAGAAGCTACAAAAACCGCTAACTTATCTAAGGAAGAGATTGTTGATGAGACTGATGTAGAAGTGAAGCCTGACTTATCTCAACGAGAAGCTGTTAAAGAGAAAGAGACAACTATAGAAATCGATTCTAAAAAGTTAGAAAAAAGTAGATATGAAGCGCTTTCAAAGTTACCGAATTTCTGGCAACAACGTAAAATTGCTGCAGAACAATCAGCGATGGAAGAATCAAAAACTTTAACTAATGGTTAATTTTTATCTCCTCCCAGATGCACAAGCAAAACCAGGATAAATTATTATTTACCACGTCATCCTGAGAAGTTTGCGAACGAAGGATCCTCCTGAATTTAGCGTTATATATTGACAGGAGATCCTTCACTGGCATCTTCCATTCATCTTAATAGTTACGTGACTTATAACAATACCACGTCCCACGGCTTGTCCGCGTGAGGTACTGAGCTCGCTTATTCCTGAATGCTGCGAAGATAAGTGGCTGTCGAGGAAAACTTAAGGTGGATTAGAAGTCTGGCATACGGGATAACAAACTTGCGTTTAAAAACCATTGGTGATTGGATAACGCCAGTCTTTTCCAAAAGCAGTTGGACTTATTTTAATTCCTGGTGCCGATTGGCGGCGTTTATATTCATTGCGTTTGATCAAGTGAATTACTTTGTTTACAGTTTCCGCAGAAAATCCTTGTTGAATGATTTCGGCAGGTGTTAAGTACTGTTCCATGTAGGCAACAATGATTGCATCTAATATCTCATAGTCAGGTAAACTATCCTGATCGGTTTGATTTGCTCTTAATTCAGCCGATGGAGCACGAGTTAGAACACGCTCGGGAATGACTTCAGAAAGACCATTGCGATAACGTGCAAGCGCATAAACCTGAGTTTTAAGTACGTCTTTTAATACGCCAAATCCTCCGGCCATATCTCCGTATAATGTAGCGTATCCTACAGCGGATTCACTTTTATTCGATGTTGTGAGTACCATTTTTCCTGTTTTGTTAGACAATGCCATAATTAACAAACCACGAATACGTGCTTGAATATTTTCTTCGGTTGTATCAGGGGCTAGTCCTGTAAAAGCTGGCTCAAGAGTGGTCATCAGTGCATCAAAGGCGGGTTCAATCGATAGTATGGAATGAGATACGTTCAATTTTTTTATTTGAGCTAATGCATCTTCATTACTCATTTGCGCGGTATAACGCGAAGGCATAAGCACAGCATGAACTCGCTCTGCTCCTAAAGCATCTACTGCTACAGTCAAAGTTAATGCCGAATCGATTCCTCCTGAGAGTCCGACTAGAACTCCGGGAAAATGATTTTTATTTACATAATCGCGAGTACCACAAACTAGGGCGTCATAGATTAATGGTTCAAACTTAAGAAGAGGAGCCACTTCACCTTTGATTTGGTTTCCTTGGATTTCAACAGTACGTAAATCTTCTTTAAATGCGGGAGCGCGTGCGCAAACTGTCCCTTGTGTGTCGATCGCTAATGATTGACCATCAAATAATAGTTCATCCTGGCCACCAATTTGGTTCACATAGATTATGGATATACCGCGTTTTGCATAAGATTTTAAAAGCGATTCTCTTTTGTGATATTTACCGCAATCAAATGGAGAAGCATTCAAAATGAGTAGGACAGAAATTCCATTCTCTATCAAATCTTCGGTGGGGCCGGGATGCCATAAATCTTCGCAAATCATTACTCCTACTTTGTAATGATTTATATCTAAAATACATGGAATTTTTTTGCCTGGAGTAAAATAACGTGCTTCATCAAAAATTTCATAGTTAGGTAGATTTTGTTTGTGATATTCGGAAATCTTTTGCCCATTATGAAAAATACTAACACTATTGTACAGCTGTTGTGAGTTACGAGCAGGATGCCCAGCTAGAACATAGCAATCTTTGGTTACAGCTTGTATTTGTTTTAAATGCTCGTTAACTGCTTCTTGAAATTCTTTGCGAAAAAGTAAATCTTCAGGAGGATAACCTGTTAAAGCCAGTTCAGGAAAGAGGATTACATCATGCGCTTCTTGTTCGCTTTTTATAATCTCTATAATTTTATCTCTGTTTGACGTTAAGGCACCTACTGTGGGATTAATTTGTGCCATAAGTACACTAAGCTTATTTTGCATTATATATACTCTAAAAAGATCCAAAGTTCGAGTAAGCAGGTCTGATGACAACGACACTATCTTGGTCAAAATGATGAGACTTTAAAGGATCCAATTCTCACACACGTCGTAAGTTTCGGGTGTTTTAAAATCTCATCATTTTGTCTTAATCTAGCGAATTGTCAACAGACCCTTACATAAAAAGAATCTTAAATTTGAAGATAAAATTGTTAATTAATTTAAAAATTGACTAAAATAGATCCTTTGCCCAGTAAAAAGTCCGTTTTATGTTAAATGAAGCACTCTCAAAAATGCCAGAAGTCTTTGAAGCCAAAATATTATTGCGAGGTCAAGAATATTTTGAAAATGGACATGTGCTCAATATTCGTTTTAGCGATGGACTGTTAAAGGGACGAGTCAAAGGCAGCTCAAGTCAGATTTATGATGTACATATGGATTTGAAAGCTTGGCCCAAGAAATTAGCGCATTGTACTTGTGCGTATCAATACAATTGTAAACATGCCGCTGCTTGTCTGTTTGCTTTGCGTGATAGAGAAAAAGGAAGTTCGCAATCTGTTTCTGGGACTAAGTTAAATAGAAGACTGGATAGCTGGTTGAAAAATTTGCGGGCCCAAGAAGCTGCTGTAGTGAAAGCACCGGAAGTGACTCATCATTTAGTTTATCTCATAGAATTAAGACTTGATGGCTATGAACACCGAGTGGCGATTAAATTAGCTTTAGCCAAGTTATTAAAACGTGGCGGTTATGGAAAAATGATTCCTTTCAATAGTCTTTCTGATTCCAAAAAGCAACATTTTATTGATGATGATAATGAGCTGGTCGCCTTGCTGCTGTTTAAATGTGGTGTTTCAGGTTGGTTTGATACATTAACCATTCGTAATAGCGAATTATTAGAGAGAGTCCTTGCCACAGGAAGAGCTTTCTTTATACAAAATCAGGAGGAACCAATTCACTTAAGTGAGCCTATTCAAGGTACGTGTGAATGGGTGTTATCTCATAATGGCAGTCAAAATTTGTTATTAATGCATGAAGGAAAAGCACTTGAGCCTTTATTGTTGGATGACTGTTGGTATTTTAATTGTTTCGAAAGCAAAATGGGACATTTAACTACTCCATATCCAATAAAACAATTGGGTTATTTATTGGAAGCACCTCCAATACCAATGGATCAGACGGAATTATTAGCAAGTAAAATGGCTCAAACATGTCCTGAATTTCCCATACCTCAAGTTTTTAAAGAACGCGAAGTTCGTAAAGTTATGCCAGTACCGGTGCTTATCCTAGATGCCATTAGTGAGCTTGGTGAAGAATCCTCCTGGCTTTATGATACTGAAGAAGAATTGCATGCCTTATTCACAGCCCATATTGTATTTGATTATGCGGGTTTAAAGATCTCAGCCTCTGAAGAGTGCGACACCGTAGTTTGCCATCAGGAAGGGGTTTTAATTGAATATAAGCGTGATAGGGATTTTGAGAAATCAAAATGGGATGAAGTGCAGAGTATACTTGAGTTGCGGGTGCCAAGAGCTTGGGAAAATGAACAATGGGAAAAAGTAAAAAAAGCTGATTTTGTTTTGCAGAATATTAAAGTTTTGGCGGATTTGGAATTTCTTTACAGCCAATTATTGCCCGAGTTAAAAAGTCGTGACTGGCAAGTCGAGTGCATTAGTTCTTTGTATCAAGAAGTGATTCATGCTGATGATGTAGAGTGGTATTCAGATCTGTATGAAAATACAACCGATTTCTTCTCATACCAATTGGGAATTTTGGTTGAGGGTAAACCAGTCAGTATTGTACCTTTGGTGGCCGATTTGATTCATCGTTACAGTGGTAATGATTTGGATAATCTGCCGGATACACAATTAGTTAAATTACCCTTACATGATGGGAGGGCTTTGCAGTTAGAAATGGGACGAATTAAGCCTTTGGTTCGTTTGTTGCTGCAATTTGGTGTGCGTCATATAGATGAAAACCAACAGGTACAAATTAATAAATATCAGCTTATTCTGATGCGAGAGGCTGAATTAGCTATTGCAGCTACTAAAACTCGTTGGCAAGGGGCTGAAATCTTAAGAGAGCAAATCCGCCAACTTTCTCAATTAACTCAGATTCCTGAAGTACAGCCTCCCACCGGCTTAAATGCGCATTTGCGGGATTATCAGCGTGATGGATTGAATTGGTTACAGTTTTTACGGACAAGTCATTTTAGTGGAATTCTCGCTGACGACATGGGATTGGGAAAAACAGTACAAACCTTGTCTCATTTACAATATGAAAAAGAACAGGGTCGTATAAAGGCGGCGACCTTAATAGTTGCTCCAACGAGTCTTGTTGGAAATTGGCAGGCTGAAGCAAAACGTTTTACTCCTGAATTAAAGGTTCTAATCTACCATGGTTCAGATCGTCATCAGGATAATTTTGATGACTATGACATTGTTGTTTCTACTTATGGGTTAATACATCGTGATAAAGATAAATTTATAGCTTATCCATTCTATTACCTTATATTGGATGAAGCGCAATTTATAAAAAACGCGCGTACCAAGACCACGCAAATTATTCAGCAATTACATGCGACTCATCGTTTATGCCTGACGGGTACACCTTTGGAAAATCACTTAGGTGAGTTATGGTCTTTGTTTCATTTTTTAATGCCTGGTTTACTAGGTGATGCAAAACAATTTAGACTTTGGTTCAGAACCCCTATAGAGAAATATGCAGACTTGGGTAGACGGGAAGTACTCACTAAGAGAGTACAACCTTTTATATTGAGAAGAACAAAAAATCAGGTGGCTCGTGAATTGCCTCCCAAAACTGAAATGACCCGCACTATAGAGATTGTTGGCTCCCAGCGTGATCTCTATGAAGCGATTCGTATGAGTATGGAGAAAAAAGTTCGTGATGCCATAGCTAAACAAGGATTAGGTAAAAGTCATATTCTTCTTTTGGATGCACTACTGAAGTTACGTCAAGTGTGTTGTGACCCTAGACTATTGTCATTGCCAGCAGCAGAAATCGCCCATGGAACTTCCGCCAAACTAGAAGCACTAATGGATTTATTAGATAATTTGGTGGGTGAGGGTAGGCGCGTTTTGGTTTTTTCACAATTTACTTCGATGTTGCAATTAATTGAAGATGAATTACGCGCAAGAAATTATGATTACTTAAAGTTAACAGGTCAGACAGTACATCGGCAGGCAATGGTGGAAAAATTTCAGGAAGGAAAAACGCCTGTTTTCCTTATCAGCTTGAAAGCCGGGGGTACTGGACTTAACCTGACACGTGCTGACACAGTAATTCATTATGATCCCTGGTGGAATCCAGCAGTAGAAGACCAAGCGACCGATCGAACACATCGTATAGGTCAAGAAAACCCTGTGTTCGTTTATAAGTTGATTACCTCAGGTACTGTTGAGGAAGCTATTTTAGGGATGCAAGAGAAAAAGAGATTACTAGTAGAAGGTATTTTATCTGCTGATCCTGCCAAAGCGATGACTTTAAGTGAAGAGGATGTCGAGCAGTTTTTTATGCCCCTAGTATGAGTTGATGTTATTTTCTAGTAGCCTCCAATGTATATTTTACCCCAGATAAACATCCATTTTTTAAATTTATTCTATTTAAAACTGGCATAGTTTTCGATCATGGCATAAGCTATAAATGATTGTAAACACGGAGAAAATTATGAACTTATGGAAGCTAGCTTGTGGTTTTTTTGTTGCCGCGTTCTATTTACCTGCAGCACTTGCCGCATCTCAAGCACCGGTAGGTACCTGGGTAACAATTGATGATAAAACAGGTAAGAAAAGAGCAGTTGTTACCATTAGTGAGTCTGGTGGTACTTTAAACGCTGTTATTAACAAGGTATATCCACAACCTGGTGATACTGGTATTTGTGAGAAATGTCCTGGTGGATTTAAAGGTAAGAAAATTCAGGGACTACAGTTTATGTGGGGATTAAAAAACGAAGGCAATAATGAATGGAGTGGTGGGCAAATATTAGATCCTAAGTCAGGTAAAATCTATCGTGTCAAACTCACTGTCCAAGGAAATAAACTCTTGGTGAGAGGATATGTGGGTGTTTCTTTATTAGGCCGTACTCAAGTTTGGCAAAAGCAATAATTTATCAATTGAATTCACCCCGAATAGTTTGGTTCGGGGTGACATCCTTTTAAAAGAACATTACAATAGACATCGTTCCAAATTCTCATAATGTCACTACCATGTATGATCTGCAAAATTCCAAAAAGACGGTTGATCCTTTAAAACGCCCACCTCATTCCGTGGAAGCGGAACAATCCATCATTGGTGGATTAATGTTGGACAATGAGGTTTGGGATAAAGTCAGCAATAAATTATGTGAAGCTGATTTTTATCGCACTGAGCATCGAATTTTATTTCGAGCCATTTCTTCTTTGGTGAAGAAAGATCAACCTTTTGATGTAGTGACCCTTCTTGATGCATTAAAGTCTTACAACGAATTGGATGACGCAGGCGGGGAAGCCTATTTGTTTGAACTGGCAAATAATACACCCAGCGTTGCTAACGTATCTGCTTATGCTGATATTGTGCGAGAAAAATCGGTACAAAGACAGCTTATTGCTGTAGCTACTGAGATTGCTGATTCGGCTTATAATCCTGGGGGTAGGCAAGTCCCTGAGTTACTTGATATGGCTGAAACTCGAGTTTTTGCTATAGGTGAACAAACAGCCGGTGATGGTGGCCCTGAAAATATAAAATCCGTTTTAGTTCGTGCAGTGGAAAAAATTGATGCACTTTATCATAATGGTGATGCGATTACCGGACTTGCTACTGGCTTGTCTGATTTGGATGAAATGACCTCTGGATTGCAGCCTTCTGATTTAGTTATTGTTGCAGGTCGTCCCTCTATGGGTAAAACGACTTTAGTGATGAATATGGCAGAGCATGCTGCAATTAAATCTGGAAAACCTGTACTCGTTTTTTCTATGGAAATGCCCTCGGATTCTTTGGCAATGAGGATGATGTCTTCTTTAGGACGTATTGATCAGCATAAAATTAGAACGGGTAAACTGGATGACGATGATTGGCCTCGTGTCACTTCTGCCGTCCATATGCTTTCGGAAGCTCCTTTATTTATTGATGATACTCCTGCTTTAAGTCCTGGTGAAATGCGTGCACGAGCCCGTAGGTTGGCCAAGGATCATGGAAATATTGGGCTAATTGTGGTGGATTATTTACAATTAATGAAAGTACCAGGCTTTGGTGCTGATAACAGAACGGCAGAAATCTCTGAAATTTCACGCAGTCTCAAATCGCTTGCTAAAGAGTTGCAGGTACCCGTTATTGCTTTGTCCCAGTTGAATCGAAGTTTGGAGCAACGTTCAGATAAACGACCCGTTATGTCTGACTTACGTGAATCGGGTGCGATCGAGCAAGATGCTGATTTAATTTGTTTTATTTATCGGGATGAAGTCTACAATGAAGATAGTCCTGATAAAGGAACAGCAGAAATAATTGTAGCAAAACAAAGAAATGGTCCTATTGGTAAGGTACGTGTAGCCTTTATTGGTAAATACACCCGTTTTGAAGATTTAGCGTTCAATGGTTATCAAGGGGTAGATTAAGATGTCCAGACCCACCAGATTGGTGATAGATCCCAATGCATTACACCATAATTTAGCGCGGATAAGACGCTTTGCTCCAGGCAAGAAAATCATAGCTATGGTTAAAGCCAATGCCTATGGCTGTGGTGTACATGTTGTAGCACCAATATTGGAAGGGCACGTTGATGCTTTTGGGGTTGCTTGTATTGAAGAAGCTTTGGTTCTTCGTAAAATAGGAATTCGAACTCATTGTATCCTTTTTCAAGGTGTATTTAGTCCCGATGAGTTTAAGGTCGTATCTCAGCACCAATTTGGTTGTGTTATTCATCAACCCCACCAAGTCCAATGGCTTTTAAATACCCCTTTAGAAAGGCCTATTAAACTTTGGGTTAAAGTGAATACGGGTATGCATCGCTTGGGTTTTAAAACCGATGAGCTGCAAGGAGTTATGGATGCATTACAATCATGTCCTTGGGTGGATAAAGAGATTGGCTTGATGACTCATTTAGCATGTGCTGATGAGCCAGAGCGTATTGAAAATTCCCAACAAATTGCTTTGTTTGAAAATATTGCTGTCACAGGATTTAGTCAACGCAGTATAGCCAATTCTGCGGCTATTATTTCGTTTCCACAAACTCATGCAGATGTTGTCAGACCTGGGATAATGCTTTACGGTGTATCTCCTTTTGCCAATCAGACTGCAATTGATTTGGGTCTGCTCCCTGTGATGCGTTTTGTTTCAGCAATTAGTGCCGTTCATTATAATCCGCCTTTAGCTCAAGTTGGATATAGTGGCATTTGGAAAAGTGAAAAACCTTCAATTATTGGTATTGTTGCTGCTGGTTATGGTGATGGATATCCACGGCATATAGCGGAAAATACACCCGTCTGGGTCCAGGGCAAAGAAGTGCCTATTGTAGGGCGGGTCTCAATGGACATGCTTGCTGTCGATTTAACAGACCATTCAGAGGTAAAACCTGGGGCGCCTGTTGAGCTTTGGGGGACTCATATTTTAGTTGAGCGGGTTGCCCAAGCTGCAGGTACTTCAGGATATGAATTATTATGTCAAATCTCTGAGCGAGTGCGTCACGATTAAGAATATATGTAATCCAGGTGTAACGAAGAGGAATTTAGGGGATGTAGATCAACCCAAATCCCAGGTTTCGCACGCTATATCAGGATACTTATTTAACTATGGATAATAACTGAACGTGATGATAGAATTAAAACCGATTTCTATAACCTTTATATTGGGTGATATGTTATGAAAAAAATAGCTGTTGCATCATTGTCTTTATTATTAGTTGGTTGTGCATCAATGAACCATCAGGATGTTGGTACTATCTCAGGTGGAGTTATTGGCGGATTAATTGGAAGTCAATTTGGAGGTGGCCCAGCAGCTAAATTGGCAGCAACAGCTGGTGGTGCTATTGCTGGTGCTTATTTAGGTGGTCAAATTGGTAAATATATGGATAAAGTGGACCGAATGGAAATGCAACGTGCCTTAGAAACTGCACCCACCGGCAGATCAGTACATTGGTCAAATCCAGACACTGGAAATAGTTATACAGTACAACCCACTCGTACTTATTATCGTGAGCATTTACCTTGCCGCGAGTATTTAACTAAAGCAATCATTGATGGAAAACCACAAACATTACGTGGTAGTGCATGTCGCCAGCCAGATGGCACATGGCATGTTGTAAACTAAAGTAATTATATCTAGCCTGGGTAACGCGTAGCGAAGCCCGGGTTTTTTACACCAATTTCCCGGTTTACGATTTGCTATTCACCCAGGCCATACCATTGAGCTTTATTTAACTTCTTCATCCTTTTTCTTGTCACAGCACACACATTTGCAGCAAGAAAATACATTGTACAACCAGGCAATAATAACACCGGTGATGAATGCGTCAATAAAACCAATAATACCGCCTAATATACTTCCTTGGATTGAAGGCTCATATCCTGGATATAAAGAACCCACTGCAACCACAAAACCACGCCCATAGGTATAATAGTAAGCAATTAATCCCAATACCAAAATAGATACACCCCAAAGAACCCCAAATGCAAGACCTAAAGCTACAGGACTTAATTTGCAACCTTTCATGCTCGTCTCTCCTTATAGTGCCATTAAAATTGTAGCTGGGTGTAGTGTTGCGAACCCTGGGCTTCGTTAATGAACTCCTGGGGTTTACTAAGCTTTACCCAGACTACGAAAACAGCAAAACTACAATAAATTCAATTGCCTTTCTTAAAGTATAGACTACTTTGGCTCAAGCTACTGGGATGTAAACTGCCCTAATTAATTAACAATTTTTCACAAATTGAAAAATATAAAGCTTCTAATTGATATAGATCATTTAAGGAGACGCATTCATTCACTTGATGAATCGTGGCATTAACAGGGCCAAGTTCTACTACTTCAACGCCATAGGGTGCAATAAAGCGGCCATCAGATGTTCCACCACTAGTAGAAAGCTCAGGTGCATAGCCATTAAGCTCGGTGATCGCTTGCTTACAACTTTCTAATAAGGCGCCCTGAGCTGTCAAGAAAGGCTCGCCGCTGAGACGCCATTCAATGATAGGATTCAGATCGTGCTCCTGAAAAGCAGCAAGAACTTTTTCTTTTAATGTGCCATGTGTTTGCTCTGTAGAGTATCTAAAATTAAGGTGTAAAATCAGTTCTCCAGGAATTATATTTGGAGCATGTCCTCCTGATTGAAGGTGAGTAATTTGCATTGAGGTTGGTGGGAAATGATTATTGCCCTGATCCCATAGCGTGGAGGTCAGTTTCGCTAAGGCGGGGCTAATTTTATGGATTGGATTGTCTGCTAAATGCGGGTAAGCAACATGTCCTTGTTTTCCATGTAGACTAATTTTGGCGCTTAATGAACCGCGTCGCCCAATTTTAATCACATCACCAATTTTTTGACTACTTGATGGTTCACCTACTACACAGTAGTCAATGTGAATGCCTTGATTTTGCAAAAGCTGCATAACATAGGGGGTGCCTAGATCGTAATCATCACCTTCCTCACCACTAGTAATAAGAAAACCTAATCTTCCTTGAAATTTGGGATGGGTTTTAATAAATCGTTGTGCCATCAGTAACATGCAAGCTAGGCTTCCTTTCATGTCGGCAACACCCCGTCCGTAGAGCATTCCGTTTTTATTTTGTGTCACAAACGGATCAGACAACCATTTGGTGATATCGCCAACTGGAACCACATCTGTATGACCCGCAAAAACTAGAAGAGGTCCAGATTCTCCATAAGATGCAAAGAAGTTGGAGACAGAGCCCTTATTCATCCGCTGACAGGTAAATCCTGATTGCTCCAAAAATTGAATCATAAACTCTTGGCAACCAGCATCTTCGGGGGTAATCGAGGGAAAGCTCACAAGCTTCGCCACGATTTCTTGTAACTCTTCTATCATTTTTTTTGACTCAATCATATGCTAGTTAGCTCTCAATAGTTCATTAATGCTTACTTTCGCTCGGGTTTTTTCATCCACCTGTTTCACAATGACCGCGCAATATAAACTGTAGCTTTTATCTTCACTGGGTAAGCTACCCGCTACTACCACAGATCCTTCCGGGATACGACCATAGGTAATTTCACCGGTAAGACGATTGTATATTTTAGTACTTTGTCCTAAATAAACGCCCATAGATAAGACAGAGTTTCGCTCCACAATAACCCCTTCAACTACTTCTGAGCGGGCGCCGATAAAGCAATTGTCTTCGATAATTGTAGGATTAGCTTGCAATGGTTCTAGTACACCACCGATGCCTACTCCACCCGAAAGATGCACATTTTTACCGATTTGGGCACAAGAACCCACAGTTGCCCAGGTATCTACCATGACTCCTTCATCAATGTATGCACCCACATTGACATAAGAAGGCATTAAAACACAGTTTTTTGCAATGTATGCTCCTTTGCGGACCATGGCATGAGGTACCACGCGTACCCCTGTTTGTTTAAATTGCTCTTCAGTATAGTTATTGTATTTAAGCGGCACCTTGTCATAAAACTGACAAAAACCGGAATCAATTACTTGATTGGGGTAAAGTCTAAAAGATAAAAGAACTGCTTTTTTTATCCATTGATGTACGACCCATTCATTATTTATTTTTTCAGCAACTCGATATTGACCACTGTCCAAACACGAAAGCACCTCATTAACTGCGGTGACGAGTTCAGGAGGCGCTGTATCAATGGACAACGTTTGACGTTGCTCAAAACCTTGTTCAATTATAGTTTGTAAAGTCTGCATCTGTTTTTCCTCTGTTACTTTTGTATTCAGGGTGTATTGAAAAATTTAATTTGCCAGTGCATATTCCAAATCAGCTTGTAAATCTTCCACATGTTCTATGCCCACTGAGAGCCGAATAAAACCATCTTCAATTCCCAACGCTTTCCGTTGTTCTGGAGGGATCGATGCATGCGTCATAATTGCTGGATGCTCTATCAAACTTTCTACGCCCCCTAGACTTTCAGCTAGAGTAAATAATTCACAGCGAGCAAGAAAGCGTTTGGCTGCATCAATACCCCCATCAATTACCATGGAAATCATACCGCCAAACCCATGCATTTGCTCTTTAGCTAACTTATGTTGAGGATGGTTTGCAAGACCTGGATAAATGACCTTTTTTACTCCGGATTGATTACTGAGCCAATTTGCTAAATGATGCGCATTTTCACAATGTCGCTCCATACGCAACGACAGGGTTTTTAAACTTCTTAAAACCAGAAAACTGTCAAATGGACCTGCAATTCCACCACATGAGTTATGAAGAAAAGCGATTTTGTCCGCTAAATTCGGATCATCGCCCACGACCACGACCCCGCTGACTACGTCTGAATGGCCATTAAGATATTTAGTTGCCGAATGCAATACGATGTTAAATCCTAATTCAAGAGGTCTCTGAATCCAAGGAGTTGCAAATGTATTGTCTGCTACAGCGATGAGATTATTGCGCTTTGCTATTGCCGCTATTTCACGTAAATTGGCTAGTTTTAACATGGGATTTGAAGGGGTTTCTACCCAAAGCATGCGTGTTTTTGGTGTAATCGCCGCTTCTATATTGCGAGTATCAGACATGTCTACAAAGGAGAAGGATAACCCTGATGTGCGTGTTTTGACTTTGTCAAATAAACGAAAAGTGCCGCCATAAAGATCATCCATGGCCACAACATGATCTCCTACATCTAATAAATCAACAATTGTATTAATTGCAGCCATTCCAGAAGCAAAAGCAAAACCTCGTTCTCCAGACTCTAAACTGGCAATACACCCTTCATAGGCACCACGAGTCGGGTTATGTGTACGCGAATATTCATAACCGAGATGTTCGCCCGGTGCAATTTGTTTGTAAGTTGAGGTTGCATATATTGGTGTCATGACTGCACCGGTACTTGGGCAAGGGTGTTGACCTGCATGAATGGCTCGCGTTTCAAAGTGATTCTTTTTCATTGGACTGTCCTTAGGGCTGTAAATTTTTTTAATATCGATACCCTTCATTAGACCTCTTTCCAAACGCGACCGAGGAGATGAATAACTTCGACGAGGCGGTGCTCGCATCCGCATGTACTGGCGTGTACATTTAGGTTCTTCTCACTGCGTCTCTTCGTATTCACTTTCTCAGGGCGTTTGAAAAGAGGTTTATTTATAGACGGGCGATCTTTTCAGAGCGGTTTATGTAGGATATTCTAGTGGGGGTTCTATATATAGGCAAGTTCTACTTCTCTAAAGAACAATGAGGAGTCTAGGTCTAGGCAAGTTTATACTGCAGGGGCGTTTTGACAATGAAATTTGATATTCAAGCTTTATTTTCAGCAAAATACGCACAATGGATTATTATTGCCTTAATTTCGCTTTTTTCCATATTGATTATTACTGAATACGCTACATTGATATTTTCCCCGGCTAATATGCAGACAGAATCTGTAACCACAAATGAGATGCCGGTAATTGCAAAGCAAAATTCATTTGATGCTATTTTACATTCTTCTTTATTTGGTGTTTATGTTTCTGATAATTTAACTACTATTAAGAAATCGATGCTGAATGTTACTTTAGTAGGGATTTTGTTTGCTAATCAGATAAATGATTCTCAAGTAATTATTCGTTCTGCTGATGGAGAGGAAAATACTTATAAATTGGGGGATACTATTCCTGGGGGGGCAGTGATCAAACGCATTATGGCGTCTGGAATTTTGGTTGAACGCAATGGTGCTTTAGAGAGTTTAAGTTTGCCCAAAAATGAATTAATCTTTGAACCAGTAGCCAAGCCTTTGGAAGGGGAATAAAAAATTTATGAGACGTTTATTTAACCTATTAGTCGTTGTAATTTTTATTTCTATTCTTGCTGGATGTGCTATGACTAATGCCATCAATTTGCGTGAAGGAATTGATAACTTCAGACTCGAAGAATACCGCAAGGCGTTTATCCGTTTAAAACCATTAGCTAAGCAAGGTCTGCCTGATGCACAATATGCTGTAGGTTATATGTATTATTATGGCAAAGGAGTGGTAGAAGACCGAAAGAAAGCGTGGTTTTGGATCAATGCGGCTGCCAATTTAGGACAACCTGATGCAAAAGTAGCAATTCAAATATTAGCCAGTGGCGGTTCATTAAGCTAAAAACATTTTAAACTGAGTGTCACTTAAACGACACATTAAATCAGTTCAGTTTTTGGGCTACACCTGTCGTCATTAGACTTTTTTGACGATTGAGAAGAAAAATTTGAGCTGGAGAAATCGAAAAAAAGGAACCCTTTTCTATTTTTAGAATATTCATCCTCTAACTTTAATTGGGTATCCATGGAAATGAAGAGGTTGCCTTCCTGATACTTTTTCTGGATGGATTGAATGAAATCTTGTGGATGTAGCGGTTTATAGGTGGTAATAATCTTATCTTGTAACTTCAATAAGTAGCTATCTACCTTTGTAATGTATTGACGGTCTTTTAACAAAAAACATTGTTCACGTACGCATTTTATTGAGGCAAAAAGGATCAATAAGTTTTTGTGTATAAGGGGTGAGTCAACAGAAATGGAGTCGATTATATTATTGACCAAGGCAAGGGAAATAATTTGCTCGTCGTATGATAATGAATCGGATTTTCGAGCGTTTTGGATGAGAATTTTTAATAATTCATCCTTTGTATAACAATTTGACAAATAAAGTTGTGATGTTTTGATTAAAGTATCAATGGTATCTGAGGCATCAGCACTAATTCGAGTTTGCATCATTTCTTCAGAGTCCACGAAATCACTGATTGCGGAGTGGGTTGTACAAAAATGTCCGAAACTATCTCTGAGTTCAACGAGTTCCTGGACTGAGTTTTCAAGTGATTTTGATTTCTGCGGATCAAAACTAACAAAATATAACTCTTCGGGGTTGGAAAGCATTTGTGGATGTTCGATTATCTTTGTATCAATTAATCGGGCTTGGGCAAACATATTTCTTAAAAGCGCACCATTAGCAAAGTGCTGCCGTTTTACTTCCTCTAAAATTTGGCTGCAATTCATACTTATATAAGCGCCTATCCGCAAATCGACGTGACGATTAAAATCATTCTGGGCGTTTTTCTGTAATTCTTTAAGTAGGTCCTCTGCATAGCTTGCTTTAGCGCATAATCCATATACTTTGCCACATTGCGCTTGGTCGGTATGAAAGAGACCAAATTTTTGGTAGCTTTCATGGATTATTATTGAGAGCTTCCCCTCGACTACAAGAGCTTGAACTGCAGGATCTAAATGCAAATTTTTATACAATGCACTAGTTGCATCAATAATTACTGTCAGTGGCTTCTCTCGTTTATTATCAATACATTTGTATTTTATTAACTGATTAATATCAATACCAGGGATAATACCTTCTTCGTTGACAATTGGGCCAGCGGAAATAATAAACACATCTGCATCAGCAGATTCAGTTTCTTTTGTAATGTGTTCAAATTCATAATAACCGATTCCGTATACCTTAATTGTCGGTGGGAGATCGTCTTTAGTTTTCATTTTTTCAGCCAAATGCATGGCAATGACATATGCATTGGTTCCTGACATTGCAAGTGAAGCAAAAAAAGTCGTCTTCTCTAATTGTTCTTTTTTTAGTCCCAATGTATGAAGTAATACTTTTTCGGTTTCAAACATGAATCTGGAATAATCTTTTTTTAAGTGTCCAATGTCGTTTTGTTGTAATAACGCAAGGCTGATTTCATGGATAACTGTATAAATACAGAATGCAAATTTTGGATAATTATTTTCATAAAAAAGACAAGTTATATTGAGTACAAGCACAATACGCTGGATCGCATTTGGATTGAGTTCAGGAAGATCGATCAATAATTGTTTTAGCCCTTGGGCCAATTTGTTGGTTGTATGTTGGGAACTATCAGCAATTAAATTAAGTTTATTAAATAATTTACTTTTTAATAATGCTTCTTTGCTTGTAACCAAATTGAGCGCTGGGTCGATTTTCTCGAATTTGATAAGAGGATAGGGAGGGGTTTTTACATTGATTGCAATTTCCCAAGGGCTTGCGACCAAGCCACAAATACTCAAAACCCCTTTTATTTCATAAGACTTGGTATTGCTTTGGGGTATAGCAACCAATGCAATAGAATGCTTAGTATCTTTAATAATTTGTGGTTGGGGTTCTTCCTGGGGAAAGTAACGTTTAGCAATATCTTCAACAGGAGTATTATCCAACAATGTTACAGGGACATAATCATTTACTGCACGTGATGCGTCACTAATATTGAATGAGGAAATTAAATTATCCAACAAGATTCCAGATAAATCATCATCTCTATGATATTTTGCTTCGGAGTAAATATAAGGATTATTTATTCGATGTACTGAATCGCTTCTAATTTCTGCGACATGACTTCCAAATAAAATATGGGCGGGGACTCGCTGTTGTTCCTCTTCACTCATCATTGACAAATAAAAAGCATAAGGATTCTCCCCTATCTTTTGTTTTACTTTATAGCTGCGATATGTATGCTGAATTATTTTTGCAGCCCGATTTTGTATGAATTTTTGTTGTTCTTGAGTAAGTGAATTGTCGCTCAGTTGAGTAACGGTTTTCTTTCTAGGGAGAGAAGTTTTTAATGAAACTCCTATTTTTTGCACATACTGGACCAAAGTATTTAAAGCAGAGCTGGACTGAATAAACTCTTTCATTGAACAAGTCAACCAATAAAAAAGCCACGTTTATACCATAGAGCGCTTTAAATATACATATTGTAATGAAAAGATAATATTTTGCTGGTAGGCTGAGCTAATCCTAAAGCGCTTATTTGTTCTTTAGCAAACCACTGCCCTTGTTTTTCAGACAATACTTTACCTAAAACTTTAGTTTTTATGCTGAACGCATTGATTTCTAAATTAAAATGGCTGAAACGATGTTTAAAAGCCATTAGTTTTTGGGGGGACTCTCCTGATAAATCATAGTTCAAACGAATGAAATCAAGAGGGCAATCGCCTTCATCTAGATTGGGCAAACACCATAACCCTCCCCATAGTCCTACAGGGGGTCTTTTTTCTAAATAAATGTGGCCTTGATCATTATATAAGACGAGTAATTGCTGGTGTTGGGTGGGTAATGGTTTTTTTATTTTTCTTGTCGGATATAGATGTTGCTCTTTATGTTTAAATGCCAGACAACTTTTCTGTAAAGGGCAATTAAGGCAATTCGGATTTTTAGGGGTACAACACATGGCTCCTAAATCCATAATCGCTTGAGTGTAGTCAGCGCAGTGGTCTTGAGGCATACAGGAATTAGCGAGTTCCCATAATGTTTTTTTTATTTGTGTTTGTTCAGGATAACCTTTAATTGTGAAAAAGCGCGTCAGAACTCGTTTTACATTACCATCAAGAATAGCAACTGGTTGGTTAAAGGCTTGCGACACAATGGCTGCTGCAGTAGATGGACCAATTCCTGGTAGAGCTTCTAATAACTGATAATCGGCAGGTAAAACACCGTCATGGTTTTGTATCACTTTTTTTGCTGTTTGATGAAGATTTCTAGCGCGACTGTAATAACCAAGTCCTGACCATAAAGAAAGTACTTCATCTTCATTTGCTTGAGCTAGAGCGTAAATGTTAGGAAATCGTTGCATAAAACGTTCGAAGTAAGGGATAACAGTTTGCACTTGGGTTTGCTGGAGCATAATCTCGGAAATCCATACCCTGTAGGGCGTTCGAGGTAATTGCCACGGTAGGTTTTTACGCCCATGAAGAGCAAACCAATTGAGTAATGGTTTACTAAATTTTTTATATAAATTTTGTTTATCCACGTGCGTTATTCTTTGATTCTTTATTATTGGCGTACTGTAAAAAAAGTAATGTCCCGGGTCAATATTATGAAAAAATTAAAGTTCACTCGCGAAGTGTCGATATATGGTCTATCGTTTTAAATAGGGGGCCTGTTGTACTCAGGATGAGTCAAATCAAGCTGAATCATTTTGCTAAAGATTGTAGCGACGCGCTTATTACATTGAGATGGTGAGTTTTTAAGATTTTTTCATCAAACAAGAGTTTAACTGTTTAAAGACAAAAAAGATCTTAAGTGAACGCGCAGGTTCAATGGAAAAAGAGTGTGCTGTAAATCTGTTGGTGAGAGATTTAGGTTCAAAATCAAGGAGAGATTATGCGCCATAGCCAACATGAAATAGTGGTATTAAAGCCTACGGCTGTTTTTTTATCATTTCTTGCTTCACAACTACCTGATACAAAACTACCGGATCTTAGATTATTACAAATTGATAATACGGCTTATGTGTTGCCAAAACAAAATTCGGATGATGCAACTTTAGATGAAATAGAAAAACATTTTTCAAAAATGTTTCGCCATGAAATTTGTCGTTGGTTAGGTGATAAAGCGCGTCATGAAATTGAAACCAACTTTCTTGATTTTCTATGTTGTTTTAAATTTGAACTACACAACCATATTGTGTTGATGGAGCCTTCGATAGAAACAAGTCATCAATTATTGCTTATTCAGCCTCGTGCAGCTTTGCTCGATTGGATTAAAAAATCTCTAGAGGGGCAAGAGGATTTGATGGATGTTATTGAAAAAGTAGAATTATCGCATTTGGAAGAAAATGCTACCGCTTTAGTGAGGAATTTTTCTAATTTGACAGAAATAAAACCGTTCATTAAAGAGCATTATCTACCAATTTTCTCAGCAGCCATGAGTCGTATGTCAAGCCTACCTGATCAATGGCCAACGATTGATTCATATCAAACTTTTAGCGAGTATTTTGCAATTGAAATTCATACTCAATTGATTCATTTGTCTCATTCGAGGAGTTGATTATGGAGCCAGTTAGTATAGCGCTTATTTGTGCTGCAGTATTGGGAACGGTTGTTGTGTTGTCTGCATTTATTAGACAAATTCTGCTGAGCAGAGACAAGCAATTAAATGATACGGCTCAAAGTAGGGCCTTATCTCTGGAAGTCAAAGAACTAGAAAAAATGCGTACTCAAATGCAAAGCGAGAAGCGCTTTGATTCTCATTACCAAGTGCTTGGTACGAATAAAGATGCAATTAGGTACATAGATACTAAAATAGAGGAGATTTTAAGTAAAAAAACAGAGTTAGTTGAGCGTTATGCCAAGGCTATTATAAAAGAATCTGGTTGTATCGTTAGTGGGGAAATTTCATCTGAGCGTAAAATTGCATGTGATCGCTTAAGAGAGGAAATTGATCGTGAAATTGCCTTTTATGATACGGATCTTAAGCAATTACAAGAAAGAAGAGGGCTTCTATGGGATGCGCATACTGATTTTCAAAAATTTCTTTTAAACCAAGAAAAAGTTCGAAATGAAAGTTTGGATAATGTATACAAACAGCATTCAGCGCTATTGGAAAAAGTATATCTACGTCATATCGATAATACAGAAATCATAGCAGTGAAAAGTATCGAAGCTTCAACGACGACTTTTAAAGATATGCTGATGATTCCAATTCAATTTTTGATGCAATATTTTGGGGTTAGTCCTGGCATTTCGTTGATCCAAACGCGAGTAGAGCATGTTGCACGTGTTGAGGTTGATAAAATGCAACACGAAATAAATAATCCGCCAGCAAAGCAACAAGAAAATCAGGTACTTAAAGATGCCAAGTCCCACCAAAATAAGCGTCACGATAGCCTACCTAATGAAGAGAAGGAGGAGGATAGAAATCATTCAATAACATTTGCTTGAAAATTAATCTTCTAACCCATTTAGTGACATTTTTGATTGTTTATATTACAATTCAACTTGCATTTTTTGCAGGAATGCAAAATTTTTAGCTAATTGGTGGAGAATATATTGATGGCAAAACATCGTTTTTTATGGTTTATGACATTTATGTTATGTTCTATTCTGGCTTTGCCGGGGCATAGCACAGGTGTAAACTCTCTTCTTCCTGATGAACAAAATACGGTGACAGTATTTCATGACGCAGCACCAAAGGTAGTGTATGTTCATCGGTTAGCAACAATAACCAACCGATCGTTGCAGAAAAAACAAGTGCCAGATGGCGCGGGTTCTGGAATTGTGTGGAATAACAATGGGTATATAGTTACTAATTTCCATGTCATCAAAGGCGCTGACAAGTTGGCTATTACTTTAGGTAATTTGACAGTGCCGGCTAAGGTTGTTGGTGCAGAACCACGTAAGGACATCGCTGTATTAAAGATTGAGTCACCGCAAGCTTTGGCGTTACTTAAAGCATTTAAACCATTTGAAGTGGTACATCTGCATGAGCTCATGGTGGGACAAAAGGCGATTGCGATTGGTAATCCTTTTGGTCTGGATCATAGTTTGTCTAAGGGGGTAATTTCGGCCTTAGGGAGAAAGGTTCCTGGTATTGGCGGAGTTACAATTCGCAATATGATTCAAACAGATACTCCAATTAATCCAGGAAACTCAGGTGGTCCGTTATTGAATAGCGCCGGGCAGTTAATTGGTATGAACACGATGATTTATTCTCAGTCGGGTTCGTCTGCCGGAATTGGTTTTGCTGTACCTGCTGATGATATTGATCGTATTGTGACGCAAATTATTAAAAATGGTCGAGTTGTTTTGTCTGGCATAGGTATTCAAAGCGTGCCGCCTAAGGTTGCTCGTCAACTAGGCATACGCAAAGGGATATTAATTGCAGATGTTCTAGACAATACACCTGCAGCTAAAATTCATTTGCGAGGTACTCACCGAGATGCTTGGGGTCGTGTCCAGTTAGGTGATATTATTGTTGCACTTAATGGACATGCTGTTCCCAACTACGATGTTTTATACAATATGCTTACCGAAATAAGAGTAGGAGAGCAAATAACTGTATCCATTCAGCGTGGTAATAAGCAAATGGATGTTAAAATGAAAACAATTGATATAGCAGGGATATAGCTTTTACTCGAGTTTTTTCTGCTAATAGGTACAGCCTGGATTGAAGTTTCAAATCCAGGCTGTATGCTTTTATAAGTCTTAAAATTAATGGAGAATAAGGATGTTACTTAATAAAGAGGATTCACTTTTATTATTGGTTGATGTGCAAGAAAAATTAACACCAGCCGTACTGAATAGTGAAGCATTTATTGCGCGTTGTGAATGGCTTTTAAAATTAGCCAGAAAAATCGACGTACCCATTCTGGTTAGTGAACAATACCCGCAAGGTCTTGGTTCAACTCTGCAGCAATTTCAATCGTATTTTGATCCACAACAATGTATTGATAAGGTAAGCTTTTCCTGTATGGGTGAACCTAAATATGTGGAGCAATTAAAGCAGCTTCATAAAAGGCAATTAATTCTTATCGGTATAGAAACACATGTTTGTGTTTTGCAAACTGCATTAGAAATGAGAGAAGCCGGATTTGATGTTTTTGTTGTTGTTGACGCAGTAAGCTGTCGGGGTGAACAAAATATGAAATATGGACTGAAACGAATGAAAAATGAAGGGGTTCATTTGATTACTTCCGAAATGGTATTTTTTGAATGGTTAAGAAAAGCAGGCACTCCCGAGTTCAAACAACTGAGTAAGGAGTTTTTTTAGGGCCTGTTTACATTAAATATAATTGACTCAAGTTTATTGTAGCCTGGGTGCCACGCGTAGCAAACCCAGGTTAACAAACTAAATTTCCCGGGTTTCGATACGCTGTACCCAAACTACAAATTATGGAGAATAAAGTGAATTTTACGAATCAAATCGCATTGATAACAGGTGGTGCTTCAGGTATGGGAAAGGCAAGTGTACAATATCTGCAAACGCGTGGAATGCGAGTTGTGGCATGGGATAAGCAAGTAGACGATCAAAGCGAAGCCGATTTATTTATCAGCTGCGACGTAACCAGCGATGAATCGGTCGAAAAGGCAATGCAACAAACCATTGAGCAATTAGGAGCCCCAAGAGTTTGTGTTAATTGTGCAGGGATTGCCCCAGCAAAACGTATCGTTGGAAAAGAAGGAGCGATGCCTTTAGCAGCCTTTAGACAAGTTATTGATGTAAATCTCATTGGTACCTTCAATGTTATGAGGGTTGCAGCACATGCAATGAGCAGTTTAGAACTGGAAAGTAGTTCCCAGGAGCGGGGAGTCATTATTAACACAGCTTCAATTGCGGCGTTTGAAGGACAAATTGGCCAAGCTGCATACAGTGCCTCCAAGGGCGGAGTTGTCGCCATGACGCTTCCTGCTGCACGCGAGTTAGCTCAGTTTGCAATTCGAGTGAATACAATAGCTCCCGGGTTAATCGCTACGCCTATGCTGTTGAATATGCCGCAAGAAGTTCAAGACAATTTGATAGCAACTATGACCTTTCCCAAGCGATTTGGGAAACCTGATGAATTTGCTTCATTAGTAGCTCATATCATTGAAAATGGAATGATAAATGGTGAGGTGATTCGTTTGGATGGAGCTCTTCGTATGCGATAACTCTCGTGAATTCTAATGTCAGTTGTCAATAGCTACGAAGCATTCACCACCATGTCATCCTGACTAGTTTATAAGGAAGGATCTCCCGATTTTATTCATAACCATTTTTGGAGATCCCTCTCTACGTTCGGGATGACGCATCCTTGCCTGAATGGATTAGTGCGAAACCCAGGAATTTTAAGTTTTTCTTATTCTGAAGTATCTTTTGGTAAGGGCGGGCTAAAGTAGTGGCTCCTGAAACATGCTTAAATTTCTTTTCCTGTCTTAGGTTCTAAGTCATTTGGAATGGGATTTGTTCAGCATTCTCATAACTCTCGTCAGATAGCTTATCTTCATAATGCGGGTTAATTTCATTCGTATCTACTAAAACAACCTGTTTCGGTGGAGTGCCCTGAGGACCTTTTTCCCACCCCATTACAATTTTTTGTTTCCGTGCTTCGACCAGGCCATCATGTGCACCTAAATCAACCCAGCGATGTCCTGAACTATCAACAACCAAATAGGCTTTATAAGCAGCAATCTCAGTATAAATATTTTCATCAGCTAATTTTAATTGGAGCTTCTCTATGAATGCTTTCGCACCTCCAAGATGGCATGCGATGAACGTAATTCGTTTGACTGCGCTTAATGAACAATCCTCTACTAAACGTTCTACCAGCATATCTACGTCACAGCCGGAAAATTTTTGTTTTCCTTGAGCACTGTGTCCGATCAAGCATAAACGAGATTGAGAAGTGAGGTGACTCAGGTCAGGATAACTTTCAAGTAGAGCTGAATAAAACAATCGATTTTCTTCTTTAAAATGAGTACCTAACAAGTTTTTAGAATTTTCCCTTATTGCACTCTCTTTGGTCGACTTATCAGAGAAAAATTCAACTACAACTGTACTGTCATATTTTTTTGAAAAGAATTTCATATCAATTAAAATAAATTTTTATCCTATTATACCTATTTTTATTTTATTGTGTAAAAATAATACTTGTGTTTGGCTGTGTTTCATTAGGGATGGGTTGTTGATTGAGGTTTTTTCTGGGTTCAGCTCTGCTTTCACCCAGAAGTATTGTATTTTTAGGCTTCTTGATGATGTGAATTATCTTTTGTTGACTCAATGTTACCCTGGGAAGTATAGACACTGATCGCGTTTTCTTGATTTCCTGACAGTGTATTGACAATTTCTTGACGCACATAAAGATTGTTAGCTATTACTTGTCCATTGACTGCATTTAATTCGCGACAGCGTGTGAGAAGTTCAGCAAGCTTGGTATTTAACTGGTTGATCTCATTTACCTCTTCAGCACTGCAATCTTTAAGAAATTCAGTTAAAACCTGATTTATTGTTTGATTGGGATTGGTATGATTAAGAAGTTGCAGCCGTTGTTTAGCACTTTCTTCTAACTTATTCGATAATTCCTGTTTTTTATTTGCAAACTCTTCAAGTCTCTTAAATTCTCGAGATATTAATATTTCTTTTTCATCAACCAATAAAGAATTGAGCAGTTCTATCCAATTAATTTCTTGGGTCAAACAGCTACTCAATAAGTTCTTCTTATTATCCATATAATAGCCCTTAGAAATTAAGCAGGTTCTACATTTAACATTTTCATGGCAATTTTGTCACTATCAATCTGATAGTTTCCTAGCGCTATTTCAGTTTTAAAATATAAAACTCGAGCATCGTTGATTTCAGAGACTTCCTTAAGGGAGTTTTTTATTGCCTCTAATTGTTTGGAGGTGTCACTTATACTGACGAGTGAAGAGGGATCTTCAATCAAACTTTTAATTTTTTCTTGATGTTTTGTTTTCAATCGATTGTCTGCATCTAGAGTTTTTACAGGAACTGCATCACTAATTTGATTAAACATAATTTATCCTCAATCACGTTTGACTTCTATATGTATCGGCCGTTTTTTTAAAATCTTTAGTAAAATTTAATTAGTTATTGATTTTTTTAGATAATAACATTCACTTTTTTTGCATCAGTAATCTGAGCTTCAATAATTTTTTTGGAAGAAAGATTACGCACTTTAATGGTGTCACCTAGAGAACCTTCTTCCATAGCTACACCATCCATACTTATAGTTAAATTATTATCATTGACTACGATAGAAACACGTTCTCCTTTATTAATCAATTTTGCTGCCTCAATATTATGAGGATTCAGTGGGCTATTCGGTGAAATATTTTGTTTACAGATTTGCCCTACTAATAAATCCTTTTCAGTAAAATAGCCTTTGTTCAAACGTTGCACATCCATTTCTGTTTGATAGATGTCATCTTCAGTAAGTCGATTGCCTTTTATTAGGGCTCGTTTGGCGACATAGATCGTTTTTAATACGGTTATTTTAACAGGAACATATAACGACCAGTGATTATCATTTTCTTGACATTTAATACCCATCGTACTGGTGCTTAAGATGGGAGATTGATAGGGGTTAAAGACAACCAATTGATCCTCGGCACATGCTTTGAGATTTAAACGAGAATCAATTTTATCTGCTGTAACTCGAACTGTTCCTTCTTTATATGAAGAAAGTTCATTACGTATATGATGTTCTATTTTATTTGTTAATATATCAGGCGACTGAATTGCATCAGCATGTAATTCTGTGCTTGCAAAAAATAGTAAAACACTTAGTATGCACTTGTTCACAAATAATCCCTCTTTGAGTAACTTGCGGTAAGCTGCAAATATTGTGCCAATATTTTGGAGAATATTACATGATGATTCGTTTCAGTATTTATGTAGTCATTTTATTGATATGCCAACTACCGGTGTATGCAAAAACCCATCATCCTCAAGAGTTTTTGCAATCAATTAGTGGTAGCAAAAATGAAGGTGAACAAATCTATCATCATTTTTGTGCCAATTGTCATGCAAATAAACCATTAATCCCTCTAGGTGCACCAAGAATTGGCGAAGAAGCTGATTGGAAAATGCGTTTAAAACAAGGAATGAACGTGCTTTTTAAACATACTGATGAGGGTTTAAATGCAATGCCGGCAAGAGGTGGATGCTTTGAATGTACTGATAAACAGTTAATGAATGCCATTCGATTTATGCTTCCAAAACAACCAAAAAAGCAATCATTTAATGATCGTAGAGTTCATAAAAAACACACAGTGTAAAAAAAATTTATAAAAATACCTAAACCTATTTTTAAATCTCCCGATAACTAAGAAAAAAGAGGGAGAAATAAAGTGAAAAAATATCTAGTGTTGGTACCAGTGTGTGCTTTAGCAACATCCTGTGCTTCCATGGATAGGTCAGTCCCTATAGTTGATGATGCTGGCAACACTCATTATACGATGAGTATGCAATCAGACCATAAGGGTTCAAATTACTTTCCCATGAAAAGACCTGCTACAGGAAAAAAAGTTATTGTATTTGACCCTAAAGCAACAGCATGGGCAGCTTACGATAGAGAAGGTAATAGGGTAAATACCGGTAGTGCTTCTGGGGGTAAGGATTTCTGTGAGGATGCAGGTAAACCATGTCATACTGTGACAGGGACATTCAGTGTTTACTCTAAAAAAGGTGAAGATTGTACTTCCAGTATTTATCCATTAGAAACCCATGGCGGTGCAAAAATGCCATACTGTATGCATTTCCATGGGGGATATTCAATTCATGCTGCGTACGAAGTACCTAACTATAATGCGAGTCATGGTTGCATCCGTGTTTTACCTAGTGCAGCAAAATGGTTAAACGAAGATTTTGCTGATATTGGTACTACAGTAATTGTTAAACCCTACTAATCAATAGGCATCAATATGTTGCTATATTGAAGACATAATCTCCACTTCTGCCCTGCGTAAAGCAGGGCTTTTTCATTCAGAGTACTTCGGAAAATCTATTACAGAGAAAGGATCGCTTGATCGAGATGCTGCTCGAATCCTCATATACTTGCGTGTACACTCCAGTTCTGCGCTCCGTGTCTTCTTGTACTCCTCTTTCTGTAGCGAATTTCCGAAGAAGTCTATTATAAATTCATTCATTTTGCGGACTAATAACTTGCTAATAAAAGCATCGCAATTTACTATCGTGTTTTTTAACCTGGACGCATGACATTATGATTCTTTGTATTGATGTTGGAAACTCTCATATCTATGGTGGTGTTTTTGATGGAGAAGAGATAAAGTTGCGTTTTCGTCACACTTCTACCGTAAGTACATCTGATGAACTGGGCATCTTTTTGAAAAGTGTTTTAAGAGAAAACAATTGTTCTCCTGAAGCAATTAAACAAATTGGTATTTGTTCTGTAGTGCCTCAAATTGATTATTCATTGCGTTCAGCATGTGTTAAATACTTTTCTTTAGAACCTTTTTTGTTACAGGTAGGAGTTAAAACAGGTCTTAATATCAAATATCGTAACCCTATAGAAGTTGGTGCTGACCGAATCGCCAATGCTATTGCTGCAACCCATAGCCATCCAAATCAAAACGTGATTGTTATTGATTTTGGCACCGCAACTACTTTTTGTGTCATCAGTGCTCAAAAAGCATATATGGGAGGCGCAATTTTACCAGGGGTTAGACTCTCAGTTGATGCGTTATCAAAAAATACAGCTAAATTACCTGCTGTAGAAATCATAAAAACTGAAAATTCAGTGGGGCGTTCGACGATAGAAAGTATTCAATCGGGTGTTTATTACGGTGCAATTGGCGCTTGCCGTGAATTAATTCAACGCCTAAATCAGGAGGCTTTTGGTGCTGAGAAAGCATTAGTATTAGCAACAGGGGGGTTTGCTTCTTTATTTGAAAAACAGGGCTTATATGATCATCTGGTTCCTGACTTGGTTTTGCAAGGCATAAGGTTGGCTGCATTGATGAATCATTGATTTAATTGAACAAGATACAAAATTCATTCATATATAGTAGTAACTCCCCACCGTAATCCCGAGCACAGCGAGGGCTCTCCAGCAAAACGGTGCGTATTAAATTAATGTAAAAAAATATCTAAAAAATAATGCGGTTATAATTAAATAGCCGCAGCAGGAACGGCTACGAAAAAATCATATCAACACTTTTAGCAAAGATTGCTGAGCTGGAAAGGGTATCAAAAGCGAACCGCATTAATTATCCCTTGATTATATTCTTGTTGGTTCTCTTCAAAATATTCTTTTAAGCTTTTTGGCATGAGTTTCTTTATTTCTTCATGGTCTTGAAGAAATTGAACTAAATTTCCATGCTCTCCTACCTCTGGATCTTTTCCTTTTAAAAAGCTCTCCAAGATTAGAGCAAGCTGGCTTCCTCTACCAAATAATTCTGATGCGCGAATTTTATTATGTACTAAAGTTGCTGCTTGAACTTGAATTAACTTATCACAGTCGCTGTGTTCTGAAATGGTTTTTAAAAATTTAAGCTCTTGGACTCTGTCGCTCTTTTGAAAGAGACTTTTAATCCATCCCCAAAATCTACCATAGGAGTCCTCATATGCTTTTTCATATTTCGTAGCTATTGTTGGTAGAGAGATTTCTTGATCTTTAAAGTATTTCATTTTTTTGTCTTCAAAATGAAAAGAAACCTCGTTTACTTTTGTTTTAAAAATATTAACCTCTTCTTCTAGAAGTTTGTATTGCGTCTGTAAAAACTCAATTTTCTGTTCAAAATGTTCTCCATTTACTCGATTGTACATAAACAAGGATTCATTTATCACCAGTTGACAATTTCGAAGAAGTTTTAGAGCTTGATAATATTGTTTTGTACCTATTTCAAATTGACGTTTATTATTTGGGTTATCTTCCTGCATTATTTGTTCAGCTGATTGAATGAAGCGGTCTTTATATTTATAAAAGGCTGGTAAAAATTTTGTTGTATATAAAGTTTGTTGCTCATACCAAGAGTCTTTTTCTGCCATTTCATTGTACATCAAGTGTAATGCTATCCTTTCATTTATTCGTTCCATAGTCGTAGCGTTTTTATACGGATTACATTCGGCAAGAGTGTTCCATGCTTTGCGAGTTTTATCTATATTGAGTTGAACTTGTGCTCGTTTGGGGTCTTGACTCACATTTTCTCCATTTTATTCACGACAAAAACTTTATACCAATCATCACATTAAATGATACTTTCGTGATCAAATTATGAACTACATGGCCGTATTTTACAATACTATCTATAAATTTATATTTGGTGGTGTTTAGGCTGTTGCGCATATTATCTTCATTATAATTTGCATTTTTAATCCACGAATTCTGTTGTAGTTTGCAGTTCGGTGTGATTTTTTCCCTCAGCGACTAATCGAGCACAATCTTTTCATAAAGAGCTTTTTTTGATCATTTGTTTCATAATCCATAAATAAATTAACTAAAAAGTGGTTTTTTATCTTGACGCATGGAGAAATGTGTTTCTATAGTGTAGAAAAGTGGGGTAAAATAATAAAAAAGTGGAGAATTGTGGAGGGAGAAAAACTTCCACATAAAAAAAAACATGTTTCGTGGAATAAATGCCATCACCATTGATACTAAAGGGCGCTTAGCAATCCCTACGCGTTATCGCTCCGCGCTGGGTGCTGAAGAAAAAACGCCTTTGGTGGTGACTATTGATACGGAGGAGACATGTTTATTGCTCTACACCGCGGCTCAATGGCAGATAATTGAAGATAATTTGCAGAAACTGCCTAGTTTTAATGCTGCCGCTCGAAGAATACAGCGTTTATTGATTGGACATGCGACTGATGTCGAATTAGATGGTAATGGACGGGTGCTTTTACCCACAGTTTTAAGAAATTATGCACAGTTGGAAAAAGATGTAGTGATGATAGGCCAAGGAAATAAATTTGAAGTATGGAATAAGGATCTTTGGGAAACCCGACGTGAACAATGGTTGGCAGAGGAAAGTTCCGGAACTAGTGGGTTACCCGATGAAATGAAAACGTTTTCTTTGTAATGGAAACAAAAATGGCAATGCATCAATCAGTATTACTTCATGAATCAATAGATGGCCTGGCAATCAAAAGCGGCGGCATCTATTTTGACGGTACTTTTGGCCGCGGAGGTCATAGTAGGGAAATTATGCGTCATTTAAACGAGCAAGGTCGTTTATATGCCATAGATAAAGATTTAGAAGCAATTGCATACGCTACCGAACATTTTGGTCAAGATAAGCGTTTTCATATATTTCAAGGTTCCTTTGCAAGAATTGAAGAGTTTGCTACCGAAGCAGGTGTGTTGGGAAAAGTAGATGGTATTTTGCTGGATTTAGGGGTGTCTTCACCACAATTGGATAATCCAGAAAGAGGATTTAGTTTTATGCAGCAAGGACCATTGGATATGCGTATGGATTCATCGCAACCAATGAGTGCCGCACGATTTGTTAATGAGGCCGAGGCAGAAGAAATGGCTTCTGTTTTCAGATTATATGGTGAGGAACGTTTTGCAGGTCGTATCGCAAAGGCCATTGTTGCTGCCAGAAATGTAACTCCTATTTCAACAACCTTGCAGTTGGCCGAAATTGTTAAAGAAGCAAATCCTAAATGGGAAAAACACAAGCATCCAGCAACTCGAGTGTTTCAAGCAATACGGATTTATATAAATCAGGAATTGAATGATTTAAAGAGCTGTCTGGAACAATGTCTCAATGTTCTAGGGCCTAAAGGTAGACTGGCAGTGATTAGTTTTCACTCCCTGGAAGATCGCATAGTCAAACAATTTATGCGTGATAAAGAAGAAGGGGCCAAGCCTCCTCCCGAGGTGCCCATTCGTTATGAAGCATTAAAAACAAATTTTAAAAGAATAGGTAAGGCGATTATGCCACAAGAAGTTGAAGTAAAAGAGAACGTTAGATCTCGAAGTGCTGTACTTAGAATAGGGGAGAAATTAGCATGAACGCTGCAGCGAAAGTAATCAATCAAGGTACCTTATTTAATGGTCAACTGGCTGATATGCATATGTCAAAATCATTATACATGCTGATTATATTATTAGTGGCTGTGTTAGTGAGTGCTTTGGCTGTTGTGTACAGTACCAATTCATATCGAGTGACATTAAGTAAAGTAGAACAACAGGAGCAGTTAAGTCACTATTTACAGCTGCAATGGGGACAATTACTCTTAGAACAAGCAAGTTTAGCGAGACCAGCACGAGTTGAGGAGTTAGCTACCGAAAAATTACAAATGGTTTTACCAACGTCCACAAATACTTATTGGTTACAAGCACAGCAGTAGAAGTTTTGGTTTTAAACGAGTACCATTGCACCATTTAGTTTTAGTGTAACGTAGCCTGGGTGGAACAAGGTGGTAACCTGGGAGTTTTTGTGCAATCAAACCCAGGTTATGGCATTGCCTTCATCCTGGCTACAGATGGATAGTATCCATGAAAAACTCAACTCATTTGAACAGACTGATTGTAGTATCTACTTTTTTTTCATTACTTTTATTAATTTTGATTTGGCGAATGGTTGATCTCACTGTGCTGCATCGCCAATTTCTACAAGGGCAAGGTAATGCCCGCAGTTTGCGTGTTGTAGATATTCCTGCACATCGAGGGATGATTATGGACAGGAATGGTACCCCTTTAGCAATCAGTACTCCTGTAGAGTCGGTATGGGTGAATCCTAAAGAGTTTTCACCTGACAAAGAACAATTTATGTCTTTAGCCGAATATCTGAGTTTTACTCCCCAGCAATTAAGTAGAAAAATCGTCGATGCAGAAAAAAAAGAGTTAGAATTTCTCTATTTACAAAGACAATTGCCTCCTCCCTTGGCTAAAAAAATAAAAACACTAAAAATCCCAGGTGTTAATTTTCAAAAAGAGTTCAAACGTTATTATCCTGATTCAGATAGTATTTCCCAGCTTGTTGGATTTACTAATGTTGATGATCAAGGTTTGGAAGGAATTGAACTTGCCTATCAAGATTGGTTAAAGGGCGTTGTTGGTAAAAAAAGAGTAATTAAAGACCGTTTAGGACGAATTATTGAAGAGTTAGGTGTGATGAAACAACCGCGCCCTGGACGTGATATGGCTTTGAGTATCGATAGACGGCTACAATATTTAGCATACAGTGAATTAAATAAAACGGTTGAGGAGTTTGCAGCAAAATCAGGTTCTGTTGTCGTAGTTGATACAGAAAACGGTGAGATTTTGGCTATGGCTAATGTTCCTTCCTATAATCCTAATTCGCGGGGACACTACGATAAAGATACGTATAGAAATAGAGCAGTTACTGATACTTTCGAACCCGGTTCGGTTATCAAAACGTTTAGCATCGCCAGTGCATTGGAAACCGGTTTATTCACACCCTCTACGATTATTGATACGAATCCAAGTTGGATGAGTGTTCAAGGTCGGACAGTTCGCGATATTCATAATTATGGCGTCCTCGACGTAACGGGAGTGTTGCAACACTCAAGTAACGTTGGGGTTACAAAGATGGTTTTAGCCAGTCCTCCAGAACAATTAATTGGATTGCTGCAACGTTGTGGTTTTGGACAACGAACTGAAAGTACATATCCCGGGGAAAGCGAGGGAGGAATTGTTAGTGTTAAAGAAGCAAAACCGTTTGTATTGGCTACATTAAGCTTTGGTTATGGCTTGTCAGTTACAGCGCTTCAATTAGCTAAGGCCAATATGGTTTTTGCGAATCAAGGTAAATTGATTCCAGTAACCTTACTGCATAATGATCCACCAACCCCTGGCGTACAGGTAATGAAATCTGAGACAGCGAAACAGGTTTTGTCTATGATGGAAGCAGTTTTAGGAAAGGATGGTACCGGAAAATCAGCAAGAGTACCGGGGTATCGAGTAGCAGGGAAAACTGGGACAGCACGTGTAGCAGGGAAGGATGGCTATAAAGACAGAAAATATACTGCAAGTTTTATTGGTATTGCACCCGTATCAAAACCTAAGTTTGTTGTAGTAGTAATAATTCATGAGCCTTCACGTAAAGGTTATTATGCTGCAGCAGTTGCAGCGCCCCTGTTTGCTAAAGTGATGTCGGGAGCTTTGCGATTGTTTAATATCCCAACTGATGAGTTGGTAGGATAAGTTTTGGCCGTTAAAGATCTTTAGAGCACTTTGTAGCTGCGTGTTTTGTAGCCTGAGTGGCGCGTGGCGAAAACTCAGGATGAGAAAATCATTTTATAAAATCCGGCTGCGCTTCACCCAGCCTACAAAACATCTACTTTTAGAACTACTAGGAACCAAGTGATGAAACTTTCACAATTATTAAAACCTTGGATGCATCACATTAAATCGGATTGTACTGTTACAGGTCTGGAAAATGACAGCCGTCGCATTCAACCAGGTGACCTGTTTATCGCTTATGCTGGCGCAGCAGCTGATGGTCGTTTCTTTATAAGTAAAGCCGTTTCTGCGGGTGCTGTTGCCATTGCCTATGATCCTTATCATTTTCCCAAGGATTGCAGATTACCTGACTCAGTTCCTTGCATTCCTGTTCCCGAATTAGCAACACAGCTGGCCGCAATTGCCAAGCAGTTTTATGATGATCCTGGCCGTTTTTTAAATATAACCGGAGTAACTGGTACTAACGGCAAAACTACAATTGCATATCAATTAGCTCAAGCTCATCATTTATTAGGACAAGGGGCAGCATACATTGGTACTATTGGGCAAGGAAATGTAGATAAACTCCAATTATTGGATAATACAACACCTGATTCTCTTTGTTTACAAAAGCTATTACACCAATATAAAAATCAAGGTATGAGTCAAGTGTGCATGGAAGTCTCTTCTCATGCTCTTGCGCAACATCGAGTTGATGCGATTGAATTCAAGCAGGCTATATTTACTAATTTAACACTGGATCATCTCGATTATCATCTCACTATGGAAAATTATGCAGCTGCAAAAGCATTATTGTTTGCCAGAGAATCATTACAGTGGGCGATTATTAATCAAGATGATTCCTATCAAAGAATCATGGCAGCAGCTGTTAAGCCACATGCAAAAAAAGTAACTTATGGAATACACCAGAATTGTGATGTGAAAGTCATAGATTGGTCTATGGATATAAAAGGTACAGAAATTGAAGTTCACTCGCCATGGGGACAGCATCAATTGAGAATAAAAGCCCTTGGCCAATTTAACATTTATAATAGCTTGGCTGTATTTAGTAGTTTATTGGCTTCTGGTTATGCACCTGCAAAGGTGGTAGAAGTAATGACCCAATTAAAAGCCGCTCCTGGGCGGATGGAAATTATTTCCAATGCACCCTATGTCCTGGTTGATTATGCACATACCCCCGATGCTTTGGAAAATGCGCTTCTCACTTTAAATCAATTGAAAAAAGGACGTTTGTGGGTGGTCTTTGGTTGTGGTGGTGATAGGGATAAAAGCAAGAGACCGGTGATGGGAGGTGTTGCAAGTAAGCTTGCTGATCAAATCATAATTACCAGTGATAACCCACGTACAGAAGATCCACAAATCATTGTTAATGAGATAGCAGAAGGTATTACAAAATCATCCAATGTCATTCAACTTGTTGATCGCGAAGAAGCAATTGCTTATGCATTAAATGAAGCCGATGAAAATGATGTTATTTTAATTGCAGGCAAAGGACATGAAGCCTATCAACAGATTGGTTCCGTAAAACATGCTTTTTCAGATCAAGATGTAGTAAAGAGATTAATCCAGAAATAATTATTAATATTTAAAAATATATTGTATTGTTTTGTTTCCCGGGTGAGGCGCAGAGGATCCCGGGGCTAATCCTACTTGAATCCTCAGGCCCCAGGCTACGATTTTATTAACGAGCTTTATGTATGTATTGCTTAAACTTCATTGGTGACATTTCTTCATAATCTTTAATTGCCACTGCAAAAAGGTCAGGATCATTTGTTTCGTAAATACAAACTAATTCATCATCTTGACCAGACTCAGGAACTCCTGGAGCAGTTAAACCTGCTAAAATGTCATTGGTGATTTCTATTGTATCCTCTTCAGATTCTGCCTCTACAGGCCCAATAGCAAATCCCCAGCTTGAAGAAGTATTGTAATGATTAACTGAATAACCAATGTAATAGTTATAAGCCAGCTGCGACGCCATTGTAATTCCTACAGATTGAATATCACTCAATTTAGGACAGACTGCCTCTTCTGCAAAAGCAGATCCTGTGAGAACTAACGCAACAGCAGCAGAGGTTAATTTTGCTCTTAAAGACATATTATTACTCCTTGTTAAGTCTAATTATTCCGAATTAATTCAAATATCTAATTTTCTTTTTTATTTATGAGCTTTTTGTAAGTATTGTTTTAATTTCATTGGGCTGATTGCGTAATCTCTAACAGCCACAGAATAAACATAAGGATTACCTGTGTCATACAAACAAACTAATGTGTCATTATCCAGTTCTAAAGGAAATCCAGGAGTAGCCATATTATTTAAAATTTCATTTGAGACATCTAATGCATCATCTTCTGTATCTGCTTGCACGGGCCCAATAGCAAAGCCCCAAGTTGCAGAGTTGAATTGACCGATGGTGAAACCAATAAAATAGTTATTACCTATCTGTTGGGCTTCTACGAGTCCTTCGGCTTGAAGATCATTCAGATCAGGACAGGCGTTGTTTGCGAAAGCAGAACCAGCGAGAACGAATGCTGCTGCAAACGTTGATAACTTTACTCCTAAAGACATAACACATACTCCTTTGTTTTTTTAAAAATCGGAAAAAGAGTATCATTTGATATCCTAATTTACAATGGACATCTTTGGATTTGGCAATGAGCATTAGGCAATCAATTTGAACATTGTTTGATTTTCATTTGCCAAGTAATAATTTGCTTTTCTCGCTCAAAATTGAGTCCGCAAAATATTGAGAAAAATCATGGCGTGTTTGATGATTTTTACGCACATTTACGAACGCCGTTTTTTTGTCTGCAGCTTGTTTTAAAGCTAAGGTTTCTTCAAGAGGGTTATAAATTTCTAGAATAGTTTCATACCATAATTTATCTTTTTCAAAGCATAAAATTTGAGGTAATGCAGGGGCTGCAAAATGTGGTAGAGCTAGGCCTGCAATTTGATGCAAAATAGAGCTAACCATTGCAACAGCAGCGTATTTCGCCTCAAGGCTATGACCTGCAATATGGGGTGTACAGAGGGTAGAATTATCGATAACCCGTTTATCAATCTTTGGTTCATTAAGAAATACATCGGTACAGTAAATAAGTGGTTTTGATGAATGGAGAAGTTCTTCTTCATTAACAATTCCACCTCGTGCTGCATTGATAATAATGCAACCTGGTTTTAATTGATCGAGGAAATTCTTATTAATTAAATTGGCACTAGGATAGGGGGGATTACTATGTAGTTCAGCATGAATACATAGTAGATCAACGTCATATAATTCATCCAAACTACAACTTTGAAAAGCAGTGGGTTCGCGTACCGCTTTAAGAGGGTCATAAGTAATGGTTTCGAAATTGACTGCTTGCAAACGTGCCGCGACTTTTGTTCCCACTTTTCCAAGACCAATAATGCCTGCTTTATAACCATGGATAAGATGTTTTTGTTCCAGAAAAGAAAGGCAGGCAACCACATAATCAGCAACCGCTTGCGCATTAGAACCTTTTGCATCAATTACCTGAATATTCTGAGTCCTTAACCAGAAGTGATCCAGATGATCAGTACCACTACTTGCAGTAGCAACATACTGCAAACAATGATTTTTTAATAAAGATTGGTTTACTTTAAGCGTAGAACGACACAGGAGAATATCTTGTCCAGGAAGTAGCTGAGATATCTCGTCGGGATGATGGTATTCCGTTAAGTTAAAAGGCTTGGGAAAAGCCTGACTCAATCCAGGGAGTGAGGCATCAGCAAGAATATTCATAGTGACTTCTTATTCCACATCAAAAGGATAGGCCATCTCAAATTGTTGTCTCGAGCGCTCACATCGTCACCATTTCATATTTTAAAAATGGAGCTTAGTGCAATCAGCCCTAGATTGATTAACGGGGTCAGTATCATTCCCAAAATACCTGTAAACACTAAAATTAGTAGAATAAAAAAACCAAAAGGTTCTATTTTTGCGTAAGCCATCGCTTGTTTAGGAGGTAAAAGGCTACTGACTACTCGACTTCCATCCAGAGGTGGAATTGGAAGTAAATTTAATGCGGCCAAAATTAAATTAATAAATACGCCTGCTTGAGCGGTGGCATAAAGAAAAAGCACTGCCATCGAGGTATTAGGATTTAAGATGAGCGCGATTTTGTCACAGGCAGCCCATAAAAATGCCATAATAATATTCGCAAATGGTCCGGCAAGGGTTACCAAAATCATATCACGTCGAGGATGACGAAATTGGTTCCAGTTAATCGGGACGGGTTTTGCATAACCAATGACAAAATTAAATTGAGTTAAAATACCAACCAGTAAGGGTATGAGTACAGTACCTATCGGGTCAATATGGCGAAGAGGATTTAAACTTAATCGACCAAACATTTTTGCTGTAGTATCGCCGCAACGATATGCAACATAAGCATGTGCTGCCTCATGTAAGGTGATGGCAAGTAAAATGGGAATGGCCCAAATGCATATTTTTTGAATTAAAGTAAATTCTATCATTAAAAAAATGACCAGTAATCAATGTATCCTGATTCTATCGAATAGTTGCTTCCAATAACAAGTAAAAAGGAGCTAAAGTCTCCTTTCCCCTCGAAGTCTTTAATTTTTAACGCTATTTTTGATTTCTTCTTTATAAAAAAAGCAGTTTTTAATCAATTGATTAAATTGAAGTCACAAAGTTGATTGGTTGATCTATGCATGATAATATTCTGGCCGAAAAATAACTAGTCTAGGAGACAAAATGCCAATATTGAATAAATTACAGCCTGAACTTGTTAAGGCATTAGGCAAAACAAAAAATTTTGAAGAGCAATACGAGAACTTACGTGCAAAGAGCAAAGGTGAGTCGCTTCGAGATGATCAAGATGCAATTAAATACGTTGATGATGTAATTAAAAGATATAAATTAATCAAAGGAACCTCTCCTGCTTCACATTTAGTAGAACAAAGAGATTCATATCTTAAGTTATTGAAAGAACATGCTGGCGAACTCAGTGTGCTTTCATTTTCTAAGCCAGAAGATGTGGTTGCTCGACTCCAAGAACTAGATTTTGCCCCCGAAACAATTGACTCAATGGTGAAAGGTATCGAGCAAGCAGGAAATGATGAAGATACATGCCTCGCTATTTTCTTAACATTAGTCACCAGTGAAATTACACTTGGAAGCTGTGAAAATGGTCACCACCATGGCCATCCGAGTCGTTTCTAAATTCTGATATTAGGAACAGCAGTTATGTTAGTGATGAAGGACTGTGCTATTGAGCCAGGGGATATTTTGTTTGTAGTCTCAAATAGCGGTAAGCCTTGGGTACGCTTAAAACAGGCGGCCCAGTCACTAACTACTGCTGGCAACAAACATGGACATAGAGAAGTAATTACAGTTTTTGTTTGTACAGGTAAAAATAAATATGGCGTTATCTGTCATAATTATGAACGACAAATTACTGTATCAAAAGAAGCATTCATTAAGAATCTCCAAGAGAGCACTATAGAAGAATTGACCACGTTACTTCTAAATTATTGCAATAAACAATTCAAGGCCACCCAAATCAAGAAGGTGCTAGCAGGCGGTGCTCCGTGGATGAAGCGACTAGCTGCTACAATGACTGGAAATGAGGATTCAGAGGAGTTAATTGAACGATTTCTTAATGCGACTCAAGAACAAAAAGCAAAACTAATTCAGTTATTGGTTACCTTCTGGCGTGCTTCAGGAGAGTCAGAAGTTCTTCCTGCAGTTCATTCAAGTCTATTAGTGTTTAAACATACTGATACTAAACAAAGAGAGAAATTTCTTAATGCATATCGAGAGCAGGTTAAAGTTACAGAACGATTTCGTCAACAAGGAAAAAGTCGAACCAGTTTCTGGGCGGTGATTAAATCTCTTTTTCAATGGTCAAATCAGCAGGATAAAAAAGACAGAGACAGCATTACTCCCTCTGATGCAACGTTCTGTTCACGCAATGTGATGCAAGTTTTAAATCAGGTCGACCCTAATCTTGTAAACAGATGCAGACATGTGCTCCCCAAAACTCTGGAGGCTGGTCTTCGTGAAGCAACAAAAAGTAGGAAAAAATCAGAAGAGGCTGTAAATCAGGAACAGTTTGACGATTTTGAAGCGATGATTGCAGCGCAAGAACAATTTCTCCCCCCATTTAGATTGCAAATTTTACCTGCAACGGGCAAAGAATTAATGAGTACATTATTGGCGGTGGTAGATAATGAAATTGAGCGTATTGAAAACAAACGTTGGGCTAATCAAGAGGATAAGAAAAAAGCATCTGATTTGAAACAACTCCTTTTACCTTTTCGTGCTCCAAAATATCAAAAATATCCCATTAATTTACAAGTTGATGCGGCATTAAAGCTTATTGCAACTTTGCTCCCGGTACTACAGAGAAAAACAGGTTGGTTAGGTGAATGGTTCCCTGCAACGTCCTATGCCAATGTGAGAGCATTTGCTCGGACCCAAGGAATTTTTGACGGGGACATTCGTGACACATTGGAGAAGTTAAAGAACGAGCCTTCTATCAGTATTCAAGAGGAGGAGATCCCAGACGAAGTAGGTAATGATCATGAACCATTACCTGCTGGTGAAGTTTATATTTTTTCTGATTGGTCATTTTCCAGTTGGCCAACGAGTAAACGTGAATTAATGTTGAAACATATGTTAAAATTGCTTGCGGATGGACATGAGTTATATTGTTGGGAAAATGAGCAACTAATTAAAAAGAATAAAGAGTCTTTAAAAAGTGCTATTAATGGAGCGGACTTTGATGACTTGCTTGCTTCCAAATTAAAACCCGCAAAACATGGTACAATTCTTTCGCAAGCAGAACATCAACAATTAGACTCAACAAAGATCCATTTTCTTGATTATAAAGTCTGCCGCGCAATAACAGAGGATCGTGAATCTCTTGAGACACATCTTAACCAGGTTGCAGCAATATTTTCGCCTAAACTGGATCGGTATTCTTTAGATCAGACCAAGCAAACAATTATTGACGTTGAGCTTGCAAATTCTGCATATGATCAAAAAGAGAAACTCCAAATGCAGACCTTGAAAAAACGTATCGGGACTCAGAACGACATAAAACAAAAAACATATCAAAGCGGTATCGATACCAGGGCTTCCGTGTCTCAATCCTCTTATAGGGCACCCATATTTAAACCCGTAGATTTACTAACGATGACACCATCTCCAAAGTACTACCGCAATGAAGTATATTCTGAGCTGGTAATCCCTGAAAATCCGTCATCTCCATTTCAATATTTTGAATTGGTTGGAATGAATGCCACCGAAAATTTGGTGAAATGTAAATATGAGTTTCATCCTGAAGGAATAACAGAAAAACTAATTAATAAAAGAAAAAAAGAATCAAATCAGGTTCTATTACAAGGAAATAAAAGATTAAGTTTGACAAAAAATTGGCAGGCCTTGCCCTCTGTGCATCCAGGCGAAACCTTACTGGATATGGCAATTAAAGGATTAAAAAAAGACGATTTTGAAATAAAGTACTCTAAAGAGAATCGCTTACATTACATTCGCTTACTTAAACCAACAGCAGAGCCTCGGGACGCTTTTATTAATTTGTTGCTCCGCATGCCCAAGCAGTATCGAACAAATCCTGTTTTTGATACGTTATCAGCCATGTCTTCTGAGCACCAACAGATTCATCGCTTGTTAATGAAATACCTTAAGTTTGGTAAAGATCGTGGAACGCTACGTAACGCCATAGGTGTAACGGTACACAATGGTAACGAATATCTTGAGGAAGCAAGAAAGTTAGGTGTTGCAAGTTGCCGTTTAAGAGCTATTGCTTTTAAGGAAGAAATGAATCGTTTGTATCCTAATGTTCCTGTATCTATTGACGTTAATCCCGATCATTGTTTTATTGAGATGGAATTGAATGGTCAATGGCAGAGATATTGCCTGGGTGGATATAGAGATACTCCAAGTTTAGTGGAATCAGTTAGAGAAGATACTTCGGCGTCCCTCTATTCTAATCCTAAACCCCAACATTTTTTTACTGAAAAAAAGAAGCCCCAACGGCAAATTAATATTGCTACTGAAGAAGAGATGTTTATTAACAATTTTGCTTAGAAACTGGTAGCTAATGAGGTAAAGTGCCAAAAACCAATATAAGGATATCTAAGAAGGTGGGGTATAATGATTAACCTATTTGATGCGCATTTACATATTATCGATTTCCGTTTTCCCCTTGTTGCAAATCAATCGTATTTACCTGATGAATTTACAGTTGTTGATTATCTTAACCGTGCAAAACCATTGAAAATTGTTGGTGGAGCAGTGGTGTCTGGGTCTTTTCAAGCATTTGACCAAACGTATTTGGTAAATGCTTTGCACATATTGGGACCAAACTTTGTTGGTGTGACTCAACTACCGGCTACCGCAAGTGATAAGCAAATTATTGAATTAAATGATCAAGGTATACGAGGGATTCGGTTTAATCTCAAACGAGGTGGTTCAGAACAATTACTCTATTTAAGTGAAATGGCGCATCGAATTTATGAGATTGCCAAATGGCACGTAGAGTTGTACGTTGACTCTTCTGAGCTTACAGAGTTAGCCGATCTGTTGATAAGCTTACCTGCAGTTAGCATAGACCATCTGGGATTATCAAAAAATGGACTTTCAATATTGTTCAAACTCGTTGAAGAAGGAATAAAAGTAAAGGCATCAGGATTTGGCAGGGTTGATTTTGATGTGGCAAACACCTTAAAGATGATTGCATCGATTAATCCTGATGCTTTAATGTTCGGGACTGATCTTCCTTCAACGCGCGCGCCAAAGCCTTTTAAAAAAGAAGATATTACTCTAATTTTGGATACTTTTGATAATAGTATGGCAAACAAAATTTTATTGACTAATGCAGTCGACTTTTATCGTTTACAGCTTAAGTATTAAAATTTCCTGGGTTAGGGCAGTACCTTCACCCAGGAGACTTGGACTAGATTGAAGTTCGAGAAAATCGAGTAATATCAAATGCTAATAACTTGAAATAATCATAGGACATATAAAACTCACCATAATCCCCTACGGAAGTACCCCAAGAGTTACGTAAGAATAATAATCCCTTATGCTTTACTCCATTAGGATCAACGGCAACTGCATTATCATCATATCCGGTGATCACCATTTCATGAGCTGATTCTACATAATCAATACCTGCTATTATTTCTGGAGTTAAAACCCAGCTATCTTTATATATCCACGTCTTATATTTGCCAACTGCTCCGACAAATCCTAAATCAGTACGTGGAAGAAGTACTGCAAAAACAAGACGATCACCAGCATAGAGTGCTTGCTTCACATCATTTAAATTTTTTTCCGGATCAGTTCTTTGAAATACGTCAGTCCAATTAACTTCTTTGCCAAAAATAGGTTCACTAAGTGAACTAAATTGTTCAGGCTCTATAAAAGACTCAGGATCATGTTCTAAGTATGTTGGATATTGTGTCATACCACCACAACCGAATTTTAATTGTTTTATCTTATTAATGGCCCCATACTGCTCGATTTGTTCTATTACAAGACTTGCATAGCTTCCATTCCAACCGCTCATACCATAACCATGTTTTTCTAAATAACTACCTAACTGTAGATTACATAGTTGACTGATATAATCACCTTTAGTCATTGCGGCATCAAGAGCAGCAGTTATCGCAAAGGTAACACAAGTTCCATGGATTCCTTGATCTAATACAGGTACTTTATTCATACCTAAGTTAACACTATTGGGTATCGGTGATGCTATTTTATTGGAGGAAGTATAAGTAAATTGGTGCTTATGCTCTAAAGCATCTTGAGCGCGTTGGGCTAAAAGATTTTTTGTTTCATCAGAAAGTTGCACATGCAGTAATTGAATCACTTTTTCATCGGCCACAAGATTATTTTGTGGCAAATTTTTATTTGATTGTTTTAATGTCTGCTTCAGAGTACCAATAACTGTAACATCCTGGGCATAAACTCCCGTACTTGCCAATGCAGTAATAACAAATGCGTGCATTAACTTCATAGAAAATTTTGCTAAATCCATGCCAATTCGTTCCTGTTGTTAAGAGTTGATGTTGAATTGTTATGCTTATTGATTTTAATGTCAACAAACAAAATGGTGAGATTGAATGCATTTATGAATAAGGCTTAATTTGGCTACTGTAATCAGATGTCTTTATTAAGATTTATCGAATGGTTACAATGGTTAAAAATTCTTGGGTTATGGGGACATGCCGATAATAGATAAAATTTTGGGAAAACCTCTTTCTTTAAGGTCCAAAAAAAAACAAGAATTATCCATAGCAACGGGAGTTCCTGCACTTGGATTAGACTCATTGTCTTCAACGGCTTATGGCCCGGAAGCTACACTCACAGTGTTATTACCTGCAGGGCTAATAGGATTACATTATTTTTTTACGCTCACCCTCTTGGTTATTCTTGTTCTTATGTTTTTGTATTTTTCTTATATGCAAACTGCTGCAGCATATCCAGGTAAGGGGGGCGCTTATATTGTTGCAAGTGACAATTTAGGCAAAAAATATGGTTTAGGTGCAGCAATTTCATTAATACTGGATTATTTATTGAACGTTACTGTCGGAATATCAGCTGGTGTGGCTGCTATAGTATCAGCAATTCCATCGTTGCATCCTTATACACTTACTTTATGTCTTGTTATTTTACTGATGGTTACCCTATTTAATTTGCGAGGCATTCGCGAAACAGGAAGCCTTTTTTTGATCCCTGTCGTTATTTTTATCTTAAGCATGTTCATTGCTTTGGTCCTTGGCTTAGTAGACGTCTGGAATAGTGGTGGACATTCTCAACCTGTACATCAACTAACGAAAATACAAGCGAGTTCAGATGAAAGGGTATCGTTTTGGATGTTGTTAACTGCTTTTGCTTATGGATTAACTGCTATGACTGGTGTAGAAGCAGTCAGTAATGCAGTCTCGTTATTTCGCAAACCCAGAGTTCGAAATGCACAATGGACATTGACTATAATTGTGGGCACGCTCGCACTATTTTTAATACTCATTGGTTATCTTTGTCCCGCTTATCATATTTTAGCGATGAATCAGGATCAGCCTGGCTACCAAACAATATTGTCGCAATTAGTCGAAGCAACCACTGGTAAAGGTATTTTTTATTATATTTCGATTACCAGTATTTTTTTTGTACTTTCCTATTCGGCGCAAACCAGTTTTTCGGGTTTCCCTAGAATATGCCGTTTACTTGCCGAGGATAATTATTTACCTCATTTTTTTGCTGAGCGTGGTCGACGCTTGGTTTTCTCAGTAGGAATAATTATTTTGTCTCTTTTTTCTGCAATCATCCTGATTGCTTTTAAAGGAATTACGAATAATTTGATTCCATTATTTGCTGTTGGTTCTTTTAGTGCTTTTCTCTTTTCTCAGGTCGGCATGGTCGTATATTGGTTTCGTAAGGAGAATCGACATGTACGATATAAATTAGTAATCAATGCGGTGGGCGCAGTAGTAACTGCAATTGCACTTATTCTCATTATTATTACAAAATTTATTGAAGGGGCCTGGATAATTATTTTGCTTGCACCCACCTTAGCATTTTTAATGCATCGTATTAAACATCATTATGATAGAATTGCTCATGAAATAGAAAACCCTATAAAAATAGACCCTTTGACACTCAACCCACCAGTAGTCATTATTCCAATACATGGTTTGGATTTAATTGCAGAAAAAGCAATTCAATTTGGGATGCTGCTTTCGGATGATATTACGGCTGTTTTTATTGATGCTGGATATGGAGGTGTTGAGCGTTTGCAGCAGCTTTGGCATGAAAAAATTGAAATCCCAGCCAAAAGGGCCGGTAAAGAGAGCCCTAAGCTTGAAATTATTAAATCGCCATATCGTCGTATTTATAAACCTTTATTAAATTTTGTGAGTAAAGTCAGAAAAGAGAGGAAAAATCACCTCATTGCCCTTATTATACCTGAGTTAGTAGAACCTAAATGGTATGAGTATTTGTTACACAATATTCATGCTGCTGGCCTACGCGCTTTGCTTTTTTTAGAACGAGATTCCCGTACGATTGTTATTACCATCCCTTGGTATTTACGTGAGAACTAAAAAGAAGGACTTAATTGATGACGCAATTTGAAAAGTTGTTTAATTTTATGAAAAAACCTTGGGTTATTATTTTTTATGCAATTTTGGTTATTTTAGCCTATTATTTTGTAGATCGAACTGTGGCAACTTATTTCCATCAGTTAGATCTTGAAGCCAAATTACCTTTTTTGAGTGTATTGACTGCTTTAGGCAAATGGATTGCTTATATTGTTTTGTTTTTTGTTGCAGGATTGTATTTTCGATACATACAAGTTAATACTGTTTATGAAAACCGATCTTGGTATCTACTTGGATGTGTACTTTTAGCCAATTTAGTTTGTTTGTTTTTGAAAGTTGCTTTGAGTCGTGCTCGTCCTGAATTATTATTTGCAAGTAATGAATTTGGTTTTTATTGGTTTAAATTGAGTTCAAATTACTGGTCTTTTCCTTCAGGACATACAACAACAGTCATCAGTTTGGCTGCAGGATTGGGAACACTTTTTCCTCGTTATTTTTATAGTTTACTTGTCGTTGCCTTGTTAGTAGCTGCATCAAGAATCTTATTATGCTTTCATTATTTGAGTGATGTGATGAGTGCATTTTATATTAGTCTGTTGGTTGTTGGCTTTTTTACTGAATATGTTAAACGGACGAATTGGTTTAATAAAATCGATGATACTGTGTGATAACTAGGTCGCTGAAGCTCACCAGAGTTTAGCAGTATCGATCTAATAGCCAATCTAGGGAGAGTTATGACTATAGAGACTGAATTAAAAACCCTGGTTACTATCTATGCCAGTTATGATGAAGAAAAAAAATGTTACAACAGTGAACTGAATCAAGAAGCTCTTTTAAGGCTCGATGGTGATTTTATTAAATTAATTAATAAATTGTTGCTTAAGAACGGTCCAGATAAAGAAAAAATTAAAACAAATTATAAGGTCTTATCTTTAAAGTTTCATCCAGACCTTTTTGAGAAATTTAGCCCAGAAAGTAAATGGATTGAGAAAAATTTATCTGAAGCGCGCAATGATGGTGCTTGTTTTAAAACATTAAGCATCTGTTATGAAAAACTGACCTCACCTCAGGATTTTAAAACCATCAAATTTGATGAGATTACTACTCGGGAAGATCTAAAAAAATGGATGGAAAATTTAAGAAATACCTCGAGAACATTTACCGAACGTAATTTTTATGCAAGTCTGCTCGGCTTGCTTGACCAATCAACAGGATATTTTGATGAGGTCGGAAAAATAAAACCCACGGGAATTCGTGCTTTAATTTCATTTCTTCCAATGGTTTTCATTAGTTTTGGTACTTTTGTTTTTGCAGAAGAATTATTTGCTGTTTATGCACTTTATTTCGCTTTATTAAAGGGTGGGCAATTTATTGAAAAGAGCGATTCGAAAGAATTGCAAAAACTTGGGACTACCTTACAAAAAATTACTATGGTTTCTGCTACAGCAACTACTACTTTATTGGTTCGTTTACTTGAAATGACTTTTTGGGCATCGAGACACTGCTATGAGATGAGCTTGCAAATAGGTTCTACTCTTTTAACGCCATTAATTTGCGCTGCTCCTGAAATGAAGTTCGATGCCTCAATGGTCGATGAAAATTTATGCCGCGACTTAATACTTGCAAGTCAAAATCCGAATATTAGTGAGAACTTTACAACTCCTCAATTAAAAATGATTGCCGCGCCAATCGAATCCTATCTTGGATTACTAGAACAGCAGTTTTTTAGAAATTGGCGAGCGGGAGGCGAAAAATATCGTGCATTAGATGCATTTTTATTAAGAATGCGTGTAATAGATAAAGACGGCGAATTAAAAGTTGATGAGAAAATTACTCACACTTATGAGGCCTTACAATTAGTGAAAAAAAATTCAAATGTTTATACGGAAGGAGGAAAAACCGCCTTAGCAGTTGATCGGGCTGAACGTGTCATTAATCTCCTAAATGAAGAATCAGAGATGCAACTTTCTTTGGGTAAAACTTAACTTTTAGGGGTAAAATAGGCAATTTTGAGGCGAGATATCTTGTTTCATACTAAATTTTAGGCATTATATTTATTGAAGATATCGTCGTCGAATTCAGGTTAAATAAAAATAACCCCTTGAATTCGGCACGGTATCTCTGGCAAGATGCGGTTGTTTTGATTATCCAGTGAGGAATTATGAAAATTCTCGTGGCAGTGAAGCGTGTAATCGACCCTTATGTCAAAGTTCGGGTCAAATCGGACCATTCCGGAGTTGAAACACAGAATATTAAAATGGCAATGAATCCCTTCGATGAAATTGCTGTGGAGGAAGCCTTACGTTTACGCGAAAATAATTGGGCTACTGAGGTGCTTGCCGTCAGTATTGGTGGAGATAGTTCGCAAGAAACATTGCGTCATGCTTTGGCCTTAGGTGCTGACAGAGCAATTTTGGTTCATACCGAAGATACGTTTGAAAGCCTAAATATCGCTAAAATATTAAAAAAGATTATTGATGACGAAAAACCAGATTTAGTGTTGATGGGCAAGCAAGCTATTGATGGTGATAATAATCAGACACCACAAATGTTGGCTGCTCTATTAAATTGGCCACAGGCAACCTATGCATCTAAAATAGAGGCGACAAGTGATCATCTTCAAGTTACTCGTGAAATTGATGGAGGTCTTGAAACCATAGGCGTGCATTTACCTGCAGTAGTGAGTACGGATTTACGCTTAAATGAACCACGTTACGCTAGCCTCCCCAATATTATGAAAGCCAAAAAGAAACCTTTGGATGTTAGGAAACTGGAAAGTTTAGGATTGTCACTTAAAAAACATATTGAAGTATTAAATGTTACAGCACCTCCGACTCGTAGTGGTGGCGTGAAAGTTGAGTCAGTGACTGAATTATTGGATAAATTACAGCATGAAGCCAAAGTGCTTTGATAAGGGGGAGTGATGAGCACTTTAGTACTCGTTGAACATGATAATCAAACATTACACCCATCTACTCGTAATGCTTTATCTGCCGCATTGGAGTTGGATAACGAACCGACCTTACTTATTGTAGGGCATCAATGCAAGGCAGTAGCAGAACAGGCTGCAACTCTTGCAGGAGCACATGCCGTTTGGTACGTTGATAACCCTTGTTATGAGCATCCCTTAGCAGAACAAGTAAGCGATTTAATTCTTTCCTTTGCGGATTCATTTCAAGCCATCATCGTACCGGCGAGTACTTTTGGTAAAAATATTGCTCCTCGTATTGCAGCGCGACTGGATGTGGCGCAAGTTTCAGATGTTAGTAAAATTATTGATAAAGAAACTTTCGAACATCCAATATATGCAGGTAATGCAATAGAAACTGTACGAGTTCTTGATTCTATAAAAGTTTTAACCATCAGAGCAACGGCGTTTAATCCAGTAACTGCAAATCAGGCTAGTTGTTTCATCGAACAAATTGATAAAGAATTTGTTGCAAAAGAGAGCCAATTTGTTAAGCATGAGTTAAGTAAGTCCGAGCGACCTGATTTAGGCAGTGCTAAAATTGTTGTTTCTGGTGGAAGAGGTCTGCAAAGTGCTGAGAAGTTTCAGTTGATCGAAGAATTAGCTGATGTACTCGGTGCTGCTGTGGGGGCGTCCCGTGCTGCTGTAGATGCAGGGTTTGTTCCTAATGATTATCAAGTGGGGCAAACCGGAAGGATAGTTGCACCAATGCTTTATATTGCTGTGGGAATTTCTGGAGCGGTACAGCATTTGGCAGGGATGAAAGATTCCAAGATTATTGTTGCAATTAATAAGGATGAAGATGCCCCTATTTTTCAAATCGCTGACTATGGTTTGGTTGGTGATTTATTCGAGCTCGTGCCACAGTTAATAGCACAATTAAAAAACCGTTAGGGGAGAAAGTATGTTAGTAGGCGTTCCAAAAGAAATTAAACCTCAAGAAAATCGTGTGGGTCTTGTTCCTTCTAGTATTAGAGAAATTATTAGAGTAGGAAGTTCTGTTATAGTAGAGAAGAGTGCTGGATTAGGAATCGGTATTTCTGATGATGATTATCGAAATGCCGGTGCTGAGGTTGTTGACAGCGCTGATGAAGTTTTTTCAAGAGCTGATCTCATTGTAAAAGTAAAAGAACCACAACCAATTGAGTGCAAGCGTCTTCGCGAAGGCCAAACTTTATTTACTTATCTGCATTTGGCCCCAGATCCTCACCAAGCACGTATGCTTAAAGAGTCTGGAGTTACTGCTATTGCATATGAAACAGTAACTGAAGAAGGCGGTGGCCTGCCCTTATTGGCACCTATGTCTCAAGTTGCTGGGCGTATGTCTATCCAAGCAGGTGCTCATTGTCTGGAAATGGCTCAGGGTGGTAGTGGTATTTTATTAGGTGGGGTTCCTGGAGTCGCTGCGGCAAACGTAGTGGTTATTGGTGGTGGAGTGGTTGGTACTAATGCAGTACGTATGGCAATGGGTATGGAAGCACGAGTGACTGTACTGGATCGCTCTTTGCAACGTTTAAACGAATTGGATTTCCAATTTGGTTCTAAGCTCAATACGGTTTATTCCACTGCAGATGCCATAGAACGATATGTTGCTAGTGCTGATTTGGTCATTGGCGCAGTTTTAGTACCCGGTGCAGCAGCTCCAAAATTAGTAACTCGAGCCATGCTTAAATCAATGCGTCCTGGTTCAGTATTAGTCGATGTCGCTATTGACCAAGGCGGATGCTTTGAAACAAGTCGTCCTACAACACATCAAGAGCCTACATATGTTGTTGATAATGTCGTACATTATTGTGTTGCAAATATGCCTGGTGCGGTGCCAAGAACATCAACGTTTGCTTTGAATAATGCAACCCTACCTTTTGTTTTAAGTATTGTAACTAAAGGTGTGAAGTTGGCTTTATTGAATGATAAACATTTACTCAATGGCTTAAACGTTCACCAGGGTAAGATTACCTTTGATGCTGTTGCCCGTGATTTGGGTTATGAGTACACACCTGCAGCCATAGCATTAGCTGGTCGATAAAATTTTGTTGTTTGATTTACGCTCAATTTGTACCCGGGTGAAGGCGAAGCCATCACCCGGGATTTGAGAAACTCGCTCATTCTAGAAATCCGATTTTCACAGCCTTCCACCCATTACACTATAATTATTTTCTTTATTACTCTAAGATTTATTGATATAAAATTCAGATTCTCTTTTCCATCCATGAGGTTGATATGAGAGTACTTATTTCCGGAGCAGGGGTAGCAGGATTGACCGTTGCGTATTGGTTGAGGCGTTATGGTTTTACTGCCACGATCGTGGATCGTGCAAATTCATTGCTGACTGGGGGTTATAAAATCGATGTTCGAGGTTCGGCCTTACATGTTCTGCGAAGAATGGGCATTTATGAAACCATTGTGGGCGCAGGTACTGATATGCAGGGTGCATTGCTTGTTGATAGAAATGGAAAAGTGATTCAACAAATGAGCGGCGATGAATTCGGACATCGAGTTGGTGATGATGTAGAAATTATTCGTGGTACTTTGTGTCAGATTCTTATGGATCAAGTACTTGATGCAGAGTTTATTTTTGGAGATTGCATTCAGGAGATATCCCAATGTTCTGATCGAGTAGAGGTCAAGTTTCAAAGCAATAAAGTTCGAGATTTCGATTTGGTTATTGGTGCAGATGGACTTCATTCAAATGTAAGACAACTTGTATTTGGTGAAGAGTCACTTTTTTCTCAGCACCTAGGTTTATACCTCTGTGTGTTTACAGTTCCAAACTATTTGAATTTGGATCGAATGGAGATGCAATACTCGGAATTAGGTCGAGTTGCATCGGTTTGGAGTGCTTCAGGAGAACCTCAAGCTAAAGCATGTTTTGGATTTACAACGCCACAATCAATAAAAATCGATCTACGTGATGTAGAACAACAACAGCAAGTTCTGAAGAACGTTTATGAAGGAATTGGTTGGGAGATCCCAAGATTTTTGCAAATCATGCCCAATTCACCTGACTTTTATTTTGATGCAGCAGCACAGATTCATATGGATCATTGGTCTCAGGGTAGGGTGATTTTATTAGGAGATGCTGCTTATTGTGCTTCACCCATGTCAGGCCAAGGTACTAGTCTTGCAATAATAGGTGCTTACGTACTTGCTGGGGAGTTAGCAGCAGCCAATGGCAACCATCAGATTGCTTTTGAGGAATATGAAAAACTAATGCGTCCTTTTGTTCGACTCAATCAGGAGTTAGGGATTAAAGCGGCACAAGTGATGCGTTCTCAAGAGAAGAATAATTTACTCTCCTGGTTACTTAAAAGGCTCATGGAAACTGCTCCAAGTTATCTAATCAAATTTTTTATTAATTGCTCAACACGACGTATTAATAAAGCAGCTCGTTCGATTAAGCTTAAAGATTATTAGCTTTTACGACAGAGCTACTGGCTAAAATCTTTCCGAGGGTATGTGTTTTTTTAATCCCTACATACTGCGGTTTAAGCCCCGTACGTAGACCGTTGAATATATTTCATTTTAAAATAGGTTACATTAATAGAAGGAATGAGAAAGTTCAACATCCCAATGCTTGTCAGCGGGATCCAGCGATGTTGCGTAATTTTTGAATTTTTGTGACAAGAAAGAGCTATTGCATGTACAGCGGAATCTGAGAAAGTTCACTCACATCCGCTGCATTTTGGTAAGCTAAAATAAACTATCTTCGCTTGTTGGAAGTTGCTGCTGATCATTACCTGCATTATAAATAGGCGTTGGATCTTCTTCCGATGGAACTTCTTTATTGCGAAAATATTCGATAATGCCATTGGCCTGATTTGGATGAGCCAATAAGCCGCTGTGGGGATCAATACGAACAGCTACTACATCCTCAGGTTGTTTTATTTCACCCTCAGGTTTTCCTTTCAAGGCAACTTTCATGAAGTCGATCCATAAGGGCAGGGCGAGTCCTGCAGCATACTCATGTAAGGATTTAGGATTATCAAAACCAACCCAGGTGGTTACTACGAGGTCAGAGTTAAACCCCGCAAACCAGGCATCTACTTGATCATTAGTTGTTCCGGTTTTACCTGCTATATCCTGACGATTAAGCACTCTAGCTGCACGTGCAGTACCATGCTGAATCACATCTTTTAAAGCGGTATACATTAAAAAGTTAATATCTTCAGGGATGACTCGTGGTGCTAAAGTTGAATGATCTACATTGCCATCACAATTGTTACAAACAACAGTTGGTTTGGCTTGTAATAAAATCTTACCATCTTTATCAGTAATGTGATCGATGAGATAAGGTTCAATTTTATAACCACCATTTGCGAAAACAGCATAAGCAGCAGTAAGGTCCATAGGACTGACTGACAAACTACCTAAAGCCAAAGATAAACCTCTAGGAAGAGTTTTCTTATTAAAGCCAAAACGAGCTAGGAAATCGATCGTGTAATTAATACCGATGTCATCAAGGATACGTATGGACACGAGGTTTTTAGATTGGACCAGAGCTTGTTTTAAACGGGTTGGTCCATTGAATTTAAGATTCACATTATGAGGACGCCATAAGTTCGGTTGACTTGGATCATCAACAACAATAGGCGCATCATTAATTAATGTTGCTAGTGTATAACCATTGTTTAAGGCTGCAGCATAGACAAAAGGTTTAAAACTGGAGCCTGGTTGTCTACTTGATTGAGTTGCTCGGTTAAATTTGCTCTTTTGGAAATTGAACCCACCAACTAGGACTTCTATAGCACCGTTTTTAGGATTAAGTGCTACCATTGCTGACTCAGCTTCAGGGATTTGCGCTAACTCCCAATGATCCTTTGTTGAATGAACGTAAATAATATCTCCAACGGCAACAACTTGCATGGCTTTAGATGGCGATTTTCCTACCCAGCCATTTTTAAGTGCGGGTCTAGCCCAAGATAAACCTGCCCAAGGAATAATAATGGTACGACCACCTTGTAACGTGGCTGTTGCCTCTTTTTCTCCGACTTCGGTTACGACGGCTGGAGTAAGATGATTCAGCTCAGGATATTTTTCCAGATTTTTTTGAATAGAGTGTAAGGATTTACTGTCATTTTCACCAATAGTGGCGACAGGTCCTCGATAACCATGCCGGTGGTCATAGGCTATTAAATTTTTTTCGACGACATCATTGGCTGTATTTTGCAAATTCCCGTCAATAGTCGTATACACTTTGTAGCCTTTGGTATAGGCATCTGGGCCGAAATTGTCGTATAAAGATTGACGAATCATTTCAGCAACATAAGGAGCTTTTACTTCAATGGGAGTGCCATGATACTTAGCAGTAATCGGTTGATTTATGGCATTTTGATACTGTTCTTCATTGATATAATGTTCTTCAAGTAAACGTTCTAATACGTGATCCCTACGTTTTTTGGCAGCAAGTGGGTTTGCTATGGGGTTTTGTGTTGAAGGGGCTTGTGGAAGTCCTGCAATCATTGCTAGTTCTGATAGATTTAATTCTTTAAGCGGCTTTCCAAAATAAACCATCGCTGCTGCACCAACGCCATACGCGCGATTACCTAAATAGATTCGGTTAAGATAGAGCTCGAGAATTTTTTCCTTGCTCAACTCTCTATCTATTTTTATGGCCAGCATAATTTCATTAAATTTGCGTAAAAAGGTTTTTTTACGACTTAAGAAAAAATTACGCGCAACCTGCATGGTAATGGTACTACCACCTTGAGATTTTGTTCCGGTTTTTACCATGCGAACCGCTGCACGGCCCAGACCAAGAACATCAACACCAGGGTGCTCAAAAAAGCGTTGATCTTCAGTGGCAATCAGCGCATGGATCAACATAGGTGGTATTTCATCATAAGTAACAGGAATTCGTTTTTTCTCGCCATATTCCTGAATTAGCAGACCTTCCTTGCTGAAAATTTGTAGAGGTACTTGTAATTGTACTGTTTTCAACGAATCTACGTTGGGAAGTTGACTTTCAAGATAGAGGTACAACAGACAGCCTGCTACTATTAAAACAAAAGACAGGCTCATCAGCGCCCATAGACCTTTACGCCAGAAGTATGCCATTTTCATAGAGTCATGTGATTTTTAATGAAATTTGGCAGATATTATACAGTGATTCTCGATAAGAATGCGAGTTTTGTGCAAAAAAGAGGGTAATTTTACACTAATATTTAATGTTTCATTGAGTTTTTCTGAGAAAACTCAATGAAACCTAAGGAGTCAGCTAATAATATGAAAGCTTTATTCTATTGTCACACGTGATGAAGTCTCCTCAAAATCATCTATTGTGGGGCCAGTTTGTGATGATGTAGGTGGTGTTTGAATTGCTTGTGGAAAAAATCGAGAATGAACTGCCGGTCTTTGCAACATAGGTAGGCCAGCGAGACCATATAAAGTGGGATATCCAGTAACACGTCTAAAAGGTGCTTCCAATTCGTTTTGTTTTTTTAAGCTCTCGAGTTCGGACTGGACTTTTTGTAATTCCAATTTATTTTTTTCCAGTTCCTGAGTTAATTTCTCAATAATAGCAAGCGGTTCTTTATTTTTTTCTGTTAACTCTACTACCTTGAGTTCAAACTCAGACTTTTGTGCCGCCATTGATAATTTTAGTTGTTCTAACTCTAATTTTTCAGCATTTCTACCTAAATCTTCAGTTGCTTTTTTGGATTTTTCGCTTTGCAATTCCAATTTATCCTGTTGTTCTGAGCAGATATTTGCAGCAATATTTTTAAGTTCTTCATCAGAATCATCGGTTGTCATGTGAAGTACAAAAAGAACTTCATCAATGAGTAATTGGCCTGAATTACAATATTTACTACCTATATATCGATCATTCAATAAACCAGGTAGTTCTTTGATTTTAGAATCTTGAAGCGTTACTGGATGCTTGAGCCCTTTTTTGATGTTTAATAGTTTTCGAAAATCAATGAATAATTGAGTTAATTGCTCTTGGAATGCCTTTAACTCATGCTCTTTGAATGGGGTTTTATTGTCGAGTTGTTCCTTTAAAAAACAGATCTTATTTAAAAGGAAAAGAAGGAATTCTTCCCGGCCATGATAACCCTTTGTACACGCAGTGATTCGTCCTTCCAGATATGCAACAAAATTACAGTCTTGAATTATTTCTACTGCACGGTCATGAGATTTTTTTCTGTGAATTATGGGGTCAACTGCAGTAACTAGTTTATCTTTAGCCTCGATATTGTCTTGGCTGTCATGATAACGAACTATAACGGTTGCCAATGCATAAATTAACTCTTCTAACCTAGTCATGAAAATCTCCTTTTCAAAGCATAAATGCGAAATCCCCTTACAAGTTGGTCTTTCACTATATTAAATGTTTTTGGGTAGTGCAAGATGTTTTAACTAAATGACGAAAATGCCAACATGTAATCATTTTAATGAGTTTCACAAGCTAGAAAACAGTGTAATTTTTTAATAGGTTACGTTAACATCAGCATATGATCCTAGAGGAGTATTTTTTGAATGCATGGAAGACTTAAGGGAATAAGTGGCATGCTCAAATTGTTTCAGCCCAAGCATCGTTCAATTCTCGGAATAGACATTACATCAACAGCCGTTAAAATCTTAGAAATTTCAGGTCAAGGCGATGAGCTGGTTGTAGAAAACTATGGCCGTGAAGTACTGCCTGCAAATGCTATGGATGGCAACACCATTAAAGATATTGATGCGGTCTCCCAGTGTATTAAAAAAGTGATCGATCGGCTAAAAACTTCATGTAAACAAGCTGCTCTAGCTGTTCCTGATTCATCAATAATCAGTAAAGTAATACAAATCAATGAAGGTTTAAGTGACGCAGAGATGGAGGAGTTGATTGTTACAGAGGCAGATAAATATATTCCTTATCCAATAGACGAAATCAATCTTGATTTTGAAATTTTAGGCCACTCTGAAAAAAATCAGAATATGCTCGACGTGCTAATTGTTGCTTCACGAGCAGAAAATGTGAATCAACGTTTAGATGTTGCCGTTCACTCGGGTTTGGAGGCAATAGTGGTCGACGTCGAATCTTATGCTGTAGAACGCGCAGCCCAGCAACTTGCTAAGGATTTACCTGCATCTGGACAAGATAAAACAATCGCTATTATTGATATTGGGGCGAGCTACACGCATTTATTTGTATTACAAGGAATGAAATTAGTTTACTCCAGAGAAGAAAAATTTGGTGGAAAGCAATTAATAGACGCTACTGCTGAACATTATAAAATGACTTTGGAACAAGCTATCCTGGCTAAAGAGAATGGAGAATTACCTGAGGATTATGAAAAGGAAGTATTAGAGCCTTTTAAAGAAGATATTTTGTTGCAAATCAAGCGCACCTTGCAGTTTTTTTATTCCACAAGTCAGGATGGAGATGTAGATCATATTTTATTGGCGGGGGGATTAGCTAAGTTGCCGGGTTTGGTGGCGTTGGTTCAAGAGCGATTGGGGATGAGCACCACAATTGCCAATCCAATTTCACACATGACTCCAGGTAAAATGGTGCATTTGGATTCTATAAATAAGGATGCTCCAGGACTTATGGTCGCGTGCGGTTTGGCACTAAGGGAAGTTAAGTGAGACTATATGACGCAAATTAACCTTCTTCCTTGGCGAGAACTCAAGCGGGAGCAGGAGAAAAAACTGTTTATGACCATGCTGCTTGTCAGCATCGTGTTCGCTGCGTTTACTGTTTTTTTAATTAATTCTTATGCATCAGGATTGGTAAGTAATCAAATTACACGGAATGAAATGCTTCAGAAAGAAATTAATGCTATGGATGCGCAAATAAAAGAAATAAAAAATTTACAAAAAACGCGAGAAATGCTGATTTCTAGAATGTCTATAGTACAGCATTTACAGTCTACACGAACATTAATGGTTCATTTATTCGATGAGTTGATCAATGTAATTCCGGCAGGAGTTTATTTTACTCAGATAGTTGGAAAAAATGATGTTATCACCGTTATTGGCTATGCTGAATCGAACACTTTTGTTTCAATGTTAATGAGAAATATAGAAAATAATGAATGGCTCCATGATCCTATCCTAAGTGAAATCAAAAGAGAGGATCAAGATAAGGATAAAAATAAAGATAAAAACAAACAAGAATCCGCAGAGAATGAGTTTAAGTTAACTTTTGTGCTAGCGCCTCAATTCCAGATTGGGATAAAACTATGAACGGTATTAACCTGAATGAATTAACTCTGGAAAATTTGGGACAATGGCCAGTAGTCGTTAAGGTTTGTGTTCTTGCTGGTGTTAGTATTTTGATTATTGCTCTGGGGTATTGGCTAATCATACAAGATAATTTTACTCAGTTTGAACAACTACAAGCTCAGGAGGTTACATTAAAAACAGATTTTGAAAGCAAGCAACGTCAGTTAGTCAATTTGCCGGCTTATCGCCAACAACTACAGATTATGATGGAACGTTTTACCCAAATGCTTAAACAACTTCCAGAAAAAAATCAGATGCCTGGTCTATTGGAAGCCATTTCCAAAACAGGGGTTGCATCTGGCTTAAGATTTGAGTTATTTGCGCCACAGCCAGAGGTAAGGCATGATTTTTATATTGAGTTACCTATAAAAATTTCAGTAGTAGGTACTTATTTTCAATTGGCTATGTTTATCAGTCGTGTTGCTGAGATGGATCGTATTGTAACGTTACATGACTTTAGTATTGAAAGGGTGTCTTCCAAAGATAAAGAAGTTTCGGAGGATGAGTTGATAATGAGCATCACTGCCAAAATTTATCGATATCGCACACAATGATGAAACGAAAATTAGGGATTAGTTCTATCTGTTCATTATCGTTACTATTGGTTGCTTGCTCCAGTAGTAACGATGATTTGGTGCGATACATTCATGACGTAAAATTTAGAAAAACACGTGATATTGAACCAATCCCTTCATTTGCACCTTTACCTACTTTTAAATTTCCTGATAATAGTAATAGGCGAAATCCATTTAAGCCAACGGTTCAAAAAAAGCCGGAAGTTGATGTAAATGCTCCAGATAAAAACAGGCCTAAGGAATCGTTGGAGGCTTATCCTTTAGATGCATTACAATTTGTAGGCACTTTAACGCAAGGAAATGAAATATGGGCATTGATTAAATTACCTAATAAGGATATTACTCACGTCCGAATAGGTAATTATATGGGACAAAATTATGGCCGTATTGTTTCAATTAAGAATGGCTCCATTCAATTAATAGAAACAACACAAACTTCAGGAAAGTGGGAAAAGCATACAACCACGCTTGAATTACATACTGGGAAGTAGGAGCAAAAGTGCGGAAAATAGCTGCTTTATTCATTTTAATTGGCATGAGTTTAGGTATGGCTTTTGCCCAGAATAATTCTTTAATATCCGTCAAGGTAATTCCTTTGCCAGAGGAAAAGTTGCGTATGGATTTCGAATTTGCACAACCCATAAAGCAAGAGCCTGCAAGTTTTGTGACCCAAAGCCCCGCACGAATAGTCTTTGATTTTATTGATTCAAATCTGCAGTTACCTCAAAAACAAAAAGCCAAAGAAATTAAACTGGGATCGCTTAATAGGTACTCCGTTGTTGCGGTGGGTTCGCGTATTCGGGCTGTATTGGAGTTAAATTATTCTGTGCCTTATTCAGGAACAATATCTGGAAAAGTTTATACAGTTATTTTGAATGGCAAAAGTAATGAATTATTTCAGCCGCCGCAAGCACTGATAATCACGAATCGTCCTGCCAAAACAAATTATGTAATCAATCATTTTGATTTTCGAGGAATTGAACGACAGGGTGGTCGAGCCATAGTGAATGTCTCTAGTACGAGTGTTCCCACTGAAGTTGAGGAGCATGGGAAAGAAATTCTAGTTAAATTTTTAAATACTACAGTTCCTACGAATTTAAGGAAGCGATTCGATGTTTCGGATTTCCACAGTCCAGTGCAAATGGTTACTTTTCAGCAAGTTGGCAAAAATGCACATATGACCTTATTTAATAAAGGAGGTTTTGGCCAAAACGTCTATCAGGTTAATCAGCAATTTATGATTGATGTAATTCCTTTAACTCCAGAAGAGGAACAACAAGCCAAATTGAAAAAGAAAGTTTTTTCTGGAAAAAGACTTTCGTTAAATTTCCAAAACATCAGTTTACGAGCTGTATTACAGCTACTTGCGGATTTTACGGGAATTAATATTGTAGTGAGTGATCAGGTTCAAGGTGATATTACACTGAGATTAAATAATGTTCCTTGGGATCAAGCATTAGATATTATTTTAACTACTCAAGGTTTAGATAAGCGACAGTCAGGTAATGTGATTTTGATTGATAAAAAAGGGGTTTTTGAAACAATGGAGGCAGAACAACTCAAAAAACAACAAGCCATTCGAAAAATTGAGCCTGTACGTTCTGAATTAATACAAATCAATTACGCCAAAGCAACCGATCTTGCTATTTTGATTAAAGACAAACAAAATTCCCTTTTATCTGAGAAGGGTTCCGTGAGTGTTGATACACGTACAAATACCATCTGGATTCAAGATATCGGTGCTAAAATTGATGAAGTTAGAGAATTGGTTAAGCAATTAGATGTACCAGTCAAACAAGTGCTTATTGAAGCACGTATCGTGGAAGTAACGAAAGATTTTGCTCAGGATCTTGGAATTCGTTGGGGGGTTTCTAAACCGACCCATCTCAGTGGTACTTTAGAGGGGGCGAATCAATTAGCACAGGGAGTTGCGCCTGCAAATGTCAGGCCCTTTACCGACAGATTAAATCTCGATTTAATAGCTGCCCCATTAACAGGTGCTAATCCAGCTTCTGTTGGTATTGCATTAGCTCAGCTTGGCGATAATATTCTGCTTGATCTTGAGCTTTCTGCTTTGGAAAGTGAGGGACTTGCAGAATTAATATCTAGTCCTAGGCTCATTACAGCAAATCAACAGTCTGCAGAAATTCAATCAGGTCAGGAGATTCCCTATCAGGAGGCGACTTCAAGTGGTGCAACAGCAGTAGCGTTTAAAAAGGCAGTATTAAGTTTGAATGTAAAACCGCAAATTACCCCAGACAACAAGATACTTATGGAATTGAAGATTAATCAGGATAGGGCATTGCCCAACCTGACATTTAATGGGGTGCCAGCAATTGCAACTAAAGAAATTCAGACGAATGTTCTCGTCAGTAATGGACAAACCATAGTCCTTGGGGGAATTTATCAGCAAGATAAGAGCAAGACCATTACAAGGGTGCCATTTTTTGGTCAATTACCGGTAGTTGGAAATTTATTTAAAAACACGCAAGTTGGTCTTAGAAATGATGAGTTACTTATTTTTATAACCCCCAAAATAATAACAAATTCATTATCTATAACAGCAATTGAAGGTAGAAAAGTAGTGCGTTTTGATGAAAAATGAAATTGATTAGAGATAATAGGTGTCGCTTTGCTTCAACTAGCTACAATAAAGTACCCCATTGTATGAACGTTACTATACTTTGATGCCTGGCTGAATTAGGATAAAAATTACACACAAATAAGCTTGGTTTTATTTATAACTTGCCTTTAACAGGGCATTATTTTATTAATGAAGTGATATAATATAAATGAATAAGAGTAAACAGTTATAAAATATGCTCATTTGTTGTAGAATAATGGGCGGGAATTTCTAACTGCGAAAAATACAGTTAGGGTTGAGCCCCAAATATCCCCCACTTTTGGCTTTTGAATCATGTTTTAGTCTAATGCTAGAATGGGAAGTTATTTCGGACTCGATCTTTAATTAATGACATTTCAGTTAAAGAGGTATGTGATAAAAAATGAGCATAGTTAAAGTACGAAATATTTTTCTCATCGGACCCATGGGTGCAGGTAAAAGCACTATAGGTCGTGCTTTGGCAAAGGAGCTCAAATTAGAATTTTTTGATTCGGATGAAGTGATTGAAGAGCGTGCTGGCGCCGATATCTCTTGGATTTTTGATATTGAAGGTGAAGAGGGTTTCAGACGCCGCGAACAAAAAGTTATTGAAGAATTAACTCAGAAAACCAACATTGTTTTGGCAACAGGTGGTGGGGTGGTGATTACCCCTGAAAACAGGAATGCATTAGCAGGGCGTGGCACCGTAATCTATCTTAAAACCTCATTACAACAACAATTTGAAAGAACTAAGCGAGATACCAAGCGTCCTTTGTTGCAAACAACTGATCTTGAAGGAAGATTAGAATTGTTGAGAGATGAGCGAGAACCATTCTACACTGAGCTAGCTGATGTTAGTTTTGAAACAGATAAATTAACAGTCAAAGCTGTTGCAAACAATATAATTAAATATATTTATGGCGAACTTTGAGATTTATGATCAGGTTGATGTTTCTTTAACGGAACATCAATATCCTATTATTATTTGCCGTAATGGTTTGCAAAAACCAGATTTTCTGCAAACTCTTGTAACTTCTTCACAAATTTTAATTGTTACCAATCAAACAATAGCCCCTTTTTATTTAAACTACGTGCAATCGGCTTTTCCTAAAGCTCAGTGTGATGTGTTGATTTTAGAAGATGGTGAACAGTATAAAAATCAACAAAGTCTATTTGCTATTTATGATGCATTAATCCAAAAGAAACACCATCGAGATACAACCCTTATCGCTTTAGGTGGAGGAGTAATTGGTGATATGACGGGATTTGCAGCATCGACATATCAACGAGGGGTAAAGCTGATTCAAATTCCTACAACTTTACTAGCGCAAATTGATGCATCTGTAGGTGGAAAAACAGGAATTAATCATGCCTTGGGCAAAAATATGATTGGTAGTTTTTACCAACCTCAAGCAGTAGTTATTGATTTAAACACATTAAATACTCTTCCTGAAAGAGAGTTTCGTGCTGGTTTGGCGGAAATGATAAAATATGCCCTACTTGCTGGAGATGAGTTTTTTAAACAACTTAGTGAAGCGCTTCAGCAGGGATTAACTACTAAGAGTCCACAGTTACCTCATTTAATAGCTGAATGTTGCCGTATTAAAGCTCAATTTGTTGAAACGGATGAAAAGGAAGCGGGGCAACGAGCCCTATTGAATCTTGGCCATACTTTTGCCCATGCACTGGAAACTTATACTCATTATCAACAATGGTTACATGGTGAAGCAGTAGCAATTGGCTTATATTGTGCAGCAGTTTTGTCGCATAAAATGAATTTAATTAATAAACAAATGGTCGAACAAGTAGAGCAAATTCTACACTTAGCAGGTTTACCACATAAAATTCCAACAAATATTAATTTAGAAAAACTCAAAGATTTGATGCAATCAGATAAAAAAATTAAAAATAACCGTTTACGCTTTGTGTTGATTAAAAGGCCAGGTGATTGTTATCTTGAATCTGGAGTAACAGAGGATTGTTTGTATAATGCACTTGGTGCAGCTGTAAGAGGAGAATAAAAATGAAAGAGGGAATGATTCAGTCTGATGTAACGGCTGTAATTCAACCAAGAGTGTTATTTAAGCCAGGATCTTGGCTTGCTAAGATTGATTTCGTTAATCATTTGATTCTTTTTAACAATGTGCTCATTACGGTTTTATCCGAAAAAGAAGGAGGTAAAACTTCTTTTGGTACTTTGTTACAAGGCAATTTAGATCAACAGATCAAATCAATTTCTATGACAGTGACGCCTCCTTGTAATCGCGAAACTCTCATTCAGGAAATTGCAACCCAGCTGCATCTTAATTGCGATGAACATACAGATATTAGTTCATTAGTAGCACAAATTAATGAACGTAAAGCACATGTGTTATTACTTATCGATGATGCACAACATTTACCAGAAGCATTTATTAAAGAAGCAATGTTGGCGATAAAGAGTCAAGAAAATTTTAGTTTCTTCCATCTTTGCTTAATTTCGGACTATTCTATCGTCGCAACACTTAATAATTTAGTCGCTTCATTTTTTGAGAATTTAGTACACACTATTGAATTGGGCTCATTGAATGAAAGCGAAACCAGAACCTATGTATTACAGCGTGCCATGGCTGCACATTTGATTAGTAAACCCCTAACTGATGCGCAATTTAAACAGTTTTATCAATTAACGAAAGGGAATGTTGCAAAGATTAACAGCAATCTAGAGGCATTTGTATTTAAATGCGCCACCCAAAAGAAAAAGGAACCTTCTAAGTTGGTGAAAAAAGCAAGTATTGCTGCTAGTGTGGCGTTTTTTGCAGGGCTTGTTGGTTTTTATTTTGCTCAAAATTATGATCTTTCATCATTATATCGATCAATCCCTGATTCTAACCGAGAAGAAATAGCAATAAAGCAACAGACACAATCCGAAGTGCTTGAGAGTCGAATAGCTTCTTGGCAGGATTCTTCAACGCGACAATTGGTATATTCTTCTTTGCCTAAAAAGCAGATTTTGGATGATCTTAATGACGAGGTGCTTAGTGAGCCTCCAGTAGCTATTATTGATAAGGTCGTTGTGATTCCTAAATTGCAAATGCAGCATCTTGCAGAACAAGAGGCCAGAATTCCTGAGTCTGAGTTTCAACGTGAAAACCCAGAAGCTGATCTCCAACGTGAGTCAAAATTAGTTGAAATTCCAACAACAAAAGAAAATAAAGATAAAAAAGACCAGTCTTCAAGTAATACAACTCTTAATTTGTACACCATACAAGTCGCCGCAAGCCATAATAAAAAAGATATTGAACGTTTTCAGCAGAACAATAAGCTCCTTGCAGAGAATTCTAAAATAAGACATTTTAATAATGCTAAAGGGATTTGGTATGTGCTGACGGTAGGAGAGTATGGAACTCGGACTGAAGCACAACGCAGCATAAGTAAGTTACCAGCAAATATAACCAGATTAAACCCTTGGGTTAGACCCATATCAAGCCTGGGTTAATTAATTCAGGGCAAATATCAGAAGTGGCCTGGGTTCAGCGTAGCGTAACCCAGGTGACGTTGAATAAAAATTTCCGAGCTATGACTGGGCAACACTCATGTTGCGTTCTACAGTTACTCTCGAGTATTTAAAGATTGGGTTATTTGTCCAATACGTTCTTCTGCAGCTTCATAGATTTGTTTAAATAGATCAAAAAAATCAGTAAAAGAAAGTTTTTCCAAAGAGTGAGCAGTTACACCATGAGGAGTACTTACACCAGCTCGTAATTGGGAAAAAGAGCGCCCAGATTTTTTTGCTAATTCCGCAGCACCAAACAGAGATTCCAAGGCAATTTTTTCCGAAAGTTCTTCTGGAATTCCTCGGCTGATTGCCGCTTTTTGTAAGGCTTCAAGAAATAGAAAGACATAAGCTGGTGCACAACCAATCGGGGCTGTAAGTGTATCAAGCATGGATTCATGTTCGACCCAAAATGTGTATCCCACTTCATTAAACAGTGTTTCAATCAAGCGCTTTTCTTCAGATGTTGCGAAGGAGTTGGCAAATAAGGCAGAAGTTCCTTTACAAAATTCGGTTGGAGTATTGGTCATCACGCGAATAACCCCTAGGGTTTTCTTATCGAGCCAGCGGGTTATGTTATCAATGTCTATTACACCTGCCAAAGAAATAATAATAGGCTCTCTTGATTGCATGATTGGCGCAATCTCCTCACATACTTCCTGCATAAATTGAGGTTTTACAGCGAAAATAAGGATCTCTGCGTTTTGAGCTGCTTCAATGTTAGTTTTTGCTGAGAGCACCCCTAGTTCCTTCGCTAAACGCTTTGATTTACTGGTATCACGATTGCTGAATGTTATCGAACGTGGAGGATATCCACTTTTAATGAGACCTCGAGCTAACGCACTGCCTAAATGACCTGCGCCAATGATGGAAATAGTCTTGGTTTTAAACATATTGTCTTATATTTCGAATTTTACAAAAAAAATAGCAAGATGAATGGGGTATGTCAAGAATAGATTATGATTGAGTAATCAAAAATAACTCTTTTACATTGAATATCCTGCTTATCCTGTTAAACTAAAAAATTAAAAAGCTTTCTAATTGGTTCTGACCTACCTGTTACCTACTGTTGATAACGTCAGATCGAAAAATTAACTTATCGATTATTTATGGATAAAGAATAGTAATGATGGAAACAGTGCAACTGCAACAAAAAAATCATATTAAATGGCGCGATATCAATGGTTGGAACTATTATTTTTTGTTGAAATTCGCTCTTTTATGGGCAGGATATTTAAATTTTCATGCATTTATTAATTTGGTTTTTTTGGCTTTCTTGTTGTTTCCTTTGCCTTCAATAGTACTTCATCGTTGCCGTAATTGGATAGCTATTCCCATTGGTATTGTAATCTTTTACCATGATACATGGCTACCTGGTATCAGTACCATTATGAGTCAGGGAACAAATCTTTTTGTTTTCAATTTTAGCTATCTTATTGAATTATTAGATCGTTTTATTAATTGGCAACTAATCGGGATGGCATTTGTGCTTTTAGTCGCTTATCTGTTCCTTTCCCAATGGATACGAATTACCACATTTACTACAATTGCCTTAACTTGGTTAAACATCATCACGCTAACAGGTCCTGCGATTAACCTCTTACCCGTTCAAAGTAAGACTGCTGAACATAGCGTACAAGCTGAAGCAGGTGCTAATACAGGTGGGGGAGAACTTAACAGCAATTTGCCACCTACTAATGAAAATCTTAATGCATACTTGAATCAATTTTATGAACAGCAAAAAGAATTATATACGAATTTCCCAAGTTCTCTTGCCACTGATGCTCAGCCTTTTGATGTAATTTTTATTCAAGTTTGTTCACTCTCTTGGGCCGATATAGATGCTGTGCATCTAAGAGATCATCCATTATGGGGTAAATTTGATATTATGTTTAATAATTTCAATTCAGCCGCATCATATAGTGGACCTGCGGCAATACGCTTGTTACGTGCAAGCTGTGGTCAAACCCCGCACACAGGGCTTTATAAGTCTGTTAATCAAAAATGTTATATTTTGGATAACCTGGCTAAGCTTGGTTTTGCTCCGGAGATGATGCTCGATCATGAAGGTCTATTTGGCGATTTTCTCAACGAAATAAAAGAATATGGTGGTTTAGATGATGTATCTTTAATGTCACGAGCAGGTATAAATCCTGATCTTGTTTCATTTGATGGGAAATTGCTTTCAGATGATGGCCAATTACTGGATCGATGGCTTAAGCAACAGAACACGTCCGGTACAAAACGTAGCGTGACTTACTTTAATGAAATTTCTCTCCATGACGGTAATACTTTTATTGGTGAAAGTAAACCAGCCCCTTATGAAGTACGGGCCAAAAAACTCCTCGATCAAACGATGAATTTTTTTACAGCGTTGGAGAAGTCAGAACATAAAGTGATGGTGGTTTTTATCCCAGAACATGGTGCGAATCTTGTTGGGGATAAATTACAAATGCCGGGCTTACGTGACATTCCTAGTCCGACTATTACGCATGTTCCAGTCGGAATTAAATTTATTGGTATGAAAGGGAAGACCTCTCAAATACAAATAAATGACCCGAGCAGCTATCTTGCTATATCAGAGTTAGCCTCTCGTTTGGTAGATGGAAAGATATTTAATCAGGATAATGTAAGTTTAGAAACACTTACCAAAAAATTACCAAAGACGGCTTTTGTTTCCTCTAATGAAGGTGTTACTGTGATGAAGTACCAAGATAAATTTTACATTTTGTTAAAAGGTGACAGTAACTGGGTACCTTACCCTTAGGAGTTCCTCAAATAAGATGTAACCCGGGTTACTCAGCAAAAATCCCAGATGCAAGCTCAATTAATTTTTAAAATTAGCTTCACTGCGGTTATATCGATTATTTCTCAATCGTTTGTAATTAGCATCATTTCGCACAATCCAAAAAAGGCATATCGCTTGGATGAAGCGCACATCATGAGAAGATTCACTCATTTTTGAAACCCGGGTAATACTGTATCAGGTGTACCCAGGTAATGATCTTATCTAAAGTTAGAGTAGGGGACCAATGGGACAATAGGCATGTCCAAATCACCTTGCCAACCTTCAAATGAGTAACGAAGGAAAAGAGAGAGGTGACTGGGGGTATAGTCTGTTGATCGTTGGATATCCACCAGCCCACCTACAATAAAATGTGAACCAAGACGTCGCTCTAATAAGGCAAGGAATGACCAGCCGTAGCCTACGCTTGGTCCACCAGTTTGAATAGAGTTTTGGGTATTGTCAAAATTTGGGATAAGGTTAGGTAATGGATATGATGCAATGTCTTGAGTATTCGCACGAGACCAGGTTACAGTGCCTCCTAACTCATAAGACCAGTTTGCAACTCGTCGTCGATAATTAATCGGGGCAGTTAATGATAAATAAAACTGAGGGCTATAATACCCTCCTTGTCCAAGATTAAAGCCATAGAGATTTTTTTCATAATGCCAAACCATATTTGTAAGTCCGATGATAAAACGGCGATTTTCTTCATTGATTATTTTGTAATAATAGCCATCCAATAAAAGAATACGACTATTAGACACAACATTTTTTCCAGTTAATTCACTGCCAATGATATTTGCCCAAAAACCATGTGCTTCACCTCTATCATAACTGAGTGATAAAGTAAGGCCGGTAGCAACTACTCCACCCCATTCGTTTCCGGTATTGGGGTCAACAGCTCCTGCAAAAGAGAGCAAGGAATTAGTCATGGGTCGTTGCGATGCAGTAACTGTCCAGCCAATATGTCGTATTTCACCGCTATAATTAATACCTCCAATGAAATTCCCTACAGGAAATCCTATAGGTGTTTCGCCGACATCAAATCCCCAAGTTATACCTTGCCATCCTCCATCCCAGCCAATACCCTTTGCTCGTTGAACGATACCTGTAGTACATCCATTGATAGCGCAAGTACCAAAATCATCAAAATAAACTCCATTCACTGTAGAAAAACTACCGGCGCCTAGATTGACTCTATCTGCTCTGAAAAATGCACGGCCATTAGCATAGCCCCAATCTGCTTGAGCAATGGTATCTTCCGCACGCAGATCAGAGGTTCCAGCGGTACCTGTCAATCGCCAATAATCTTCGTCTATAGTGATGCGTGTTTCTTGCTGCTTATAAAGTAGGGCGGATTCAGAACGAATGCTACGTTTAAGCCAATCATCCTCTACATGGTTACGGGTTAACCAAGTATAATAATCATTGCTAGTAGGCCATACGGATGTTATCTCGCTTTGAACCATGGCTTTTTTATAGTCTTCTTGTGCCAACTTTGGCATACGAAGTTGTGTTTCCAAACGGGCTGCATCGCGAAAGATAAGCGCACTATCTGGGCTGGGTACCCCATGGCTGCTGTCTTGTTTGATTTGATTGAAAATAGCTAAAGCTTTTTGGGGTTCTCCAACAGCATTCCAAGCATTTGCTATTCTTCTTTGCATGTTATAATTGAATGTTAACTCTTGTTTTCCCAATTGCTCTAGTAATTGGTGTGCTTCGCTCTTTTTTCCTAGAGCAACTAGTGACTCTATAACCCCGAGATTTGCATCTGCATTAAGTGGCTCATGAATTTTCACATCCTGATAATAGTTTAGCGCATTGTCGAATTCACCATCCAATAAAGCCCAATCTGCTAAAGTAAGCTTAATGGGTGTGGTTTGTTTTTGACTCATTAAATAAGCTTTTGCGCCTTGTATATTGCCACTATCTCGTAATTCTTGTGCGTGTTTTAAAATCAATTCAGTAGTTAGGCGTTCTGCCAACTGACGCATACCTACACTCCATTGCTTTTGTGGAATGGTGTGAAGATGAGCAAGTGCTTGTGGCACCCGCTCCGTGCTCGATAAATAAAGTGCATAAGCATATACTTGGATGGGATTATTTTTTTGTTTTGCTATCAACTGTTGAAACAACTCATTGGCTTTTTGGGTTTTACCTACATGGTTCAATGCTAAGGCGAAATGATAAGTTAACCAGACATCTTCCGGCGTAAGCTTTTGTGCTTGGCTGTACTTTTCAATTGCTTTGTCCCATTGATTTGCTTTTTCAAGTTGTTCTCCTTGTTCTTGAAACAAAGAACTCTCTAAAATTAGCTTTACATCTTTAAATTTGTCTTTCAGATCATCAGGTAAACTGTTCAGATAATTTAATGCCTTTTTTAACGATTGATGTTTGTAAATGCCAAGAAGCCCATATACAGCACTACTTTTTCCTGGGCTAACAAGTAAGGCGTGTTTAAATGCTTTTTCTGAATCAATAAAATTCTTACGGGCAAATGCTACTTCACCTATTCCTACCCAAGCAGAATAATTTGTGTTATCTAGAAGGAGCGCTTGCTGATATCTTTTTTCAGCCAAATTCATATCACCCGATTGAAAAGCTTGTTCTCCACTAGAAACCCACAAGTCTGACACGACTTCTTTGACTGCATAAGACCAATTATCTTTATTGTTATTACTAGAATAAACTTGATGTTCGTTCAAAAAATTATAGATTTCTTGTAAGTGGGTAAATGCAATTTGGCGTTGAGCAGGGATCCTGGATAAGATGCGCCAATATTCAGCACTTAATTCAGGAGTCGGGAAAACACCATGAAAAAGGGCATCATATTGGGCTTTAGCCAAATCGAGATGCCCGGACATTGCCATTACTCTTGCTTGCTGGAGTTTTTGCTTTGCATCAACTTGCGTTAGAAATAAGCTCATTTGAGCTTGTTTGTAATCAACAGAATCAGGTGCTTTTTGTTTTAATTCTTCGAGTAGTTCTTCCGCTAGGATTAGATTTTTTTGGCGTATTGCAAGCCTAATTCGTGCAGCAAGCACAGCAGGATCATTAGGGGCGATCAATTGTAATCGATCGAGCGAATGCTTTACAAAATCATCTCGATAATAGGTTTCGCCCCAAATGACTTGATTCAAAAGGAACTGTTTTGGATCTATATCAACCGCATACGCTTTTTGAACTATTAAACTAAATAACAGTAAAACGAATCTGGCTATAAACATTAACTAATCCAATTGTTCTGTCGAATTATTTCCTTGGAGGTTTCGACTCCAGGTTGATCAAATGAATTTATATTCCAAATCACGCCTTGGACAAAAATTTTATGCTCGTATAAAGAAATTAATGAACCAAGAGTTCGTGGAGAGCAATCGTTCAAGCAGAGTAGATTTACCGGGATTTCTCCAGCAATGTAACTGTGCGGATTCTCACCATGATTTCCACCTTTTGTTAGTACCTCTTTGTGGGCGTGACATATTTTATTAATGACACTTCCATCGAAAGTACGGATACAAATTAAATCAGCAGCTATTTTATTAGTTCCTTGACACAATAGCTGATAATAACTATGTTGTGCATGATTACCCAGACCACCCCAAATAATAGGGCCTGTTGCATAATCTACTCTACGTCCTTGCTTGTTTATTGATTTTCCATTGCTTTCCATATCAAGTTGTTGAAGATAGGGAACAAAGTATTGTAAATCTTGAGAGTAAGCCATAACGAGCAAGTTATTAATATTCAAAAAATTAATGTTCCATAGTCCTAACAATGCTAAAAGAATCGGTACGTTTTTCGTAAAATGTTCTGTGCAGAAATGCATATCCATGTTGTATGCTCCAACAAGGATCTCTGAAAAATGTTCGAAACCAATAGCAATACAGGAAATTAAATTAATTGCAGAGCAGAAGGAATAGCGTCCACCAACCCAATCCCATATAGGAAGAATGGTTTCAAAACCCATTTCTTCTGCTTTCTTAACATTTGCAGTAATTGCAATAAAATGCTGATTAAAATGGGGTTTTTGATCGATCCATGATAAAGCTTTTTGAAAATGAGATAAGGTTTCTGGTGTAGTAAATGATTTTGAAGAAATAATAAATAGTGTGGTCTCAGGGTTTAGTTTTCTAGTAACACGTGCAAATGCGTTTGGATCGACATCCGAAATAAAATGAAACCCCAATTGGTCCGTTACTAAATCACTTAGTGCATTGATACAAAAAAAGGGGCCAAGCATAGAACCGCCAATTCCAATATTAACTACATCAGTTATAGGCTTTCCGGAGTAACCTAGCCATTCACCATTTCTAACTTTTGTGGAAATGTGCTTCATTGTGTTACGAACATTGACTACATCAGCCACAATATTCCGTTCATTTACCGATATGACTTTATTATCTGGGGCACGAAGCGCTGTATGTAAGACCGGTCTATTTTCTGTATTGTTGATAGGTTTTCCATTCATCATGGCATTTATCTGTTCATGCAGATTACACTCGTTGGCAAGTTCAATAAGTGCATCCATAATCTGGGTATTAACATGTTGTCCGCTATAATCCAGGGTGATGTTATCACTAGATATAGAGTAAATTTTTGTTTCTGGATTTTGATTAATGTATGTTTTTGCTAGTTTTTCGAGTTTTTTCCAGGAATTCATTTTTGTAAGTTGTTCCATATACCTTCTCAATCTTATTATTTAATCTTCAAGCCACTTGGAAAAATTTTTCCCTTCAGTAGGATGCTCCTTTCCTAAGTCTACATTCGCTTTAAGAAAACCGAGGACACTCCCACAATCATATCGTTTTCCCTCATAAGGTAATGCTAAAACCGTTTCTTTTTTTACTAACCCATTAATTGCATCAGTTAATTGAATCTCTTTATGTTCCACGCGAGGCAACATTTTGATGTGTTCAAAAATACTTGGGGTAAGAACATAACGACCTACGATTGCAATATTTGATGCAGCAAGGTGTGGTTTAGGTTTTTCCTCAAGATGATGTATGCTCAAAAGGTTTTGATCCCAAGGAGCACCTTGAATAATACCATAACATTCTGTTAATTCTTGAGGAACGTTTTCAACTGCAACAATACTATGACCATATTGTTGATACATTTCGTTCAATTGTTGGATAACTGGTGTTGTATTTGTCATTAGGTCATCTGCAAGAATTACAGCAAATGCTTCATTGCAAACGATTTGTTCCACACATAAAACGGCATGTCCCAAACCAAGTGGTTTTGCCTGACGCACATAAAAACATTCCATATCATCAGGTGTTACTGATTTCACTATAGATAAAAGTTCATTTTTATCATGAAGCTCTAACTCATTCTCGAGTTGATAGGCCAGGTCAAAATGATCTTCAATGGCACGTTTATTATGACATGTGACAAAGATCATTTGGCGTATTCCGGCTGCATAAGCTTCTTCAACCGCATATTGAATCAAAGGCTTATTTACAACAGTTAACATTTCTTTGGGTGCTGCTTTCGTTGCGGGTAAAAATCGTGTACCTAAACCTGCTACTGGAAATACTGCTTTACGTATCGGTGGAAATGTGGCATTCATTTGCTAATCTATCCATTAGTAACAATTAATAAATTGTGCAGTTTATTTGTAAGTATGCACTTAAAATTTTTTGAATTATATAGTTTTTTATCAAATTTTTGGTAAAAAGTAGAGTAAATTTCTGCAAAGGTCATTCAATGTATTCTTTAGATTGGTCCTATGTTAATGGAGTCCCAAAGTCCACTTCATTTTTTAAATGCACTCCCGAAGACTTTCAAGTGAATGAGTTTTTTGATAGTCCATTTTCTGGAGAAGGAGAACACATTGTTCTCAAAATACAAAAATCAGGCTTAACCACTACAGAAGTGGTTAAATCGTTGGCAAAACTAGTGCATAAGCCAGAGAAAGCGATTGGTTATGCGGGATTAAAGGACAGACACGCATTGACGACTCAATGGTTGAGCATTCATGCTCCTGGGGAACAGATTCCAGAAATCGCACAACTTTCGGCACCGGGTTGGCGCATTTTGGAGTGCACACGCCATCATAAAAAATTGAAACCGGGATTTTTAACGGGAAATCAATTTATTCTGCGTTTGCGCGAAATCACTCATCCAGAAGATTTACTCGATCGTATCGAACGAATTAAAAAGCTTGGTGTTCCTAACTATTTTGGAGAACAGCGATTTGGTCGTAATGCAGGCAATGTGTTAAAAGCAGAAGAGATGCTTGTTCGGGGGCATAAGGTCAAAGACCGTTTTTTACGAGGGATGTATTGTTCTGCCGCACGTTCATGGATTTATAATTTGATTCTATCTCATCGTGTTTTGGAACAAAGTTGGAATACTCCTCTGCCTGGAGATGTGATGCAACTTCAAGGATCAAACAGTATTTTTGTTATCGATCGCGTTGATAATGAATTACTTCAAAGGATTCAAGACAAAGATATCTCTCCTGCAAGCCCCTTACCGGGGAAAAGTAAATACAAAGTCAAAGATGAAGCATTACAATTGATTAATAAAATTTATCTTGATTGGCAACCCTGGTTAGCCGGTTTGGAGCGTTATGGTTTAGAGGAGGATTGGCGCGCTAATATTCTGCATGTAGAACAATTTAGCTGCGTGATTAAAGATAATTACGCTGAGTTATCTTTTAGTTTGCCTGCTGGAGCTTATGCAACGGCAGTATTACGTGAATTAACTCTTTATCAGAACGGATAATCCATATGTTGTATTACAGAGCTTTTTCATTAATTTGGCTCGCTCATTAGGATTTGCCTAGTACTTTTCTCATATTGTTTTATACAAACGAACTATACTTTCATTAATAGAATGAAAGATTAGGATAACCATTTAATGGGAAAAGAAGCGTTACTCAAAGCCGCAATTAAACAGGGAAATTTGGTTCAATTTCAATGGCTAATGTCCAGTGTATATGAAGAAAATTTTCTCATGACGGATGAAAGTGGTAATACGCTTATGCATCTGGCAGCAATATATGATCAACTTGAAATTCTGAAGGTGCTTATGAGAAAAGCAGAGGATTTCAATAGTTCAATACTTGAAATTACCAATGATAATGGATTTACCCCTCTAGAGTGTTGTTATTTGCATTCATCATTAAATACGATGCCATTATTAGAATCTAATCCCCAATTAAGTGAGTCTGCAAAATTGGTTATCTCAAAACAGTACAATAGATTAAAGGGCTTGCCTCCAACCGGTTTGCGTAGGCAAGGACTCGAAAAAATTGCCCTAGTTGCGAGTGCTCTTGGTGATGTTACGGCATTGCAGATTCTTTTAGATATTACTCGGAATAAAGAAAATTTACTTCGTCATCAAACCAAAGATGGATGGTCTGGTGTCCATTTCGCTGCATTGAACGATCGATTGGATGCAATTAAATTATTTCCTGAAGAGTTCGCAGCAAAAGTCAGAGACAATTACGGTAATACTCCGTTAATGCTGGCAGCTGGGAGGGGAAATTTAAAAATTTTGGAGTACTTACTTGAAAAAGGCGCAGACCTACATCAAAAAAATATTCACGAAGAAAATGCCGCCTTTTTTGCTGCTGAAAATGGACAATTAAATACACTTGAATTTTTAAGTGGCAAAGGTATTGATCTGACTATCGTGAATGATAAGGGGGAAAACGCTTTACTGGTAGCCGCAAAAAATGGACATTTGGCCTGCGTTACATTTCTGTTAGGGTGTGGACTCTCTGCTGATCTAAAAGACAATCAAGGGAAAACAGCTTTTCAACTTGCGTTAGAGACGTCTCAACTAGAGATCGCTGATTTACTAGCGACTCTTAGTACTTCAAATGAAAAAGACCAAGCTTTGATTGATGCTGTAAACAGAGGAGATTTGGTAACAGTACAATGGTTAGTGGAACATGGTGCTTCTTTATCAGTTACAGATCAATTTCAAATGACTCCTCTATTATTAGCGGCACATTTGGGTAAGACACAATTAGTCGATTATTTTCTTAAGTTAGATCCTTCACCTATTCATGATAAGGATAGGGAGGGAGATAATGCATTGTTTGTGGCAATAAAAAACGGTCAGACTACTCTTGTTGATCATTTAATTTCTGGAGGGCATTTTTCACTGCAAGATAGAAATTCTCAAGGAAAAACTCCATTATTAGTAGCCGCAGAAATTAATTCCGAGGATCTTGTCGAGCTCTTACATCACAAAGGTAGCTCGTTGGAGGAACAAGATGGAGAAGGAAATACAGCATTTCATTTGTTGCTCGCTAAAGGGAATTTCGGAAATGCTGAAAGTTATATTCATTCTCATAGTCCTAATTTGATCCTGAAAAAAAATAATAAAGGCGAATCGCCTTTACATTCAGGAGTTATGCATAAGCAAAGTGATGAAATAAATAAAATACTAAATGTTACTCTAGATCCTAAGACCAGAAACCAGTTGGTCAAATTAAGAGATGCTCAGGGTAATACTGCCTTATTGTCGGCTGTGGAATCTCATAATTTCGATGTCATTCCATTGTTGCTGAGAGCGAAAGCTGATGTCTTAGACAAAAATGATAAAAATCAATCAGTTATTACTATAACCCCTTTGAATACTTTTCCTCAGGAAATGATTAAGCATTTCTTTGATGCGTATCAGATTGATTATAGAGAATATTATGCTAGACGAAGACTTTATTTTATTTTTGGTGGAGAGAAGTTGAATGAAGTTCTTAAATTTCCTAATGCTGATGTCAAATATGGTTCGGGTCTATTTGATGAAGGAATTAAGGTCTTGGGTGACCATTTGCATGATTTTATTAAAGAGAAACATCCAGAGGACTCTTCAAAGTTTGAACCTTTATTAGCTGCGTTAGATAAACTTCAATCTGATACCACAGTTGAAGATATATTAAGGCGTTTAGATAGTGAGGGCATGGCTTTCCAGGCCACGGGTTTTACAGGCCATGCTATTCTTGCTACTTTAAAAAATATGTCAGATGAACATATGAAACTCTCACTTGCTGAGCGAGGTGCTCGGGTAGGTGGCGCTCCTTTTTTGAATGATGAAAACAAAAAATTCGCAGCGATTCGATCGATTGTTGTTCCTAAGGAAAAACGCCAGCAAGTGATCGAGCTTTTATATCAAGCAAGAAACTCATCTCAGGAAAAAGGAGTGGATATTTTGTTTAATCAAATACCTGAGTTGGTTGGAGAACCTTATCAATTTTCTTCGATTTATCAGAAAAAATTCATGGATATTTGTTTTTACAGTAATCCAAAAACAGGTTTATATGAACAATTTGTTGAAATTCTTGGCGATGAGAAGGGCAAGGCTTTTTACAAAGAATTTGAACTCTATATGCGAGAACAGGAGTTAGAGCAATATAAAGAACTCCGTAAATTAACTCATCCGGGGGAACCCTTACAAGAAAATCCAATCGTTGTTAAAGCAGAGGAACTCATTGAAAAAAGGCAGGCGTCAACTCATGCTTCTTTCTCTCATTCAAAGTGATTCAGGTATAGGGGGCTAGCTTGAACACAGTTCACACCAGTAGAGATATCGAAAAAGTAAACTCTTGTTTCACTTTGCTGAAACCTGATCACCATAATTGAGAGGTAACAGGCTAGATAAAATTGATTTTTTTATCAAAGCGAGCTATGTTTTAAATGAATAAGTCCGATTTATAGACAGCTTGTAAGGTGTAGCATGAAGAATCAAATATTAGATTCTCATGGACTGAAATCTCTAGGGCTTCAGGATGATTTGCTGGCACTGAGAAAGATCCACTCTTTACCTCAGTTAACTTATGTAGATGTATCAAAACAACGAATTATCACAGAAATAACCGAACGTTGGACAATATTAAAAGAGCTTTGTGACATGAGCTCAAAAATTAAATAGGAAAAAAAGCATGCCTGTAATTGCGCTGCAAGGAATCCGTGGAGGGGTAGGTGCAACCTCTATTGCTGTTGGCCTGGCTTGGGCATTGCAGCAACTGAAGCAATCAGTATTGGTTATTGATTTTACGCCAGATAATTTGTTGCGTTTGCATTTTAATATGCCTTTTGAACAGGTAGAGGGTTGGGCGCGATCCTATCAGGATAAACAAGATTGGAGCGAAAATATCCAGGCTTACACCCCCCAATTGGATTATTTGCCTTTTGGCAAAATAACTCATGTCGAGCGTGTTAACTTAGAAAACGATCTCCAGAAAAATCCTGATTTTTGGCAAAAAAATATAGAATATTTATTTACTAAAGATAATTATGATTGGATTGTACTAGACTTGCCCTCAGATACTAAGTTACTCACTCAACAAGGATTAGATAACGCTGATGTTGTATTCTTATTGTTGACCCCAGACGTTAATTGCCATATTCGTTTACATCAACAAAAAACTCCAGAGAATTGCTATTTTTTAATGAATCATTATTCTCCAGCCAAGTCATTACAAAAAGATTTATATGAATTATGGCAGCGGTTATTACCTAATTTTTTACCAATAATACTTCATAGTGATGAAGCAATGGCTGAGTCGCTTGCTGCTAAAAAACCTATAGGTGAATATCACCCACATAGTTTAATAACTCAAGATGTTAATGCATTAGCCGATTGGTGCATGAGTAATGATTTTGGAAATACAAAATGAGTAATCTCTTGTATTTTCTTTTGTCTCATGAGGCTTATAAAAAAGTTGAAAAGATTAGCCATCATTTTCGGCATCGTCAAATTTCATTTTTGACCACAACGTGCATCATTTTATTCCAATTAATAGGTTGGACTTTTTTAAGACTGGAGTCGACTAGTTGGCAATGGATGCGTAAGAATCATCAATGTTGGTTTCCACATATTTCAACAAAACATCCTCGTCCTGGAGACATATTTCGGTATTTAATCCAAAGCATGTGGTTAATTTTGTTCTTTCCAGAACAAAATAAAAATTCGGTTTATGATAAAAATAGTCTTTGGAAAAGAGGTCTTGATTATTACTATTCTTGGATAGAACAGCTGCCCTCAAAGATCGAAGCCAGTAAAGTCGGAAAACAGACTACCAAGCATTTTAGACAAGCAAATAATATTGTGCGCCGTATCTTGTTTATTGTATTAAGCATTTTTTCAGCGTTATTGTTATTAATTTGTATTACTCAACCATTTGCACCAATAGCACAATTTATTTTTGTCGTGCTCCTCTGGTTAATGGCAATGAGTATCCGTAAAGTTCCTGGGCATATGAGTACCATTATGCTCGTGGTTCTTTCTGTGATTGTGTCATGTCGTTATCTGTGGTGGAGATATGCCTACACTTTGGTCTGGGATGATACCGTGAGTGTGATATTTGGCAGCTTGCTTATCTTTGCTGAAACTTATATTTGGCTGGTGATGATATTGGGATACTTTCAAAGCCTTTGGCCATTACATCGTCAGCCTGTAGAATTGCCTGCTGATCATTCTACATGGCCCACTGTAGATATTATGATCGCAACTTATAATGAGGATCTCAGTATATTAAAACCTGGAGTATACTCGGCCTTAGGAGTGAATTGGCCAAAAGAAAAACTTAATATTTATATCTTAGATGATGGTAACCGTCCTGAATTTAAAGCATTTGCAGAGGAAGTCGGTGTGCATTATATAGCACGTCCTAACCATGATCATGCAAAAGCTGGCAATATTAACTATGCCCTAAAGCATTCAAATGGTGAGTTGGTGGCAATTTTTGATTGCGACTATGTGATTACCCATCCTTTTTTGCAATTGACTGTAGGTTGGTTTTTGAAAGATCCTAATCTTGCTATTTTACAAACCCCACATCACTTTTTCTCACCAGATCCCTTCGAGCGCAATTTGAAATCGTTTCGCAAAACTCCTAACGAAAGTGCCTTGTTCTATGGAGTGGTTCAGGACGGGAATGATACTTGGAATGCAACATACTTTTGTGGTTCCAGCGGTATTATGCGCCGTTCGGCATTGGAAAAAATTGGTGGTCTTGCAGTAGAAAGTGTTACCGAAGATGCCCATACTTCATTACGACTTCAACGGCTTGGTTATAATTCTGCTTACATTCGAATTCCATTGGCTGCAGGACTAGCCACTGAAAGTCTTGCAAATCATGTGGCTCAACGTATTCGTTGGGCACGTGGTATGACACAGATTTTGCGAATAGATAATCCCTTACTGGGCAGAGGCTTAGACTTTGGGCAACGACTTTGCTATTTCAATGCAATGTTGCATTTTCTTTCTGGACTTCCTCGCTTAATCTTTTTTATCACTCCAGCAGCATTCTTAATTTTGGATGCTTACGTGGTCTATGCGTCTGGAGTGATGATATTGCTTTATGCTATACCTCATATTATTCATGCTGTATTAACGAATAACCAAATTCAAGGACGGTTTCGTCATTTTCTTTGGAATGAAATCTATGAAACTGTTATGGCCTGGTATATTGCGGTGCCTACGACCATGGCTTTGATCAATCCCCATAAAGGGCGTTTTAATGTCACTCCCAAAGGGGATATTACTGCAGAAACACATGTAGATTGGCTGACTGCACGACCTTATATCACGTTATTAATTATTAATATTGCGGGCTTGATCGCGGCAGGTTTTCGTTTGACGGTTGACCCGGCGGCAACAATTTTAGCTGTTCTCATTACAGCAACCTGGTCTTTGTATAATATAGCTATTCTTGGCGGGGCGCTGGGTGTAAGTATTGAAGCAAGGCAAAGGCGTAGAGCACCTCGCGTAACTTTTGTTATGCCCGCAGCAGTTATGCGCGCTGATGGCCATGTATTTCAATGTACTTTGAGGGATTATTCTGATAAAGGAGTAGGTATACAACTGGAAAAACAGGGCTTGTTTGAGGCAGGAGAAGAGATCACTCTTCTTCTCAAACGTGGACATGATGAATTTGCTTTTCAAGGAACTATTGCCTATACCTTTAATCGCAAAATTGGTATTCAATTACATGAGTTATCTCTAAGGCAAAATATTGACTTTATCCAATGCACCTTCGCACGAGCGGATGTCTGGTCGTTGTGGCAAGATGAGTTTAGTCAGGATAAGCCCCTAAAAAGCATGCAAGACGTATTTGCTCTGGACTTGCGTGGTTATTACGATATCATAGAATATACACCCTATAGAATTCGAAAAATGCTAATAGGCTTTAGCAACGCAGTTATTTGGATGGGAACATTTCTTCCTCACAAGCCTAAATTAAAGAGTAATTGCTAATTATTATTATTTGAATTTGAATTAAATTTAAAAACTAATGGATGAGATAATGAGAAGAAGAATAATCCGTATTATATTGCTGACTTTGGGATGTGCTAGTGTTCAGTTAAACGCGGCCCCTGACGTTTCAGTGAATCCTCCTTCTGCAAAACCGATATTATCTGCTCCAGCCAATGTTCCAACCCGAAAAGTTCAATTGTATTTTAATAACTTAAATCAGCAGCAAGGGAATTTTACTTTAGGTAATTTCACTACGGGAAGAAATATCGAGTTCAGCATGCGTAAGGATGAGCTGGTATTTCAAGCAGTATTGCATTTGCAATTCATTCCTTCACCAGCACTGATTCCTTTATTATCACAGCTTAAAATTTATCTAAATGATCAATTGGTAGATGTTATCGCAATTAGTGAGGAACAATTAGGTAAACTAAATTCTAAAGATGTACCCATCGATCCTCGTTTTATAAATGATTTTAATCGTCTCCGACTGGAGTTTATTGGTCATTATAAATCAATTTGTGAAAATCCGGCACACAGCTCCATATGGATAGATATTGACAAACTTAGCTACCTTGAGTTGAATTTTCAAACCTTGCTTTTGAAAAATGATCTTTCACATTTTCCAGAACCTTTCTTCGATCCACTTGATAATAATCAGTTAAATATGCCCATAATATTCGCTAATCAACCTGATTTAATGCAACAACGTGCCGCAGCAATTTTGGCCTCTTGGTTTGGTAGTAAATCCTTATGGCGCGGTGCTTTTTTTCCTGTTTTATATAACCAATTACCCACAGGCCATGCAGTAGTATTTGCTACGAATACCCAGAGACCTGATTTCTTGAAAAATCATAAAACTGTAGAAGCGCCTACAGTCGAGATGATCAGTCATCCAAATAATCCCTATGTCAAACTACTGTTGATTTTGGGGCGTGACGATCAGGATTTATTAACTGCAGTTCAAGGCATTGCACAAGGTAATGTTCTTTTCCGAGGACCAAGTGTAACAATCGAAAACGTAAAAATGTTAGCGGTCCGAAAACCTTACGACGCACCAAATTGGGTTCCTACAGATAGACCAGTATCTTTTGCAAAATTAGAAGAATTTGAGGGGCAACTACAAACCAAAGGCTATACTCCTTATCCAGTTTCTCTCCGATTTAATACACCACCTGATTTATATTTAAATCAAACCAGAGGCATTGATTTACGATTAAAGTATAGTTACTCGCTACCACCAGCAGCCAGTATGTCACAACTGGGTATTAGTCTGAATAATTCTTTTGTGAAAAGCTATCAGCTGGAACCTAAGGGAGAGAAAACGCTTACCGCAAATATGGCAGTAACAAGTAAAAAACTATATGTTCCAGTGAAGTTAGGGGCACATAATCAATTTATCTTTGATTTTGCATATGGCACACAGATTGCCGGGGGAATGCAAAATGATCAGTGTATTACCTATCAGGTAATTAATAATTCGGGAGCTATTGATGGTTCTTCAACCTTAAATTTATCCAATTATTCTCATTTTATTACTTTGCCCAATTTAAAAGTATTTATGAACTCTGGTTTTCCTTTTAGCATTCTGGCGGATCTGTCACAAACAATTGTGTATATTGATCCACGATCACAGACTGAAGCATTGACTACATTACTTAATGTATCCGGTAATATTGGTGCAGCAACAGGTTATCCTATTTTGGCGATGACTTTAACAGATGACTGGTCTCATGTGAAAAATAGAGATGCAGATCTCTTGATAATTGGTGTACTACCCAAAGAGCTTCAAGATAATGACGATCTCAATATATTGATCAATAAAACGGATTGGATTAAAAAACCTTTAAATAGAAATGCGATGCCAGATACACATCGAGAGACTCCTTTCAGCGCTGCTGAGAGCAAAACTACTGTTAGTGCTATGGGGTCTGTAGCTGCTATTCTTGGTATTGAATCACCCTATTATAAAAAACGCAGCATTATTGCTTTATTAGCAGAAAACCAACAAGGCTTTACCCTGCTCAATAGGGCAATAACCAATAATAAAAATGTAGACAAAATCTTTGGTTCGATAGCGGTAATCCGTGATTCTGGTATTAACAGCTTCCGAGTGGGTAATACGTATCAACTAGGATATTTGCCATTTTGGGAGCGTTTTTGGTACTCATTGCAAAAGCATCCAATTAATTTAGCACTCTTATCTCTTTTGGCCGCTATCATAGTCACATTCTTGATTTGGAATGCTTTATTGCGAATTAGTAAGCGTCGTTTAAATAGTTCTCAACAGGATAAAACGTGATTTTTAAATTAAGAAATAAGAAATTAATATCTGGTTTTTTCTTATTTTTATTAGGTATTAGTAACGGTCTGGCAGGTACACAATGGCCAATGTGGGAAAAATTTAAGCAATACTACATTAGTAAGGATGGACGAGTTATTGATCCACAGCTTCCTGAAAGGAAGACTACGTCCGAAGGCCAAAGTTATGGATTATTTTTTGCATTGGTTGCTAATGATCAATCTACGTTTGATCAATTATTACATTGGACAGAAAATAATCTTGCTGAAGGTGATTTGGGAAAACGTCTACCTGCATGGGCATGGGGACAAAATTCCAAAAAAAAATGGACTGTTTTAGACAGTAATTCTGCAGCCGATGCTGATCTATGGATTGCTTATGATTTACTTGAAGCGGGACGTTTATGGAAAAAAGAACGTTATAATTCTCTTGGTAAAAAGCTTCTCCAACGCATTCTTAAAGAAGAAGTTACTCAAATTCCGGGATTTGGACTTATGTTACTTCCAGGTAAATTCGGGTTTAATTTTAAAAATTCCTGGCGCCTTAATCCCAGTTATTTACCGCCACAGTTATTTGCTCGATTTACTTCACTGAACAGCAAATGGAGTAAGCTAGAACGCAACAGCAGGCGCTTGCTGTTAGAAACGTCTCCTAAAGGGTTCGCCCCAGATTGGGTTATTTGGAAAAAGAATGTTGGTTGGCAGCCTGATCAAAAGGATCCTAATTTAGGTAGTTATAATGCGATTCGTGTGTATCTTTGGGTAGGGATGTTAGATCATCAAGCAACTCAGGCAACAGAATTGATACAACATTATTTACCTATTATTAGTTTGACGCAACAACTGGGTGCGCCTCCAGAGAAAATTGATATTGTTAGCGGTAAAACACAGGGTAAGGGCTCTATTGGTTTTACTGCTGCACTATTACCTTTATTTGCAAATATTCCTTCTGAGCTTGTAGTACAAAGACAGCATATTGATGCAGTCGAACTGACAGCTGACAGTTACTACAGTTCAGTACTAAGACTTTTTGGTGAAGGGTGGGATCAAAAGCGATATCGTTTTAACGCTCAGGGCGAGTTGATATTACCATAACAATGGAGGGCTTTTGTGCCCAGTACTCCTGCTTTTGTTGTACTATCTAGGTTGTCGAAGCTAATTGTTCCCTCAGCTCATTTATTCACTATAGTTATTCAAAACAGTAAGGAACTGGCTTCCATAATGAGCCAACTTATGTTGCCCCACACCAGGTACTGCAAGTAGCTGATCCAAGTTTTGAGGTCTTATTTCAGTCATTGCATGCAAGGTTGCATCACTGAAAATCATAAAGGGTGGTTTGTTTTCCTCATCTGCTAACTCACGTCTTAATGCACGCAGCAACTCGAATAGAGGGCTATTTGTGGCTTGAATCGAACGTCGTTCTTTGGCTTTCTTTTTACTGCCCTGAAACTCAGTATTAGGTATGGTCAGTGATATTTTTTCTTCGCCTTTAAGCAAAGGAATAGCTTTGGGTGTTAGTTTAAGAACTTGAAACTGATTCATATCTTGTAGGCAATATTCTTTATGGATGAGTTGCCAGGCGAGTTGCTTCCAGTAATAGGCTGATTTGTTTTTACCAATGCCAAAGGTACTGAGCTGCTCATGGCCATATTGTTTAATTTTATCTGAAGAACTACCACGTAATACTTCTATGGTATACGTTAAACCATAATTTTGACGCAATCGATAAACACAGGATAAGAATTTTTGCGCGTCTTCTGTCGCATCAGCAGTTATTGGTGGATTATCACAGACGTCACAATACTTGCATTCAGTGTCACAGAGCTCATCAAAATAGCGTAATAAAATTTGTCGACGGCAATGAGATGCTTCAGCAAAAGCAAGCATATGGTTAAGCTTGCTGGTTTCAACTCGTCTTTGTTCATCCAGCGGGTTATTCATGATCCACGAGCGTAGTCTGGCGCTGTCTGCTGCGTTATAAAGTAAGAGTGCTTGAGCTGGTAGGCCATCACGCCCAGCACGTCCTGTTTCTTGATAGTACCCTTCAATATTTTTAGGTAAATCGTGATGTACGACGAAACGAACATTAGGCTTATCTATTCCCATCCCAAAAGCGATGGTAGCAACAACAATATCAATGCGATCATATCTGAATAAAGTTTGCACTTCTCGACGCTCATTATGAGAAAGTCCGGCATGATAGGCACGGGCTTTGAATCCCATTTCTTGTAGTTTTTGAGCCAGATTTTCTACCCCATTACGTGTCCCACAATAAATAATTCCTGATTGTTGTTCCACGGTTTGTAAAAACTGATTTAATTGCTTGGCAACATTGGTCTTAGGAACTACTTTGTAATGGATATTGGGTCTGTTAAATGAAGCAATATATTTTTTGGGTAAATAGTTTAACCTATCCACAATATCTTGGCGTGTTTGTTTATCAGCCGTGGCAGTTAAAGCAATAATTGGAATATCAGGAAAATGATTTTTTAAAATACCTAACGCAGAATACTCGGGACGAAAATCATGCCCCCACTGGGAGATGCAATGGGCTTCATCAATGGCAAAAAGTGCGATGTGACATTCGTTTAATCGCTCCAAGAAGGAGGTGCTAATCAAGCGCTCAGGAGCAATGTACAGCAAATCCAGTTCATCTTGATGTAATTGCATTAATACATTCTTTGCTTCTTCACTGGTTAAAGAGGAGTTATAATAAGCAGCACGAATTCCCTGTAATCTGAGCGCAGTTACTTGATCCTCCATTAACGCAATTAATGGAGAAACAACGATACCTACACCGGGTCTTACAAGGGCAGGTATTTGATAACACAGCGATTTCCCACCGCCGGTGGGCATTAAAACAAGCACGTCATGTCCAGCTATAACATCATTAATGATGTCTTCTTGTGGTGTTCTGAACGAGTCAAAGCCAAAATATTCTTTGAGTACAGCAAGTGAGTTTTTATTGCGAGTTACCGGTGCTGCAAGAGTTTCCATGTGATTATTCTTATTATTTTCACGGACGCAGAAAATTCGCAATCATATCATCATCCTTAAAAAAGCAGTAGAGTTCTATTACGAATGCCTAGGGTCATTACGGTTAAGTTAAGGATTTGGGTCATTGGTTTAAGGGTTTTTGTCATTCCCGCGAAGGCGGAAATCTATTCTTATAGTCGTACTGTGTCACTTTAGAAATGGCGGGAGCGACAGTTTTTTCAGTAGTGATACCTAGGGCTATGCTGTTTTTATAAGGATTATGGCTTGGAAATAAACACATTATCTTTGATATAAAAGCGCAGTAATTTTTCTGCCCAATCTTTTGCATAATGGACCCCTATTCTTGGTTTTTCTACAATAGTAATGGATGGTTGATTTTCAGCTTCGGCGATATAGAAGGTATCACCGGTTAGATCGTGTTGGTTTAATTGTCTATCTATATGCATTGCCTTAGAAAGTAGACCAGGTCCTTGGGTTCGTCCTTGAATGTTTTTGATGGGTTCAATTGCGCGCAACAATATCGCCGAACCTGTCCCTTCAGTTTCAGTAACGACATTGGTACAGTAATACATTCCATAAATTAAGTAGATGTAAGCGTAACCAGCAGGCCCATACATAACTTTTGTTCTTTGAGTAATGCCCTTAGAAGAATGGGATGCCAGATCATGTTGTCCTAGGTATGCTTCAACCTCAACGATCCTTCCTATGTATTCGATTCCTGAATAATTATGAATAATGTATTTGCCTAAAAGTTCTTTGGCAACAATAATAGTATCCCGTTCATAAAATGTTTTGGGTAATTTTCGAAGCATATATCTTTCACGGATGGTAAAAATTCGCAATAATAATACATTTGAATAAATTTTCTAAGGACAGTTTATGGATTTTGAATTCACAGCAGAGCATATAGCTTTTCGTGAGATGGCAGCTGATTTTGCACGCGACAAATTAGCTCCCATGGCCGATAATTGGGATGAGCATCATTATTTTCCCATTGAGGTTTTACGTGAGGCGGCCACATTAGGAATGGCTGGGATGATGGCGCGTGAGGATATTGGTGGATCACAATTGACACGTTTGGACTCTGCATTATTGTTCGAACAATTGGCGACTGGTTGTATCAGTACCAGTGCTTACCTTTCTATTCATAACATGGTTACCTCTTTAGTTGATCGATATGCCGATTCTGAGTTACGAAAGAAATGGGGACCTAAATTAACGTCTATGGAAGTAATCGGAAGTTATTGCCTGACTGAACCTGAATCGGGCTCTGATGCGGCTTCTTTAAAAACTCGAGCTATGAAGGATGGGGATTATTACATTCTTAATGGTTCCAAGGCCTTTATTTCAGGAGGTTCAGTAAGTGATGTTTATTTATGTATGGTTCGAACTGGTGATGAATCACATCATGGAATAAGTTGCTTATTGATCGAAAAAAACACTCCAGGATTGAGTTTCGGGAAATTAGAGCAAAAAATGGGTTGGAATAGTCAACCTACCTGCATGGTCTATTTTGAAAATTGTCGTGTACCTGTTGCCAATCGTGTTGGCGAGGAGGGGATGGGATTTAAAATTGCCTTGAATGCTTTAAATGGAGGACGGATTAATATTGCTTCATGTTCTTTAGGAGGAGCTCTCGCCTGCTTACGATTAACGCAAAGCTATATGCATGAGCGTAAACAATTTGGTAAGCCACTTACCGATATGCAGGCATTGCGTTTTTATTTCGCCGATATGTTAACAGATTACGAAGCGGCACGCTTAATGGTTTATCGGGCAGCAAGTGCCATGGATAAAAATGATCCGCAAGTCCCTATATACTGTGCTATGGCTAAACGTTTGGCTACGGATGTCGCGTTTCGCATTTGTGACAAGGCTATGCAAATTCACGGTGGTTATGGTTATTTACGTGATTATAAGATTGAGCGAATATTCAGGGACTTAAGAGTGCATCAAATTCTTGAAGGTACGAACGAAATTATGCGAGAAATTGTAGCCAAGGCAACTTTGGATGAGGAGCACTTTCTGTGCTGATTGAGTGGTTGTAATTTGTAGCTAGTGTTAGTAAACCGGAACCCGAGCTACGTTATGTTCTTCAATAGAAAGGGAGTAAAAGAATGAATTTAATTGAACAAGATTTGGATAGCCAGGGAATTTTAACTTTAACTTTAAACAGACCAGAGAAGTTAAATGCTTTAAGTTCCGAAGTGTTAGATGCTTTAGAAGAATTATTTCATTATGCAAAAACAAATCCAAAAGTTAAGGCATTGATGATTACTGGCAATGGCAAAGCTTTTTGTGCCGGTGCAGATATTAACCGCTTGGCTGAATGTACCGCTCAAACAGGATATGAATTTGCTTGTCGTGGACAAGAAGTGTTTCGACTTTTGGAAACTTTGGGTAAACCTTCATTGGCAGCGGTAAATGGATTTTCCTTCGGTGGTGGTTGCGAATTAGCTATCTCTGCAACATTAAGAATTGCTTCAACAAAAGCTCAGTTTGGTCAGCCTGAAGTAAAGCTAGGGGTTATTCCCGGTTATGGTGGCACACAACGATTAGCCCGTTTAATTGGTAAAGGACGAGCTCTGGATTTGTGTTTGACTGGACGATTTATTAATGCAGAAACGGCATTACATTGGGGATTGGTTAGTGAGGTTGTTGAACCAGAAGCTTTGTTAGAACGTGGTAAAGCATTATTGTATGGAATATTAAGTATGTCGCCTCTTGCTGTAGCGGGTATTATAGAAGTTATAGATCATGGCTATGATTTATCTTTAACAGATGCGTTACATCTAGAGGCAATTCATTTTGCTAAAGTGTGTGCTTCTGAAGATAAGCGAGAAGGAGTTGCGGCATTTCTAGAGAAACGAGTTGCTCAGTTCAAAGGAAGATAATCATGACTGATGAAGTACTTTTTAATCAAGAAGGTTCATTAGGTGTCATTACATTAAATAGACCTAACGCATTGAATGCGTTGACTTTAAATATGATTCTTAACATCCAGAGACAATTAAGTTTTTGGAAGGAAGATGACGCCATACATGCTGTCGTAGTGCGGGCAGTTCCTGGAAATGCTTTTTGTGCCGGAGGTGATATCCGTTCCCTTTATTTTTCCGGGCAAGTTAATGATGCGGAGCAAATGCAATTTTTTTGGCACGAATATCGTTTAAATCATTTTATCCATCATTTTGGCAAACCTTATATTGCTCTGATTGATGGTATGGTGATGGGGGGGGGAGTAGGAATTTCCATGCACGGAAGCCACCCTATAGCCAGTGAGCGTTTTGTATTCGCTATGCCTGAGACCGGCATTGGTTTCTTTCCTGATATTGGTGCAAGTTATTTGTTAACCCGATGCCCAGGATCTTTGGGTATTTACCTGGGGTTAACAGGAAATCGCTTGAGCTCGCATGATGCAATGAAAGCAGGATTAATTAAAAAAATAGTCCCCTCCCAACAAATGCCGGCTTTGTATGATGCATTAATGAATGAAGATTTATCAGCAGATGCGATGGAGCAAGTAAATCGATGTGTGGACGCCTTTTCGACTACCTCTTCTACTGAGGAAGTTAGTCAAATTAAACCTGCGATTAATGTCTGTTTTGCTCATCCAACAGTCGAAATGATCCGCGGGTCGTTACAAAGTGCTAATACAGTTTGGGCTGAGGCGGTTGATAATACTTTAGCACAGAAATCTCCTTTGAGTCTTAAAGTGACATTAGCGCAATTACAAAAAGCCAAGGGGTTATCTTTAGCACAATGTTTGCAAATGGACTATGATATGGTCAGTCATTTTATGCATGGCCACGATTTTTATGAAGGTGTTCGAGCTCTATTAATTGATAAAGATAAGAATCCTCAATGGCATCCAGTGCGTTTGGATTTAGTTTCAGACCAAATGGTTCAGAAGTACTTTGAACGTTCTCATCCTGGTTTGGAATGGGCTTAGAGTTTCAATTTATTATAAAATTGATTGGATTGGTGTTGTAAATTAAATTTTGACAACACCATCCTTAGGTTATTAATTGAAATAAATATGAGGATTTTGAATTAAAAATTTAATTTTGTATTACTGGGGGTATTTTCTTGCTCTTGGGATACTGGCATTTTTTCTTTGCTTTTATCTTGAAACGTTGTGAATCTATAAACTCCGGAGCCTACGGCTGCGGCAGCAAGGGAGTAGCCTGTGGTTTCAGCAACTGCTTTAACAGGTCCAGCAAAAAATCGTGATAGCATTTTTAATCCTTTTAATAACGTTAAACACTGCAGTGTGTACTAAAATTACACACTACAGTATTTATCATACACTATATTTTTACATAACAAACCATTTTTTTGAAAAATTAAATGATTTGTTATGCAATTATCCTTATCACTAATTTAATTTGGAACCAGTGCTATTTTCTTTTTCCTTGGTTTGCTCTTCAACGATTTCTTCAATTCGAGGCGTTGATTCCTTGGTTGCAAACATAGTATGTCTAGATTTTCCAGGTGAAGGTTGATATTTTTCTGGAACAACTTTCTTCAGTGGTTCAGGCCCCATTGTTTCACCAACACCAGCCACAAGACCAAATATTACGGCGCTTAAGGTCATGCGGATAGGAACTTGTTTCAAAGCCATTTGCCCAAAGGATTTCAGCGAAGCTTTTGGATCGTTAATGAAGCAATAAAATAACGCTTTGGTTACTTTATATGTACTCGCATTGTGCAGACGTCCATCAGGTGTAACAGTCGATTGCAAGAGTAAGTGATCTTTAAATACGGTAGGTGTATATGCGAAACCACCAGCAATCGCTCCAGCTGCTGCTCCGGCTATATAATGTGATTTGTCACCTTTAATTGGCAATCTTTTGGCTATAAGTTCTTCAACAACACATAAAGCTTCAAAATTTATCAAACCTGATGCGTATCTGGGTATAAAACCTCCCATCATCAAACTTCCTGCGTTATGAGGAGTTTTCCACACAAAATTCTTAGGAAGGATATTAGCTTTTCGTAGTGTAGATAAAGACTCGGGTATTTGGGTGACCAAAATATCGCCTAATGCCATAGCCATAACATAATGAAAACTCGCTAAGGAATATTTCTTTCCTTCTTCTTTGCTTATCTCTTCTCTCAGAATTCCTTCTTCTACAGGCTTGGCACCACCTTTAGCACCGGTAACATAGCCAGTTCGAATTAGTGAACCTGAAATAGAGGCTGAAGTCCCAGCATACATCGCATTAAAGAATCCCCAAACGCCCCCTTGGTAAGGAGGAACCATCGTACCGTTCTTGGTTAAATTAACCAAGGAGGTTTTGACTGGGCTTTGAACTAATACGATAGTCATACTGGTAAACAATGCAACGATTGAAAAATTAAGTCCATCCCAAGCTGTTTTGTATACTTGATCCATTGGGGGCATCCATTTAGGAAACTCAGGACCTTTTTTCCCTGGAGGTGGAACATTAGGACCTGAACCAACTGGAGTTGTTACAGGCTTTGATGTTTGTACCGATTTGGCTTGCAAATTATGCTTGACTACATCCATTGGTGTAGTAAACCACTGAGTTGGATATAGGGTTGAGAACCATTTTGTGGTTAACTGTCCGGTTGGCGACGTTTTTATTTGTTCTCTTATAAAATCCATTGGTGTTGGAAACCAAGAATTTTTACCAAGATTTGGTAAATTCCATACTGGTGTAATCGGAGGTGCTTTCCCATCTTTTACGTCTTGCATTCTTTGCTTGATCAAATCCATTGGTGACAACGTACTCCATATAGACGGAACTATGATTCTTTGCCCAGATTTTGAATTTGAAGTTTCACTTTTAGTCTGCATAGTTATATCTTATATTAATTGTTGAATTTGAATTCTAATTATACGGACCAAAAATTAACTAAACCTTAACAAATATGATTAATTAGAACAAAATAAATTCTTCGGGATCATTTTGTGGGCATGCGGGTGTTCAAAGTGAAACAAAACCTCCAGTAGGTTGCTTTTTTTGTTGAAGAAAAATTGTATGTTTACAGGAGGTTACATAAGAAATGCATTCTGCTAATTCGGAAACTGAAACTCAATCTGGAGGTCAGGAAATTTATTATTTAGATGCTCTAAATTTTTAAAACTCAAATGTAAAATCAAAATGTGGAATTATTTTAACCAATCACCTAGGATTTCAATAATTTTTTGTGCTTGTTCTGCACTGGAAATATTAAATTTAGATTTTTGCCAGTATTGATTATTACGTTTTTGATAACGTCTAATTGAAAATTTAACTGGGCCGAAATCATTTTGGGCATTATCCCAATCTTGATACTTAAACATAATCGTAGTCCATGCCCCACGAGTTAATACTTTCTTATCCAATTCTTTAACTGTTTCTGTTCCATTTTCGCCATATGCAATAGTAATTTCATCTATACTTGCTGTCATTTCGTGGTTTACCCCAATGAATATTTCAAAAAACAAAGAACGAATCAATAATATTGCGTCTTTGCGCTAAAATTTTGAGAGTTTATCTTATTTTTTGAACTTACCATAGGGTTGAATTGGGATTTACCCAAAAATAGAAAATCAACGGAAAATGAATGTTTGCAGTTTATTGAATGGATTGTAGTTTACCGTTAACAAAAGTCATGGACACAGTAGGTTGATATTCTCCAGGCTGATAGATCCAAACAACAGGTTTTGTTGCTGTGGGCACGATTTCATTGATAAAAGAATTATTTACTAAAGAAGGGCTGCCACAAGCATAATATACTTTTTGCACCGGATCACCGGCCTGAATACTTGCTCCTTGGCATACAGAAACTGCATTGCTATCAGAACCATTCATTTTAATGGATCGTACTTTTTGATTCACAATATCAATTTCAAGCTGTACTCCGCCACTACCGGTAGGCATATTCCATACCCCATAAAAAGCAGTACTCGTTCCCATATTATTGTAAATGAGTTGTTGTACGGGAATTTTTTGCATCACAGGTTGATTGGATTCCTGTTGGCTTACTGGTTGGCCACAAGCCGCGATCACTTCATCTGGAGTCATCCCCACATTAATGTATCCGTGGTTTTGTGGGCAATAATAAGATTGGGTATCAGCAAACAGACTAAAAGGTAACAGGAGCAATCCTAAGCCAGTACTACTGAGGAGCGTCAATTTCATAATTTAATCCTGATAATCCTCTGCTTAAAATTAAGTATAGTCGCTTTTATAATAATCTCCAGGGTAGGCTTGCGCTAATAAATAAAGTAATAATTTTTAATAAAACCAGGATGATAAAGGGTGAAAAATCAAAGCCTGAAATCTCCGGAACAATCTTTCTACCAAGCTTTAACAAGGGCTCTGTTAGCATGCGTAAAAAATCAGGAATTGGGCCTTGCCAATTTGGATTAACAAAACTCATGATGACGCGCACGAGTATCGCATAAAATAAAATATCACAGGGTTGAATGATTAAGTCTGCAATGATGTAAATGAATAGGAATACAATAGGCATTAACCCGCCTAAGGCCAGAACGCTGATGCAGATAATTTTTAATAGCTCCACCAGAACTAAAGTAATAAAAGCGGGAATATCATATTTTTGTCCCGGCTTATAGGGTTGCTTTGTTATCAGTTGAATGGGATTGACTATGGGGTTAGTCACTTTATAAATCAGTTGGCTTATTGGGTGAAGCGCACTAACACGTAAATAGCGTAGGGCGATGCGAAGCCATAAACTGAAAATGACGAGTGAAAAAAATAAAGAAACAACAAAGATCATTACTACGATAATCCCAGACATATATTCCCCTCTACATGTATTTATGCAACTGATTTTTCAGGATTATATCGCGTCGCTTTATTTTTGTCGCTCACCAAATAATGCTCGCCCAATACGGACAATAGTAGCACCGGCTTTAATTGCTGGGACTAAATCATCACTCATCCCCATAGACAAGGTATCCATGTTTAGACCAAGTTCATGATTGAGTGAGTGCATCAATTGATTAAGCTGCATAAATATCTCATATTGAGTTTGTATATCCTGTTGTGGGGGAGGGATGGTCATTAAACCTCTTAATTTAAGATGAGGAAGTTGACTGACTGCTAAGGCTAATTCTGCAGCCTCTTCTGGTGGTATTCCCGATTTGGTTTTTTCCTCTACTAAACTAATTTGTAAACAAATATTGAGTGGGTCTAAATTGATTGGTCGGTACCCATTGAGTTGCTGAGCAATTTTAAGGCGACTAATACTGTGAACCCAACTAAAGGAAGTAGCAATTCCTTTGGTTTTATTACTTTGAATAGGACCGATAAAATGCCAGCATATAGGTATATTTTTTAATGCATTTATTTTTTGTTGGGCTTCTTGGAAGTAGCTTTCACCAAAGTGATTGATTCCCAGATGAAATAATTCATTAATTGCCTTGATGCTTTGTTGTTTGCTGACAGCAAGCAAGAGCACACTCCCAGGTGTTCTGTCGCATTCAAGCTCAGTTTGCGTGACTATTTGTTTTATTTGATTTAGATTGTGATGAAAATTCATGTTTTTTTGGTACATCATGGAAAAGCTTAACAATAGCAAAAGAAACAATGTTTGCCGAGTACCACTTCGTGAGCTAATCTAATAACATCAGATTTAGATTGGGTCATCAAGTCCAATCTATTATTGATTCAATCGGGATGATTAAGCAATGGACATAGCAGAACTATTGGCGTTTTCAGTAAAAAATAAATCATCAGACTTACATCTTTCCGCAGGTTTGCCTCCAATGATTCGAGTTGATGGAGATTTACGTAAAATCAATTTGCCCGCCATGGAACATAAAGAGGTAATGAAAATTGTCTATGATGTAATGAATGATCGGCAAAGAAAAGAATTTGAAGAGTATTTAGAGGTTGATTTTTCTTTTGAAATAACAAATCTAGCCCGTTTTAGGGTGAACGTGTTTAATCAATTACGCGGTGCAGCAGCAGTTTTTCGTACGATTCCTTCTGATATTTTAAGCATGGATGACCTGGGATTACCGGCTATTTTTGAAGAGATGGCCAGTTATCCTAAAGGATTAGTATTGATTACGGGGCCAACAGGCTCCGGTAAAAGTACTACTTTGGCTGCTATTATCGATTACATCAATGCAAATCGTTACGATCACATTTTAACGGTGGAAGATCCTATAGAGTTTGTACATCAAAGTAAGAAATGTTTGTTGAATCAGCGTGAGGTTCATCGTGACACGTTGAGTTTTAATGCGGCATTACGTTCAGCACTCCGTGAGGATCCGGATGTCATTCTCGTGGGCGAGTTGCGGGATTTGGAAACAATTCGTTTGGCAATGACTGCTGCAGAAACAGGGCACCTAGTATTTGGAACCTTACATACCAATTCGGCAACTAAGACTATCAATAGGATTATTGATGTGTTTCCTGCTGAAGAAAAATCAATGGTACGTTCCATGTTGTCTGAATCTTTGCAAGCTGTAGTAGCGCAAACTTTATTGAAAAAAAATGGTGGAGGACGCGTTGCTGCTTTGGAAATTATGATTTGTACCGGTGCGATACGGAACTTAATTCGTGAAGATAAAGTGGCCCAAATGTATTCCTCCATCCAAACAGGTCAAGGCAAAGGAATGCAAACCTTGGATCAGCATTTAACTGAGCTGGTGAAAAAAAATATTATCTCCACCTATACAGCACGTGAAGTGGCTATCGATAAAAATTTATTTTAAAGTGCTTGCTTCTTTGTTATCTCCGCGAAAGCGGATATTCCATTTTTGAGAGCTGAGAGTTTATTTAAAAATAGATTCCCGCTTTCGCGGGAATGACAAACAATGCTTAAATGACAGGAAGGCCGGGACTTTAAGGCTTAGGCATTTTTCTGTAATTCAATTAATTGAGGAATGCCAATTTCGGCAAGTGCCAGCATGTTATTTAGTTCATCGCGATTAAAATGCTTGTCTTCGGCAGTCCCTTGAATCTCTATGAAATGTCCTGCTTCGTTCATTACTACATTCATGTCCGTTTCAGCAAGCACGTCTTCTGCGTAATCTAAATCAAGGACCGCTTGACCTCGATAGAGCCCCACAGAAATTGCAGCAATGTAATGAAATGCAGGCATTCTACGTATTTTTTCTCGTTCGACCATCCAGTTTATCGCATCTCTCATAGCAACGCAGGCACCTGTAATAGCGGCGGTCCTTGTGCCTCCATCAGCCTGAATTACATCACAATCTAGAGTTATTGTATTTTCACCTAAGACTTTTAAATCAACACAAGCTCTTAGAGAACGTCCGATTAGACGTTGAATTTCCATGGTTCTGCCGCCTTGTTTTCCCTTGCTTGCTTCGCGTTCAGTGCGGCTATGCGTTGCACGGGGAAGCATGCCATATTCAGCAGTAACCCAGCCTTGGTTTTTACCTTTAATAAAACGAGGAACTCCATCAGTTACTGAAGCATTACATAACACTTTAGTTTGCCCAAATTCAACCAGGACAGAACCTTCAGCGTGTTTGGTATAGTTTCTGGTAATTTTAACAGAACGTAGTTGATTGGCTTCTCGATTACTTGGGCGCATAGGATAATCCTCGTTAAAAATTATGAATTATAACGCTTAACTCTGGGAGTTGCATCCTAAAGTATATCCGCCGCAATAAAACAAATCAGGATGGGGTTGAAGATTGATTTATTGAGATAATAATATGTTGAACATTATAGAGGAGAATAATTCACACAGAGCACTAATTAAATGCAAAAATTTTCTTTATATTCATATTGATTAATATTGATTCATCATGTAATTTTGAATTCTATCTATAAAAAAGCGTCCATTATGTACAGTTGCAGTCATGAACACCGTGTTGCTTTATCTGCAGATTTATCTGCAAGCTCGCTGTTTGCCTGCGATTTAGTTGTTTCTCAAAATCTTTCTTCTTTATTAGTGATTCTTTTCTTACCCCTTTTTCCCTAGGGCGGTCTTTGTGAATTATCCGCGCCTCTCTAGGGAGGATGCGAGCGGGTAATGAATACAATTTAACATCGCTTTTGGAGAATATTATGACTCAAACTAAATTTGAGGCGCATAAAGACGAGACGCGCCCTAAAGAAAAGAAAAACAATCTAAGTGTAGTTCAAAGCATCATCTCGGGAAGTATTACTGGGGCTTTTGAAGTGTTCGTGGATCATCCTTTGTGGTCTATAAAGACGCGAATGCAAAAAAGAGAACCCTTTACTCTAAATCCACAAGTATTGTATCGAGGTATATTGCCAAATGCCGCCAGCATGGTCCCAATAACTGCAGTACAAGTAGGTTTGAATCGTTTTTTCCAAAAATGGTTTTTTGAGAATAAATATGAATTGTCTGATACTCAAAAACTGATGAGTGCATTTGCTGCTGGGGTTGGTTCTGCTGCAATTAGTTGCCCGACTGAAATGATCATGACCCATCAAAAAACCAGCTTTATTTCAGCGGGAACTCATTTGGTGAGGCAGGGGGGATGCTCTCGTCTTTATACGGGAATGATGGCAACGATGCTGCGAGAGGGGATGTTTTCTACATTTTTTTTGGCGGTGACTCCTGCATTGAAAGTTAGAATTAAGGAGTATTGCCCCAATGATTTTGCTGCTTCTTCACTTGCAGGTATATTTGCAGGAATAGGCGCAACAGTAGCGTCACAAAAATTTGATGTAATAAAGACAGTCCAACAGTCTTCAATTGCTAAAAATCCTGCTGGTTTTTTCAAAACGACTCAAAAGATCCGTGCAGAACATGGCCTTTATGGCTTTTTTAATGGTGGATTTCCTCGCGGTCTGCGGGTTATGTCTGCAGTTACACTGATGAGTTGGATGAATGAGAAAATGACTGAGATGTTGGCGCATCATCAGCAATCAAAATCCATATCAGGTTCCTCGCTAAGTAAATAATTTTTAATCCCGGGTTAAAAATATTAATCCGGGATATCATGCTTCGATGGGTTTTTAAGTTGGGGTCTTTAATTAATTGTCAAATTGATTTAATATTGTTCATGATAATTGCTAAACTGAGGTAAATATCAAGAGATTTGTCTCTGTCCAATTGCTTTAAATTGGGGTATATTCGCGCAAGGTTTATTCATTGGTATTCTATATGCTTCAAAGTATGACGGCTTTCTCACGAGTTCAACAGCAAATCGAAGAGGGTCATTTTTGCTGGGAAATCAAATCAGTTAATCATCGATATCTGGATGTTTCATTTCGTTTACCTGAATCGTTCCGATTTATAGAGCCTCAATTGCGTCATGCGTTGCGAGATGTAATCAATCGCGGCAAATTGGAGTGTCAGCTTAAGTATCAAGACACAAGTTCTAATAATCAGTCTATGCTTATAAATATAGGCATGGTTAATGCATTAGTTAATTTAAGTGAGAAACTTTCTGCATCACATCATTTGCCGAATGATTTAGGTGTTAGTCGTGTCTTATCTTGGCCTGGTGTGGTGCAAGCGAGTGTGCCCGATGCGGATGTTTTAGGGGAGCACGCAATTTCTTTATTTAAAAGAGGGATTGAGCAGCTAAAACAAATGCGTGTAACAGAAGGGAGCGCATTGAAAGCACATATAGAAGGACGATTAAGTGATTTAGGTCAAGAAGTTAAGCGCGCACGATCTATAGTATTAATGCAAACAGAACAAGTAAAAGATAAACTATTGACCCGATTACACTCAGTGAAACTTGAAGTTCAAGAGTCACGTGTGGAGCAGGAAATTGCTTTAATTTTGACTCGTATTGATGTCAGCGAGGAATTGGATAGATTACAGACTCATCTTGATGAAGTGAGTCGGACGTTAAATTGCGATAAAATCGCAGGAAGACGTCTTGATTTTTTGATGCAAGAATTAAATAGGGAGGCGAATACGCTCAGCTCAAAATCGGACTCTGTAGAATTGACTAAGAGTGCAGTGGATATGAAAGTTTTAATTGAGCAAATGCGTGAGCAAATTCAAAATATTGAGTGAGTACTATTGTGGGTGATTATTCCGGTAATTTATTTATTGTTGCAGCACCTTCAGGGGGAGGCAAAACAAGCTTAGTAAAAAGGTTAATCGAAACCATGGACGATATTGAGGTATCCATTTCGCATACAACTCGAACAATGCGGCCTGGAGAACGACATGGAGTGGATTACTTTTTTACTGATGAAAAAGAATTTATGCGTATGATTGATGATTGTGCTTTTTTAGAGCATGCCCGAGTCTTTAATCATTTGTATGGAACATCGATGGAGCAAATTGCAAGGCGTTTGCAAAATGGTATCGATGTGGTTCTGGATATAGATTGGCAAGGAGCGACTCAGATTAGACGTTCTTTTCCTGAGGCTGTGAGTATTTTTATTGTACCACCATCCTTGGAGGTTTTAAGAGAACGATTGTTGAATAGACGACAAGATAAAGATGATGTGGTTAGTGACCGAATGAAAAAGGCTCAAGATGAGTTAAGTCATTATCCTGAATTTGATTATTTAATAGTTAATGATAATTTTGAAAAAGCAGCGATGGAGTTAGGGGCGATTGTGATTGCAAACCGCTTATGTATTCAGCGACAGATAAATAAACAATCAAAATTGCTTTCTTTCCTAATGTCATCGCAGTAAAATACAAGGTTTTGCTACCGGAGAATGATTTATGGCACGAGTTACAGTTGAAGATTGTTTAAAGAATGTTGCAAATCGATTTGAGCTGGTTATGGTAGCCACGAAACGTGCACGCCAAATTGCGGTTCGAGGAGATCAACCGATGGTTGAATGGGAAAATGATAAACCTACAGTAGTGGCGTTACGTGAAATAGCAGAAGGTTTAATTACCCCAGAAATTTTGGATAAAGAATAGTTAATACTATTTATATAGCCTGGGCGAAGCGGACCTGGGTTAGGTAACTAATTCCAGGATTCCGCTTGTTCACCCTAGCTACGAATCATAGAGAGGATGGTGATTATTCGAGGGTGCCTTAATAGGGTGAATTTAGGGGTATAGGGGTATGGTCATGTTAGATACTAGGGAGTACTGCGTGAGCTACTTTAAGGAGCTCGATGAAGAGCTGAAATGCTATCTTGAGCAGTCGCAAATAGAAAAATGTTACCAAGCCTACTTGGTCGCGGAGAAAGCGCATCAAGGACAAATGCGTCGTTCTGGCGAGCCTTATATTACCCACCCAGTTGCAGCAGCCCTGATTCTCGCCCGAATGCGTCTTGATTATCAAACGATTATGGCTACTTTACTCCATGATGTGGTTGAAGATACCTCTGTGAGTAAAGAAGATTTAACACGCCAATTTGGCGAAGAAATTACCTCTCTTGTTGATGGTGTTACCAAACTAACTAAAATCAAATTTGAATCAAAGGCTGAAGCGCAAGCGGAAAATTTCCGTAAAATGGTCTTGGCTATGGTCAAAGACATCCGCGTAATTATCGTTAAGTTGGCTGACCGACTACACAACATGAAAACTCTTGGTGCAATGCCTTATGCAAAGCGCAGACGCATTGCCATAGAAACCTTAGAAATTTATGCACCAATCGCTAACCGTTTAGGGATGCATTCAATTTATGTAGGCTTGGAGGATTTAGGATTCCAGGCTTTATATCCCATGCGTTATAGAGCAATTAAATCAGCTGTTGAAAAATCTCGAGGCAATCGACGTGAGTTGACCCAAACGATTGAACGTGATTTACAACTGGCTTTGGCACAGTTGAATATTCCTTATGAACAAGTATTCGGTAGACAAAAGCACTTATACAGCATATATAAGAAGATGCGTCAGAAAAAAGCCTCCTTTACCGAGATTACTGATGTTTTTGCTTTTCGCGTTATTACTGAAGATATTGATTCTTGTTACCGTATTTTAGGTGCTTTGCATTGTACTTATAAACCGGTGCCTCAACGATTTAAAGATTATATTGGCATACCTAAAGCGAATGGATATCAATCGCTGCATACGACCTTGTTCGGACCTTTTGGGGTTCCTCTGGAAGTGCAAATTCGTACACGAGATATGGATAAAGTAGCTGATAATGGAGTCGCGGCACACTGGATCTATAAATCATCCGGTCTCGAAGTAAATGAGGCACAATTACGCGCAAGAGAGTGGGTACAAAGTTTATTAGAAATGCAACGGAGTACAGGGAGTTCATTGGAGTTTATCGAAAACGTCAAAATCGATTTATTCCCTGATGAAGTATACGTATTTACTCCTAAAGGTCATATCATGGAATTACCCAAAGGGGCGACTCCGGTTGATTTTGCCTACTCAGTACATTCTGGAGTGGGGAATAGTTGCGTCGCAGCGAAAGTAAACCGAAAACTGGTTCCGCTCAGCATCCCCTTATCTAATGGGCAAACGGTTGAGATTATTACTGCACAGGGAGCTCATCCTAATCCGGCATGGTTAAACTTTGTTGTTACAGGAAAAGCCCGTTCTAATATTCGTCATTTTCTGAAGAGCCAACAAAATACCGAATCAATTAGCTTAGGAAAACGACTTCTTGAGCAATCATTAAATGAGTTGTCTAGTGATTATGCTAAAATACCACCTGAATCCTTACAGGCATTATTAAGTGACTTACATTATAAAGTGATGGACGATCTACTCTATGCGATTGGTATAGGCAATCAAATGGCAATGGTAATTGCCAAAAGATTAGTGGTTTCTCAAGATTCTAATGAGTTAGATAAAGGAATTAAAACACGACCATTGGCAATTAAGGGTACCGAAGGAATGGTGGTGCATTTTAGTGAGTGCTGTCAGCCGATTCCTGGTGATAATATTGTAGGGAAATTCCAGCAAGGTCGAGGAATTATAGTTCATAGCAGTGATTGTGCGACCTTAAAAAATTCACGAAGCAATCCAGAACAATTTGTTGCCTTGCGTTGGGATGAGAAAGTTGAAGGCGAGTACTGGGTTGATATTACTGTTGATGTAGTGAATGAACGCGGGGTATTGGCGGCACTAGCAACGGCCATTGCTGAAGCGGGATCAAATATTGGTAATATTAATGTAGATCCGCGTGATGGTCGGCATAATGCAGTTACTTTCTCAATTAGTGTTGTGGATAGAACGCATTTGGCTCGTGTTATGCGTCGATTACGAGCAAATAAAGTAGTCATGCGTCTTTATAGAAAAAAACAAGGGGATAATTAATGCAACCTGTACATACAAAATTGGCTCCTGAGGCTATTGGAACTTATTCACAAGCAATCCAGTGTGGCAATACAGTTTATCTTTCAGGACAAATACCACTTGATCCAGTAACGATGCAAATATGTAGTGAAGATATTAAATTGCAAATTACACAGGTTTTGGAAAATTTATCAGCAGTTTGTGAAGCTGCTGGCGGCAGTTTGGCGCAAATAGCGAAATTGAATGTTTATCTAACTGATTTGCGTCATTTTCCGTTAATTAATGAAGCAATGAGCCGTTATTTTGCGGCACCTTATCCAGCACGGGCTGCCATAGAAGTTTCTGCCTTACCACGTGGCGCTCAAGTTGAGATGGATGGTATAATGGTTTTGTCTTCGAAGTAATTCATTTACAAGTAGCCTTGATGAAGTTTCAAGCCGTAACCTGAGAAATCAATAATAAGAAAACCGAGCTTTGCTTCATCCAGGCTACATATTTTAACGTCAGAGTTAGTGTATGAGTATAGTTTCCCTTCATAGCGTGTCCCTCAATATTGCGGGTAATCAGTTATTGGATAATGCAGATTGGCAGATTCAGCCTCAGGATCGTATTGCATTAGTTGGACGAAATGGAGCAGGTAAATCTACTCTTCTTAAACTTCTGCAGGGAGATCTGATTCCTGATAGTGGTCAAATCAATCAGCTTTCTGGATTGCGTGTTGCTGGATTAACGCAGGAAGTTCCAATCGCAGAAGAAGAGTCTGTCTATCATTTTCTAGTAAAAAGCCTTGGTGAAGTAGGTGAGGTTTTATCCCGTTTTAATGAATTATCCCAGTTAGGCGATATGGATAAATTAGCCGCATGTCAGCAACAAATGGATAATTTACATGCTTGGGATAAATTGCCACAAATTGAGACTATGGCCAGTCGTTTAGGCATAGACACCCGTGAGCGTATGAATAATCTGTCAGGAGGTATGAAACGCCGCGTGCTTTTAGGCGCTGCGCTGATCGCGACTCCAGATTTATTATTATTGGATGAACCGACAAACCATTTGGATATAGAAGCAATTGAATGGCTAGAATCTTATTTGAAAAGTTTCAAAGGATCGGTATTGTTAGTAACCCATGATAGGGAATTTTTAAGTCAAGTATCCAATCGGATTGTAGAAATTGATAGAGGGAAACTATACCAGCACGATTGTGATTATGAAACATACCTGGACAGAAGAGAGTCCATTCGTCTAAGCGAGCAAAAGCAAAATGATTTATTTGATAAAAAGCTAGCTGAGGAGGAGGTATGGATTCGCACAGGAATCAAAGCACGACGAACCCGAAATGAAGGTCGAGTTCGTGCATTAAAAGCATTGCGTGAAGAATATAAGGCGCGTCGTAATCAATTGGGTAAGGTCAAATCATTTTCCTTAGATGTAACTCGTTCAGGTTCAGTAGTCATTGAAGCAAACCATGTTAATTACAGGTTAGGGGATAAAACGATTTTACATGATTTGTCCTTATTGCTGAGTAGGGGGGATAAACTTGGTATCATTGGTCCCAATGGGTGTGGTAAAACGACTTTAGTACGGCTATTGCTTGGAGAACTACAGCCTGATTCTGGGCAGATAAAGCTTGGTACTTCCTTGAGTGTTGCTTATTTTGATCAATTACGCCGTCAATTACATGAGGATCAAACCGTCATGTTTAATGTAGGTGATGGGGCAGATTATGTAACGATCAATGGCAAACAAAAACATGTAGCCAGTTATTTGCGTGATTTTTTATTTTCGTCCGAACGTTTTAATCAACCGGTTTCAGTGCTTTCTGGTGGCGAACGAAACAGATTATTACTCGCAAAACTCTTTGCCAAACCAGTCAATCTGTTGGTGATGGATGAACCTACTAATGATTTAGATATTGAAACATTAGAACTCCTGGAAGGTATGTTAGCTGATTACCCTGGGACGTTAATATTAATTAGCCATGATAGGGCGTTTATTAATCAGGTCGTTACCAGTGTTCTGGTTTATGAAGAAGCAGGACAGTTTAATGAGTTTGTTGGTGGTTATGATGAATATAAAATGCATAAGAAACAACAACAGCGTGATCTGGCAACAAAAGCACCGATTGTAAAACGAACTACTGCCACAAATAAATTAAGTTTTAATGAGCAACGTGAGCTTGCGCAATTACCACAAAAAATTGAGAAATTGGAAGGAAAAATTGCGGAGTTACAATTACAAATGGCTGACCCTAAGTTTTACCAGCAAGATGCTCAGATGATTGCAAAAGTAAATCAAGGGTTGGCTGAAGATGAAACGTTATTATCCCAGCTTTATGAGCGTTGGGAGGTGTTAGAAGATGTTGAAAAAAGGGACAGGTAAATGTTATTGACATTAGCTTTGGTTGTTCTGTTTAGTTCTATTGTAGTTTTCTTTTCAGAAGAATTTATCAAAGCCTTTAAAAAACTCTTTGCTATAAAAGGTGCCAAAATACTGATACCTATGTTTGCTGCCTCCTGGCTCATTTACACTTTTAATTTTTGGGTTTTATGGGCAGTATTTTACGCGCATGAAATATTGCAAGATGTATTAAATTTTTTAGTGCGTATAATGCCTTTTCAAAAGGGCGCGGTCTCATTAGTATTGGTGTTTATGCTCACCTTTCTTTCCGTAGTCCCTGTACTTATTCTTGATGTGATATCCCGAAGAAAAAGTTTTAAAGGATATCAGCATCCGTATGTTGCGAGTGGAGTAATTTGGATACTATCTGTTTTTCTTTTAATCATCATGTGAGCTTTGTAAAGAAATGTAATTTTTTTGTAAAGATTCATTGTTTTTTTAATAAAACCTTAAGTTTTCTTTTTTATACTTCTTGCTTCAAGTTTGGAATTTAATAAAAACAAAAGGAGAATAAAAGTGTCGTATACTCACCATCATAATCATGATCGAGCTACTGGTGTTCATTCTGGGGGCGCTCATAATCACCATCATCAGGGGCCTCGTGTTATAACTCAACCATATACACCTGTTGTTACTACATCCTATAATCCGCGAGTTCACGTTCATACAACTCGTTCTCCTCAGTTGGCAGTAGTCTCTACTCCCGGTTATCGCTCGAATTATTACTATTCTGGAGGTACTGGAGTACTCGTAGGTTCTTTGATCATCCTTCCTATTATTGTTTTGGCCTTGATATTCAAGCTTACTATGGGCTTTACTGCCGCGTCATTAACTACGGCAGGAGTGGCAGGAGCGGGTGTTGCGGGTGCAATTGGTTTGAATGTTGCAACTTTTGGAATTGGTGCACTTGTTTTATATGGCGCATTAGGTTTGGTTTCTTTGTATTCTAGTGCTAAAGAATGCTACAAAAGCGATAAAAATGTATTTGATATGATCAAATCACGAGTTATTAACGAAGATGGATTGAGTTTTAAAGGAGTTATGAAATCTATAGGGGCGGTACTTTGGTCACCATTTTTACTGCTCGGTGGTTTAGCTGGGATGGGCGTTAAATTAGCGGTCAATGCTCGTACTTCAAAATCTTCAAGTACAGAACAGGATGAGGTGGACTTGGATATAAGAGGTTCTTATACTGAGATGAGTAGTGATTTTCCTCCCCAAAATTCTAAAACCCCTCGAAAAGATGTAGAACCAATCTATTCTGAGTTATATACTAAAGCTTCTTCAGACGTTTCTGGTAGCTATCTTTTAGATTCTCAGACATCTTTTGATACTTTAAGTATAAAAAAATAAAGACTTTTTCAATTAAAAGTAAATTACAGGTTTTTGGGTTCGTGGTTACAGAACCCAAAAATCAGAAAAGAAATAGATACTCATTCAGTTCTTAATTAAAATTTCGCCCCATAGTCATACTTGCTCTGTTTGAGATTAGAGGTGTAGTCTGTCTCATAAGCCATTTTCCTCTTAAGTAGCCTATAATTTCATTAATAGTGCTTTGTTGGAGTTTTAATATGGCTTCTAATATATTGAGAATTCCCGAGCATACTATTTTAATAGGGCAAGAGTTAAATGGAACAGAACTAAAGTTTATTTCGAGTCGATTGGAACAATGGTTTACAGATATAGAAAAAAATCGAGCCCTCAATACAGCTGAAACAAATTCTTATTTAACTACTCAATTTCTTTCACATTTCGGACTCAAAAATTCCTCAGAGGTATTTGATTTTCTTAAATCAGCCGGTGGGAGGGCTACATTAACGATGATAGCTCGAGAACTGATAGAAGAAGAGGCACAGATTCAATCTAAGAGAGAACAAAATGCTGAGGAATTGCTTAAAAAGCAACGGTTACTTTATCTTCTGATGGGGTTAATCGCTGATCGGGAAGCTATGGCCAAAAATGTGGACCGACTCGTTAGACTGGAAATGGAAAAATTACTTACAAAGGAGAAGTATGCTGAGACGAGCCAAGAAACAACTTTTGTCCGATCACCAATTGAAATTATAGATGCTATGATTTATTACTACCTTGAGACCATTCAAGCTCTAGATGAAAAACTGGAACAATTGGAATATCAATTAGAAGAAATCGAAGCAGAATTGGCCACGATTGAAGTAGAAGAACAGCGGATGAACGCTTATCACGAAGAACTTCATGCTCATATTGATATATTGGATACCTATTTAAAGCTCCCTATATTGAATCAACCTAAAGAATCGCCTTCAACTGTTGCCGAACGAAGAATAACCGTTCTAATGAAAGATCTTGAAGCGTTTAAAGAACAAGAGAGAATATATAAAAATACAAACTCCGAAGAGAGCAGGCCTCAAGAAATTGAGGAGCGTCGCATTAGTAGACACATTAAAGTACTTGAGCATGAACTCAATTTTCATCAAGTTCATCTGAGCCAAACAGTGACGAATTATGAGGAATTATTTCGTTTAGCTTTAGAACAAACTCGAGCTCAAATACAGGAACTTCAATCGCGACAAACTTATTTCGGACAGTTCGACACTGAAATTGAAGGGTTGCAATTGCGTGAACGAGGATTGGCTTCTGCGTTAAAAGTTATGAGAAACAAGAAAATACTTCTTAACGATCAATTAGAACAAGTTTTTGATTTTACTCAGGCTCGCTTTATTATCAAACCCGAGGATGAAAAACGTCTTATTCAAAAAAGTGATGGTTCATATGCTTTAATCGCACAAGATGTGGATCCTGCGAATTTAACCGAAGAAGATTGGCTACAAGCGAAACTTAATTTTGATCAAACAAAAGCACGTATTCAAACCCCTCGTTTTAATTTTATGGATAAAATACAAGAAAATTTACATAACCAAATTCAGCGCAAAGAGAAACATTTGAAATTAAGGGATGTATTGGTCAATCAAAGATTGGAGATGCGTCAAGCAAGAGAGACTATGGGGCAATGTTTAAACGATGCACAAGCTCAAAAAACACGGATATTAGGTACTCACACACCTACTCCAAAACCTAATCCACAAGGAAGCTATTTGCAAATGGTTGAAAATTTTGAGTTTTTGACAATAAAAGCCCCCAAGAAAGAGGATATAGAAAAAGTACAAAATGTTATTAAGAACTCCTCAATATCTTCTGAAGTTAAAGGAGAGCTTAATAAATTAATCGAAGAGGTTACACCCGAGAAGATTATGGAGCCCGATAGGAGGCTCAAATGGTTGTATAGTGCCAAACGCTTGATAAAGGATGTAGCACCTACGCCTGAGGTGGATGTGACTATGCGAAAAAAAGAGTAACGAAATTTCCCTTAATATAATGTAATTCAGCTCTTATTCATCAGGGATGATGAATGGTTGTAATCCGTGTATAATAGCGGCAATTTATTTTCAGGTTGCTCTATGAATAAACAGGATTTTTACTTTGATTTACCCCCAGAGCTTATTGCGCAGTATCCATTGGCTAATCGCAGTGACTCACGTCTTTTAACCTATGATCGAAAGAAGGGTGAATATGGTCATTACCAGTTTCGTGAAATAGCTGATTTTTTAAATCCTGGCGATTTATTGGTTATGAATGATTCCAAGGTAATTCCAGCCAGACTCTATGGCCATAAAACTACTGGGGGAAAAGTAGAATTATTGGTAGAACGTATTACTGGTGAGTCGACATTTCTTGCTCATATTAAGGCCAGTAAAGCATTAAAAGCTGGCTCAAAGATTAAGTTGGAACAAAATAAAGAAATTGAAGTGATTGATAGACACGATGATTTATTTCTTTGTCAAGCGGATATGGATGTCTTAAATTTATTGAATGGAATAGGACATATTCCATTACCCCCCTACATTACCCGTAATGATGAAACTCTGGATCAGAATCGTTATCAAACAGTTTATGCAAAATACGAAGGATCTGTTGCTGCTCCCACAGCGGGTTTGCATTTTGATGAGCTTGTATTATCCAGCATACGTTCAAGAGGAGTTTCTGTAGCCTATCTTACTTTGCATGTAGGAGCAGGGACATTTAGACCAGTTCGTTGTGATAATATCAAAGATCATAAAATGCATAGTGAGCGCTTTACAATTAGCCCTGAATTATGTGAGGCAGTGCATGCCACAAAAGCTGCAGGAAATCGAGTAATTGCCGTAGGTACAACCGCTTTGCGTAGTCTTGAAAGTGCTGTACAAAATGGAATACTAACTCCATGTAGCAAAGACACAGATATCTTTATTTACCCAGGATATGAGTTTAAGATTTGCGATGGATTAATGACTAATTTTCACTTGCCTGAGTCTACTTTATTAATGCTCGTTTCAGCGTTTATTGGCCATAAACAAGCAATGATGCTTTACCAAGAAGCAATTGAAAAAGGATACAGGTTTTTTAGTTATGGTGACACCAGTTTATTGCTATAAATCAGGAGATCAGGAATGTTGGCTGCAATACAAAATTTTATACCTGTTTTAACTTCTGAAGCAGGTTTGTGTCTTACAACGGCAAATTGGCAAGAGGCAAAGGTTACTGCAGCATCCTATTCATTAGAAAGTTTGTTGTATAAGCCTGGTCGGGATGTACTTCAAAAAATATCTGATTTAGCGAATTATTTGGCATGTCCTGGGATGATGGTAATTAATGCCTCATCACTCATTGCTAATAAAGAAAAAGTTTATGTTCTTAAGTCTCCGTACGATGGTTCTCGAGTCAAATTGACCTCGTGGGAACTCATCGAACTGATTCAGCATCTTAAACCTAATGTAGTACTCTTACCCAAAAATATCATGCGCGATTTCCCGCAAATTTGGGATAATTGGGATGAGAAAATTGTCCCTTTTATTCATAGTGATGATTTCGAAAAGCACGCAGTTATTAAACCACATGGGGTTTATTTTAAGATTTTAAATGAGCCTAATTGGGTTCAATTAGAACAATGGTCCCATATCCCTCGTTATGTAGTGGGGTATTTTGATGCTGAGTTAATCCAACGTTTGCGTCATCTGGAAATAGGATTTATTGAAACGGATGAGCCAGCCCAAGCCGCAATGCAAGGAAGAGTGTATAGTAATACAGGCACTGTGGATCTAATGGATGCAAAAACAGCGATGCAATTTGAACTGATCGATGCGAATTGTGTTTGCCCTACGTGTTCGCAACAATTTACTCGCGCTTATTTGCATCATTTATTGAACCATACTCCTTTGCTATGTCAGCGATTTTTGATTCAGCATAATGTGTTTTATGTGCAGAATTATGGGGTGAGTTGAGGATTTTTTTACCCTCATCCTAGCCCCCTCCCATAAATGGGAGAGGGGCATGCGGTATTCTTTCCATGCATGGAGGGAGCAATTTTCCTCCCTTCTCCCCCTGGGGGAGAAGGGACTCGTCAGAGCGGATGAGAGGCCTCTTATAATATTTGACAGTTTTTCCCATACCAGCTAGCATTACGGGCAATTTGATGGCGCGGGGTGTCGTGATAAACGTCTGAGAAATACCCGTTGAACTTGATCTGGTTCATACCAGCGTAAGAACGCCTTAAATCTGTATTCGTTTTTTGAGCAGTTAATCTCTTAGAGTACTCTGTACCGTATGGTGGGGTAGTCTTTATAAGTTATTCACGGTTCGCAGAATGCAGATTCATTTCTTCTATTAAGTCTTAACGCGATATCTTTAGCCATCCTATTTTATTAATTAATACAAGGAGCTATGGCATGAGCGCGTTATCTACGAGAACTACCCTATTACTTAATTGGTATGCGAACCCTTATCATACCCCCATTTTTGTGGCCCATGCATTAGGCTATTATCAACAAGAAGGTATAAAACTCGCGATTTTAGAGCCCAGCGATCCAAGCGATGTGACTGAAATTGTAGGTATGGGCCATGTTGATTTTGGGGTCAAGGCCATGATTCATACCTTAGCGGCTCGCGCAAAAGGTTATCCTGTTACCTCAATTGGTACCTTATTGGATGAGCCTCCTACAGGTCTGATTGCGCTTAAATCCAGTGGCATCAATTCCTTTCAGGATATTGTTGGCAAACGAGTTGGTTACATTGGGGAGTTTGGTAAAATCATTATCGATAATTTGGCAACGTTAGCGGGAATTGAGCCTTCCAGTTATGAAACAGTTCGCATTGGCATGAATGTTACTGATGCGATTTGTCGTGACATTGTTGATACAGGCATTGGTTTTATTAATTTTCAAAAAGTTGAATTAGAGCATTTACGAGGCGAAACGGTATTTCTGCGTATCGATCAGCTTGCTGGCTTAGGTTGCTGCTGCTTTTGTTCCATTCAATTTATTGTGCCAGAACGCATGTTAAAACAACCTGAAATTCTTAAAGGATTTCTCAATGCTACTCAACGTGGAGCTGCCTTTACCACCGAAAATCCAGATGAAGCCTATGAACTTTTATGTAGGGCAAAACCTCAATTAAGAACCCCTATGTATCATACAATTTTCATCCGTAGTTTACCTTTTTTCTCGCGGACACTTTTAAATGTGGAACGTGATTGGAGTAAAGTAGGGCGTTTCGGCAAGCATTTGGGAATTATCGATGAGTCCTTTGCAGTAAATGCTTGTTATACAAATGAGTTTCTTCCTAAGATGCCTCATTCTGAGCTGGAACCTATTGCGTGTTGTGTTAGTGAGTGAAATTAAGAGCATTGCCTGAATGCAACTGCACTCAGGCTTCCGTCTATTGAGAAAAGTGATTCTAATTAAATGAAAAATGTTGCTGTTGTTGGTGCTGGAATTATGGGGTGTTTATTGGCTTTACGTTTACAAAATGATGGTTGGCAAGTGACATTATTTGAGGCGGAAAGTTTTTTTAATAATTGCAGTAATGCAGCAGCAGGGCTTTTGGCACCCATGTCTGAACTGGATAAAGCGGACCAAGTGATTTTTAATTTGGGAATGGAATCGGTTGACCGCTTATGGGAGTCCATTCTAAATCAATTAGCTGACCCCGTGTATTTTCGCCAAAAAGGATGCCTTGTGGTGCACCATCCTCAAGATAAAGCAGAATGGCAACAATTTAGTGGCAGAATTGTAAATAAATTAAGTGATTCTTGTTATCAGTTACTCACTCAAAATGAACTAAGCCAACTGGAGCCTGAACTGCATCAGTTGAAAATGGCTTATTATTTTCCTAAAGAAGCACAACTTGATAATCAGACCTTGTTGCTGGCACTTAAAAAACATATGTGTCAGTGCGGTGTAATCTGGCGAGATCATACTTTTGTTTCTGGTGTGAGTCCAGGCAAGATAGAAATGGGAGGGAGGTCATATCCATTTGATTTTGTTTTTGATTGCAGGGGGCTTGGGGCGAAAAGTACTTTTCCAAATTTACGTGGGCTTCGTGGAGAACTGCTTTGGCTATATGCACCTGATGTTCAATTAAAAAGACCAATCCGTCTCTTGCATCCACGGTATAATATTTATATTGCACCACGTCCTAATTCTTATTACCTTATCGGTGCCAGCGAATTAGAGACAGAAGATTCCAGTCCCATTTCAGTGCGTACAACACTTGAGTTATTAACTGCGGCATACTATGTGCATCGAGGTTTTGCTGAAGCCCGGGTAATTAAGACTGTGACCCATTGTCGCCCGACTTTAGTGCATCATCAGCCCCGCATAAGATATGCCCCGCAATTTATTGCTGTGAATGGACTTTATCGGCATGGATATTTAATCGCTCCGGCATTAGTAGAGGAAATTCTACGTGGATTAAAGAGCAATCAAAAAGACATTTGTTATCCTGAGCTTTGGGAGGCTTATTCATGATCGTTTATATAAATGATAAACCACTCACTCTTGATTCATCCTGTATCTTACAGGAAATGCTTGAGCAGAGAGTAGGTATTGCCGCACATGTAGCAGTCGCAATAAATAATCAGTTTGTTCCTAAGTATATGTTTTCAAAAACTATATTGTGTGAAGGAGATCGTATTGATTTAATTGTTCCGATGCAAGGAGGATAGGCTATGTGGTATTTAGCAGATAAACCCATAACAAGTCGGTTGCTTTTGGGTACAGCGGGCTATCCATCACTTGAGGTGATGACTGATGCTGTCCGAGCCTCTAAAACCAACGTGATTACGGTGTCTTTAAAACGGCAAATGCCTTGTGATATGGGGGGCGATTTATTTTGGCGAACCATACAGTCTTTGGATTGCAATATACTACCTAATACTGCGGGCTGCCGTGACGCGCAAACTGCGATTACTACAGCCGAAATGGCACGCGAATTATTTCAAACCTCATGGATTAAATTGGAAGTAATAGGAGATGATTACAGTTTACAACCCGATCCTTTCGAATTGTTGCATGCGGCCACCGAATTAGTAAAACGAGGCTTTGAAGTGTTTCCTTATTGTACTGATGATTTAGTTTTATGTCAGCGTTTAGTGGATTGCGGATGTCGGATTTTGATGCCATGGGCCGCTCCTATCGGTTCTGGAAAAGGATTACTTAATCCTTTTGCTTTGGAGACGTTACGGCAACGATTACCTGATGTAACTCTGATTGTCGATGCAGGAATTGGGAAACCCTCTCATGCAGCACGTATTTTGGAATTAGGTTTTGATGCGGTCCTGTTAAATAGTGCAGTTGCTTCATCGATTCATCCAGTGACTATGGCTGAAGCTTTTTCACATGCAGTCATCGCAGGACGCCTTGCTTTTGAAGCAGGTCTTATGCCTGAACGAATTACGGCACAATCGTGTACTCCTTTAATCGACACGCCATTTTGGCATCAGGAGATTGCATTATGACTATTGTGTGGACCAACACTAATAATGAAGCAGATAGACAAACATTTCGCGGCTTGGGTCTTGAGCAAACACTGCAATTTCATAAAGAAAGTCAGCCTGCAGCGATCAAAATAGAAGATCGATTTTCTGCTGAGGACTTTCAGATTCTCAATCATTTTACGGGGCCTGTAGTTCGGGATTTTAACTTATCTTTATCCAAAAATGCTGAAGAAAACAGGAGTAATGTAAGCGCAGGATTTTCTTTTGCCGATGTTTTGGTGCTGAATACACGTGAAACTGAATTTATTTTAAATGGCCAGGTCCGAACACACCAAGCCATGCAAGAAGCGGCACATAAACTCCTAACTCTTGGTGCTAAAAGTGTATTTCTCCTAGGATCGCCTATCCAGAATTCCTCATGGCAGCATGATTATTGGACCAATGGTACTACTTGCTTTTGGCTGACTCAAAATTGTGTTTCTGATGCAAAATACCCAGAACTTCGATCAATTCTCTCCGCGGCAATTACTGGGGCACTGGCTCTTGGTCATTTAATTGAAGATGCATTAATCATTAGTAAAATGTATGTACATCAAGCAATACGTCGAGGACAAAAGAGTGTTTATTACGGTGGTTTTCCAGAGGATGAATCAGATTTACCTTATCTTGCATCTAAACCATTGTACGAAGTGCCGCAACCATTTAAGCCATGTCATCGATTAGGTCTTTATCCGGTGGTTGATCGATTTTCCTGGGTAGAAAGGCTCTTGAATCTTGGGGTAAAAACCATCCAATTACGAATTAAAGAAAAAACAAAGACGCTAGAAGAGGAGATGCGGCAAAGTATTGCTTTGGCTAAAAAGCATCAGGCTACTTTATTTATAAATGATTACTGGGAAATGGCGTTAGAGTTAAATGCAGAAGCAGTACATTTAGGTCAATCTGATTTGGATACAGCAGATCTTGATGCAATTAGAAAACAAGGGCTTTTGCTTGGAGTGAGTACTCATTGTTACTACGAAGTCGCACGAGCGCATGCACTGCGTCCTTCATATATTGCAATTGGACCTGTTTTTCCAACAACAAGCAAAGAAATGTCTTTTGCAGCTCAAGGCATTGAATGCTTACAGCGCTGGAAACGTACGTTAAATTATCCTTTAGTTGCAATAGGGGGAATTAATATTGAGCGTATGCCTAATGTAGTAGCTACAGGTGTTGAAGGTGTTGCTCTTATTTCTGCAATTACAGAAGCTGCAGATCCACAGCAATCCACGCTGAAACTTTTGAGTTTAATGGAACAATGAGAGGCTCAATATGGCTGTTTCATCCGAATTAAAGCGCTATGCACAGCAAATAAAATTAGAAGAAATAGGCCTTCATGGACAAGAAAAACTTCAAAAAGCACGTGTATTATGTGTTGGAGCGGGAGGAATTGGCGCGACGTTACTCCCCTACCTTGCAGGGGCTGGGGTAGGGACCTTAGGCATAATTGATGATGATCGTATTGAAGAAAGTAATTTACATCGTCAAATACTTTATCAGGAAAAAGACATCCACCAACTCAAAGCAACCACTGCAAAAATGAAATTGCAGGCATTGAATTCGAATATTAACATTCAGGCTTATGACGTTCGTTTAAATGATGAGAATGCTGAGGATATAATCTCACAATATGATCTTGTTGCTGACTGTTCGGATAATTTTCATACCCGTTATTTGACCCACGGTATTTGCTATCGCTTGGAAAAACCTTACGTTTATGCCAGTGCATACCAATTCCAAGGTCATTGTTCGTTGTTTTATGGTAGAGAAAATCCATGTTTACACTGTTTGTTTCCAGTAATTCCTGATTCAGTTGCAAATTGTCAGAATGGTGGGGTTTTAGGACCGCTCCCTGGTTTGCTAGGAATTTTGCAAGCCACAGAAATTATCAAATGGATAACTCAAAGTGGTGTTTCTCTATTGAATCGTTTGCTGTGTATCGATTTTTTATCGATGGAAATGAAAAATATTCATTTGGTAAAAAATAAAGAATGTCAGTTCTGTGTTTACGGTCAAGCAATGGAAAAAAATGTTTTTACTCAATGCGTATCATCCTATGACTTGCAGTCTTTTGCAGTATCATCGGATGATTTATCAAGCTTTTTGCACCAATATCCCGATGCATTATTGTTGGATGTAAGAACAGAGGCAGAACATAATAGGTATAATTTAGGTGAACTATTCATTCCACTGTCTGAATTGCCCGATCGCCTTAATGATTTAAATTCTTTGCAGCCCATCCTTATTTATTGTCAATCAGGTCAAAGAAGTCAGCGCGCTCTGATGTTATTAAAAAAGGCTGGGTTTCGTAGCGTTTATCATTTGGCTAATGGACTCGATTCTATGAGTAAGATAAACACCGGGGGGACTAAACCCGGGTTAAGTTTCCTCGATAGCCACTGAGCCCTATATGTTTCGACTTGTTCGCAGCATCGAGGAAAAAGCGAGCTGAGTACCTCAATCCCTGGATCCCGCGGACAAGCCGCGGGACGTGGGTATTGTTATAAATGAAGTTAAACTTAAGTGAATTGCAAGGCGTAGTGAGGGATGTCTAGAAGGGATATGAGTAAAAATCAGGAGATCCTAGGTTTTAGACTCCTCAGGATACCATGGTCTTGAATGCCGCTAGATTTTAATATCATTGTGATGGAAGAAGGACTTTTATTTATGAAAATAATCTTTTTTGAAGTCTGGTAATTTGGTGCCATTATAATTAATAAAAGTCATCATTCCCGTTGCCTCATGATAGAGCATATGGCAATGAAACATCCAGTTTCCTGGATTGTCAGTATCAAATTGTATTTTGACAATGGAATGAGGCAAAACTAAAACCGTGTCTCGCATGGGGCCCTCTTTAAGTAATTGGCCATCAATCTCTGTGACTTCAAATAAATGGCCATGCAAGTGCATTGGATGAGCCATATTCGTTTTATTAATTAAAACGATTTCAATTCGTTTGTTTCTATCAACACGTAATGGAGTAATATCAGGCCAGACTTGATTATTCATTTTCCAAATATAGTTCATCATATCGCCATCTAAAGTAACAGTGAGGGTTTGTTCGGGTTGTTTTACAGGAAGAGGAAATAAGGCGTGGGTTTTCAATTCTTGTTCATTGTTTAGTCCACCTGCGAGTGTAGGTGCTTTTTCGCTAACTGCTATTTTAGAAGCGCCTGGAGTAGATAAAATGAGTCCTGTTTGCAGTTGGGTTCCAGCTCCTTGAGCAAGAATAGGATATGCGCCTTCACCTTTAGGAATTTTGATGAGAATATCAACACGTTGTCCAACCGCCAGTTGAAATTGATTCCCTTCTATTTCTTGGATAGGTTGTCCATCAACAGCAATTGCTTTGCCTGTAAGTTTGCCTAAATTGATAAAAAAATTAGTCATTGCTGCGCCATCAATAATGCGGAGTCGAACTGTTTCTCCGCTGGAGACAGGAATAATTTCCGGATTAGAAAGACTATGATAATTTGTTAGAAAAGCATCATAAGTCACATCATTTAAATCAGGTTTTGAAGCTTTAGAGGCATTGTCAATCGACTTGTTATACGTGGGTGTTTTTTGCTTCATACTATCCATTGCTTTTAGCGGCATAGATCCTTTGTTTTTTAATTCATATAACAGCGTTTTAGGTTTTTTATAACTATAATCGGCAAGAAATAAAACCACATCGTGTTCTTTATTCTTTTCATTAGGGTTGGTAATGATAAATGGAGCGGAAAGAAAGCGTTGAACCTGTAAATCAAAATGCGAGTGCATCCAATAAGTGCCTGATTGGTGTAGTTTAAACCGATAATGAGATTCACCACCTGCAGGGATTGGGAGTTGCGTTACATAAGGCACTCCATCTTGTGAGTTAGGTAAAATTAACCCATGCCAATGAATTACTGTTGGTTTATCGGTGGTATTTTTAACAATTGTATCAAAGTATTGTCCTTGTACTCCACGATACCCCCAAGTTCCATCGGGTTGCTCAATTTTGAATACTTCTGTTTTTTTCCCGTGAATGACAAGAGGTACTTTTTTTATAATAAGGACTGTGGGTTGTTTGGTATTATCTGCAGCATTGGGATTTATTACTGTCGATGAGTAACTTGATAGCAAATAGGTCATTATAAATAAAAAAATAAAGACCTTAAATTGGTTCATTTGAATTCCCTTTTAAATGCTTATAGAAAATTATAGTTCAAAATAAAAACTACTATTGTGAAAAACTGTTTTAATTTCCGCGTTGATTCATTTACCTTAAGACCAATTCGCTATATGATGTCACGCGATTATCAATAGTAGATTAAAGGAGACAATATGAGTTTTTTTATTAGTGATGCTCTAGCTGCAGCGGGGACTACAGCAGCGCCTCAAGCAGATGGAACTTTTTCGCTCATTATGATCGCCGCTATTTTTGTGTTGTTCTACTTTATGCTTATAAGACCCCAAAACAAAAGAGCAAAAGAACATCGTGATTTAATAAGCCGCTTAAAGAAAGGCGATGAGATTATTACCTCAGGCGGTATATTAGCTAAAGTAGTTAGTTTAGATGAGCAATATATGAAGATCAGTCTTGCCGAAGGTGTCGAGATTAATATACAAAGAGGTGCTGTGAGCACAGTATTGCCCAAAGGCACTTTAAAATCGCTTTAAGAAGGTCAGGACACGGAAATGCAAAATAAATATCCTTTATGGAAAAACCTGCTGCTGATTATCATTGCAGTGGTTGGGTTTATTTACGCCATACCCAATTTGTATACAGAAAATCCTGTAGTACAAATTTCGTCTGAAACACCTGTGGATTATGATGAACTAAAAAACCAGGTAGAAGATATCTTAAAAAAAGGTAATCTATCTTATAAATCACTCATCACTCAAGGTGAGTCCGTTGAAGTTATATTTTCATCTACTGATTCCCAGTTGTTAGCTCGCGATGCCATTAAGAATGCTTTGGGATCTCAATATACTGTAGCCTTGAATTTGGCTCCATCTACACCAAGATGGTTGGACTCTATTCGTGCGGCCCCAATGAAACAAGGTCTTGACTTACGCGGAGGAGTACACTTTCTGTTAGAAGTTGACGTGGAAAGTGTGATTAGCCGTCGTTATGAAGGGGTAATGAAAAATATCAGTCAAGAATTGCGAGAGCTTGGTATTCGTTATACCGGTATTCGTTATGTAGCAGACAAAGGCGTAAGTTTACATTTCCGTGATAGCGAGTCGATGAATAATGCCTATTTGGGCTTAAAGGAAAAAATCCCTGATCTTGTTTTTGTAAAAAGTAAAACAAGCAATGAAATTTTAGTGTCGATTTCACCCGTTGAGTTAAACAATACCCGTCAAAATACCATTGAACAAACAATGAGTATTTTACGAAATCGAGTTAATGAGTTAGGCGTTGGTGAAGCGGTAGTGCAACAACAAGGGGCAACCCGTGTAGCTGTTGACTTACCTGGAATTCAAGATGCAGCTCGTGCTAAGCAAATTCTTGGTGGAACTGCAACCTTACAATTCTATATGGTAGATCAAGATAATGACCCGCAAATTGCGAAACAAACTGGGGCTATTCCTGTCAATGATAAGTTACTGATAATGGATGGACGTCCTATTCTGTTAAAAAGACAAGTGGTATTGAGTGGTGATTCAATTACCTCAGCAGTTTCCAGTTATGATCAGCAGTCAGCGACTCCAGCAGTACAAATACAACTTGGTGGGGGCGGGGAAAGTTTGTTTACCAAAGTAACTCGCGAGAATATTGGTAAACGTATGGCCATTGTTTATGTTGAAACAAAAAATTCCATTCAAACTGTAAATGGAGTGGAAAAAAGAGTTACTCATAGAGAAGAGCGTGTTATTAGTGCTCCAGTCATTCAAAATGCTTTGGGTAATAATTTCCAAATTACTGGCCTTACTGATAGTAAAGAAGCAAGTAATTTGGCGTTATTGCTTCGAGCAGGGGCTTTGCCTGCTGCGATCTATCCAATAGAAGAACGCACCGTAGGACCGACTTTAGGTAAAGAAAATATCCGTAGAGGTATTATTTCATTGCAAGTTGGCATGGGCTTAATCCTCATCTTGATGTTGGTTTATTACCGTCTTTTTGGTCTTATCGCTAATATTGCGCTGCTGCTTAACTTGGTTCTGCTTTGTGCATTATTGTCTGTGATCGATGCAACCTTAACCCTTCCAGGTATTGCCGGGATTGTATTGACGGTAGGTATGGCGGTAGATGCTAACGTACTGATTTATGAACGTATTCGCGAAGAGTTGCGGCATGGATTATCACCTCAGGCTGCAATTAATGCAGGATATGAGCGTGCATTTTCTACGATTCTTGACGCAAACGTGACTACCTTAATCGTAGCAATCATTTTGTTTGCTGTGGGTACAGGACCAGTACGTGGATTTGCTGTAACGCTTTCTTTAGGATTGCTGACCTCCATGTTAACGGGTATTACGTACACTCGAGGAATTGTAAATTGGTATTATGGTGGTAGGGCTGTTAAAAAATTATCTATTGGTATTTAAGGCGAGGCTCAGATGGAATTTTTTAATCCAAATTCAAATGTGGACTTTATGGGTGCTCGTCGTTGGACGGCGAGCTTCTCCATATTGATCTTTGTACTTTCTATTGGTGCTTTAGCGATTCATGGTTTGAAGTGGGGACTTGATTTTACGGGTGGAACTCAAATAGAAGTTTCATATTCTTCTGCTGCAGATTTACCTTCAATCAGGGAAAGCTTGAGTAAGGCAGGATTTAAGGAAGCTCAGGTAGTGAGCTATGGTACTTCTAAAGATGTATTAATTAGTATTGCTCCTCGAGAAGACAAAGAACAGGCTCGCTTGGTTGATCAGGTCATGAGTGCTCTGCCTGGGGCCGCAAAACAAAGAGTCGATTTTGTTGGGCCACAAGTAGGGCAAGAGCTAGCGACTAAAGGAGCCCTGGCTGTCGTTGTTTCTTTGTTAGCAACGATGATTTATATTGCCATGCGTTTTGAATACCGACTTGCAGTGAGTTCTGCTGTTGCCTTGGTCCATGATCCTGTGTTGATCCTGGGTATCTTTGCTTTTTTTGGTATTGAGTTTGATCTTAAGGCATTGGCGGGTTTGTTAGCAGTCATTGGGTATTCGTTAAATGATACCATTGTAGTTTTTGATAGGGTGCGTGAGAATTTCGTGAAAATTCGTCGTGCCAGCTCTATAGAAATTATGAATATTTCGATTAACCAAACTTTATCACGTACCATCATGACGTCCATGTTGACGCTCTTTGTGGTGGTTGCTCTGTTTATTTATGGCGGTGAAGCCATTCATGGATTTTCTCTGGCATTGATCATTGGTATTGTGATAGGTACTTATTCCTCTATCTATGTTGCGGGAGCTTTAGCAGTAGCAATGGGGCTTGATCGAAAAGACTTCATGCCTAGTCAGCGCAAAGAAGTGGATAATCGACCCTAATACATAACCTGGGTGTAGCACAGCATGACCCAGGAACTCGGAAATGCAATGATATTGCATCGCAATACGAAATGCATTTCTGAGTTTTTCTTACCCCCCATTGTATTTTCAACAGAAACAGCTTATACAAGGGAGAATGAGTCTCCTAAAGCCTCTTCCTCTTTTGAGGTTTTTCTTGCGTCTTTTTCTTGCTCGACTCCAGTGGATTCAGGTGTTTGAGTGGAGCGAGTTGCCAATTGTTTTTTTAATTCTTCAAGCACTTCAGAGGGAATTTGCATGGGAGTGTTACTGTCTTTTACCTCTTCTCCTTCAATACGAATTTCACCTTCTTCAGTTATTTCAAGAATTTTTTTAGTACACCCTTCTGGTAGAGCATTCTCAGCAACCCATTGAATAGGAATGCCCGCAATGATTGTAGCCCCATCAACAATACGTATTCCATCAATAGGAGCAAGCTCTGGTGTTTTACTGTAGTGACGACTTATGAGCGAGCAAATAGACCAAAGTAAATTATATGCGGCATCAAAAGGGAAACCTATTCCTATTCCTACGCCTTGTCCAAGATATCCCGCTGCAGTTCCCATAAGATGAGCCAAACTGATTGTACAAAAAGATGTAAAGAGTTTCGTTGCAATTACTGGTGCAAAGAGGGCGACGCCTGTTGCTCCTGCTGGACTGAAAATCAATAAGGTGCTTCCAACTAGAGCAGTTAATTGAACCCGAGGGGATATCGCCGTTGTTGAGTTAGTAGCTCCCTCTGCTATTACGACACCTACAGTGGCTCCTACGTATGCAAAGGCAGCGCCAAATAATGGTTGCGTGATGGAGATGACGGGAAATTTGGTGATTTGTTCTGGGACTTCTTTTTTATGGCACATTTCCCCTAAATAATCTGTAAACTGTTTCCATTCTTTCTCGCTAAATGGCTTAAGTCCTTCCTTTTGGAGAAACACATTCGCATGCTCTAGGGCATGGGGCGTTTTTATAAGCCGCTCTGCAGTTAAAAAACATGTTTCTTTATCTTCCTCATCCAGGAAGTTTTCATCAGTTATTCCCAAATTATTCTCAATGATGCGGTATAAGGCAGAATTTCGTTTTGAACTCCCGATTTGGGATTGTACATACAGGCCTGCTGCAATCATAAATCGTGCAGCAATGATATATACTTGTCGTTGTGCCGGAGTTTTGATGTCTTGTTCGTGAAGTAAATGTATTTTAAGAACTGTGTTTATTTTTTCTAAAAATGAAACCTGCTTGCTTCTACTGACAACATCTGTTCCTCCAAAAAAAACAGGTGTTCCTATCATCGAAGGTTTTTCATTCAAATCAACATGTTTTTCTTCTTCATAGGCTTTACGTAGGCTGTTAAATTTTTCAATACGTCCCGGTATAAGAATAAAGTGCATGATAACCCCCCGTCCATTGGCATTCTGGTATGTAATATTCGTGTGTAATTCCTTTTGTATATTTTATCTTACTTCGTAATTGTATAAATGCAATGTTATTTGATTATTTTTTACTAAATTGCTTCAATATATTGAAAGGTTATATTTTATTTAGTGATTAAGCTTTTGAAATGATGCATTTTTTCAGGATTATGATACTTTAAACTTAATGATTATAGTTATAGTAGATGTGCTGGGTATGTAAGTCGTTTAATTTGGGGGCCCAAGTTAGGCGCTACTTGTTGCCTGAGCTGTATTTTACAGGAACAGAGAAGGTGATTGAATTGACAAATGATATAAAAATAGTGAGTGTCATGGAAAGGCTGAAACATTTATTTCTGCTTCTTCGTGTGTCCCACTGGGCCAAAGCCGTCTTTGTGATGCTGGGATTTTGTTATACACCTACTCCTGGATATTTTATACCTGCTTTACTCGCTTCTTTAGCCTTTTGCCTGATTTCAAGTGCCATATACATTTATAACGACCTTGAAGACAGAACCGAAGACAGCTTGCATCCCCACAAACGCCATAGGCCAATAGCAAGTGGAAGCGTTTCTGTTTCTGAAGCAATTTTTATGTTGTTTTTATTGCTACTCACTGGACTTACTTTAGGTTGGTTAATTTCTAAAAAACTAGCGATTATACTCTGTATTTATTTAGTCATTAATGTTGCCTACAATCATCTGTTCAAGTTGATTCCTATTGTTGATGTACTCTGCATTGCTGCTGGATTTATGCTGCGGGTATTAGCCGGGACGTTGGGTATCGGCTTACCCATTTCTATTTGGTTAATTGTTGCAGCAACATTGCTTAGTCTTTTTATTGCTTTAAACAAGCGACGAATGGAAATGCAGTTAGGTCTAAAGCATGCAACACGTCAAGTATTGAAGAAGTATAATCCTTTAATACTTCATTGGCTTATTCTGGTAATTGGTTTTACCACTTTCCTTACCTACGTTTTCTATATTATTTATGCTCGAGATGAATCATTTTATTTTATGCTAACCGTTCCCTTTGCAGCGATCGCATTGTGGCGTTTTGCCTGGCTTGCAACGCAAGACATTGAAAATGATGACCCCGTGATTGTTTTTTTAAGTGATCGATTATCACGAATTAATCTTTGGTGTTTTGTAGTTTTAACGTTTATGGCTTTAGCTCAATGAAATCTGGAGTGCATTGGTATGACAGCACTCTAATTTTAATCTTTGTTTATTTATTTGTTCTCCAGGTCCAAGCAATTTGGCCATTTACTATCGATGATATGTATATTTCTTTGCGCTATGCCAAGCATTGGGCTGCTGGAGAGGGCATATTATGGAATCTGCATGACTCTCCAGTGGAAGGATATTCTAACTTTAGCTTTGTTGCTCTAGGCGCTTTAACCCTCTTATTAAAAGGTAACCCGGTAATTGCTTTAAAAATGGCTGGTCTATTAGGGCTGCTTTTTACGTGTTCCTTCATTTTTTTAATTAGCCGACTTTGGCTTTCCATACGTGAATCCCTTCTTCCATGTATGGGCTTATTATTTTATAAAGGACAAATTATATGGGGGACTAGTGGTTTAGAAACTACAGTATATGAGGCACTTATATGTGGAGCCGTATATTGCTGTTTTAGAGGTATGGGGTATAACCTTTTTCCTAATGTACGCGCAACCCCAAGAAAAGCTTATTTTGTAAGCGCTGGAATTTTGCTTGCTCTGGCTGGAATAACAAGACCCGAAGCACCTGCATTTATTTTATTGTTTTTTATTTTGATGTGTTGGGATAGGCCTAAAGAAAAAATAGAACAATACTGGCATGGAGTATTACTTTTTTGTCTAAGCCTCATACTGTTTTATGGACCTTATTTTTTTTGGCGTCTCACTTATTTTGGATATTTGTTTCCTAACTCAGTTTATTGTAAAGGACTATCTCAATCGCTCTCTTTTTCTTTGGATATTCATTACCTCAAATTAATTTGGCCTCTAGCTCTGATATCTTTGCCTGCCTGCATCAAGTCTCAAGATAAACGACATTATTTTTTATGGTTACCCAGTCTTGTTTACCTAATTATATTAGCAGATGCGGATCCTGTGGTGGCGTTTGATAATCGACTCTTTTTACCTGCTTTTGCTCTGTTGTTTCCCTTGGTAGTACAAGGTATTCGTAGAATAGTGCTTGTAATTAGACAAAAGGAAGATTACATTTTTGCATCGCTTTTTTATTTAAGTTTTTTTGTTGTTTTGTTTCTATTTGTCCCAGCCATGAGTTTGGCCGATTACCGATACTTTACCCAAAATCCAGTCAAAGGCGAACAATTACGTACTAAGGTAGTAGATTGGTTAAATAGTCATGCCGCTCCCAGCGATTGGGTGGTATTAGCGGACAACGGGTTGATTCCTTATGCCAGTCCATTAAATTATATTGATTCATACTGTTTAAATAATTTGACAATGGCCCACTATTCGAAAAAACAGATGTATGAGCAATTTTGTAGTGAAGTTTTGCATAAAAAGCCAGCATTTATCATTTTAACTTCGCTTATTGAGCAAGGAAGAGTAATATATACCCCGAGCGATGTTTGTTTAAAAACAGCTTTGAGCAACAATCACGACTATAAACTAAGTAAGACTTATGTGAGCAATAATCGTGATTCAATTTATCGCTATGAAATATATGAAAATTCCTCTTCTCTTTCATCAGAAAAGAAATAGATGTGAATTAAGGATTACCACGGTTCGTAGTGATTTTTGATGAGATACATATCAACATAGTGTACTATCTTATGATAATAAGAAATAAAATGAGTGAAGGATGATTCTTGTATGATACACAAAATGCCAATATTTCTGCAAAAACTGCATAAAAAATTACCAGTTTTTCTCTGCGATATTCTTGCTATTCCGGTGGCTTGGTATACAGCATATTGGTTGCGTTATAATATGCACCCATCGGCGAAAATATTTACTTCAATGCATTTCGTTATTGCCTTGGCTCTGTTAACAACGATTCAAGTTTCTTGTTACTTCTATTTTAAGACATATCGTGGCCTGTGGCGCTTTTTTTCATTGAACGACGTCATGCGGATTTTAAAAGCTACCCTTTCGGCTACAGTATTGGGAATCCCAGTTTTATATGTTGCATCAATACTTCATGAAGTTCCGCGCTCTGTATTTCCTTTATATTGTCTGATTTTAACCACTCTTCTTTGTAGTTTTAGAATATTGAGAAGAATTTATTGGGATAAGCGAGCTAAGTGGAATAAGTCAACTGAAATGAAACGAGTCCTCATTATCGGAGCAGGTATGGCTGGCGAAGGACTTGGTCGTGATTTAAAACGTTCCAATCAGTATATCCCTGTAGGGTTTATTGACGATAATTTAGCAAAACGTGGTTTAGAGGTTCATGGAATTCCTGTTTTGGGAACGACTAGCCAAATTGCTGAGCGAGTCAAAGAATATGATATTGATTTGATTTTTATTGCTATTCCATCAGCAAGTTCTTCATTAATGCGCCGTATTGTAACCTGTTGTGAGGAAACCCAAACACCATTCAGCACTCTCCCAGGTCTTAATGCTTTAGCGGCAGGAAGAGTAGAGGTTAATGCATTAAGACCCGTTAATATTGAAGATTTGTTAGGTAGGGATCAGGTTAGCTTGCAATGGGACCGATTAACAGCGGGCATCGCTGGAAAGCGAGTATTGGTTACTGGAGGGGGAGGCTCAATTGGTTCAGAGCTATGTCGACAAGTTTTAGCCCTTAAACCTAAGAGTTTGGCGATAGTCGAAAACAGCGAGTTTAATTTATATCAAATTGAACTCGAGCTGAGAGAAAGTTTCCCAGACATTCCTTTAGAACTTAAATTGATCAGTGTTACCGATGAAGTAGCGATTAATCATCTCTTTGCTGATTTTCTCCCGGAAATAGTGTTTCATGCGGCAGCATACAAGCATGTTCCGCTGTTACAAGATCAAATACGAGTTGCTGTGATAAATAATGTACTTGGAACTCAGATTGTTGCCAAGGCTAGCATTACTGTTGGTGTTGGAAAGTTCATTTTGATTTCTACGGATAAAGCAGTAAATCCAACCAACATTATGGGAACTACCAAGCGAGTTGCTGAGATTTATTGTCAGAACCTGAATGGACGGGTTAACACCCAATTCATTACAGTGCGTTTTGGAAATGTTTTAGGTTCTGCGGGAAGTGTTGTCCCATTATTTCAAAAACAATTACAAAGTGGTGGTCCGATAAAAGTAACTCATCCAGATATGCAACGGTATTTTATGACCATTCCTGAAGCATGTCAGTTGATTTTACAGGCTATGGTCAACGGAACAGGAGGAGAAATTTTTGTTCTGGACATGGGTGAGCCTGTTAAAATCAGCTATTTGGCAGAGCAAATGATTCGCTTAGCAGGGAAGGAGCCAGGGAAGGATATTATGATTGAGTACACTGGATTACGCCCCGGAGAGAAATTATTTGAAGAATTGTTCCACGAGTCTGAACAATTGGCTTCTACGGAACATGAAAAATTGTTTAAAGCAAAATTCCGCGAGCTCAATTGGGACGAGTTAATTCAGACTATGCGTTTGTTAAATACAGCGTGTCAGGAAAATCAGAACGATGAATTGTTTATCTTATTAAAGAGCTTAGTCCCTGAGTTAAATACCGACAGTGTAGTATCGGTAAATTAATGGGTATGAATCGGTTTTCTGATTTATGAGGAAGAGGTTTCAAATGATTATATCGTTCGATGATTTTGCTAAAGTTGAATTGCGCTCAGGTACCGTTGTTAAAGTGGAAGAGTTCCCTCGTGCAAAGAAGCCGGCTTATAAAGTATGGGTAGATTTTGGTAAAGAGATAGGTGTATTACAAACCTCTGCTCAAGTGACGGCACATTATACTCCTGAAACCTTATTAGGGCGTTCCGTAGTAGGGTGTGTCAATTTAGGTGAAAAAAATATTGCTGGTTTTACCTCCCAATTTTTGCTGGTGGGATTTTCTGATGAGAATGGGGCGATATGCCTCATAAGATCCGAGCCTAAAGTCCCTAATGGACAAAAGTTGCATTAATTTTTTAGTGAACTTAAAGATGAAGCTTTTTGGGACTAGCCTCCAAAATTTCGAGTTGTTCACTTAAAGGGAGAATATCTTTTCTTTTTAGATATTTTTTAATTTCGGGTAGATTTTCTGCCCATTCTAGATAACTTTTCAAGCTGGTATAAGTTTCTTGATTCCCCTTAAACAGATCATTTTCGTCTATTAATCTCTTAGGTCTAAGTAAGTCAGCTACTTTTACCTCAGAATGAAGTAGATTCTTATCATACAAAAAACAAATCAATTTATACAAAGATAATGAGGAGGGCTTATAATGGCCGCTATTATTATCGATTGAAGTGACTTTCCCATTTTCAACTAACCACATTCCTGCACCTCTAACCTTTTTACCGGAAGTCATCGTTGAATGATGATAGGTACCAGATTCATGAACATGGGTGAAAAAATGATTCTTATCTTTTGCATCCCAGACAAATGCAGCTGCACCCAGCGGGCAGCCTATTTTAAAAACAAAATCATCTAATTTATTTGTATTTAATTCAAATTCATCTTCGGAATTTATTCTTTTAGCCATTAATTTATAATCTCTATCCACATTTACAATATGCACCGATTGATTTTCTGGGGATTCATAACTTACTGGACCCATTTTATTTTTATAATAACCACGCCAATTATCACTTAAATCTCTGGTTGCCGTGCTGAGTGGATGTTTTTCTAACCAAAGAAAAAATGGGGCCTTAGTGCGGCTTTTAATCCATTGGTAAAAGGCCGCATTCATTGGATACTCTGCTGGGTTGCGTTTATTTTTTAAGTCCTTCAGCATAAATTCAATAGGTCGATGAACTGGATCTTGTTTTTCTAATAAGGTGCCACTACTTAGGCGAAAAAATTTCTGTTTATTATGTTCTTTTTCTTCAGTCTTAATTGTTTTAAGTAATGATTTCTTACCTACATATTTAGGATTTGCATGTATATAATACTCATTTAATTTATTTAGATAATTTATTTTTTTGATTGCTCTCTGCTGTAATCCATGAATCCATGGATCTATGGAACCTTTAAGACGTGTATCTTTTCGTGGTTCTTTAGAAGTTGAATATATAGCTGCACAGGGTATTTCATCTTCGATTACATTTTCTTGTTGTTTAGTTATAAATTGATTGCCTAAATATTCCTTATACACTTGAGCAAGCTCTGCTATTTGTGCTAATTTTTTTTGCCTCTTGGGGATATTTTTTAAGTTTGCTTTTGAAATATTATGATATTCTTCTAATAGTTTAGATAATTTGTTAATTAGTTCTTCAGCATTGTGATCATCATGTTGTTTACAACTTTTTAAAATCAGAAGCCAATCATCAAGGGCGTAAACATCTTGCCATATAGCCATGGATTAAAACCTATACTCTAAACGTGTACAAAAACAGATTATACAATTCAATTATAATCCAATTTGATTTAAATGTGAGACTTATATGCCTAGGTACAGAAAAATAAATTTAAATGAAGCAATTGCCTTACTACAAAATAATGTACCAGATTTAGTGTCTTTAGACTTGAGTGATCAAGAGATAAGTAAGGAACGTTTGTATGAACTGGTTGACGCAATCAACGGCAATAGCTATTTAAAACGAATTAAAATGAATTGCTGTATGATTGATGATGAGAAAGTTAAAATCTTATCAAGATTAAGCACTATTGAAGTACTTTCCTTACGAGCCAATAAAATCACCGATAAAGGGATGTACTTAATGGCGGATATGACATCACTTAAAAAATTAGACCTAAGTTCTAATAACGGTTGTAACAAGAATATTACTGCCCAAGGTTTGAAGTTTTTTGTAAGAAATTCGACTTTAGAACAACTCACTTTAAGTGATAATGAACTTGATGATAAATGTGCAAAAAATTTAGCACGAACTAATGTACGTCGACTCATTCTCAGTAATAATCAAATGACTTATAGAGGAGCAAGGTATCTTGCTGCACATAAAAAACTTAACTTTCTCGATATAAGCACAAATACAATAGGTGATGCTGGCGCTATTGCTTTAATTAATCAGAATCAAAGAATTAGAGCGATGATTCTTAATAATAATAAATTAACTATTAAATCAATAGCTAAAATGAAACCTGAACAGATAAAAAAATTAGAGCGATTAGACATCTGTTTAAATCCTTTGGGTCAAGATGGAGTTAAGTTATTACAAGATAAGCGGGGATCAAAGGATGGATTAAGTACTTTTTTTTGTCAAAAAAGAAATAATAGTTTCATTAAAGGATTATTTCATACGGTCCATACTCAATTTTCAACTGACAAAGAAAATAGGGTAGAGCGATCTATGGGGATTAAATACTTTATGTGAGAGTAAGCCTCAGAATTTTTGCTTAAAATAAAACAAGCCCAAAATGAGTTTGGGCTTGTTTGGTGTTGATAATTTGTTGTACTTATTATACTGGAGGAAAGAGATCCTGGAACTTAACACGCGTCTTGAGATGCAGTGCTTTCTTTCTTTTCTTCGACAAATCAAAAATCTTGTAGATTATGATAGGAACGATAAAGCTTACCATACCGATGTAAAAAGCAAGCTTATAGGTAGGATCTTTATTCAATACCAGGAAGAATAAGGCAAAACACATCAGAATGATTGCGAGGATTCCAGTATAGGGGGAATAAGGAGTCACATAGCGCAGGTTCGCTGTGGTATATCCAGCTTGGTATAATCGATTCCTAAAACGAATTTGTGAGGTGCACAAGGATATCCATGCCAGAGTTCCTGTAAATCCAGATACAAGTAGTAAGGCAATGTAGAGTTTGGTTTGTCCGAAAAAGTACCCTACGCCTAGAAGAATCCAGATGGTAATTAAGGTTGCGATAATGGCATTTTGGGGTACTGAATTGTGATTGAATTTAGCAAAAGTATGAGGCGCCATACCATCACGAGCTAAAGCATTCAGAGCACGAACGGTGCCATAGAATCCTGAGTTAGCACAAGATAAGGTAGCGCTCAGAGTCACAAAACTGGTTACAGCACCGGCCCATTTGAGATTGTAATAGTTTAGAGCATCTGCAAACACAGAGTTAGATAATCCAGCTTTTTGCCAAGGAAAAATTAATACCAAGCAAAATACGGGAATGATGTAGATGAAAAGGATTCTTAAGGTTACATTGCGAATGGCGTGTGGAATCATCCGGGCAGGGTTTTCTGATTCTCCTGCAGCAAGACCAATGATTTCAGAGCCTTGATAGTTAACCAGCAAGAGAACCATCGCGGTTAATAAGGACATGGTCCCGTTTGGAAGGAGTCCTCCATCGCCGAAAATGTACTTAGAACCAATAAATCCATCCGATTCTGGACTGTGGATTAGGCCTACGAAAATTAAAATAGCTAAAATAACAAAGCCAAACAAAGCCAAAATCTTAATTAAAGCCAACCAAAATTCGATTTCACCAAAGGTATCTACTTTTGCAAGGTTAATGTAGGTAATCAGTAAGCCAAAACAAACAGCCCATACATAACCATTTACGCCAGTAAACATCTCCATGATGATCCCCCCCGCAACACATTCGGCAGGGATATAGGCTACCCAACTGATCCAATAAGACCATCCTACGCCACAGGCAACGGATGGAGATATAAAGTCAGCGGTATAAGTGACAAAGGAGCCTGAAATGGGAATTGCCACAGCAAGTTCACCCATGCAGAGCATGGTGAGAAAAATAATCAAGCCGCCTAGTATATAAGCTAGAAACACGGCAGGACCGACAAGGTTAATTACTTCACCGGTACCTAAAAAATAACCTGAGCCGATAATTCCCCCCAAGGCTATTAGCTGCACATGACGGTCTTTCAATCTTCGGCTATAACCACTATCTTTAATAGGTTTATCTGTTTCAATCTTACTCTTTTTCACGGGCTGTTTGTTTCTCACAAGTTGTCATAATTTTGGGTGACGCTATGTTATATTCATCTGCAATAATTTAAAACCATTCTCAATTAAAAAATTAGAAATATTTTCTATTTATACTAAATTTCTTTTTTAACTGATATAAAAAATTTTTCAGCACGGCATTATAAATCATTTTTTATCTATTTGGGTATTTTTTTACTAAGTTAGTGAAAATTATTACAGAAAAAAATCATAGTTTATTGATTTATCTAAGAGATTAGCCAGTAATAAGAGATTGTACTCACTAGTTTTTATATAAAAAAGAACTTATTGGCTTGATTCCAAGATTACGAATGATTACAAGCAGTTGCATCATCATCCAACTTGAGTATACTTTTCATACGCCGCTGTAGCTCAGTCGGTAGAGCAGTTGATTCGTAATCAAAAGGTCGTGTGTTCGATTCACATCAGCGGCATTGTAAAATCAAGGCCTAATAGGATTATTGGAGCAGAGTAAGAATTTTTGGTACTAGTTTGGCTACCATTTTTACAATGTAATTAATTGTTATCCTTTGTAGTATCGCTCCCAATTTAGTGACATGCATTTAAATGTTATTTACAACAATGTGTAGGCCAGCTTCCATTCAATCTTAAAATAGTAGTTTGTATCTTACATAAACATGGTGTTTTTGAAATATACTCTTAAATTCAACTGCTTCAATTGAACCTATAATCGCATTCCTGTTTTTGCAGTAGTTAACGACTTCTTGGAGCTCTTAGCTTTTGAGCAAATCTGGATTTTTATTCAAACTGAAAAATTCAAATTTGTTCATTTGTTTTAGATGGATAAATACTTTTAGTCCCCCAGGATTATGGGGCGGTGTAACTATAAGAAATTGGGGTTGTTCTCATTTGAATTACTACGTCCTATTCGATGATATAATTCATATTTAAAAATTAACCATAGCTATTTTAGATTTTTGAATTGGTACATACTCGATGAAACGAAAATATAGTGTTTTAAATAGAAGAAATAATCCCCGAGATAAAACAATAGTCCCAGTAACAAAGAAACTAAGACTATTCGACGTTAATGAAAATTCTGAGCGAAAATCAGCGTTAAATAAAAGCGAAGGTAATGGAAAGTTAAGACTCATTTGTACTATGAACAAATCGGGTTATCAATGTAATGAAAAATGGCCAGAATACATTCAACAAATCATTGCAAATCATCAGCGGAATCCAGCTTGGCGTATTAATCTTTTTGACAGATATTTGGTGTCTCCTGAATTAAAAATAGATTCTCAACTCGTGTTGAGAAATGCTATGCCACATCTTAAACAAGAGGGAATGGGACTTTTTATATTTAAAGATTGTAACGGTTCTATTAGTCTTCAAGAGAGCTCTCTTGAGTATTGCACGCGCTTGATCATCACAAATACTGAACAACACTTAGTTCTAGATAGCCATTTACAAATAGCAGTAGCGGAGATAGATGAATTTATAAATGAAGATTTCAGATATGTAGCGAAATATCTAAAAGAGTGTAACGTAGATTTACATAGTCCATCAACTCAAATCACTGTTATTTATGGACCCTATCCTGATTATATAAATGAAGAAGAGGAAGAGCCAAACGATATCGAGCTTCCTGGATTTTTAATCGCATTTATGTTGGAAGAAACCCTAAAGAGATCTATTGTTTCCATAAAAGCATGTCCTGAAAAAATATCTCAAATTGATTTGGCAACTGGAGTAATCAGCAGAGCGGTTTTAAATAAACAATTAGACAGTGATGCGGATGATGAATATAACATCGATAAGGAAACATATTCTTTTGTAATTTGAGAAATTTAGATTAAAAGAAAACGAGGTCTTATACAAACGCGATTTTAACATCTTGGTAAGGAAAATGTTAACGGTGATTGTATGTGTTTTCCAGACCAGGCATCAGCAAATGATTTTTTCCAAAAACAGGCAGATAAAGGCCGTGCGTTTTTAGAGAAAGAGGTAAATAAAGACAATTATGCTTTTTCTGATGGTAAAGGTCATTATTTAATGGGTAGTGAGGCAGAAATTAACTCTTACTGCGAGAAAAACTCTCTAAAATCGCCATTTAGTCAAGAAAAATCCCTTGAACACAATTATTCACCTGTGATGGCCCCATTAATAATGAAAAATAAGCAAGCGTGGACTGGGCTGAAAAGCTAATTAGCAACCTACTTACTCAATTTTGTCAGAATTTATAAATTAAATTTTATTCAAATCAGGATTTGTCGGGCCGAGGGCCCGACCTACGTATGGTAATGGTTTTATGATATTAAACAACTAGTCTGCGGTCTGTTCTCATCCATCTCGTCAGAGTCTTCCTGGAAGATTTTACTGATTTGCTGAGTTACATCGTTAGCTCTTTGTTGATTGAAAAATCCTTTGAAAACACTAGATTTTTCAATATTAAAAAATTTTAAAATATTATATAACACGTTTAATACAGGTGAAGGAGCAGAGTTTTGCTGTAGCTCATCTCTTACTTGATATAAAATAGGTTTCATTTTTGCTTTATCTTCAAAGCTCTCTATTTCTAACTCATCTAGTTCCATCCATGTTTCTTCTGAAATAAAGTTTTTACCTAGTTCTTGAAGAACTTTAAGCTGCTGTTGAACATAAAGTTTGGTTACTTCTTTTTCAACGAAGTTAATCATACCTGTGTATGTATTTACATCTAGGTAAACAGAGTTATAATTTTTGAATTTTTCAAATTCAACTTTAAATTCGGTTATATATTTAAAAGTTAAAGAATAATCAGGGCCAGTTTCTTTTAATATAGAGTCAGCAAATTGATAATATAGATCAACTAACTTTCGTTGTGTTTTAATTGCTTCTTTAAAGTCAGGACGGTCATAAAGACGACCGCCATCCCCAGTTGTAGCTAAATAGATTACCGCATCAGCCAAAGTTAGCAATCCAGCATGGTCGACCCCTGGTCTACATGGTTCTTTGAATTTATCAAAATTGTAATTTTTCAAAATCTTTTTGGCGATACCTGTTGGGTAAAAGGAAAAGTTGTAAATTAACTTCCTCCCCATGCAATATTCTGCAAGTTCTTTTTTATTAGCAATGCCCATAAAAAACCTCATTAATTCCAATAAAATATATGAGTAGTAATCGTTACAATGCCTTCCATTAATTTAAAATAGCTCATATTGATTCTTTAGCTATCGGGATTATATCACATATTCAGCAAGTATAGCCGTATGCGATGAAATGATGATGTAGAGCCGATTTTAATCATCCCTTAATGTTCGAATGGGTTCTCGAACGCTATCCCATCTTCTTCCTCTTCCTCCTCTTCTTCGTCTTTACTTGAAGGTTCAGAAGCGCTTGCTCGCATTCCTGCGATCTCTGCTTTCATCTTGCATGCGATTGATTGTTCTTGTTGTTCTTCTTCTGAATGTCCATCAGACGAGAACTAATATAAGTATAGTAAATGCTCTTGATTCAATCAGACGATTAAATTAACTTGCTTCCAGATTAAAGATACAATCCCGTTTGCTTGCAAACGGGATTTAACAACACAATAATAAACAAATCTTAACGCGAAGCTGAAGTGTTCCCTGGAGATAAGGGGTTCGGGTTTTCACTGGGTGGTGTTGGTTTTTCTGTTTTCATATTTGCAAGTTGTGCTTTAAATAGTGTCGTTGACACGTGGTCGGCTACTGCAGCTCCATCTGATGGCGGTGCATTGGTTTTAGGATTCGTGGGTTCTTTAATTGGTGGAGATGTTCCTGCAGCGGCAGTGGCGCCGCCAGATTTAGAATGACCATCAATGTGTGCTGTTTTGCTGTGCCCATAATAAGCAAATGACTGATGAGGTGGAGGAGGGCGGTCTGCTTTAATATCGTATAATGGCTGCTTAAATTGGGCGCTTACTGCCGGGTTTCCTGCTGCGGACATTGGTGCAGGAGTTGTCATTTTATGCAGATTTTTTAGGCAGACATCAATACTAGGCCGATCTTTAGGATCGAGACTTTGCATGCTGTTGAGCATATCGATTAGTTCTTTTCCCAATTGTTCTTTATAAGGAGAAAAGTTGTAGGGCGTATTAACATAGGTTGTAATAAATTTCTCTAAATTAGGATTTTTTTTATGCGCCTGGATGGCTGGTGTAAAAAAAACATCGCCCAGATTGGCTGCTTTTTCAAATTCTGCAGCAATGTCTTTTTGTAATTTTGGATCATCTATCGATTTAAAGGCTTCATTCATCCTGGCTCTAATCAGTGCGCGTTTATTCACCCCTAAAATTTCAGCTACAATGGGTGTTGCTGCAAAAACATCCATTGATGGGTGCGCATCTGCTCCTTTAAGGTATTCTGGTGGCATTTCAAAAGCAAATACAGAGGACTCAATGTCAGTATACTTCATTTTTGTTTTGACTGTTTCTGCACAACCAAAATCAATGATTTGCATTTTATGATGCAAGGGATCATAGATAATATTTTGTGGTTTTAAATCATTATGGTTAATCCCCTTCTTGTGCACGGAATTTAAATCCATTAGAAATTGTTCTGCCATCACCAGGCGCTCATGATTATTGATCACGGGGTTTTTTTCGAGATAACGATCAAGCTGTTCCCCTTGTCTTCGCGGCATGACGAGATAACTATGCTGGCCAATATTTTCACGCAACAATTGATCTTCAGGATGTGCAGTTTGGAACATACGGAATTCTTTATCTAATTCTTTGGATTGTGCGTTAGGCAATTTTTTTGCAATTGATGGGGGAGTAATAGTGATATACCCTTGTTTATCTAACTTATAATGTTGCGCTGTATGTATCGCGCCAAAATTTCCTGCATTATGTGCTCCAGAAGCTATCACATAAGCACCATCTGCAGTTTTCATGATGATCGTATTGGGTGGTGGTGGTTTTTTATTGGTTAATACATCGCGCCAATCTAAAGTGGACATTTGAGGTTTTTTATCAAGGGGAGGGAGCCCAGAATATTTATTGAATGTACTCAGTAAGAATTGATTTGCTAGATATTCTGGTCTGGCATCTATCGCTTTTTGTAATGCACTAAAATATTCTTTCTCCTGCTCAGGCGACAGCGCCTTTGCATTAATCCCTAAATTTTTTAAGGCTGTTTCTCCGGCAATGTAGAGATTACTGCCAAACATGGGATTGTCGGGTGCAACGTATTTATATTCCGCCTCAATGCTCTTTTTATTTAATAATAACAGACCGATAAACGCCTTATCTTCATAGTCTGCATTAAAGGTATCAAATGATCGCATAAGGTCTTGAAAAGAATGGTGCATCATGACTCGTTGAGGCGCATTTTCAACAGTGGCATTGTTGATATGAGTGAGTGCAGAGAAATAAGTTGCTTTTTTAGTCATCGAGTATTGTTTTTCTGGATGCTCTTGTTGTAGCTGAGCAAGATAGGTTTTTCCTTCAGGATTTTTGCTGTGTAAAAGAGTACCGATGGCTTGCTTGTCTTGATGTGTTTGTGCTCGTTGCAGCAGAGCATCCACTAAACCATAATCTCTTGCATCTAAAGCGACGGCTAAAATACTTTTACCATCGGCGGGTCTCGGAATAAATGGACTAATTTGGGCTCTTTCCATAAACCGAAATGCACCAACACGATTATTGGTTGTAACTATCTCAAAACCTAATTGTTCGGTTACTCTGTAAAATGGTGCAAATGGTCCGAAACTCTCTTTTCCAGGAGCGTAATCAATGATGCATTGATTATTTACCGTGGTAAAAATATTAATATTTCCTTGGCGCATAAGCCTTATCGCATCATGGGGTTTATTTTGTTGCAACAAGCGGACCGCCTCTTCGGGATTCCACAATAAGCCCTCACGTACAACCGCACTCGTAAAATTGGAATTTCTTATAACATTTTGACTGGCATTGACAAAATTTGCTTGCAGCTCTGGGGTTCGTAAAAGCTGTCCGAGGCGAGCGTATTCAGGATCCGAGCGTGCATTACGTAAAAGGGTTAATGTTTCGCTGATTGCGGCATTTTGCTGTGATGCTTCTTTTATCGCCTTATCATAGTCATTAATTAACACTTTTTTATGGGCCAGTGTTTCATAAACCATGATTTTATTCGCACTGGTGGCTTCACCTAGCGATTGGTCGCCTGTTGATCCCATCAGTGGCCCTGATAATGCAGTACAGGCAATCATAGATTCGTGCGTCATTTTAGGAGCATAAATGGCTCTATATGTTTTACCCGGGCTATCACTATGATACAACACTACCTCTTTCTGTGTGGCTGTATTAAAAAAAGAGATGTGGGTAAACCCATCGGCAATTAATTTATCTTTAATTGCCGCCAATGCCTCCATTTTTTTCTCTTGATTGCCGCCAACCAGGAGTACATCCTGGTTTTTACTGTTGCCTTTTATAAATTCTCGGTGAACACGTAGATAGTGCTCAGCAGCATTACCTACATAAGTATCATGACTATATTGCATGGACAGCTCAGTGCTTGCCTGATAATTCGCAAGCGAGTTAGCTCCATAGATTTGTGCACGGACTTTTCCATCAATTTGATTAAGCAACTGATCTGCTGGGGGAGGAGCGCTCAAAATAATTCCTTTTTCATTTTTAGCGGTGTTAAAACCCGAATAAAGTGTTCTTGTGTATCTGATATTGGATAGTTCTTTTCGAAAATCAGCATGGCGAGCGAGACTTGTTCGGTCTTGATCGCTGTTGAATCCATATTCTGGCAACATAAGTAACGGTATTCCTGTTTCAGATTTAGGAAGCATCTCATTAATTTCTGTGAGCCATTCGTCATTGAATACAGGACCTTCAATGATTTGCCCCACATCAATTGCCTTTTCTGCAATACGCTGTTTTAAGCGGGTTGATGAGATGACTTGAACGTTGAACTCAGCATGTCCTTGAAGCCGTACAATAGCTCCTTTGCCTTCCTCTTGACTGACTACATAAATAGGAGGGGCCTCTCCTTGATACTGATTTTTGATTTGCTCTGCTAATTTAAGCGCAAAAAAGAAGTCTCCATGTCCTTGAAATCCTGTGCTTGCCAGAATAATGATCGCTTTCTTCATAATGAGCGCTTCCTTGCGGTACTTATTATCATTATAGGTCAGCGCTTTGGAACTTGGGGTTCTCGAATCGTATGGAACAAGGAATGTATATGTTTGATTAAAATACCATTTGATCGATCAACAAGATTAACAGTAAAAAATATGTGGATATTCCATTAGATTTGACTCAATTTTTCCATAAGTCTGAATTTATAAATAAAATTTTGATCTCAAATTAATGAATTGTCGGGCCGGGGCCCGACCTACGTCGTATCTCTACCAGTCGATTTGCACATTAACTTGCCTCAGGATAATGGATAATATCATGGAACGTGGCTGCTTCGGCCAAAAGATTTCGGTAGCCATGCGGCTGGTTGGCATTAAATCGAATGCCTTCGCCTTTTGAGAGTTTTTGCCACGTACCATCTACTAAAACCTCTACAGTACCTTGAGCCACCACCACATGCTCAATTACTCCATCTTTATGAGCAGGTGATAAATGCTCACAGCCTGGTAATAATTCGATAACAAATAGTTCAAAATTTAATTGAGGCTCAAAAGGGAAAAGAGGTAACACTCGGATTTTTTTATCGTCAGGATGAATTGTTTGTACCTGTCCTGTACGATACATTGCTTCACTCGATGTTGAGTCGATTTCCTCAATAAACGAAGAGAATGAGACTTCAAAACCCGTTGCTATTTTCCATAACGTAGCAATGGTTGGACTGGATTCTTCTCGTTCTATTTGTCCCAGCATCGCTTTGCTTACTCCGGTAGCAAGGGCTGTTTTGTCCAAGCTCCAGCCCTTTTTTTGCCGTAAATCTTTTAAAGTCGTTGCGATATGTTTGTATATATTTTCCACAAATAATCCACCCAAGCTATTGTGCGTTATGGCGCACAATGATAATATAGGATATTATGCGTTATAACGCACATTTTGTAAATTGTTAAACTAAGGAGTGAATGATGTCTGCTGAGTTCCAAAACAAATTAGTTGCAGTACTTAATAAAAGTATTGATGCGGGTAAAGTCATGAATGCTTTAGCACATATGTGTATTGGGCTAGGTTCAGCTATTGGTCAAAAGGATTTGCGACTTACTGATTACCAAGATGCTGATGGTGGCTCCCATCCTTTTATTTCGGAAATACCCTTTATTATCTTGTCCGAAAACTCGAATAAAATAAGAAAATTACGTCAGGCTGCTCTAGCGGAACATATTTTATTAAATGATTTCACAGATACAATGACGATAGGTACATATCAAGAGCAAATCGAAAGAACTGCTCAAACAAAAGAAGACGATCTAATCTATTACGGTATTGTCTTATTTGGTGAGTGGGCAAAAGTTTCCGAACTCACCAAAAAATGCTCTTTGTGGCGATAAGGAGGCTTTCTCATGTCTAATGAACATAAAATATTAAGCAAAAGCGCTCAAAGCGTACAACACGCTTTAGCCCAAAAAGGGTTATTTTTTGAAGTAATTGAGCTTTCTGAAAGTACCCGTACTGCTCATGACGCTGCAAGTACCATAGGATGCGATGTAGCGCAAATTATAAAGTCTTTGTTATTTTGTTCTGCAACAACAAATCAGCCGATTCTCGTATTGGCAAGTGGTATCAATCGTGTGAATGAGAAAATCATTGAGCAATGGGTGGGTGAAAAAATAGTTAAAGCAGATGCTCCTTTTACGCGTGATATCACTGGCTTTGCTATTGGTGGCGTTCCTCCTGTAGGGCATAAACAAACGATCACCCATATTTTCATTGATGAAGATTTACTGCAGCATAGTGTTCTATGGGCTGCAGCGGGTACACCTAATGCTGTTTTTAGCTTGAATTCCAGCGACATTGAGTCGTTAACACATGGCAAAATCATTGCGATTAAGTAGGGCTATCATGCGAAAAATATTTTGGGAGAATCCTTATCAATCCGATTTAGAAACGCGCGTAGCTGCAGTGGATAAGAATTACGTTTTATTCGAAGAAACCATCGCTTTTTCTTTTTCAGGAGGACAGGAAAGTGACCATGCTTGTGTTAATGGACTCCCTATTGTTGACTCAGAGATAGATGGCAATTTTATTTACTATGTACTTCTAGATGGGCATAACCTTAAGCCTGGTGATGTTGTGACGATGAACATTGATTGGCCTCGACGATACAGGCTTATGCGTTTACATTTTGCTGCTGAATTGATTCTTGAGCTTGTGACCCAAGAACTTAAGCTTGAAAAAATAGGGGCACATATCGCGGAATCTAAAGCAAGAATAGATTTTTTCTGTGATAAAAATATTTCTTTCTTATTTGAAAGGCTGCTGAGTGATTACAATAAAATCATACAACACGATTTAAAGATTAAAACAGGATTTAGTGATCTCCAAAATCAAAGACGCTTCTGGGAAATTGACGGATTTTCCAAAGTCGCTTGTGGGGGGACTCATGTTAAAACTACTTCAGAGGTTGGTCTTATTGCTCTTAAAAGAATAAATATCGGAAGCGAGAAAGAGCGTATTGAAATTAAACTCCTAGATGATAATTTGGGATTGTCTTAATTAAGATGAAATAGGATTATCATTAGCTAAAAATAACTCAACTTATTTAGTCATTCCCGCGCCGGGAAGCCATCTCACATAAAGTTAGGAATTAATTTGATGAATAGATTTCCGCCTATGCGGGATGACTATATATAAGCAATGATCCTATATATATAATCCATAACACTATATGTAAGCATGACACTATAACGATTGCCCATTAATGAACTGAAAAATAGTGTCTAAAAAGGTGACGATATCTCAGTTCATTTGACCTAACACTAGGATGTTTGATTTGTTTGCTGGGTCAAATTCCACCTAATTACTTAGTCCCTTCTCTGATTTTGGTTCGTCCTCCTCATGCTTAATAGATGATAGTTCTCCTTTCAATTTTGTTTGTTGTTTAAAGCGTTCTTTTTCTGTGGTTTCTTGGTGAGTATCAGCTAAACTACTCCAACCCTTAGATAGAAAATCCCATATTAGTCGTAATACACTTCGTACCTCAGGAGGTTGTACATTTAAAACATACTCGGGGACTGCTTTTTTAAACGCCTTAGCAGCAGTTTGATATTCTTCGTGTGTTTTTGCTGTATCTAAACTCTTTTCGAAGTTTGTTAAAGCTAGATAAGGTCCTTCGTTCAGAGGTAACAAACCTGTTTTTTTGAAATGGTCACCTTCTATTTTTTTTAGCGCGGCAGTTATCATAGGCTTCAAATAACTTATTTTTTCTTTGACCTCTTCATCTGTTATTTTTTCTGCGACCTCTTTATCTGCTATTTTCGTTGGTTTCTCTGATGGTAGTTGATTTTGTTTAGGCGCTCTTGCTAAAGCGATAATACTCTTTTGTAAATCTTTGCAATTCTCCTGCTTAGCACTTGTTTTAATCGTCTCAGAGGTAATATTATATTTATCTTTAAATTCCGAGATTTCCTCATCTGAAATGTTACTTTCCTTATCTGTTTTGGTGATAGCAATGATAATAGGAGCATTATCACCTAACTTTAATTGAACCTCTTCCACGTATTTCTCAGCGGCTTTCAATGAAGATGGATTGCTTTGATCGATACAAATAACACTTATTTCTGAGAATGATTTAATAAGGTCAGGGTGATTTAACTTTGTTGAAAAGTCAGATAGACCAAGCAGGATGTTTTCTTCTTTTAAGCTTACGTTGTTTGTGCGGACCGTTGTGTTGCTCGGAGAGTAGGTAGAAAAAGCGTTGCCCGCCAATACATTAACAAGTTGTGACTTTCCACTTCCTGCCCCTCCAAAAAATCCAACTTTGACATGTTTTCTCGGGACCAATTTCTCTGTACTCATGATTTTCTCACAATTATTTATCTATATGATAATTATATATGCATATCGATCATTTGTTGTTGATGGAGGGGTAAGATTAAGATTTTTCCGTAAAAAGACGCAATAGGCAGGTAGATGTCAATTTACGCCAAATTGATGTCATTTCCGCGCAGGCGGGAATCAATCTCCAAACAAAGTAAGGAATTAATTTGAGGAATAGATTCCGCCTGCGCGGGAGTGACATGATGTAGAGCAAGAACCTATATTAACAAAATGACATCTATAACAATGGGCATGACGATTAAAAATAAAATAAAAATAGTGGGAGTCAAGACTGTTTTTTTATTTTTTATTTGTATAAGATAGCTGTATTAAATTCTTTCCCTTATCCTTTTCCTGTGGATATCTTTTTTACCAAATATGAATTATTAATCAGCAATATATAAGAAAACCTTGCTGTGTCTGAATTATATCATTTTTAAATCGCTGCAATTTCCTTTAAGTTATGCACATTTTCTGTGGATAAGTCTGTTTATAGACTGTCAAACTCCTTGTGGAATTGAGTAGTTAAGCAGATGATTCATCATTTACCAATGTGCTCCATATCAATGTGCAGGCAGCTACCTACTTGCTCCATAACTAACAAAGAGCCACTAAATTATTTTTAGTTCGTGTTGCTTAGTTAAGTAAGCCTCGATATTTTCTCTCAAATGAAGTTCATGATAAGTGAAATTGCATGCATTAGAAAAAAATCCACCAATATAGAGTAGATAATTTACATTATTACGCCCTAAGTTGTACGCGACGATATTGTCGGTTGTTTTTACATCAAGGTCACTGGAGTACATTAAATAATCATAAAAATTCTGACATTTCTCAAGATAGGAAACGATTGTTTTGTGCCCATTATTACCACTGCTTTTCGAGATCCTTTTCATTTCTTTAAAATGAAAATTTTTATCTAAAAAATCGCTCACTTCATTCTTCGAATTCATAATTTTTCCCTTGAAATGCGTATGAAATAAAATCCCCCCTAAAATTAATTTACAGGTAAGAATTACGAGTTTCAATGTGTGACGCATAATCTTCATCCCAAAGATCAAACGTGCTTGCCATTGTCAAAATAAAAAAATTACAAGAAAATTTTTATTATTCTCGATGACTTAGTATTGATTTTAGCCTTTGAACCTTTAAGGAGGGATTTACAGCTTGTTTTTCCTTGTCTATGATATTTGTACATAAATCAAAAAAAGAGTCATTATGTCACCACGAGGCGGAAAAAGAACAGGAGCAGGGCGTCCTAGGGGTGAGCCTACCAAAGCAGTTCGTTTAACGGTATCTCAGCTTGCTGAATTAGAGCGCTTAAAGAATCGTAAGAGTTACCAATTGCCCTTATTCGCGAGCAAAATACAAGCTGGATTTCCTTCACCTGCCGATGATTATATAGAGGGATATCTCGATTTAAATACCAAGTTTATTAAACATCCATCAGCTACCTTTGTTTTGCAAGCAACCGGTGATTCGATGATTGATGCAGGGATTTTTTCAGGTGATTGGCTTTTAGTGGATAGAAGCATAGAACCCGCTGATGGGCGTATTGTGATTGCGGCAGTCAATGGTGAGCTCACAGTGAAGCGTCTTTCAAAAAAGTCAGGTAAGGTGCAATTGCTTCCTGCAAATCCCAAATTTAAACCCATTGAAATTACCGAAGGAAATGAAATGGTGATTTGGGGTGTGGTTACTTTAGTCCTTCACGAGCCTGCCTAACATGTTTGCTCTTATCGACTGCAATAATTTTTACGCCAGCTGCGAGCGCTTGTTTCGTCCTGATTTAAAGGATGTTCCCATCGTAGTGCTCTCTAATAATGATGGATGTTGCATTGCGCGCTCGAATGAGGCAAAAGCCTTAGGCATTGCAATGGGGGAGCCTTATTTTAAAATTAAAGATTTGTGCAAAAAGCATGGAGTGCAAGCTTTTTCATCAAACTACACGCTTTATGGGAATATTAGTCATCGAGTGATGTGTACCATTGAGGAAAGCTGGCCACATGTGGAAATCTACTCCATTGATGAAGCATTTCTTGATTTAAGTAGCTTACCGATAGGCTGTTCTACTTCTTTTTGCGAGCAATTACAGCAGAAAATCTTAAAACACACGGGAATTCCTACTTCCATAGGTATTGGATCGACTAAAACATTAGCCAAAGCGGCAAATTATTTATGTAAAAAGGTTTTTAAGATACCGGTATTTAACATTACCTCGAATCACGAGCAATTACTGCAGCAAATTTCAGTAGGGGATATATGGGGGGTGGGGCGCCAATGGGAAAATAAGTTAATCGCCCGAGGTATACATACGGCCTACGACTTGGCAATGACCAATGCTCATTTTTTGAAGAAGAGTTTTAATGTCGTTTTAATGCGAACTGCAATGGAACTTCGAGGAATTGCTTGTGGTGGATTAGATGAAGTGGAACCTAAACAAAATATCATGTCCTCAAAAAGTTTTGGACAAATGCAAACGCACTTTTCTGCTGTGGCCGAGTCTGTAAGTAGTCATTGCGCCAGAGCCGTGGAGAAAATGCGCAATCAGCAATTGGTTGCACAGCGCCTGAGTGTTTTTGTACATACCAATCGGTTTCGGGAAGATTTGGCACAACACTTTCAATCTATAGAGTTTAAGTTCATTAATCCTACCGATGATTTGCGATTAGTTACCAAGATTGCCAAGCGATGTTTGCAACGTATTTTTAGATCAGGATATTACTATAAGAAAGCAGGGGTTTGTCTTGAGGATTTAATTCCCAAAGACCCCATGCAATTGGATATGTTCAATCAGCCCAGTGATGAGCAACTAAACCATACAGAACAATTGATGAGTGTATTTGAGCGAATTAATCAAAAGTATGGAAGAAGCACGATTCGACTGGCTGCTGAAGGATATTCAAAACCTTGGGAAATGCGCGCGGAGCTTAAATCACCTGCTTATACCACGCGCTGGTCTGAGGTTCCTCAAGTTCGTTTGTATTAAGCGGGTTTTATCATGAATGAACTAAAGGATAGAAATTGAGATGAGCCCAATAAGAAAAATCATTCATATTGATATGGACTGTTTTTATGCTGCAATCGAAATGCGAGATTTTCCTGAGCTTGCCGATAAACCCATCGCGGTAGGAGGGGCGGCGGATCGAAGAGGAGTTATTGCAACGTGCAATTATGCGGCACGCGCATATGGGGTACGCTCAGCCATGCCTACAGCAAAAGCACTGAAGTTATGTCGTCACCTCATCTTACGGCCTGTACGTATGGAGGTTTATCGAAACGAAAGCCAATATATCAGATCCTTATTTGAAGAATATACCGATCTCATTGAACCTTTATCTTTGGATGAAGCCTTTCTTGATGTAACAAACTCTACCAATTGTAAAGGAAGTGCTACCTGGATGGCACAAGAGTTACGTGAGCGAATTTATCAGACACGACGACTTACCGCGAGCGCAGGAATTGCGCCGAATAAGAGCTTGGCCAAAATTGCCAGTGATTGGCATAAACCCAATGGGCAAAAGGTGATTAAGCCAGAAGAAGTGGCTTCATTTATGATTGATTTACCTGTACGCAAATTATTTGGTGTGGGGCCTAAAATGGAAAAAAAACTAAACTCTTTAAATATTAAAACATGTGGCGATGTGCAACAGCATTCAGTAGATTATTTATTTAATGAGTTTGGCGTTATGGGTCAGAGACTTTATGATTTAGCGCGTGGAGTTGATGAGCGTCCAGTTAATCCTGAGCGTATTCGAAAATCCATAAGTGTCGAAGAAACATATTTGCAGGATTTACCGGATGTGGAAGCATGTTTTGCTGCTCTGCCCGAATTAATGGCGCGTCTTGAGGTAAGAATACAGCGTATAGGGAAAATTTCAGGTATTCATAGTCTATTTGTTAAATTAAAATTTAATGATTTTCAGCAAACTACCGTTGAATGTATACACGATAAAATTGACTTAATTATTCTACAGCGGCTTATCCAAGAAGGTTTTTGCAGAAAATATATGCCCATAAGATTATTGGGTATAGGCATTAAATTAACGCAAGAAAAGACAACGGAAATGATTCAACTGCCTTTGTTCGACTTATAATTCTTATTTACAGGAGAGCTTAAAAAAGAATTCAATTCAGATTTATTGCCTAGAATAAGATGTGCTGTACCATGGGTACATATAATGAGGGCTATACTTGTTTTATAAAGAATTGGAAAAAATTAATATCAAATGTTATGAGAAAGTTTCATTTAGAAGAAGACAAAACCCCAACTCATGCTAATTTAGCACGTTTTTTGAAGGCTGAGGGGTGGAAGTCAAGTAAGTTTTCGGCGTTGGCCTCAGTGAATGAGGAATGGCTCCATTTTTCACCCCTGATTAGCCAAACCTTGGAGTATAAGCATTTGCTTGCGGCTTTTTTACAAGCCAATCATCTCGACTATTTGATGCCAGAGACTCATTATATCGATGATCAGAATTGGCCTACTGTTTTGACTCATATTAGTAATTCTCATCCTACGAACAGCCCATGGATATTAAAACCATCGATGTTAAATAATGGGCAACACATTCATATATTTAATGATTTAAACGCCATTGAATCCCATTTTCTTTCCCATCAGCGCATGGGAGGTCCCCAAGTTTTGCAACGTTATATTGTAAAGCCGCAATTAATTCAGGGGCCCACATGGGGGCATAAATTTTCTATTCGAGAACTGGTAGTGGTGTCTACACATGCCGGTTCAGCGCTTTTTCCAAGTGGCTATGTGAATATCGCATTAAAACCTTATCAAGAAGATAATTTCAACCAATTGGAAGCTCATCTGACTAATGAGCATCTTAGTGATGATCGGTATAATGTAGTTCAACGTTTAAGCGATGAGATCTCAATTTTCCAACCCTATAAAATGGATATAATTTCTAACTGCCAACTTTTAGTTCATACATTGAAAAATCAGTTTGCCCCTATTTGGCATGATAGCCAGCCTCGAATTGCATGCTTTGGTTTTGATTTTATGGTTGAAGCAGCGGGTAATAAACTTTGGCTATTGGAAGTGAATCATGGGCCTTGTTTTCCTGTTGATGATTCCCATCCTTTATTTAATGCTTTGTATCGCCCTTTCTGGCAACAATTAATCAAGCGGTTTATTGAGAGAGAACCTTCAGATTTTATTGCTTTAGATTGATTTTTTTTATTAAATTCAAACAAAGAAAAGTGGCGTGTAAGTAGTGCCCTAAAGTGTATTTTGATAGGCAATAATAAGTCATTTTTAAAATAACAGAAGGAAGATAGGCCATTACCAAATAATTGGGCTTACTGATTAAGGTCAGTTTTGCAAATGAAAGTTAGGATCGATCTGTCCCATTTTTAAGCAACGTATTTTCTTGTCGAAGTTTAGTTATCTAATAGTTCCTTTATTGTTTGAATTTTTTTTCTATTTCATCAAGCTTGTCTTGGAAGTATTGTACATTCTCAGAATTATTGTGTTTCGCCCGGGTCACTATATTACTTGCAAGACTTTTCTTTTCTTCCAAAGCGCGCGCAATGCTGTCCATAAAGCTATTTCTGCCTTTTCTTGTTTATCCTTGAACAAACCATCGAGTGGAAACTAATTTATTTTACCTATTTTCAATGGATCAAACGAACTTCTACATTATTCTTTTTACATCTCTTTCTTATAAAGTAAATGTGTTGCAGAGTTTGTTCTGGGTAAGTGGTGTATATTATATATATATCTTAATATGGCAGATACGTTATGGACGACTATTTGATAAAAACCAAACATCTCGGTTTGCGCTTACTTAGAAGAGATGATGTTAAGCATTTAAAACATATAGAACGAGATCCAAAAGTCAAAGAATTTTTTCCTGAAGGTCTCTTAAGCGATAAGGAAATAAAGGATTATATTAATGAAACCCTAGTTCTTTATGAAGAAAAGCATTTACCTTCTTGTATTATTTTTAAGTTATCTAATGAAGAGTTTGTTGGTGAGGCTTATTTTAACCAGTTAGAAACTGGAGAAATAAAAGTAGGATATCTTTTAGATCAAAAATTTTGGAATAAAGGGTATGCGACCGAAATATTAAAAGCTCTTCTGAGATGGGCAAGGGAGAATATAGATACAGATTATATAATTGCTTACGCGGATCGGAACAATACTGCTTCATTTCGGGTGATGCAAAAGTGTGGGATGAAATATTATAAAAAAGGACGGTATCTGGAGATGGATTGCTATTTTTACCGAATTCGTAATAAATAAATTTTAAATTTGGTCACTATTGTGTGGATGGGCGCAAAAAAAAGTAACCACATTTTTAATTACTTTTTCGCACATATTAAGTTGTTCTATAGTTACAAATTCATTCGGATTATGTGCTTGTTTAATATCGCCTGGTCCACAAATAACGGTGGGAATATTTGCATTTTGAATGACACTTGCCTCAGTTCCATAGGAAACCTTTAATCGCTCTTTTATTCCAGTTACTGCACGAACGACTCTAAGGATGGTTGAGTTTTCTAAAGCATGAAATCCAGGTGCATCAGAAGTTTCATCAAAATAAATCCTGGCTTCTGAATAGGCCTTTTTCATCTCAGGTAACAGCTCTTCATTGATATAATTTTCAATTTGGCTACGAAAGTTTACAATGGGAAATTGATTGATATAACGAACTTCGAGAATAAATTCACATGTGCCAGGAATGACATTTGTTGCAATTCCGCCACTGACAATATTAATCGTTATGGTACTGAATGGACAATCAAAATCATTATCAAATGGTCCATTTTCTTTTATATAATGAGCAATGGAGTTAATGTAGTTGATTAAACGACTTCCATACTCAATTGCATTACATCCTTCAAAAGCTAGAGAAGAGTGAACTGCTTTTCCCTGTATCTGACAATGATAAAGTTTTCTGGCTTTTCCACCGATAATAGGTCGCATATTAGAAGGTTCACCAACAATACAACCTTCAGGTAGAATCTGATTTTTTTTAATAAAATCAATTACATAATCTATTCCAAGGCAGCCTATTTCTTCGTCGCAGGTAAATGAAAAGTGAATGGGTTTCACTAGGTTAAATTTTTTAAACTCAGGAGTAAGCGCGAGGATCACCGCAATAAAACCTTTCATATCGCATGTGCCACGACCATAAATTTTATTATCTAATTTCGTCGCTACAAAAGGCTCGGTATTCCATATTTGTCCACCAACAGGTACTACATCAGTATGACCCGACAAAAGAATCCCTCCTTCTGTTTGCCCATTACTTGCAGGAATGGTTGCAAATAAATTAACTCTGGACTCCGCGGGGCCAGGGATAACTTGCGAAGGAATATGATGTAATTTGAACCACTCATCAATTGTTTTAATAATTTCCAAATTCGAAGTATTGGAAATAGAATTAAAACTGATGAGCTGTTCAAGCCATTGTAAAGTATCCATCGCCCTCCTTGGTCGCTCAATAAGTAAGCACAATGAGCTATAAATTACATAATAGTCAAGTCAATTAAACATTGCAATTTATCATATTTATATGAGAAATTGCGTTATAATTAATCAAATGGATTGTTATTTTATCAAGGAGGGTTTTTATGAGAAGAAATCTGCCATTTAAAAAATCTTCAGTGGCCTCAATAGGAGTTGAATTAGAACTTCAACTTATAAATCCCAATTCCTTTTCATTAATTTCTAGGGCTAAAGATCTGATTAGAAATATTAAAGCGGGGCCAAATCAAATTAGAGTAAAGCCTGAAATTACCCAAAGCATGATCGAAATCAATACCTCGATTCATCAGTCTCCACAAACTATGGAACAGGAATTAATTGAATTGCAAGCTTATTTATTAGAACAGGCTTCTGATTTGGGGATAGCGATTTGTGGTGGTGGTTCTCATCCATTTCAAACTTGGGCGATGCAAAAAATATTTCCGACTTTAAGATATAAAAAAATATCTACAAAATATCGGTTTCTATCCAAAATGGCTACGGAATTTGGCCAGCATATTCATATAGGTTGTGGGAATTCAGCGGATGCACTTTATCTAACCCATGCCCTTTCGCGGTATGTTCCCCAACTAATTGCACTATCAGCTTCTTCACCTTTTTATCAAGGCGTTAATACCCACTTTTGTTCATCTCGTTCGATTATGTTTAATGCATTTCCATTGAGTGGGTTTATGCCTTATCTAACGGATTGGAAACAATTTTCAGATTATTATTATAAAATGCGAAGCTTAGACATCATAGTAAATATGAAAGATTTTTATTGGGATATCCGGCCTAAGCCTGAATTTGGCACGGTTGAAATAAGGGTTTTTGATGCACCACTGACCATCAATAAAGCAGTTTTAATTGCAGCATATATTCAATCTGTAGCGCTTTATTTATTAGAAGAAAGACCAACTCAAGTTTGCCATGATGTATACAATCTTTACAATACTAATAGATTTGAGGCCTCTCGATATGGTTTTGATGGCACTTTTATTAATCCTTACACTAAGGATCGTAGTTTAATTATTGACGATATAATGGATACTGCAGAGACAATTCAGAAATATACAAATCAATTAGGAAATACTGAGTATGTGGGGCGATTACTTGAGGATGTAAGAAATAAAGTGAATGACACTACTTTATTATTACAAATATTTCACCAAGTGGGCTCCTTGCCTAAAGTGGTTTCAGAGCAATGTAAAATTTGGTCCAAAGAATTGAAACAACATAAATCCATATAAATTTGAGTTATTATTTGCAATAGCGATTTAGATTAAAAGAATTACAAGTTAATATCTTGAGAAATTATTTCAATCTCATCATTATTGGATTTTCTGGCAAGCACAAGAGTATATTCAGGAACTTCAAGCCATGTAGTAGTGTCCTCTGTCAAGGGTTCGGAGGCAATAATAATGCTTTTTTTGGAATCACCACCATTCATTTTATATACATCATCATAAAAGCCGTAATTTTCCCCGTAGGTATACCATAAGGAATGGTAATAAGCATGGGTAGAAGGCAATTCCGATGGTAAAGGCCAACCGTAATCAAACACAAATCGAGTTGCCGCAATGAACTCACCATTTGTAATAAATAAATTCACAGGGGAGTTTATTTTTATTTTTCTCCTTTGCCGCACATTCTGTATTATTTTTAATGTTTCAATAACAGCATTAATAATCTCTTCGGTTTCATAACTACTTGATGAATCGGGTAATTGCGATAAAAATATAGAATAAATCCATTCACTATCAGTGGTTCCATGAATATCTTCTTTATATTCAGGACGGATATATTCTAATAAATCATATCGCATCTCTTCAAAATTGCTTAATGACCCATTATGAGCAAGAACGACATTGGTGTTCGAAAAAATAAAAGGATGAACATTTTGGTTAGAGACGATTTGTTCTTCGTGATAAGAAACCCCGCGTAAATGCGCCAAAAGACAATAAGGGGAAATTTTAGAAGCAAGATTTCGTAAATTACTATCGTAAAATGGTAATTGAGGTGTCTTATATAAGTAAGGAAATTTGGGATTAGGTGATGTAGTATCCCAAGCAGCCATGCCAAATCCCGCCAAATTAAGTAAATGAGACATGTATTTGGGATTATAGCTCTGTTCTATAAATGAATTATCAGGTTTATAAAGCAATTCTTCAATTACTAGCGGTTTTCCAAGATAAGTCAATATTCTGCACATAGCATTTACCTATTGTAGTTTTCAATGTGTAATCGGATGTCTAATTTATCAATCGATTTTTTTAATGATGTAAACGAAGTACAAATTAAATTAAATAGCTTATACCAAAGCTGTGGGTAATTATTTTTAATCAATTGCAGGGCTGATTCGGGTAACTTACATAAAATCGTATGTTCGCAGGTAATATAAGTAAAATTAAATGTGGCATTATTTTCAATGCAACCGATGCTAGCAAGGAATGTTCCTGGACCAATAACAGATAATTTTGCAAGTTTGCTGTCCTTAATAATGCATGATTGAATGCCTCCATATATGACTAGATAACAACATGCACTTTTTTCTCCTTCGCTGATTAATATACTGTTTTTAGGGGCATCTAGAATAATAAAATGAGAACATAACAAAAGGGTTTCTTCTTTAGTTAATGACTTTAATGAGGGAATATTTTGAATCATGGTTTTATCAATTTCTTTCTCACCTAAAATAATTTTCTTTGGCTGATTTAATGAGTAAATCACTCGCTCAAAAAACGACAAACTAGTCATATCTGAATCAGAAATAAAAGAAGTGACCACATCATGTATTGTTTTTAAACGGTTGCAGGTTTGCTGAGCAATAACAAGAAGTAACTTATATTTTGTTTCAGGGTAATCAAGAGAAAGTAGTTCAAAATAGCTCTTGGAAATAATTAAACATAGTCCGTTACTTGTAGCTATAAAAGATGTAGGAGAAGGGCAGTGTTCATTGAGTCCAATGGTAGTTAAGAATTGTCCTGAGTGAAGTGTTTCAAGATTAGTGACTCCACGTCCCATTATTTGGGCGCTTATCAGAATTGTTCCTTTAAGAATCATATAAATTTTATTTATTTTTTCTCCTTGATGAAGGAGGACTTCTCCTGATTCGAATGGAGCTATTTGACTATGTTTCATCAGGAGCTCTAACTCATGCTGATCTAAAAAATCCCCTAAACTTTTACCTAATAGTTTATTTGGACTCTCGGTTAATTCATATTCCAGCTCAACCACATTCTTATTATTCATGTAAAATATCCTTTTCTAATAAGGTGTTTGATTTAAATCGGATCTCTTTTAATAAATTATAGACACATTGCTGTGTTTGTTTTACGTAAGAGGAATGTTACTTTAGAAAAAGATAAATGAGATTTTAAACAACCCACTTTTGATTTTTTAAAAGTAGAGTCTATACTTAAAACATAGGAGGTGTTGTGGAGAGGTCCATAAACGCCACTATTGCGAAAACCACCTTCGGGTGGTTTTTGTCATTCTTAAGACGGTAAGTTCTAATAGTCTCTCCAATAAAAAACGGCTTATGTTAGCTGAGTTATGTACTAACCTCAGCCAGCCGGTGACGACAAGCACCGAAACTACATCTTCCTTGACTCTTATTAGTTTAGTAACAATACTTAAACAGTTAGGCTTTGATTCGCTCAAAGAAATAAGGAGGTGTTTCATGGATGGAACCATTCTTGTTAATTGCCCGGAAGTAGAAACAAGGCAGATACAAACAAATATACGTCCACATGCTGGAATTTTTCTAAAACAAATAATACTTGCCTTTACCTTGTTCATGCTCATTCCATTTGCATCGGCCCAATCGTGTCGTTGGGATGGAACTGCTCCATTTTGCAGTGGTTCTTGTGGAGCAAATGAAACTGAAGTGACACGACTAGATGCAATTCCAGACTTCTGGGTGCCTCCCTTTGTTAATATGACTCCGTCATTCGGATCGAAGTGTGCAACAGGTACTAAGGCATTGTGTTGTTCAACGCCTGGCCGATCCTGCCGTTGGGATGGCACTGCACCTTTTTGCTCAGGTTCATGTAAAAGCAATGAAACGAAGTCAACGCCTCCATCTGGTACTTCAAGTGGTTCCGCATGTGTGACTGGCTCCAAGGTCTATTGTTGTACTAAATTAGGTACCTCCGGACAAATGCTTGTTGTAAAAGATTGCTCTTACGGACCCGGTACTTGCGCTTCAGGATATGTTTGGCGCGAGGCCAATTCAACTGATCATGTTTGTGTCACACCCCAAGTTCACCAAGCAACAAAAAATGACAATAAGCAGGCAGCAAAACGCCGCAATCCCAATGGAGCGTATGGACCAGATACGTGCATTCAAGGGTTTGTCTGGCGTGAGGCTTTTCCAGGTGATCATGTCTGTGTAACACCCAAAACCAGGTCTCAAGCTGCTCAGGACAATCACTGGGCAAAGATCCGTAATGCATGTCCTTAATATGTTGGGTGTTGTCGCCCAAAAAATATACAAATATAGGTTGGGTCATTTGACCCAACATTGGGAGATTGATGGATTGGTTGTTGGGGTCAAAAGACTCCGCCTACTGGTACTACCACGATTTTTCTCATTATTACGCTGTTTAGTTCAGTCTAGGCTTGTTTGATTAGTCTATAATTTAAACTACCAACACAAATTTGGAATATTCTCATGTGGTCGCAGCCTCAAAAAAATCCTTCGAAGCCAGGAGATGATCAATACGCTAAATTCATTAATAAACATCGCGAACTTAGAAATGTTATTGGTGGAGAGTTCACTGTTAATTTAGAGATGGCCCAAAAGGAATTAGCCAAGATAGAACAGGTTATTCAAATTATCGAGGATCATCAACGAAAACCGTTCGATGATCTTGAGGAGCGATTAAAAAAAGCAATGGAATATGGGAAGCTGGTAGAAAGACTGAGCGAGGAAAAACAGCGAGAGGAGGTTGCGAAGAAAAACTTGCAAAGACTTCCTTTACCATTGGAAGAAATAAAATTGCTTTCAAGCATTTTTGGCCATGAGGATGGCGGAATGCAATATTTATCTCAGGAAGATTTTCTAGCCAAATTAGAAAGTCTTTTAACGAGCAAAAATGAGAGGGACCAAAAAATTGTTGCCAAACTTGGACCTGAGGGCGGTGCAGTAGTGCAAAGTCTTATAAGTAACGTTAAAGAGGGCTTAGTCAAAACCCCATGGGATGAAATGAAAGGCATATTAGCCAAGGGAGTTAAGAATTTAGCTGATTATAACGATTGTAGCCAAATCTACAATGAAACGCTTTCTTTGCAAAGAAAATTGGATGCAGAAATCGAACAGTTATCAGGTGAAAAACCGTCTCCAAGTAGTATGGAACATCTTAAACAAAGAAAAGCAGCAATCTCAAAGTATATTCAAGAACTGGAAGCTATAAACAATGTGGAGCGTAAATATTTTACTGCTCTTACTACCACTACAGGCAGGAAAATAACTACTCTAGAAAGGGATCTAAAAGCGCTCGATGTCACTATAAAGCAATGTAAGAAAGATATTAAGGAAGATAAAAAACATGAGAAATCTGCTAAATTTGGCATCATGCGACTTGAGGGGCTTGAACTATCCCAAAAAGTATTATCATCCCTTGCAAAAAAAGGAAAACTGGAGCAAGCCATTCAAGAGATAGATGACGCGTTAGCTTCCAGTCAAAATGTCAAACCTTTTGATGATCTGTTAAAAAGGCTAGATAAGGAAAGCTCCAAGCAAGAGGATCATAAAGTTTTGGTCATGCCTGATAGTCCCTTGAGGAGTCAAAAAGAAGATAAACAAAGAAAATTTGAACAAAATCAACGAGAAATAGCAAAATTAATGGCTTCATTGGATGCAATAAAAATTGAAGGTAAAATTATTACTAAAGAAGAGCGAGAAAAGTGGGAAAAAATAGAGAAAAAAATAGATAAACTAATGTATGAAAATGATGCGCTTAAACCAGATAGTCCTCGAGTAAATGAAGAAGTAATTTATAATTTAAAACAAAGTATGCGAATGACATTAGCTCTAAGTGAGGGGAAAGATAAAAAAACTAAAGAAAGAGCGACTTCGTACTTTAAAAATATAAAACAAACAATAAAAGAGATGAGAGAAGAAGACGAAAAAATTGAGCGGGATGATAGTTATTCTTTAAAATGAAAAGTGAAGTTTGAGTCATGGAGTTCAGAATGAGTCGTACACAAGGGAATTGGTATGAAAAAAAAGCTTTTCGAAAACAAAATTATAATATTAGGATTTGGTTGTATAGGCCAAGCCTTATTACCTTTACTTACAAGTAAACTGGGTATTCCTTCTTCTAACATTTCAATAATTACTAATGAAAATTCTTCAATTCTCATAGCAAAGGAATTTTCAGTGAATATTTTTATACATAATATTAATCAAAACAATTATAAAACTTTGATTGGCTCTTTACTCACCTTTGAAGACCTTGTAATTGATGTTTCAATAGGTATTTCTACTGCTTCCCTTATTAAATTATGTAATGAACATCATGCGTTATATATCAATGCTTCCATTGAAGAATGGGGAGAGAGTATTTTTGAGAAAAACGATCCCGAAACATGGACTAATTATTGGTTACGAGAAAAAATTCTGGGTTTAAGAGAAACAATAAAAAAAACAAGTGTACTAACTCATGGGGCTAACCCTGGTCTTGTTTCTCACTTTGTAAAACAAGCTTTATTAAATATTGCAAAAGATAATTCGCTTCAAATTTCTCCTCCCCAAAATAGATTTGAATGGGCTTCTCTTGCAAAAACACTAAACATTAAAAGTGTCCATATTGCAGAACATGATACTCAAGTTGCGACTTCATTTAAAAAATGGGATGAGTTTGTGAATACGTGGTCGATTAAAGGATTTATTGAAGAAATCAAACAACCCATTGAAATAGGGTGGGGTACTCATGAGCGACACGTTCCACAGGGCGCTAAGTTTCATTCTCAAGGAGCGAAATCCAGTATCTATATAGAATGTCCTAGTGCGAGCATGAAAGTTCGGTCATGGACTCCAAGTTTTGGGGCCTATCATGGATATTTAATTACTCATCCTGAAAATACCTCAATTGCGAATTATTTAACCTTGGAAAAAGACAATAGAGTCTTATATCGACCCACGGTACTGTATTCCTATTGTCCCTGTCCTGATGCACTTCTTTCGTTACACGAACTTCAAGGAAATGAATGGATTCCTCAAAAAAATAGCCGATTGATTGTAGATGAAATAGCAGAAGGCATTGATGAGCTTGGTGTATTATTAATGGGGAATTCTAAAGGTGTCTATTGGTATGGATCTACTCTGTCAATAGAAGAATCACGCAAACTGGTTGCTCATAATAATGCTACAAGTTTACAAGTTGTTGCTGGATTAATTAGCGGAATTATTTGGGCCATTCAGCATCCTAATGAAGGCTTAGTTGAACCAGATGAATTACCTTATGATGAAATTTTAAAGAATGCCGTACCTTACCTAGGTAAAGTACAGGGGCATTATTCAAAATGGAGCCCTTTAAATAATAGAAAAGAATTATATCACGAAGATTTAGATGAGGCTGATCCATGGCAATTTGTAAATATGCAAGTTAAATAAAAACCTTTAATATTGAATCATACTTTTTGAAATGATCTATTTTCAGTGACCTAAATCTCCCTTGTTAATGGTCAACGATTCATTATCAACAGGAATAATAGAACGCTCATCACTTACATTCCAAATATTGGCATCATTAGGAGGAAAGAGTCTAAATTCATTTTTATAAATTTTGCTTGAAGGGAAACTCGGTTTCTTGCCAAACTTATCAGAAATGGGGATTGGAGAAATACAAATATAATAAACAAGAGAAGACATAATTCTTAAGGTATTTGTATTGATATTGTTTATATATAAATTTGGATAAGAACTTTGAAGGATTTCATGCGTAGTCCATTTATTTAACGGAAGAGAAATTGAAATAAATTTATCTGCATTTAATAAAAAACAGAGTTCATGGTAGTCTTTTTCATTATCCCATTGCAAATGAAACCAAAAGCCTAACAATGGATTATTGTTCCAATACAGCTCAGGAGTTTCAATATAAATAGACCATTCTGGAAGCTGGTAAAATTTCGTTTTATCCGGTGTGCTGGTATTCATTTCACCCAGTTTTTTATATAAATTTGAATCAAAGCGATAAATGCCCTGAGTATAACGCCATGTTCCAATTGCTGCCAAATACATCGCCTCTCGGGATTGCTCTAAATCAAGGCTGGAAGTGTTATATTCTTGAGCCACTATTGCTTTCCATGCATTTATAGGTAGAAAGCACCAAGAGGGCCATTCTTCTTTAAAGTAATTAATTGTTCTGTATTTGTTAACAAGATTCCAGGCATTAGGAAATTCATGAGATAATGTGACTAAATGGTCTTGAGGTTTCATAATTACTAATCCTTATTCATTAAACCAAACTTGTACCAAGTACGAATTTTGGTTTGAATGAAACCATATCATATTGAGAAATTAGGGTTTGAACTTATGTCCTTAATTCATATCAAAGTTGATTAAAGGGGATAAATCAGAGATTAGAATTGTTTATAATTATTTTATTTAACGCCAATATCTATAAGTATTCATTTTTTTCTTTGATTAGGAACTAACATTCGTTACGGCTCTATTTAAATTATAGCTTAAACTTTAAATTTATATTTGTGACTATAATTTAATAGGATTTCTATTTTTTTATTGCACTGCAACAAAGTAAATATATATATCAATTTGTTTTCTTAAGCTAAAAGATTTTATTTAATATTCAGGGAAATAATTATGGATAACTTAAGATTATGGTTTCAAAAATTTTCATCTTTTATTAGCGAAGTATCAGGAAGCTTAGTAGCTTTTATTACGGCCTTTTTACTTATAATTGTGTGGTTAATAACAGGTCCTATTTTTAAATTCTCAGATACTTGGCAACTCGTCATCAATACAGGGACAACTATTATTACCTTTTTAATGGTTTTTTTAATTCAACATACTCAAAATCGTGATAATAAAATAATAAATTTAAAATTAGATGAGTTAATAAAATCTCATCCTCCGGCGGATAATCATGCTCTTGATTTAGAAAAATTGACTGATGAAGAGCTACAATTTCTAGAAAAAAAATATAAAAAAATTTGCGGAGAAATTTTAAAAAAATAAACTCCTTTATTTCTGGGATTAAGGTAATAAGGGGAGGATGGTATCTTCCCCCAATAACTCAATTATCGCTTCCCATTACTTAATTTTTTTCCAGCTATTCAAATGAGCTATAATCGCTTTATTAAATTCGGGTATATCATCTGGGTTTCTACTTGTAATTAAATTTCCATCCTTAACTACAGCTTCATCGACCCATATTCCGCCAGCATTAATTAAATCAGTCTTCACGGAAGGCCAAGAAGTAAGACGTTTATTTTTAACTGCCATGGCATTAATAAGAAGCCATGGTCCATGACAAATAGCAGCAATAGTTTTTTGTTGAGCATTAATTTTTTTAGTAAATTCTACAGCTTCTGGCAAGGTACGTAATGTATCGGGGTTCATTACCCCTCCCGGTAAAAGTAATGCATCGTATTCATGTGGGTCGGCATTTTTTAAGAGTATATCTACATCAAAAAAATCTGCTTTATCTGAATGGTTCCAGCCCTGAACTTTTTGTTTATTTGAAATGAGAACAGTTTGAGCTCCTTGAGTTTCCAATGCTTCTCTAGGCTTTACCATTTCTACTTGTTCAAAACCATCTGTTAATAAAATAGCGATTTTAAGTCCATTAAGTGAGTTCATGATTAATCATCCTTAAAAGTAACGAATTTAATAAAGAATAGTAGGCTTTATGATTTTTGTAACTTAAGGTAAATAGTAAAATTTAGAGTTCGAATATAGATGACTAATAGCTATCGAAGTCATTTGATCCATGTTCTGCATAATTGGACGCGTATCTTATTGTTGAGTTAGCGCGCCAGAATCTAGGATTTAGTTTTTATATTTTAGAATTTCTATGAGTATTTAACTTTTTTGCAGACATCGTCAGATGCTTCTTCAGTTATATCACCGATATGTTTAATGTGCGTACCCTCGGGATGTCTTTCTGTTCACTTTTTTTCATTGAAAACTCCTTTTTTCATAATCTTTTAATATTAGTAGAAAATGGTAAAAGTAAAAGTTTTATATTGTTTTTAGATTAGGGGAAAAAGATAATACTTGTAAAAAAAGCTACCCACTTCACAAAAGAAATGGGTAGTCTTAAATTATATTTTTTCATTAGGTATATTTTGTGGGGGCACATTCATGGTGACCTCTTCTTTTCTACAACGCATACCATAACATGCTCCGATGCAGCTGGAAAACGCGCCTATAAAAAAGAGAATAAAAAGAACCCAACCACTCCAAGCTAAATGTTTTGCTTGTACGGATACACCAGGGGCATTGTTATTGTTCTCTCCAGCAACTACTTTATTTCCTACTGCTGAATTAGTAACTTCTATTGGTGCGAAAGAAGGACTTAGACTATTTTCATAGGATGAAAGATAACTTGTTGTAGGACCAATCAGTAAGATACTCAATATTAAAGCAATACTCCAGGTTATAAAACCATAAAGCACGCCACCATGGCAATAACAATGATAAAATCGGCCTATATATCCCGCTACAAATCCAGCGGTTCCCATTGCAGCAATCACCCCAATGATCAAACCAATTACACCACCTATAGCAATTACAGCAGCACCATTTGGAGATGAACTGTAGGCACTCAAGCCAATTGCCACTCCAAAGAGATTGAGTAGAAAACCAAGTCCTACTCCTACAAATGCACCAGCGACAATTGCGGTCCAACAAATATGAGTAGAAGTAGTTTTACAGCACCCTGATGTTTTTATTAGTGTTTCAGTATGCATGATAATTTCCTTTTTAAAGATGAGAGATAAGCCAAATTAATATAAGAATGCTCACTGGTATACCTAACAACCATCCAATAATATAACCCATTGTTTTCTCCTTAATGATTTAAATACAACTTACTCATGCAAATTAAGTATAAATCTTATTTTTTTTCCTGGGACATTTCCGTTTTTTTATCAGAGGCTGTATGTTGAGACGCGTTTCTAGAGGTATTGTTCTTGGATAAATTTGAGCTGGAGCTCGATGCTTTTTTTCTTAAATGAGAAGTGCTTTTAGCAGATGCTCTAGATGGCGAAGAGCGAGACATTTCTTTGCTGGCTGTAGAAGCGTAAGCTTGAGTTTGTTTCATTATATCTTGCGTTTTTTCACGAGCTTCTTGAGATATATTTTCCCACGAATGTCCCCAAATATTAAATAATTGATGCATGTAATCGAGACTATGGTGAGAATTCTCGATAAAAACTTGAACACTTTTTTCTAACAAAACTTGAGGATTATTCATTTGAAAATCTTCTGGTCTTAAATAAGAAAATTTTTGAAATGTTTCATTATTTAATTCTGCAATTTGTTGTAATGGCTGATTCAGTTTATTAAATGAATTCGATTTAAATTGTTGCATAATACGCTCCTTGTTGCATTGCACAATTTTATAATAGTGCATTATGGAGCAAAGTCAAAGAGAGGCTAACCCCTAGATGCTAGGGTAAACAGTAGTTTTATAGGCATGATGAAAAATAGATTACCTAATTATTTTTTACTCACGAATTTCTTGTTTTCTATAAATGATAAAATTACTTTCATTCCATATTCAATAACGCTTAATTTACTTAAAGAAACTGGAACTTTACTTCTTGTAATTTTGGAAAGAATAAATTGAAAGAGTTTTATTTTAAGATAGTTTAATAAAAATCGATATAACATGGTTTTCTCTAAAAAGCATAGACCATCCTATGATGGCCTGTATAATACTTGTATTTTTAATATAGTATAAGATTTAAAATTATCCAATTTACCTAATCATGAACCTTTGTGATTATCTAAATGTTTTAGATTGAAGTACTCGAATCCTCTCTATATTATTAATTTTTATTCTCTAGGTTTTCATTAGTTTTTCCAATTTTATTTAGTATGCTTTTGTTTTGAAAAAAATAGGTTCTTGTTTTCTCAAAACTCATGTTTTTTAAATTAAAAGAAAGATATCGAATTAAAACCAGCAATAAACCTATATTTAAAAATATAATAAGTAGTAGAGCAAGAACAGGACGATTAGAAATTAAAAACAAGGAATATCCTATTAATGTTGTAATTGATAACCAAACGGTCATTAATACAATAAAAAGCATGAATATAGTGAGCAATAGTGGAACAATAGATAATTTGGCGAGTTGCGCCTCCAGGCAAACTAAAGAGTAGGCTGTTTTATAAACAGATATTTTTGCCAATATAAGTTTTTTTAGCTGTTGTAAAAATTCCATTTTTCAGAGCTCGATTAAGTCTATTTCAAATTATTAAAACATAGTTTATTGGTTGTATTAATCCAAGCTTAAATTTAAAGTTTAGGGATTGTCTTAGGAAATCTAGGTATATTACCTAATATCAATCAAGCTAAGTTGGTCCATAGATTTAGATTAGAAAGATAAATTAATCCTATTCCTCCAACTAACCCAAATGACTCCTCTGAACTTGTTTTTTTGACTAAGCAATTCTAAATGCACATTAATTTTCTGTTAAAAGTATAACTAATTAGAAAGTCTGGATTAAAACTTTCATATTGTTGGCCACCGGAATTTGCTCGATCACTTAATTCAGGAGTATTTACTTGAGTTCCCTCACCAATTATTTGTTTGAAATCCTCCCTCTATAAGGAGTTTATTAGGAGGAACTGTACATGCACTATCTGAAAAGGACGGTCTGTTAATTAAAGTGAGTAACATGGTCTTACCCCGACAAGGAGCGCCCGCGAAAAGAGGGAAAGAACAAAGTAAAAGCACAACACTCCATTTAAATTTACTTTTTTATTCATAATTTTGAATCATTTAAAATAATATAATTCAATAACATATTTGCTCTTTTTAGAATTAGGGGATTTAAGATGTACCCTAGATGAAAAATTAAATGAAGTTATAGTCTCTACCCATTCACTATCACTCCTCCATTAGGATGTAGGATTTGCCCCGTCATATAAGATGAATCTTCAGAGGCAAGGTATAAATATGCGGGCGCAATTTCATAAGGATGAGCAGCGCGTTTCATAGGAACTTGCTCTCCAAAATGACTCACTTCATCTGCTTCAAAACTAGAGGGTATTAATGGGGTCCATACAGGGCCTGGGGCCACTCCATTCACTCGAATCCCTTTTTTCACTAAATTTTGCGAAAGTGAGCGGGTAAAGGCAACTAATGCTCCTTTTGTTGAAGCATAATCAATTAAGTGATCATTTCCTTTATAAGCGGTGACCGAAGTGGTGTTTATAATTCCACAGCCTTTTTTAAGATGGGGTAAAAAAACTTTAGTCATATAAAAGCAAGAAAAGAAATTGGTTTTAAACGTGTTTTCCATTTGCTCACAACTAATTTCTTCTAGACTATCTTGAGGATATTGAATTGCAATATTATTAATAAGAACATCAATTGACCCACATTCCTTTATAAATATTTTACTCAGTTCTTCACATGCTGAATACTCTTGTAAGTCGCCATGATTTAACCAACATTTTTGTCCTATTTCCTCTATAATTTTTTTGGTATTTTTTGCTTCATCATGTTCATTTGTAGACAGTGCTAATAACCCGCTAGTAAATGGCGCAGGCCATCAATAAAGTTTCACCAGAAAATACCCCAAGAAGTTTACAAAAAGACCAAGACAGAAAACTCATCTAAAATAAAGGGACTAATGA
>NZ_CDRUHA020000012.1:0-9665 GCF_977063405.2 Legionella stuttgartensis
CTGACTTTCCTCATCACTCACGACCATTGCTCTTAACAACAGCCGCATGAGGTGGTTTGAGACCTATCGCTGGTGATCGATCTCGGTGGGTCTACCACCATCTCTTCCGCAGCTTGCTACGGCATACTCCCTATTTCTGTAATTTCATTTTTAGAAGCTGAGCGCCAATGGATGAAATCCACTCAAGGTTTTGAGATCAAAGAAGCGGCGAGAAAAACCTCATTTTGTGGTCATGTTATTCTTTCAGATGAAATTATGGTAGTTGAAGATGCAACTAAAGATAGACGATTTTATGATAATCCTTTTGTTCTAGGAAAACCCAATTTCAGATTTTATTTAGGTTGTCCTTTGAAAATTAAAACATACAATGTGGGTGTGATTTGTTTGATCGACGACAAGCCCAGATCAATCAAGGAAGTAGATCAAAAACTCGTTCACGATCTTGCCCAAATGGTAGAAATGGAGCTCGAATCATTACAATTATCCTTTACTGATGAATTAACAGGCTTAACCAATCGGCGTGGATTTTTAAAACTAGCGGGCTATCTGTTTCAAAAATGCCAGCTTGAAAATAATGTTTTTACCTTGTTATTTTTTGATTTAGATAAATTTAAGTATATAAATGACCACTTTGGACATGCAGAAGGTGATAGGGTTTTAAAAACTTTTTCTAATACGCTTCTGCAGAACTTTCGTTGTTATGACGTGATTGCACGTTTAGGCGGCGATGAATTTTGTATCTTTTGTTCTGGGCTAAATCAAAAAGATGTAGATTGCATTATTCAACGTTTAACAGATTCATTGAAATCAGTAGCCACAAAAGATTATTCACTCGAATTTAGTATGGGGAGTATCCAATATGATCCAGAAAAGCATCGTACCCTTGAAGAGATGATTGCTCTTGCTGATTCTAAAATGTATGTTACTAAAAAAAGTAAGTAATCTGACATTTGCTGGAGGGTACTTTTTCAAATTAGCTATGTAGGACTCAAAATGATCTAACATACTTTGCTCTATTACAATGTAAAATAATTCATAAGATTTAATTTTAGTTGATGATTGATCATCAATATAATTTACTATTAGTGTATAGCCGATTCTGATCCACTAAGAAGATCATTTCTTTAAGGTCTAACCAGGTCACCACGGTATAATTCATTATTGAGAGAGGTACACCTTTGGAAAAACGTATTTTCATAATTGGTCATATGGGAGCTGGCAAATTTGTATTTACAGAAGCGCTGGCTAAAAAATTAGGATGGCAAATTGTCGATGCAAATCCCAGCATTGAACGTTACATTGGTCGGCATACACGAGAAATTCTTGGTGAGCAAGGCGAAACAGCGTTTAACCGTTGCCAAGCCGAAATTATTTCTCATAGCATAGAGAAAGAAAATGTTGTCGTCTTATTGGAAGAATGCGTTGTATCCAGTGAAGAATGTCGAAAACTGTTATCCTCTGAATTTGTGGTTTATTTAAAAGTATCTATCCCAACCCAACTTGGTCGTATGAAAAATGGACGCGTTTCTTCCCTTCCAGTTGATGATATGAAAAGCTTCCTGGAACAACAGCACCGCGAACGAGACCCTTTTTATGAAGAAGTTGCTACCTTGGTCGTTGAATCTGTTGGTTATTCCGATCAAGTAGCTGAAATCAATAAAATTATTGACGAAGATGTTAACAAAGTGATGAAAGCCTTAGAAGGATAGAAGAATACCGAACAAGGTAGAGGCATTTCACGACCACCTCATCCTGAGGAGTTTACGACGAAGGATCTCCTGATTTTTTCTCATACCCATCTTCTGGAGATCCCTCACTGCATTCAACGAACAGTGGTTCGGGATTGACGCATCATCAGATTTTTTAGTCTGGTGCAACGAGGAATTCAATTTATTAGAGTTGGTAGAACTAATCTTGACTATACGAAAAAATACTTTTACAACTTGAAGAATATTCTTATTCTTACCGCAAGGGTCATGGCAAGCTTAATTGATTTCAGGAAGTACGTGACCATATGTTCTTTAGTATTATGCTCGCCGTTGCATGCCTCTTTTATTGAGCAGACAATGGGAACTGCTGTAGTGAAGGATGCCACAGCTGTTTACTTTAACCCGGCCGCATTAACTATTGCACCTCAGCATCAATTTATTTTTTTGGACACTCTGGCAAGGGCTCAATTTGAGTTTAGCGGAAGTGCAAAAAATATACCTTCTGGGAATACCGAGTCGGGATCGACCCTCTCTCAATCCAATTTTGTCTTACCCTCCATGTATCTTAAGATCCCTATAAATAAAAGATTCGTGGCCGGTTTTGCTGTCGTTGCGAATGATTTTAATCGCGAATTGGATAACCAACCGATTCTTCGCTATATCCTCGCCCGTAATCAAACGAATAATATTGACTTTATTCCCGCGCTTGGGTTTAAAATTAATCAATTTATTTCCATAGGAGGAAACCTTAATTTTACCTATGCTCATATCATCCAGGAGCCTATTGCTGCAGGCATAGCCCGGTTGAATATTCCTGAAAGCCGTAGCTTTAATGACAGTCAAGCAAACAGTTTGGGCGGTGATTTTGGGATACTAATTAAACCTGACAAAAAAACAGCCTTGGGTTTTAATTATCGTAGTGCAGTGACTTATAATTTACAGGGTAGTAGTACGATAACTGGTTCGCAGAATATTTCTTCAGAGGATTACCATTTTAAATATTGGACACCAGCAAGAACTGTCATAACAATAAGCCATTTTGTCGATGAACAATTAGGCTTTTTAGGAACTGTTCAATACCTGCAATGGAATATCTTCAAAGAAGTTTCGGTGCATAATTTTGCAACGCAAGCTGGCTCCAATGTCTTTATTGTCCCCAAGGCTCGCATTAATTATCATTTTCACAACAGTTGGCTTCTAACCCTTGGGACAATTTATCAAGTGTCACCAAAGTGGGTTGTCCGAATAGCGGGAACATATAATCAATCTCCCTCAAATGGAAAATTTCAAATAGGCCCTGGCGACAGTTTAACTACCGGTTTTTCGATGGGATATCAATTGATGAACCATCTCACTGTTGATGGTGGTTATGCCCATGCTTTTTATAAAAAGGAATTGATTGATATTAGGCTCCCCCAGAATATTATCACTGGCATTAATGAAGGCAGCCATGATGCCGTCTCACTCAAATTAACGCTCACTGCTTAGAGAGTGAGACATAAAATTAATCTGTTCAAACCCCTTTTGGAGTATTAGATAATTCTGAATCAGGGGATTCAGAATCGATTATGGACTCTTGTGCCCCAGAGGCAGCTTCAGCTCCTGAATCATATTTTTTTACTTGTCGCCAATGGCTCGACTCTCCTTGCTGAAAAGTTCTACGGAAAAAACTTCCCTCGTATTGATTTGCAGAGCTTATATCTAAATGTAGCTTTAAAATCGATTTATATTTCACTAAAGCGGCATATTTATCAGTGCATTGCTCAATCTCTTCCACTATAGATGTTTTTATTTGTTTCCATAACTCCTTATTTTCTCCTTCGCGCGCTCTGAGCATCATATCGTTTAATTGGGCGGGATTATGAAGAGGGATATCCTCCTTTGCCAATTTAAAAGACATTTCCTTTGCTTGCGAAAAGTCTTTGTCGAAGTGGATTGCTTCCAACCTTTGTATGTCGTTCTGTAATTCATCCCATCGTTGCTTATCACCTCGTAAACGCGCCCAATTAAGCAAATAGGTCAGTTGAGATACGTTTGTGGGGATATCGCTGTAATTGACACAAGCCTCATGTGAATTTAAGTTTCCTCTTGCCACAAGACCATGGCAATTGATGAACTCACCGTATTTTCCGTTAAAATTTATACCGAAACTGAATCCTGACTCGTCTAAATTTCGGCCATTACCTCCACAAAGTTGCAAACTAGTTAACTGGAATCCTAACTCTGTGAGTTGTTGATCGAGAACGTCGAGAATTTCTTCGTCATCAAACAAGCCATTTGGATATTGAAAACTGCTAAATCCTATTACAGCTTCAATTTCAGCACCCTCAGGCGCATGAGCCACCATTGCTGCGATAACTTCTTTTCCCAGTTGGGAATCTAAAGTATAACTCGTAATACCACCTGGAAAATGGATGAACGACAGACGCTTAACTTCGTTGTTTTGCTTGATAAAAAAGGCAAATGATACGCATTCAGTCATGCCAGAAGTGAAAATTCCATGAGCTTCCCCTGAACCTATATTAATCACGTTCCTAGGATCGCACACAGCATAAAACGGCGCATATTTATAAGAAATAACATCATCATCTATCGGATCTATATACATAATTAACCTCTCCAGGATAATTATAGTACTTTATAGCAAGAGTAAAGATAGCCCGTAAGGATCGAGGTGGATTACAGGCTACACTGGCTTTAGTCCGATATAACAATTTGTGTATCCGATAGATTTTTCTATATTTATATCAAGATAAAGAAGATAAATTATGCCAGACTTAAATTTAATAAAAATGGCACACTGTATTCTGTCCTCACTGATTTGGCCATGATGGTTGGGATTAAATTAATTACATTCCTCTGACCAAGATGGTATCTGAATAGCCTGTTTCCATTCCCTTGCTGTTTTTGGTTACCGCCTTTTCATGGGACGAAACACCTGTTTTGCATATAGGATCTATTGGAGAAATTCCTAACATAGAAAAGAACGTTAACGTGCGATTGTTTTCTGCGATCTTAACAGTATTGTTTCCAACTTTTCTTTCGACGTAATGGAATTTGAGCGGGTGATAACTTCCCGAAACATAAGCCTCTAAAGCTACATCTTTAATTTTCCTACCTTTATAGGGCCCCTGATTAAAACTATTTTTTACTCCGTTTTGTCCAAAAAAATACATAGAGTTAGTTGGCACAGGAACTCTTATTCCTGAAGGCTTATTTTTGTTTATCTCAGGTTGAAATCTGCTCCTGGATAAAAAAATAGAACCATCTGTTTTTAATTTTTGTCGCTCTTTAGGTGTAAAGGGATAAATATATTCAGATGGATTTTGATTTATAACTACTCTGGACAATTTTTCTTTTAGTGGCATATTAGATGACCTTTATTACAGCAATATTAGCCCGTAAGGAGCGAAGCGGATTACGTGGCTCATTAATTAATGCCAGAATCCCTATTAGAGAATCTAAACATCCTCATACTATTGGAAATTACTCCATATTAATAGAAAAAGTTGCTCCCAAAAGCTCATTAACGAGCCATATTGTTGCCCCCCATGGACTTTAAGAAATAATCCTGTAATCCGCTGTGCTCCTTACGAACTACGCATGCTTAAGTTTACCAATCAATCGAGTCTGCCCCATTGATGATTAATTGTGTAGTACAGTTTGGGATAATCATCTAGTTTACATTGAATAATCAACACTGGCCTGCTCGGAGATAATTTCTTCTTTACTACAGGCATAATCTTTCAAGACCCATGTATAATGGACCTCATTACACACTGAGTCTTTTTTGAGCAATTTTGTACATCCAAGAATAGAGGATTTGTCTAATTCGAGGTATATTTCACCTGATTTTTAACATGAGGATTTTACCGTGAAATCAAAACTGGAATTAGCCAAGCAGCAAATTAGTGAAAACCATGCTGAAGCCAAAGAAGAAAAAAATAGAACTAATGTCTTTGGCGCATTAGAAAACTTATCAAGCATTTTAGATAAGTTTACCCCTGAGCAAATCGAACAAATTTATCAAATTGAAAAAATTGACCCAGTCTACTTTCCTGGCCTTTCGAAAGCAGCATCCAATACCATACTCAATTTGCACCAAGGAAATCCAAATCTTTCCTTAGATTTTATTATTACTACAGTATCCAAACTAGCCAGCAGAGGACGACCCTGGGAGTCTTTAAATGCGTTCTCATCTTTTGGCAAACACTGCCGTTCTGAACTAAGCGAAGTCAACATCAATTATTTAATGAAAGTAAACAGTGATATTCTTGAGATCGTCGGCTCTACAATAAGAAACGACATGAGCGAAAAGGAACAGAGCATATCTGGAAAATTTCATAACCTGTTCGGATTTTTTAATGGCCATACGCCAATGCAATACAATGAGGGGTTAATTAAATCAATAAATAAACAAATGGAATATTATTACCCTGGATCTACTTCTAAGTTGCAATATTAGAAAGCAAGTAGCCTGTAACGAGTGAAGTGGTATACAGGCTACCCCTTGAACTTAAATGGTTTAATTTCTACCAATGGGATTGTAACAACAGGTAAAATCAAACGGCTTAAGCTCGACCTGTTTATTTAAATGTACATAATAACCTTCGTTTTTAAGTAATGAATTGATATTAAGTAAATTATCTACTTCATATAAATAATCACGGTGCGGGGACTCCCAGTCAGAAATTTGAGTGAGTGCTTTTTGTTTTGCTTCAAATTCATTCGCAGCAACTACGAAAATATTCTTATGTAATTCGGTAAATTGTTTTTTATCGTAACCACCCAAGTTTACGAAAAATAATTTATTCCCCCTATCTTCTGATTGTTCCTGTGAAATTTGAATGCCATATCCATCTGCATAATTTAAAATGCCCCAGGCATCTATATGTAAACTTTTGGGTATACCCCACCAGCTTTTTCTAAGCGCATCGTAGGTATCCTCAATGGAATTAGCAACTATAAAACGGAGATCATGAAGTTCGATTAAAGAATCAGGGTGGCTACCACCAATATATATTACAAATAAATTCATTTGGTTTTCCTAATAAAACAGCAGCTTTTTGAACTTAGCCTGTAATTATTTCAGCATTAAGAATTTCTTACCACTGGCAAGATAATTTTAGATGAGACTGCTGTGTGTCCTAGGGAAACTTCTTGAATATAATTTATCTCCCATGTATAGTTTTTATCTTTTTTTATTTGTGAATATTATGAAATGTAAAGCGTATTTCGGTAACACAGGACTTATGCTCGAAGTAGAGGGTAATAATGAAACTACTTTAAGACAATATGCTAAAGCCTGTGGTATGGATAATGCCACTATAGTTACTTTCGATAAAAAGAAATATACCCTTTATCTACCACATATGAATCAAGAAACATATTCAAAATTATGTGAAGTTGCTGAGGGAGAAACACCTACATTTGAGGAATTAGAAAAACAAGCAACAGTAGAGCAAAAAGAGAAGGAACAGTATGCTCTTCGCGATAATGGATTCATTAAATCAAAACTTGCCAAAAAAGATCACGAAGTAAATTATCGAGTCGGGCTTGTCGATAAAAAAAATATTAGTATAACCGTAGTAAGCAACGATAAATTCTTGTTATCTCTATTTGAACAATATTTCGAAGGAAATACTGGCATAATCGCTACCGATAAAAAATCCTTTAAGCAATTAAATATTCCAAAAATAGGTAAAGATAAATACAACTCTTGTCTGAATATAATAAAAGATGGGCTTCCCCGCGGTTATAAAAAAGATCTACGAAGTTTTGAGCAATTAAAGCAGATAGCAGATGACTCAAATGAATATAATCCAATAAGTTCCGCTGCAAAGGGTAAATAGTTAATGGGGGCATGCCTTGTACTGTGAATTTTAATTGAGATGCACAATTCAAGGACCCCGTTAAGGGTTACGTTCTATATGATATATTCATGCCAACTTTCTAGGAATAGTAAAACTAAAAGTAGAGCCTACTCCCACTTGGCTCGTAACATTTAGAGTACCTTGATGGCTGTTAATAATGTCTTTACAAATCGAAAGCCCTATTCCCATGCCTGATATATTATCATTTGTAACACGATAAAATGGCTCAAAAATATTGTCTAAATGTTCTTCAGGTATACCTAAACCATAATCTCTGATAGTTACTTGAATCACAGAATCAATTTTTTCACTTGTTATAAAAATTTTACCTCCTTGAGGTGAATATTTTATGGCATTTGAAATGAGATTGACAATTACTTGACCAATGCGTTCTTTATCCGCCTCTATCTCATCCTCTAAGGTAAGTTGTGTTTCAAATTGATAATTTTTAGTTTCCAATTGCATATCCTGCACTTTCTCTAAAATCAATTGATTTAAATTGAAAGTTACTCGTCTTAAATGCAACTTCCCTTCTTCCAATCGTGTGGTATCGAGCATATCTCGAATGAGCGCCTGGAGAAGCTCAAGCTGTTTTTTTAATTTATTAAGAATTTCCATTTGAAAAGGCGTATTCTTTTCTAAAAATGCTTGTTCAATTATTCCCATATATAAAGTCATACATGTAAGCGGTGAATTAATTTCATGGCTCGCATAAGCGATAAACTCATCACGTAAGCGAACTTGTGCCATTAGATGCTGCTCACTTTTTTTCATGTTTATTTCTGTCTGCATTTTAGCTACTAGTTCATATTCAAAAGCAATAATGATTGAAGCAGCATTTGTGAGCACCTGAGCCATTTCTAACTCCCTTTTTGTTGGCTCTTGGGGCTCAGAAAAATATATATCTAAAGTTCCTAAAATGCGCTCCTCTGCTGTAAGAACAGGAAAAGACCAGTACGCACGGCAATTATGTTTACGAGCTAAGGGTCTTAAATCTTCCCATGCGGGATCTAATTCAATATCAGTAGTAATGATGGGTTTTCCCTTATTCATCGCAAGGAACTTATCGACAAAATGAGGCTCTTGAGGATAGGCTTTTATAATCTGGACATATTCTTCGGGTATTCCTTCTGAGCATTGAAAACACTCACTGCCTGGAGGCAATAAATAAAAAGCAGCTTTTGCCCTGCCTTTCGTTTGAAGTATTACAGTGTCAACAAGCGCTCTCAGAGAAAGTTCTAAAGGCTTTCTGCTCATGGCAGCATGAAAGGCTTCTTTTTGTCCAATAAGCCATATCTTCTCTTCCTGCAAAGCCGCTCTTGTATAAATTTGTTCCATTAAATCAGCGGATTGACGAAGTATTACATTCATTAAAGAAAGATCGCGCTCGGATGGCTCATGAACTGTATTCCAATGAGTAGAGATAACACCTAATAATTCTCCTGAGTGAGAAAAAAGGGGACTTGACAGTACAGAGCATATTCCCAATATGCGATATGTAACTAAGAGTTTGGGATTTAATAAAAACTCACAATGATCTATATCTACAAGAATGCTCCTTTTTTCCTTCATCGCAAGAGCGTAGGTGCTAACATCATGCGAAGAAATCCATTGTAGCAATTGAATAGTCGAATCTTCAAAACCTTGCCAAGCCGTTAACTCTAGACCCTTCTTCTCTGGAATATAAGTATGAAGACTTACACAATTTGATTGCATAATAGTTGTTGTAGTTTCAATAATGAGCTTATTAAGAGCATTCACTTTTTCTGCTTCGTCTAACTCCCTATTAATTAATCGAAGCAATTTTGAATCAAGTAATTGTTCTGCTTGAGCTTTATTTAAATGAGCATGTTCTGTTACTAACTCTTGCATCCCTTTATTATTAAAGGTTTGATCCATTTTTAACTGATTTTTATAAAATTGATTGTTTTGGTCTAATTGATTAAATTTCTCCAATTGTAGACAGTGCTAATAACCCGCTAGTAAATGGCGCAGGCCATCAATAAAGTTTCACCAGAAAATACCCCAAGAAGTTTACAAAAAGACCAAGACAGAAAACTCATCTAAAATAAAGGGACTAATG
>NZ_CDRUHA020000013.1:0-8856 GCF_977063405.2 Legionella stuttgartensis
CATTGCCGGGTAGCTAAGTTCGGACGGGATAACCGCTGAAAGCATCTAAGCGGGAAGCCTCCCTCAAGATGAGTTTTCCCTTGAAGCCCGTTGAAGACTACGACGTTGATAGGCAAGGTGTGGAAGCCCAGTAATGGGTGAAGCTAACTTGTACTAATTGGCTGATTGTCTTGACCATATAATCTGAGCTACTTCAGATTGATTTATACGAGATTGTGTTACCTCATGTTTAACTTATTTTTATTGAATTGTTATTCGAGTTTTTCTTCTTTAGATTTTAATTTATCTTTTTCCTGTATTTCATTTAAAATGCAAATTTCAAATTTTAACAGGAATTCGTTACGCTATATCATACATTAATAAAGATCCAAGTCGTCACGCCGAGTTTTTAAGTTTAAAATTGAGATAAATTTGCTAATTTAGGTATTATTTCTTTTTATTTTTTAATTTTATCCCCTTTTTTTTATCAGGAAAAACATCAGCTAATGAAATGGATGTTCCATGTTCTGAAACGATTCTGGCGTTTGCTCTGGTTAATTTGCGTGGTTCATCTACCCCACATGAGTGACAAATCATTTTTACCCCTTCTTCAAGGTTTTTGTGGTAGGCAAATACTCTTTGAGCTTTATTATGGGGATCCAATCCTCTCATTAACCATTTATTGTGCGTGGCGATTCCAGTGGGACAAGTATCAGTATGACATCGTAATGCTTGAATACACCCCAAGGAAAATAAGAAACCTCTGGCACTATTGACTATATCGGCTCCAACACAAAATGCCCAGGCTACTTTATCGGGTGTTATTAGTTTTTCAGAAGCAATTACTTTTATTCTGTCTCTTAAGTCATACTCAACGAGCATATCGATTAATTGAGGTAAGCTTTCATCAAGGGATAATCCCATATATCCCATTAAATTAGCTGGAGCGGCTCCTGTTCCTCCTTCTGCACCATCAAGGGTAATAAAGTCCGGTGCATAGTCGAGGCCCTTTTTAATAATTTCCTGGCATAATTCTTCTAGCCATGTGTAATCCCCTAATACGACTTTGAAACCGGTGGGTTTGCCGGTAATTTTTCTTACTTTATAAATAAAGTTAAGGAGTTGTTTCGAGTTAGATATTTCGGGGAAACGATTAGGACTCGCTGAATCTATATAAGCGGGGATTCCCCGAATCTTGGCTATTTCTGGTGTGACTTTAACTGCTGGCAATAGTCCACCTTTTCCGGGTTTGGCCCCTTGGCTTAATTTAATTTCGAACATTTTAACCTGAGGATAAGAACTTGCTTTTCTTAATTTTTCTTCAGATAAATGTCCTTTGTCATCACGATATCCATATTTCGCAGTACCAATTTGAGCAACCAAGTCACATTCCCCTGCAAGATGATATTCTGTTAATCCTCCTTCACCAGTATTTAGCCAACATCCTGCCAGTTTGGCACCATTAGACAATGCTAAAATGGCATTTTTTGAAAGAGATCCAAAACTCATAGCAGAGATATTAACAAACGCTTTTGTGGTATATGGATTAGGACATTGCGGTCCGATGGTTATCGAACTTATTTTTACTTCTTTTTCTAAAAGGGGGAACGGTGAGTCTATAAAATATATAGTCCCTATAGGCTTTCGATTTCGAGAAGATCCAAAACCCTCCATAGGATATATTCCTTTGGATGCTTCATGAGCCCAAGCTCGTTCAAATCGATTAAAGGGCAATTCTTCACGCTCATGAGTATAAAAAAATTGTCTTAAGTAAACCCCAAGCCACTCAGCAAAATACCGAACATGGCCAATTATGGGATAAGTACGAAGTATGGTGTGTTTCTTCTGAAAGATATCCCAAAAAAATAACACCAAGAGTGCGATGAAAAGTACAATCAATATGATTAATCCACCATTCTCTCGCATAGATATCCTTTCTTTATATTTTTAATTAGAGCTTAGAAAAGCATAGCAATAATTTGTAGTGTAGAACTAGACACCGATCTCATTCTTATTTATTCCAATAAGTCAGCTAAATCATTAGCATGATCTTCTTCGTCCTTAAGAATATCTTCTAAAAGACGTCTCGTTGTAGGATCGTTTGCTCCAAACCAATTTATAAGTTCACGATACATCATAATGGCTATTCGTTCAGCAATTAGATTTTCTTCTATGAGCTCGACTAGATTATTTCCAGACTTATATTCAGTAGGAGATCTCGCAAGCAGTGTTGAAGGATTAAAATCCGGTTCACCACCTAATTGGTTAATTCGTTCAGCAATTAACATCATATGTTTTTCTTCATCGATGGCATGCTCTTCAAACTCTTTTACCACTTGGGGTTTATCAATACTTTTTGCAATCACTTGGTGGAATCGATATCGTAAAACACACACAATTTCGCTGGCTAATGCATCGTTTAATAATTTGCATGCTTCTTCAACATCAAGAGAATAATCTTGAGTTAAGGCTCCTTCTTTAAACGAAATTTTTGCTTGTTCTTTTATTTTTTCAATGTTGGGGGTTGAATTCAATTTCATTTTTATTCCTTAATAAATTTTCTATTGCTTTATTATAGGCAATAAAGATAAAAATTTTTGCTATTATCAAATAAATACTAATAATGAAAAAAATTATTATGAACAATTTTAATATTGTAAAAAGTGCTGATGTAATAGGTAATGAAGTTAAATCCACTCAATTAGAGGTATTGGGCCAAATTGAAGAAATTGTTCTCGACAAATTTTCAGGAGAAGCGCGATACGTTGTCTTATCATTTAAAAGCTTGGGGGAAAAGTATTTTGCACTTCCTTGGAAAAGTATTAATTTTAATGAAAAAGAAGAATGCTTTATTTTGAACATTGAAAAATCTACATTAAAAAATGCACAAGGTTTCGACAAAAATAAGTGGCCTGATATGGCTACATGGCATACTACCATTGATAGTGTGTATGACTATACGAATGAAACTTAATAGTAATACGGAACGTTTTAAAGTAGTTATAAGTCTAGGTTTTATTTCTTAAGTGGAATCTTAGATAAGGATGGCGAATTATCTATTAATGAATAAAAATCCAAAAATTCAGCTTGTAGTTTTTTATTCATCTTTTGAATGGAAAGTCGTTTCTTCCAAATTTGTTTAATGACTAATTGAATTCTGCTCCGTGTGGCTTTCAAAGCGATCATCATAAGAAAGCAATATAAGCACATCCTCGAGTTTTACAATCAATGTCTAGAAGAGCATGGGCATCTTTAAAAAGTCGAAGTTCATCTTTTTTAAGAAAGTATGAAGTCCTGCTGTGGGGTTTTTTAAATTTCTTTTAATTAAATAGTTAGAAATCAAGTGATGAAATTGAGCAGAATCATGTCTATGTTTACCGTAATATATGTTAATGGATTTAAAGTACACTTCTAAGGGTAATTCTTCAGATTTTTCTTCTATTTTTTTAGTATTTCAATCACGTCTTTTTTAAAATTCAAAAAAATATAGATTAAAAAAAGTAATCCATCTGGGAGAGGGATTTTTATGAGCAATCCCTTTCCTTTTATTAAGTATTTTATCACTTGCATTAGAATGTTTTCATAATTTTGTATGCTCAGAACTATATCGAATTTTTATCCGGAGCATTTCATTTTATATCGCTCACTATTTTATGAGCTAAACTAATGAATCAAGGATGAATAAAAGATAAACAAGGAGAGAAAGATGGAAGATACAAACAGCCAGATAACCTCCGCGATACTTCAAACGTTCGAGGTCCCGAAGACACTTTTTTTTAACTTTGCATTTGTTCCTCTAGAAGAATGGAAAGAAATTCATTCCCCCTTTGAACTTATGGAAAAGCAAGTGAACGTTTTTATGGAAAATACCTATAATTATTTAGAGTATATGAGGCTCGTCTATTTATTTTGGCTTAATTTTCCCCAACAAATTTTTATAAACAAAGAAGAAATATCAAAATCTGCAAAAAAACTGAAAAAATCAATTAAAAATTCTAGCATTTAGAGAATTGGGAGCTACTGGAGCGGGCCCATTGATGTGTACAGAACTCCATCATCGATTGCTATAACAGAACTGAATTGAGCCAATCGATATTTATTGCCTACCTTCTCAAACAAATCATTTTGGTTTTTGAAAAATGTATTTAGCCCATAAATTGAAGTACTATCTAGAGGGAGCTGATTGTTGAGGGTGTAGAGTTCTGCAATGGCACTTTTAACATCTTCATGAAAAGAAATTCTTATGCTTGGGTCAAATAAAGATTTTACAAATGTATCTGCTGCATTGTTAAACTTCCAAAAACGTAAAAATCTTACTACCAAATGATCTTCTGGATTCATAAATATCATCTCCATTATCAGTTATAAAAATGGAGCAATGTTACATTTAATTCAAATTAAATGCATTAATTGGGTCAATGGCATTGTGTTTTGTTGGCACGTTAATTAATTTTATGCACCTGGCTCACTGGTTGAGGTGCCGGCTTGTATTGAATTTGACAATTACCTGGTCCTGTTGACTCAATAGTGATTTCATCCTTATCTGCACTTATTGTCATTGGGCCGGTGTAATACTTACTCATTCCCTTAACAAAAGCTTGTACTACGGAAGATGTGGTTGGAATTGCAGGGACAAAATGAGTCAAAACCAAATGCTTTACTTTTGCTTGCTGCGCCATTTTCGCAAGCTCTAACGAATCAGAATGGTAGTTCTTGGTTTCCAAGGAGAACGCAGCATTCAATGTATCTCCTTTTGCCATTGACTGTTGGTATATTTCTTGGTTTAAGGCATTGCTAAGCACTTCATTGATCAAAAGATCGGCGTCTTTAGCGTGATTAGCTAAAGTGGGAGTAACTTTGGTATCACCACTGATGACTATTTTACATCCCTTATAGTGTACGACATAACCTAGTGCTGGATATACGGGTTCATGAGAAACAGGAAACGCGCTAATTTTAATATTTGGCGTATCGTAAATGATTTTATCTTGCGTCATCGCATCCACTAATTTGGGAATCCCAAATCCCAGTTGTGGATCTAATCTTCCTTGACTATTTGAAGATCGAAAAATGACATCCAGTTGATAGGCTTTTGCAAATCCTTTTACAACTTGCTTTACCCCATAGGGTCCATAAACATTGATGGGCTCATTACGGCCATTATTCCAAGAGGCATTAATGACCTGGCCCAAGCCACTGAAATGGTCGGAATGCCAATGTGTTATAAATACATTATGAATTGCAGGATAGGGTAAGCCCATCGAGGCCAAGGTTTGGATTGCTCCTTCACCCGCATCAAATAGCATAAATTGCTTATCGGCAATTACAGCAAGACAGGCTGATTTGCGTATCTCTTGCATGGTAACTTCTGGATCGCCAGTTCCACAGAGATAAAGATGCATCTTCCCATCAGTCAATAATTCTTTTTGAATAGGCGTCTCTAAATATAAAGCAGCGACAGAATGGCTGGCATATGCAAATAAAGCAAAACTAAATGTTTTTAAGGATTTAATCAGCATGGGTGAAGTCCTTTAAAATTGAGAGTATGGAAAAGATTCAGTCCAGTTGGAAATCTTCCAATTTCCTAATCGCCAATTTTCAAATCCTTTCAAAATAGGTTGACAGGAAGGAACATCTAAACGAATAAATTCTACATTGATGACTGCTTTAGTCGGAATTGGTTTTCCTTTGAATGCGTCATCTTCTTTTAATTCTACTTTTAAAGTCTGTAGTGCATATAAATGGGCAATACCTTTGAGCAAGTCGATATCAATATCAATTTTGGAAACGTGAAGTGTTAATTTGCTAAAATTAGAAAAATTCTTTTGAGTGAAATTTATAATATTACTTTTACCTTTAATTGGGGTATCGGAAGAGGGGACAATTAAGCAGCTTTCTGCTTTATCTAACCATAATGCATCAATATCATTAATTTTTTGATTTTCCAATCCGTGTACATATTGCATAAACAAATGGGATACATATTTTTTTGTCTTCTCAAACTTATCAAGGTATTTTCGATAATAATCTAATGTTTCTTCAATTAAAGCGTGAGTTATAGGATTAAGCTTATTTTTTATGTGCATTAAACGTTGTTGTAATTCAGGAGATAATTTATTGGGGTATTGCTGCAACATCAGAAGTGCAGGCATCATTCGGCCTTCTTGTTTCTCATCTGCTAACCAATCGGCCTCTGGGAAAAAAGAAAAATATAATCCTACTGCCATCATATTGGTAATAAATCGTTGATCATTAATTACGGTTTGAATTTCAGGATGGGCGATGTCGTTCACCCCACTATCGATTAATGCTTGATATTTTCTGGCATTATCAAATGTCGCTAACGATGTCCCTTTACGATAAAAGGTTCCATTATCAGTAATCATTCCTTGTTTATTATCAGGAATTAACTTATCTGGATCGATTGCAATAGGTGAATAGTTCATGCTGAAAACTCCAGTAAAATCTCATCAACCATTTTTTGTAAAGTCGGAGTAAGTGTTGAATACTTTTCTTTTAATTGTTTCACAATTTCAGGAGTCACTGCTTCAGGTTGTTGTGTAAAGTAAAGCAAAATAATCATCAATCTTCCTTGATGAGCACTGTGTAACCACTCCTCCGGAGAAAAAAATCCAATGATATCCAAGGCTTTTAAAGAAGGCACAAGTTTGGATTCGGTCTCGATAATGTTCAATAGATTTTTTTCTTGGTTAATAGGGTCAAGTTGTGACAATTCATCAAAGAAATAAGCATTAATCATGCTTACACCATACGAAGCAGCACGAGTAAAAGTGCCATCTTTTTGTAATTCACCAATTTGATTATCCGGTATCCACTTTATAGTCATAGAGTGCCCTTAGGTGAGTTAGCGGAAATTACCTGTAAAGAAGAGTAATTTATAGTAATTACAATAAATTAAACTATCAGAGTAAATTTAGCTAGTCATTCTCTTTATCTGCTTTAATCAGGTAATTAAAGAACAATTCATTTTAATAGTTACGTGAGTCAAGTAATTACAAGGATACGTTGGTTGAAGAGAGATACCAACTCCATTTGGCTTTAGGAATATTAAACTAGTAGCTTAGAGTGTATTTTGACTTCCACCAATATCTAAATTGAGTTCTTTTATCAGCAAATCAAACTCAGAAGCACTATGTGGCATGGACCAAAAATGTAAGGGATTTCTTTTCATGGCGCAAACACTACGAATTTCAGTGATATATTTATTTATATCAGTATGTTGTGGATCTTCTAATTTAAGTCGATTTTCTATTTCAACGAATAAGTTTGTTTTCCATTCACTATTTCTGATGGTTTGACGACCATTTTGTTGCGTGGATATATTATTTTTAAGCGTATTTATTATCGATAATAATCGCGTGTTATTACTAACTAATTCGAGTGAGTTTTGATGTTTATTAATTTCTTCTTGGTCCTTTTTTTCCTCTTGGGGGATATCTTCATTTGTTAAGCTATTTGTTGATTCTAGAATGGCAGTAATTTGCTTTGGGATCTCATGGGTCTCTTTCAGTATTTCTCGAATCGCTGTACTTGGTTGTATTGAAATGGTTTTTTTTTCTTGAGCAGGTGAAAATTCTGAATCCATTTCTACAATTTGGTTAATGCCTACAATGCAAATTCTTCCGGGTACATGTTTATTGATAGCATTCCTCGTCGGTTGGAAACTTCCATTACAAACCGTGTTTCCAAAGCAATGATTAATAACATGTTCAATTAAGTCGAGTTTTCTAACATTAAAATACTGACCAAAATAATTTTGGCTCTGGGATGATGGAGCAGTGAGAGGAATTAACATATTCCACTCTAAAGAATAAAAAGGAGGGGTTTCAACGACAGTTAATTCTTGCTCCAGCTGACTGAAGCACTCTTCTATTTCATGCTCGTCAAAACTTAGTTTAACAGCATCTTCTCTTTCTATTTCAAAGGCCTGTTTTTCATTTTTAATTTTTTGAATAAATGATTGCAGTTTTTTAATAATAATTGTTCTAGCATTCTCTACTTGGATTTTGCTGAGACCTGGAATGTTGTCATAAAAAGAGGTGGGTATTAGTGATTCAAGATTTTCAAGATTCGCTTCAATTTTGGTTTCCATATAGGCTCCGAAAGTAATAATTGGGGGCATTCTATAGGAAATTACTATGAGGCTCTAGGAGCTGATGGTGGTACATAGAAAACAAAATAATTGCTCCGACATTTTTAGCGTACCTATTAAGATTGTTTCCAAAAACGCTTGAATTACAATGGCTTATCCAGATTGTAACAAAAACACACAAAACCCCTATTGCCAATAGAATTTAAAATGTGATTATAATGGTGAAACGGATAAATTTTATTACATGGAAGGTGCCAAATGAAGAATATATTTCAATGGTTAGTTGAGTTTCTTGATGCGATTGTTGGTGTTGAGGAAGATAGGCCGAACAAACGTTATGTAAATATTCACGAAACTCAAGAAAAATATCATGCAGGTTTAATCCGAGTACCCGAACACAAAAAATCTGAACGCAAGGATCGATTTTAAGAGACTGAATATCATATCACTGATACTGAGCCCATTCATTTGGCTATGGGATATAAAAACGGTCATTATAGGTAAGAAACTTTTTAATGAAACTTAGCTTACTTTTAAAGACCGTTCACACCAGGCCATCCTGAGGAGTTTAGGACGAAGGATCTCCTGATTTTACTGATATCCATATTCTGGAAATCTTGAGTTATCAGCCTTTATAGAGAGTGTTCATCTAACTGTGTCACCTCATTGATTATCTAAGTTTCAGGTTCATACGGTCTTCAAAATAAATATGGAGCTGAGACGCGATAAGCGCCCAATTGTGCATGGGCTGACTCCATTTTTCC
>NZ_CDRUHA020000014.1:0-5376 GCF_977063405.2 Legionella stuttgartensis
CTCAATGATGCTTATAAAACCCAACTCCTTTAATATCAGTCCACAACGTGGTTTGGTGGCAAAGGAAGCATTGATCGACACGGGCTTCATGCTCATGAGCCACTTTTTTTGAAATCATATTAAAATGTTCCATATAATGACTGGGTGGCGCTTGATGGCATTGAGCACAATCCATTGAGCGCGGGGATGGGTGTCTGAATTCAGAGATGTTCCAATGAGCCGTTTCATGACAAGCAGCACAATCGTCACCAAATAACTTAAAGTGCTTGTCTTTGCTTTGATGGCAAGAGGAACAGCGTAAGGTCAGTTCTTGAGGTGATAAATGGGGATTGACCAGTACGGTTGGCCTATTGGATTCATTCTGTGCTAAAAAGAGTGTAACCTGATTAATTAACTGTTCTTCTTCATCATTTGCCTTTGAAAAGGCATTGAGTTGCTGCAGCCCTAACGAAACCAAAGCATTATGATCCATCTGAGTCAGGCGTGCGCTCTTGCCCTGATGCTCTGTATGACACGCGACACAACCGCCTATGTTGGCATGAAATGAGGTTGGCTGGCGTTTTAAAAGAGATTCGTTGTTGGCATGACAGACGATACAGTTTACTGCCTCAACCCCTTTCACTGGGGTATGACACGCAGTGCAGTTGTGACTTAAAAACGAATGGGCCTTGGAGAGTTCTCCAGGGTTTGCCATTCTTTGCCACTCGGCCAATTGAATCAAACTGCTTGCCTCATCTCCATGATAGGACAGGTAATAGGCTACAAAAGACAGTGCTGCGATTACCATAAGGGCAGCGAGGATGGCCCGGCTAAGCTTCATTGAAACCACCTTAATCCAAAATAAATCCCAGACCACACGTGCAGACCGAGCAGAACATACAATACCAGCGCTATAATAATGTGACATGTTAACCATTTTTGAAACAGGCGCTTGAAGTGCTCGTGAAAACGAATGGCGTATTCCAGCTCAGAGATGGCATCCGCTAAGCACAAAGCGCGTACCTCTGCCGACTTGATTAACTGACCATCCAATGCGGTGTCTTCAAGCAGCCAGGAAAGAAAGCGAGCTGTCATAAGATGTAATTTCCCGATGTTCTTATTAGAGTGTGCGCTTGCTTGTAGTTCTTGAGCCACGATTTGGTATTGTTTTTGTAATCCCATCAGGATAGTCTTTTTTTCATCGATTTCCTGACTCATAAAGCCCATGAGATAACGGCCAATAAAACCACTGAGCGTGACAATGAGCGTCATGGCAGTCAAAGCAATGCCTAGCGCGCTATTAAATTTATGCCCAGTATGAATCAAGACTAAAATGGAACCAATAATGCCTGCATAAATATGCCATGACAATAGGGCATTCATGGACACATACTGCGTTACCCAATTCTTCACAAATGAAATGCGTTTAACAAAGAGGTAGAGGAGCGGAATCAGCATCAATATCGAACCACTCACGCCAAACACACCACCCCAAAAACTCCCGGCAAAACGAGAAGACGTATGGACGGCAAAGCCTAACCACGTGATAAGCATTAACAGGATTAAGCCCAAAACCACCATACGTCCTTGCGTATTCATTAAGCATCCACCTCAATGTTTTGAGTCGCCTTGGCCTGACACGCTAAGATAAGCCCTCGTTGTTTGTCTTCTTTTGAAAGAGCATCTTCACAGGCCATGGTCACTTCTCCAGACAGCAAGGGTACTTTACATAACCCACATTGACCTGTTCGACACGCATTATCAATAGTAACCCCATTGGCTTCAGCGATTTCAAGTACGGTGTGGTCTGGCAAAATCGGAACCATTTTGTTGGATTTTCTAAAAGAAACCATCGCATGAGTATCGGCTTTGATGGATTCCAAGTCTTCTTGTGCTATTTCGGGTTTCTTTTCTGGTCCAAATGCTTCCGTTAGAATCGAATTTGCGGGCACGTTAAGCTCTTTTAAGATAGCAAGGATAGCTTCCATCATCGCGGGAGGGCCACAAACATGGATGCGATGAGAAGCAATATCAGGGACAAGATGGCTGATGATATTCTTGGTAAAGAAGCCTTGTAATCCCATCCAAACAGTTCCCTCTGAACGCAGCATCGAGGCATACACATGGAGATTCAGGTATCTTTCTTGAAGTTGCTCTAATTCTTCGCGAAAGATAAATTCATCTGTAGTGCGACAACAGTACAGCAAATAAATGTCATTGTGCCATCCAATATCGGTGAGATAGCGGATGATACTCATCATTGGGGTAATACCAACCCCTCCACAAATCAGTACAATGCTTTGTGCCTCTTCACCAGTAAAAGTAAATTTACCATTAGGCCCCATCACCTCCAGTAAATCCCCTTCCTTAATTTCGTCATGCAAATAACGAGAAAATAAGCCGTGCTCTTCTCGTTTGATCGTGATGGCACAATAATGCAATTGGGTTGGGGTAGACGCCATGGTGTAACTGCGCCTGATTGTTTTATCTTGAATCACCGCGGTAAGCGTAATAAACTGACCAGGATAATAGGTAAATGGCAAAGCCACCTCATGAAGTGACGCTAAATGAAACGTTTTTATTCCTGGTGCTTCTTGGAAGATACGACAAACACGAAGTTGTCCTTCCCATTTCTCTTCCGGTTCGGTGAGCGATCTCATGACTGGAAATTGCGGGACTGGGCATTTATGAGCGGGACAGGTAGGAGGAGTAGTTGGGGCAGTTTCTGATGGCACTTTAGACACTTTAGAGGATTTACTGGGCTCTACTGGTATTAAGGAAGGGGTTGGTTCGGGTGTTTTTGAAGATTGGGGTGGTGTCTCTGAAGAACCAGCCGTATTTTGTTTTGTTAAGCGATCAAGCAATGCAGCCGCTCTTCTCATTTTGAAAAAATACATCCAAATCATGACCAAAAAAAACAAACTAAATAGAGCGATAATCGTTAAATGAAAAAAAGGACCACCTAAGACATTCTCGGCTTGGGGGCTGCTTGGAAGAAGATTCATTTCTTGTTTAAACCACTGCAAGGCGATGTCACGAGGATTTTTTCCTTCAGTCAGTGCACGAAGGGTGGCCAGGGCACTCTCGTATTGCACAATCCCTTCCCGTAATTTTTCTAATGCTTTCTGCATCTTAGCGTAATCGTTATTGTTGGATGCAGACAAAAGCTCGCTAAGTCCACTTTTCATGAGCGCAATACCTGAGGTGATGCGCTGGTGTGCCCTTTGTTGAATCTCCAGGCGTTTTTCGGGGGATAATATGGGTAAACTCATTAAAGAGGGGTAAAGTTCCTTAGAGGAGGTACCGATGCTTTTCATCATACCACTCATTCCCTCGCCTTCTTTCTCCTTTTCTCCTGGATGATGTGCGGCATGTTCATCCGCGGTGGGTTGAGCAAAGGAGACAGAAGCCACCGCCAACAGGAACGCAACGGATAATGTTTGAACCCATCGAAGTAAGGTAAACTTTTTAGTGTATTGAAACAGCATCCTTTCCCTCCAAAGCTCACTTAACCTGTCAATTCATCAAATGGTTTAAGTGGAGCAGTCCACACGAGTGTTTTCGCGCCTCATATGAGTCTATCTCATATTCTGTAACCGATTTCCAATAACTCAAAAAGGTATGACTACGAATTCATGGAATAATTCATTCCATTAGAGCTCTTGCATAACCTGCATCTTTTTCTTTATTGCTGCGTTACAAAGGGTTCTATTGATTAGAAACTCAATCTAATCAGTATATTATAGTTTACCTTGCCTTTCTATGTGGGCTCATGACCAATAATCGCTTCGGCGCTTTGTAAAATATTCTGAATTTCTTCGGTAATTTCTTCTTGGCGCAGTAAATTGAGACGATGGTTTAATGCATTTTTTTTATGTTCCAAGCGATCTAATGCCTGGTTTAAATGAAACAGTCTTTGATGATTCTCCGCAAAAAACGATTGGTAAAAGATCGAATAACACTTGGCCAGTAAATAATGCTCCACCAAGTCAGCGAAAAACTGGTCTTTGGATACATTCAAAACAGGTGGTATAGAAAACTGATGCGTAGGACGTGTATCCAATTCTTCAAAGGGCTGCCAGGTTTTTACTTGAATTTGATTTTGCTCTTCTTCATTGAAAAGAATAGTCCATTGCCAAGAATGCCATGTCTTATTTCTTTGTAATAAGGCTTTTTCTAATGCGTGTAACACGTTTGAAATCACGGCTGGGATTTCTTCAATGGCATTGGGTCCATCTATTGTGGCGATGACACGAGAGTCATTCGCCATTTTTAAGGCCAGCTTATGCCCCACAAGAACGAGCATCGGTTCTAATTCAGCATGTTGCTCTTTGCGCGCTTCTAACTGATGAAGTACATTATCATTAAAAGGGCCACAAAAGCCTCGTTCTGAGCCAATAAGAATTGAAACCAAAGGGTGATTTTCTTGTTGATTCATGGGGGGCATGGGATAGAAACTTAAAAAATCTTGGCTCACCTCACGAATGGTTTGAATGACTTGGTCCTGCATGGCAAGAAATTGAGTGATTTTGCCTGTTTCAATTAAAGAAAGATTTTTCATGGCCGTCATGATGTTGCCAATTTCTTCTAAGGAATGAACATGTTCTTTTAGTTTCGTTCGCTTGGTCATAATACATCCCAGTGGTCAATGAGACTCATTATTTTGGATAAGAAGTCCGTTCTATGCCATTAGCCATTCTTTTATCGCCTGTTTCCATTGTGCTTTTGGGCTTCCCAAGGATAAATTACTCTGTTTTATTTCTTCCTCTATTTTTTTGAGGATTTGGGGGATGTCTTCTAACTTCAATTCATCAAAGAACCCCTCGTTGTAGGCAATAAGCCATGCGAGTTGAAATTCAATAGGTAGTGGTGCGCATCGTTCTTGTTTCAGAATTTCTCTTAAAACGCGCCCCTTTTTAATCTGCTTTTGCATTTTGGTATCCAGTTTCGCCCCAAAGCGAGTGAACAGTTCCAAATCAAGAAATTGCAGGTAATCGAGTTTCATTCGACCGGCTTCTTTTTTAATTTGCGGATGCTGCGCTTTACCACCGACTCGTGAGACTGATTGGGTGATGTCAATGGCGGGAAGAAATCCAGAAGAGAATAAGGATTCATCAAAAAAGATTTGCCCATCGGTGATGGAGATGAGATTCGTTGGAATATAAGTAGCCATTTCACCTTCTTTGGTTTCAATAATAGGCAACGCGGTCATACTGCCGCCGCCCATAGCAGGGGAAAGACAGGTGGAGCGCTCTAATAAACGGGAATGCAGATAAAAAATATCCGCAGGAAACGCTTCACGTCCAGGAGGTCTACGCAGTAAAAGGGACAGTTCACGATAACTATTGGCATGAGCACTCAAATCATCATAGACCACCAGGGTATCTAAGCCCTTTT
>NZ_CDRUHA020000015.1:0-5373 GCF_977063405.2 Legionella stuttgartensis
ATATCTTTAGAGAGGAGCCCCCATTTTAGCTTTAAGGTAAATGTCAGATCAAAGTGTGTACTTTGCGCGTACTTTGATCAATTTAAGCCTGCGCCATATTTCCGCGGTTTTATACCCCTGTCAACAACTGCGCAATGTTTGAATTTTGGAATTCATCCTAAAGCTTATCGCTTAATCTGTCTTTCTACAATACGCGAATCTTTAGATAATAAACAATGGATACTTCATATAGATGGCTTAGCCTATGTTGACAAAAATAGAAAAGAAAAACCATCCACAGAGGAACGATATTCATTTCTAAAAGATAACAGTGCACCTGTAGAAACTGATAAAGATGTAGAAGAACAACTTAAGAGGGAATCATTTCTTTTCACATTACACTATGACCGTATTAAGACATTCATTTTTGAAAATAATATATTTAATAGTAAGCTTCTAATAAACAAAACTTTTCCTAATAAATCAGGGGATTGGATTGATTTAGTTCTTAGCATTTCAGAAAAATTAAAATTGAAGAAAGACACCTCTCATATTTTTGAACAAGTATATGCGGAACTCTTTTCTAAAACTGAAGATCTTCATGCAATAGTAGAACGCGCTACTGAACAGATAGAAAATATAACCTTAGAAAAAGTAAACTTACCCGAAGCACAGACTGGTTTAGAAAATTTTTTTGAAAAAGCAAGTCAAATAATAAGTGAAGTGGGTGACAGTATAGATTGTGGCAATGACCTATTTGAAGAGTTGATTGATACTGCTATAGAACAATTCCCCGCTACAGTCCAACAAGTAGCAAATAATGTTATCGATCGCATTTATAAACCTGAGCCGTTTTTTGTATTAAATCCAGAGGTAATTAAATATGTAGGACTGCCCATACATTCATTAAATGAAACAGAGCAATATAGCTTAACCGTAAGTTTAGCAAAACAATTGGCTCCCTTAAAAGCTGATTTAATGAGGAGAGTTAACGAGATTTCAACACTGAATGAATTGGAGTATCAAATATTTAAAAATAGTGTTGAAAAAGAATTAATTGCATTTTCACTAAATGAGCAAGAAGTAAGTAAAAAAGAAGCGTTAGAAAATTTTAATCTTCATTTGAGTTTTGCTCTACCTTTCTATCTTTTAAAAGACCTCTTAAGCGAAGAGCTTCCTGAAAATGGAAAAGTTAGAACTACTGAACTTTCCACGTTACTGAAAGAGTACACAGCAAAAGCGTGGCAGCAATGGAGTTCTAAGCCTCCTACTGTGTCTGAAATTGAGTATTTACTAAGACAAACTCAAAATTTTAGTACCTATTTATCATCTGACTTCCATCAGAAATTGAATGATCTTGAAGGTTATATAGAAATAAGCAAACCAGAGCGTGCGAAGAATGAAACAGAAATAAAAGATCCATACTTTCAAGTTGAACCCATTTCTCATGACGATATAGAGGATGACTCGAACGAAGAAGATTTAACTGAATTGCAAAATCAATATAACGATAAAATAGAGGGATATACGACATCGGAAGAAATAATTTTACAGGAAATTACTGAAATTGAAATCTATCGTACAGTCTCTTACCTTGCAATGGAAGATGATGTATGGAAGTGTGCAGAATTTTTTATAAATGATGACTGTAGCTCCTTAAAGGAAGAGTATGTTAAACAAATTGTTGAGATAGAACAGCGAAAGCTAAAGGAAAAAGAAGAAGCCCAAAAGAAATTAGAAGAAGATAAGCTATACGAAGAATTAGATAATAGGGATAAAGAACTAAGAAAACATAGAGAGGATATCTGGAAAACTGAAAAAAATAAATATCTTAGGCTTATAGATAATGAAATAAAAAGACTTAACAAATTTAGTCTTTTTGCTGATGAGCTTATTACTCATTTAAGGGTGGAAGCATTTGAACATTTACGAGAAAAACTAGAAAAAAGTATTACTATCAATAACTTCTGCAGTCTTTTAACGAAATTTGAAACTAATACCTTTATTTTATATGAAGGTGAAAAATATAGGGTTCTTGATTTGCTGCAAACGAATCGGTTTGGAAGACATGAGTTTTCTGAGAATACCCTAAGTAATATATTTTATAATTCCTTGAAAGAAAAAGTAAAAGCACAACAGCATGCTCTTAACGAAAAGGCAATGATAGCTCATATAGCTGATATGAATCTTCGTTTAAACAACGAAGTCTGCCCTATAGTTCGTAAGAGTTTTATCCAGAAGATTCAGGAATTCATGGAAAGAATAGTATTAATTGGAAAATATGTTATGGATGAGAATTCGAAAAAAGCTCAGGAAAAATTTTCGGAAAAAATTGAACACAATTCCCAGGTTCCTGTTACAGTTCAGAAAGAACCCGTGAAGGAGGAAAGACTTAAGCTTCATGATGATAAAGCAGTGGCTATGTATCTTACTAAAGAGTTAAATGAATTTAATAAAAATCAACCCAGTTGGTTCACCAATAACTATAAAAGGGTACAAAAGACGAACAAAGATATGGTTTCAGCGATCAAAGATTCAATTGGAGTCGAGGATACAAAAACCCAGATCGCAAAAAAGCACCAATTACTATCTGATTGTACTGACCGAAAAATAAAAGCTATTGCTAAAATAGCAAAAGAGATTAAAAAAATCGATCAAAAGAAACATCCAGAAAAAGTTAGCATTCTTTTGAGTTTTATGAAGGATTTGGGGTTGGAATGGGACCTTAAAAATAAACCTCAATTTTTACCTCAATTAATTAATGACAATGTGACTGTCACAAGTGCTAGAAATGAAAGATTTGGTAAGCCAGAGAACGTCACAATGAAAAAAGACTATTACTCTCTAGGAGTCAAAGTAACCACATTTTTTAGTGAACCTCCACTTCAAAATTTTGTTAAGGACTTGCCTAAAGTAGTTGAGGATCAATTTAGATCTAATCACGAAGATACTATGGAGGTAAGCAGTTTTTTTAAATAATTTACAAAAAATTAGTTTGTGACAGCGTGGTTCAAAAGTAAAGATCTTGGTGATAATTAAGTACATCAAGATCTTATAATATTTTGTTAAGAGTAGCATCGTTTTGGACTATTGATTTAATGTATGTACCCGTTCAAGTTCGGTTTATAAAAATTAATCAAGGAAAAATAAAAAATTATAATTTAGGGGATGAAAGACTATGTATCATTTTAGATAAATTTCTCTAGTAAAAGATGAGGATTTTCAGTTTGAACCAAAGATTATAGCTAACCCATTACACATTCTTTCTTTGAAGTTTGCTAATATCAAGACGCTTTTACCGCTTCTTGCCTCTCACAAAAACACCCTAAAACATTAAGAAACTAGTGAATTTGATTCAGTAGTATTGAGAAATTCATTTTTTAAAAAATTTTGATGTCAAATTAGCTTTTTAAAAAAAGAGGAATATTCACAGTTGATATTTATTCGTCTGAAATGGTTCTTGATTGATTTTTCAACTTTGCTAAAAATGTATTTTTCAATTATTTTAATCATTTTGTTGTATAATTATACTACAACATAGAAATACAGCAGAACCGATTGCGTAGTTGGTATTTTAAATAACTCCTATTAGAGGCTTTTAAAAAGTGAGCGCTATTACAAATATGAAAGCATATACCTCCTTCTTGAGTGAGGCATATCGAGGCATTTTCGACAGAACATGTATCGACTTTTGGGGGTATGTGTATTTCGATTTAGAAGGAAGGTATCTACAACTGAACTCCGAAAAATATATAATTGATGAAATTCTCAATAAAGAGTTATATATAGAACAAAATCTTTGTAAAAAGAATTATGAGTATAATAACTATTATGTGTGCCATGTACCTAATGACAATGTAATTGCTTCTGGGATCAAAAAGTGTCTTCTTGAAAGGGATTATACTTTTTTTATTGATTTTTTTTATCAGGACTCCTCTCATGTGGAAATGGTAACCTTTGCCTCCAATCATCAACCCGGACTTGTAAATAACTTTGTAGTTAATAATTTGGACTACTTTAAAATGATAGCAGATAATATGGCTGCCAAGATCCGGAGATTACATACAAAAGAAAACTTTTCAACTCTCCCTAAAGAATGCATCATCCGCATGAATGAGCTCTTTAACTCGGAAAATTGCGATAATGAAACTCAACTGAAAAACTTTATTTTACAATCTTCCAATAAACAAATGACGGAACTGATAAAAGATACAGTTTTTGATTACAATACCCTTCCCTTTAGTTTTTTGGGTGCTAAAAATTTAACGCATAGGGAAAAGGAAATGATTTATTTATATTACAATAATTTTAATTTACATCGTATCGCCGCTATACTTGAGATTTCCAAAAGAACTGTAGAACGACATTTTGAGAGTATCAAGAAAAAACTCGATTGTGAGAATAATGGACAAATCATTCCAGCTTTAATAAGATTTGATGCTACATTAAAGAAAATTCTCAATGTTTAACAGAAGCTGCTGCCTTCAATTCAAAGATTAGAAAAACATTCTGCCAACTCACGTTCACCTTGTAAATACTGATTCCATTGGATACAGCTGAATAGAGAACTATATCTTTTTAAAAACAGCTTATCAGCGAACCTGTCTTATACATACGTTTAGAAGCAGAGCAGCCACACAATTTTAAGGTATTTTCAACAAGTAATGCAGAACCTTTTTTCATCAAGCCTTCTGCAACATAAATAAAAAGTGAGATAAAATGCCGAACCCGCATTAAGTAGATTTTAGGATAAATATTATGAATCAAGATTTAAAAATTAGATTTGCAACACCATATGACATCCCTTTAATTTTACAATTTATTAAAGAATTAGCTGAATATGAGCAACTGCTTCATGAAGTAGTCGCTACTGAGGAACAATTGTTGGAAACTTTATTTGGTTCTAAATCTCATGCAGAGGTAATCATTGGTTATCTTGATGAAAAACCAGTTAGCTTTGCATTGTTCTTTCATAATTATTCAACCTTTTTAGGCAAACCAGGTCTTTATTTAGAAGATTTATTTGTTAAACCCGAAGCGCGCGGCCATGGAATAGGACAAATTATGCTGGCTTACTTAGCTAAATTAGCTAAAGATAGAAATTGTGGGCGTTTTGAATGGTGGGTATTAGATTGGAATGAACCGGCTATTAAATTTTATGAACGACTCGGCGCTAAACCAATGGATGAGTGGACCGTTCATCGAGTAAGTGGTGAAGCATTGAATGAGTTAGCAGATAAATATACTCACGTTAGTTCCCTATAAAGGGGTAGTGTTTAAATAACTGTGTCATCTCTTTTAACTTGTTATAATTTCAACACTTAAAAGAGGTGCCCATGAGTAAGAATAAAAAGATAGATTTATCCAATTTTGATTTCAATGAATTTAAGGCTG
>NZ_CDRUHA020000016.1:0-5320 GCF_977063405.2 Legionella stuttgartensis
CTCAATGATGCTTATAAAACCCAACTCCTTTAATATCAGTCCACAACGTGGTTTGGTGGCAAAGGAAGCATTGATCGACACGGGCTTCATGCTCATGAGCCACTTTTTTTGAAATCATATTAAAATGCTCCATATAATGACTGGGTGGCGCTTGGTGGCATTGAGCACAATCCATTGAACTCGGAGATGGGTGCCTAAATTCAGAGAGGCTCCAATGAGCCGTTTCATGACAAGCAGAACAATCGTCGCCAAATAACTTAAAGTGCTTGTCCTTGTTTTGATGACATGAGGCGCAGCGTAAAGTCAGTTCTTGAGGTGATGAATGGGGGTTGACCCGTAATGTGGACTTATTGGATTCGTTCTGCGCTAAAAAGAGCATAACTTGATTAATAATCAACTGTTCTTCTTCATCATTTGCATTTGAAAAGGCACGAAGTTGCTGAAGTCCTAACGAAACCAAAGCATTGTGATCCATCTGGGTGATACGTGCTGTTCTGCCCTGGTGCTCTCTATGACATTCAACACAACTGCCTATGTTGGCATGAAAGGAGGTCGGCTGGCGTTTTAACAGAGATTCGTTGTTGGCATGGCAGACGTTACAGTTCGCTGCCTCAACCCCTTTCACAGGCGTATGACATGCAGTGCAGTTGTGACTTAAAAACGAGTGGGCTTTGGAAAGTTCTCCGGGGCTTGCCATTCTTTGCCACTCCGCTACGTTCGTCAAACTGCTCACCTCATCTCCATGAGAAGACAGATAATAGGCCATAAAAGACAGTGCCGCGATTACGGTAAGGGCAGCGAGGGTAGCCCAACTCAGCTTCATTGAAACCACCTTAATCCAAAATAAATTCCAGACCAAACGTGCAAACCCAGCAGAACATACAATACCAGTGCTGTAATAATGTGACAGGTTAACCATTTTTGAAACAGGCGCTTGAAGTGCTCGTGAAAACGAATGGCGTATTCCAGCTCAGAGATGGCATCTGCTAAACACAAAGCGCGTACTTCTGCTGACTTGATTAACTGACCATCCAGTGCGGTGTCTTCAAGAAGCCAGGAAAGAAAGCGAGCTGTCATAAGATGTAATTTCCCGATGTTTTGCTTGGGGTGTGCGCTTGCTTGTAATTCTTGAGCTACGATTTGGTATTGCTGTTGTAATCCCAAGAGGATTGTCTTTTTTTCATCGATTTCCTGAGTCATAAAGCCCATGAGATAACGGCCAATAAAACCACTGAGCGTGACAATGAGCGTCATAGCAGTCAAAGCAATGCCTAGCGCGCTATTAAATTTATGTCCTGTATGAATCAAGACTAAAATCGAGCCGATAATACCTGTGTAAATATGCCACGACAACAGCGTATTCATGGACACATAGTGTGTTACCCAATTTTTCAAAAATGAAATGCGTTTAACAAAGAGGTAGAGGAGCGGAATCAGCATCAATATCGAGCCACTCACCCCAAACACACCACCCCAAAAACTCCCGGCAAAACGAGAAGACGTATGGACTGCAAAGCCTAGCCATGTAATAAGCATTAGAAGTACTAACCCCAAAACCATCATACGTCCTTGCGCATTCATTAAGCATCCACCTCAATGTTTTGAGTCGCTTTGGCCTGACAGGCTAAGATAAGCCCCTGTTGTTTGTCTTCCTTGGAAAGTGCATCTTCACAAGCCATGGTCACTTCCCCCGACAGCAATTTCACTTTACATAACCCACATTGCCCGGTTCGGCACGCATTATCAATCGCTATCCCATTGGCTTCAGCGATTTCAAGAAGGGTACGGTCCGGCAGAATTGGAACCATTTTTTCGGATTTCCTAAACGAAACCATCGCACGGGTATCGGCTTTGATGAAGTCTTCTTGGACTATTTCTGGTTTCTTTTCTGGTCCAAATGCTTCTGTTAGAATCAAATCAGCGGGCACGTTAAGCTCTTTTAAGATACCAAGGATAGCTTCCATCATCGCAGGAGGACCACAAACGTGGATACGATGAGAGGCAATATCAGGGACAAGATGGCTGATGATATTCTTGGTAAATAGGCCTTGTAACCCCATCCAAACGGTTCCCTCTGAACGCAGCATCGACGCATACACATGGAGATTCAGGTATCTTTCTTGAAGTTGCTCTAATTCTTCGCGAAAGATAAACTCACTCGTCGTGCGACAACAATACAGCAAATAAATGTCATTGTGCCATCCAATATCGGTGAGATAGCGGATGATACTCATCATGGGGGTAATGCCGACCCCGCCACAAATCAGTACAATGCTCTTTGCCTCTTCCCCAGTAAAAGTAAATTTACCATTAGGTCCCATCACCTCCAGTAAATCCCCTTCCTTAATTTCGTCATGCAAATAACGGGAAAACACGCCTTGTTCTTCCCGCTTGACCGTGATGGCACAATAATGCAATTGGGTTGGGGTGGACGCCATGGTGTAACTGCGTCTTATCGTTTTACCATTAATTAAGGCGGTGAGCGTAATGAACTGGCCAGGATAATAGGTAAATGGCAAAGCCACCTCATGGGTTGATGCCAAATGATACGTTTTGATTCCTGGTGCTTCTTGAAAGATACGGCAAACACGAAGTTGTCCTTCCCATTTCTCTTCCGGTTCGGTGAGCGATCTCATGACCGGAAATTGGGGGACTGGACATTTATGCGCGGGGCAGGTAGGAGGGGTAGTTGGGGCTGTTTCTGATGGCACTTTAGAAGCTTGAGAGGATTTAATGGGCTCCACTGATGTTAAGGAAGGGGTTGGTTCAGGTGTTTTTGAGAATTGGGGTGAGGTATCCAAAGGAGCAGCCGTATTTTGTTGGATTAAGCGATCGAGCAAAGCAGCCGCTCTTCTCATTTTGAAAAAATACATCCAAATCATGACCAAAAAAAACAGAGCAAATAGCGCAATAATCGTTAAATGAAAAAAAGGCCCCCCTAAGACATTCTCGGCTTGCGGACTAGTTGGAAGAAGATTCATTTCTCGTTTAAACCACTGCAAGGCGATGTCGCTTGGATTTTTTCCTTCAGAAAGGGCGCGAAGTGCGGCCAGTGCACTCTCATATTGCGCAATCCCTTCTCGTAATTTCTCTAAAGCTTCCTGCATTTTAGCGTAATTGTTAGTGCTGGATGCCAACAAAAGCTCGTTAAGCCCACCTTTCATGAGCGCGATGCCTGAGGTGATGCGCTGGTGTGCCTTTTGTTGAATTTCAAGGCGTTTTTCAGGGGATAATGTGGGTAAACTCATTAAAGAAGGGTAAAGCTCCTTAGAGGGAGTCCCTATATTTTTCATCATGCCACTCATTCCCTCGCCTTCTTTCTCCTTTTCTCCTGGATGATGTGCGGCATGCTCATCCGCTGTGGGTTGTGCAAAGGAAACAGAGGCCATCGCCAACAGGAAAGAAATGGATAATGTTCGAACCCATCGAAGTAAGGTAAACTTTTTAGTGTATTGAAACAGCATCCTTTCTCTCCAAAAGCTCACTTAACATGACGATTCAAAAAATGGTTAAAGTGGAGCAGTCTGCACGAGTGTTTTCCCGCCTCATATGAGTTTATTCACTATTCTGTAACCGATTTCCAATCACTCGAAAGGGATGACTACGAATTTATAGAAAATTCATTTCATTGATTAGAAACCCAGTCCAATCAGTATATTATAGTTTACCTTGTCTTTCTATGTGAGCTCATGACCAATAATCGCTTCGGCGCTTTGTACAATATTCTGAATTTCTTCGGTAATTTCTTCTTGGCGCAGTAAATTGAGACGATGGTTTAATGCATTTTTTTTATTTTCTAAGCGATCTAATGCCTGGTTTAAGTGAAACAGTCTTTGATGATTCTCCGCAAAAAACGATTGATATAAAATCGAATAACACATGGCCAGTAAATAATGCTCCACCAAGTCAGCGAAAAACTGGTCTTTGGAACCATTCAAAACGGGTGGCACAGAAAAATAAGGCGCAGGACTTGTATCCAACTCTTTAAAGGGTTGCCAGGTTTTTGCTTGAATTTGATTGTGCTCTTCCTCATTGAAGAGAATAGTCCATTGCCAAGAATGCCATGTCTTATTTCTTTGCAATAAGGCTTTTTCTAATGTTTGTAACACGTTTGAAATCACGTCTGGGATTTCTTCAATGGCATTGGGTCCATCGATTGTTGCTATGACACGAGGGTCATTAGGCATTTTTAATGCCAGTTTATGCCCTACAAGAATGAGTGCTGGTTCCAATTCAGAATGGTGCTCTTTGTGCACGTCTAACTGATGAAGCACATTATCATTAAAAGAACCACAAAAGCCGCGTTCTGAGCCAATAAGAATAGAAACTAAGGGAGGATTTTCTTGTTGATTCATGGGGGGCATGGGATAGAAACTTAAAAAATCATGACTCACCTCACTAATGGTTTTAATGACGTTGTCCTGCATGGAAAGACATTGAGTGATTTTGCCCAGTTCAATTAAAGAAAGATTTTTCATGGCCGTCATAATGTGGCCAATTTCTTCTAAAGTATGAAGATGTTCTTTGAGTTTGGTTCGTTTCGTCATGATACCATCCGGGTATTAAGTGATACTCATTGCTTTGGAGTGGATAATGAGTCCGTTCTATGCCATTAGCCATTCTTTTATCGCTTTTTCCCATTGTTCTCGTGGGTTTCCCAAGGATAAAGTGCTCTGTTTTATTTCTCCCTCTATTTTTTTGAGAATTTTGGGGATGTCTTCTAAATTCAATTCGTCAAAGAAACCCTCATTGTAAGCAATTAGCCATGCGAGTTGAAATTCAATGGGTAGTGGTGAAAAACGTTCTTGTTTTAGAATTTCTCTTAAAATTCTCCCTTTTTGAATCTGCTTTTGCATTTTGGCATCCAGTTTCGCCCCAAAGCGGGTGAACAGTTCCAAATCAAGAAATTGCAGGTAATCAAGTTTCATTCGACCGGATTCTTTTTTAATTTGTGGATGCTGCGCTTTACCACCGACTCGTGAGACTGATTGGGTGATGTCAATGGCGGGAAGAAATCCAGAAGAAAATAATGATTCATCAAAGAAGATTTGACCATCGGTGATTGAGATGAGATTTGTAGGAATATAAGTGGCCATTTCACCTTCTTTGGTTTCGATAATAGGAAGTGCTGTCATACTGCCGCCGCCCATTTCAGGGGAAAGACAGGTTGAGCGCTCTAATAAACGGGAATGAAGATAAAAAATATCCGCAGGAAACGCTTCACGTCCAGGAGGTCTACGCAGTAAAAGGGACAGTTCACGATAACTATTGGCATGAGCACTCAAATCATCATAGACCACCAGGGTATCTAAGCCCTTTT
>NZ_CDRUHA020000017.1:0-5211 GCF_977063405.2 Legionella stuttgartensis
CAGCCTTAAATTCATTGAAATCAAAATTGGATAAATCTATCTTTTTATTCTTACTCATGGGCACCTCTTTTAAGTGTTGAAATTATAACAAGTTAAAAGAGATGACACAGTTATTTAAACACTACCCAACACGCACCTCCCGATACTCTTCATACGTTGATGATGCTTTTGATGAGTCATCCCATAAGAATAGATACTCTAAATTCTAATTTTCAACTACCACGCGATGGAAGTAGTCCTTCTTAAGTACTTGATTTAGGTACGAGTGGTAGAAAATTAAGTTGATTTAATTTATTCTCAAGTGTCATTACCCATTTACGTAATGATTGGCATGTTTCAATTTTACGAATCTCAAAAAACTTGCTGTTTAAACCAGTTTCCATTAATTTTGCTCTCAAATTTTCATCTATTCCTGCCAATAAACAACGCTTAGCACTATTTGCGCAATTATTAAAAACAATCGAATACTTTTGCCCACGCTCTTCTTGCATTGCCTTTATTATAGCGATTTCGTCCATATAACAAGGTAAACCACTTTCAGCCGTTGGCAAAGTTATACTGTAGTCAGCATGTCTGCCCTCAGTAAGGTCACGCCCTTTTATAAACTCTTCTTTACGGGAAGTATATTGCTTGCGGTGATGAGCTTGTTCTTGTAACCGCTTTAAATCATTTTCATTACGTCCATCGATTATAATATCTAATTTTCGCAGTTCTTCAACATGATGATTGATTGCAAGCTCAACTTGTTGCAGATTTTTCTCAGCTTTCTGCATGTCGTCATTATAGGCAAGCTCCGATTTTGAAATTAATTCGCTTACCTCAAGTTGGGACTTTATTTCAGTTTCACGCTCTTGTCTCAATTTAACTAGTTTTTCATTAAGTCGAATGGTTTGTTCTTTAGTTTTTGTATCAGGATGCTGTACTTTATTTAAATAGCTTAAAGTTCTTTCTGTAGCAGTAATTTGACCTTTTGTTTTATCTAAACCAAGTTCCATCTTGACTAATTGCTTTTTTAGATCTTTTAATTGGGCTTGGTGAGAACTTGTTAATAGCTTTTGTTGCCTTATTATATTCTCTTTTTCCAAACGTAGCTTGTTCAGTTCATTTGTAAAAATTGTACGTTTCTCTAAACTAATTTCCAAATCTGAAACTTCAAGAAAAAAATCAATATTTTTTTTCTTTTCGTCCTGAACATTATTTAAATCAGATTTGCGGTGTGAAATTTTCAGCGTGGTTAGTGAATCCTCAGAAACCATATCTTCTTCATGAGTACTAAATTCAGGCGTAACTCTTTTGCCTTTGATAGTTTCTGTTTTAGTTGGCCTATCTTCTGGCCAAAAACTGTGTGAGATCAGATCGCTCATTACCGTGATCGGTTTCAAATGAGATGATTCTGCGTTTGAATAGGTTATAGACGTTGTTTTAGTCGGAACAGCACGCAAAGTTTTTTTAACTTTAAGTGGTGCTGCATGTTGCTCAATAAAATCAAAATTTTCTTTATTGCGTTCATCAATTTCTATATTGAAATTGACATGCCCCACATTTTCTCCTTTTTTGTGGGATGCTAGAAGCGGTCCAAAAAATTTGTGCTTAATGCGCTTCTTTAACAAAGTTGCTGTCGACAACCAAATATTTACCTCAATCATATCGATACTTCTTGTAAAATTAATAAAATAAAAACACAAAAAAGCCAAGCATTAGATGAATGCCAATCATGTTAAATTATAGTGCATATTTTATTTTTTTAGAACATATCGAGAGCACTAAAACTTACTATTTTCGGTATAATATTTTTTGAGCACTCTTTCTCCAGAGACATTATGAAGACTAAAGCGTACATACCTGGAGAGTATCGCAATAATAAACCATTTAACCCACAAACAGAGCTCAAATTTGACCCAGATTAAATGCAAATGAACCGACTTTATTTGCTATTATAATGCTTACTAATTCGTTCAAAGAAAACTACCCTCATTTTCTAATTTATGTCTTTATTTAATATGAAACATGAAAATATTCATTGCATACGAATCGGGATTTTCAGGAGTTTTTAGTTCATCTTCTGTTTTAAAAACCTCGGTATAGTTTTTCATCGTAACAGCAGAAATCACTTTGCGCCAAAAATTGACCGCCTTTATATTTTCGGGCATGACGGCGACAGACCACTTTCCTGAGTATTTTTTAAATAGGTCATGAGCAACAAGAGTAGCAACTCCTTTACCTTGAAATTTTCTAAGAATAAAAAACTCCCCCATATTCCAATCAACTGCTTCAATGAGATGCTCTTTATCCAACAACACAAATCCCGCCAACTCATCATTGACTTTAACAATAAAGGCTTTTTCATTTGGAGTTTCAAAGTAGTGTTTAAAATCAATACATTCAAAAATCCCGTTTTCAGAACATGACCATCCCATATATCCAGTTCGATCATAAACATAATAGCTTGCCAGATTTTGTACAATTAGATAATCACTTATTGTTGCTAAGATTATTTCAATCTTCATTGTATGCCTTAACTTTAAAAAGTGAGAAATTTAAACTAATTCGTTGAGTCGCGTTTCTTCATCCTGTAAAGACTGATCGACATTCGTTAATGATCTTGCCTTGAATAATCCAAAGAAACTGAATATACGATGATCGCCCAATGCTTTGCGAACTTCTGCATCCTTACGAACGTCAACAATCAATGCAGAGCATTGTGCCTTCAACAAGGCTGCTTTAATAGCTTGTGCTTTTTTATGGGCGCTGTCGCTAAAAAAACCGGTTTTGCGCTCTAATCGATCAACTTCTTTAAGCACATCATTAATCCCCTTTTTTGAAAGATTCAGAACTGGTTTGCTGCTAGTAAGAGGATTTGCGAAAGGAACTTCAGATTTAGAGCTTGTTGTTGCTATCAAAGACTCTTTCCTAACCTCTGGGTTTATAAGCGGTCTTTTATCTTCATTATGTCTAACGATTTCTTCACCTTCTTCATCATTCTCGGCTTCTTCATCATTTTCGTTTTCTTCATCTTCAAGGTCTTCTAGATCTTGCTCTCTTTGATGCTGCATCCATACGTCTTCCAAATCTTCATCTTTATCCTCGTTGGAGGATTGAGAAGTTTTCGATGCTTTTTCTAGTGCACTGAGGGTGAACTTATTTCCTTCTATATAAAAGTCCTCAATACGCTGTTTGCTTAAATCCTCATCAGAAACATTGCTCAACAATTCGTAATGAGATTGCCTTATTTTTTTTATTCCCTCCACATAGTCTGTTAAGCCAGCATTTTTATAAAACAATAAAAACTCAGGTATACGAAAGTCATCGTCTAAACTATCAACCCAGTCTGGGTTATTCAAGGCAAAGCCCACAAATGCTATACTTAAGGGACCGCAAGAAACCAGCTTTGTTCCATCTTTAACAGGGCTTTGTACTGTATGAGGAGACATCACCAACTTCATATCACCTATGGCGCTCGTACTTTCTAATTGCAGCCTTTTTTTCCCTTTAATTCTGGCTTCTTCGTTTGGATAACCTAATGGATTAAATAAAAAGAACGTTACGCGATTATCTTTCTCTTTACGAAGAATACCAGCCATATAATGCGCGCCTCCTAATTCGGGCTTAAATATGATGGGCAAATAGAGTTTATTGGATTGCAATAATCTTTCTTTAGTTGCGTTCATAACTTCATTAAAAGGCGAACGGTCTGTAAAAGAACAATGGTCTATCCCATCAAAAAACACGTAGGGTTCCAAATATTTTTGTTTTAATAGAGGTGCTCTGTCCTGTTTCAAGGCCTTCTGGTAAAGGGCCCAGACCAATCGCTGAGTATCGTCGTTATGATACCAAACATTAAAGTCTCGGCTGTCCTCTTTATCACGGCTTACAAATTGTTCTTGCGCTTTAGTCATAATTTATATTGCTCTTTAATTTAATCATTCCGAATAATTTATAACACTTTAATATGAAGAATACCTTAACTAAGTAACCTTTATGCAAAATTTTGTTACATTAATTTCTAAACATTCAGGTTATTGGTTAGAACATCGTTAACTGACTGCAACGATTTTGCGTTATTCCATCCTAGTCGACCAAAAAACGTCATTGGTGACAAACGTTGAATATTTAAAGCCTTATACAATTGAGTGTTAGGATTTTTAACAATTAACTTCAACTGAGCCTCATTTATTTGAGGTGGTAATTCGTTAAGGGCACTAATAATCGCCTTTAATTTTTTAGAACTGTTCATCCAATAGGGATCATGGCTAATGGCTCCCTTTTCTAATCGTTTAATTTGCTGCGTAATTGTTAATCCAAGTAGCGCACATGCTTCTAATTTATTTTGATAGTTAATATTCTGAGTAGTGGTTACTGGTAATTCATATGAAACATCCTTTGAGGCCGCGTCCAGAGTTGGGTCTTTGATATCCTCAGCATTTATAGAATAATCTTGCTCATTGACGCCATTAGTATTTAGCCTCATAACAGTTATCTTTTTTTCCATTGGCACGTGCGATCTTGAAAATGCGTTTAATGCGAATTGTAGTGAATTAAACGACGGTCTAAAATCACCACTTTGGTGGTTAATAACACAAAGTTTGTTATTTTTATCAAAAAATGCATTTCCTGCTGAAATACATACAGCATCAAAAGGGTTCATACTAGCCATTTGGTAGTGCGCAGGAATATGTGCAAAAGGATATCCTTCTGCTGCAAACACTAACTCTCCATTAAATCGCAAAAGAAATCGCACAACTTTATAAGGTTTGTCTAAGGTTTTAATTAAACAGTCGGGTCGTGATAATAAGACGTGAAGTTGATCTGCACTAACAATAAGAGGATTATTCTTAAAAGGTCTAATTGCTCCCACCACGCCTATGGGTTGAGCCTTATCCATAATATTAAAAATATCTAAGAGTAATTTTGGCATAACACAAGCACCTAACAAACATAAGATAAGTATAGTTTTATCAAATCATTATTAACAATTTATTAAAATATGATGGCTTAAGATAAAAAAGACCCATGTGACTAATTTTAATTAAAATAATTTATATATTTTCCATATATTAATTACTTAGTTTTTTGAGTTCACATTTGGGTGAGTAGACCGGCGGAACTTCCCCGCCAGCCCCTCTCAGAACCGTACGTGAGCCTCTCGACTCATACGGCTCCCATCAAGCAAAGCTTTTCCCTATACCTATTCGCCAATGAGGAAAAAGAGTT
>NZ_CDRUHA020000018.1:0-4966 GCF_977063405.2 Legionella stuttgartensis
TTAGTCCCTTTATTTTAGATGAGTTTTCTGTCTTGGTCTTTTTGTAAACTTCTTGGGGTATTTTCTGGTGAAACTTTATTGATGGCCTGCGCCATTTACTAGCGGGTTATTAGCACTGTCTACAGCACATGCACCTTCTGATTACAATAATAATTATATTTACAAATATAATGATAATGGGCGACTAGAAAGAAGTAATTTTTTTAGCATGGGTGAAATTAGAAAGGGGAGACTAGGTAAACTCATTTATGTACCGGCTATTAGCTCAATAGATCAGTATACTAAATTAAGTAGCGCGTCTTCCTTAAGAGATATTTTGGAGATTTTACTCAGTTCTATCACATCAAATAGCGATGCTTTTAAACAACTGCATAAGTCATTCAAAGATTTTTCAGAAAACATGACTCAATACGAGAATACTAGTGAAGTCACTTTAAAGAAATTTACAAACCAAATTTCCTCTGAGTTACAACCATGGGGAGTGGGTTTCAAAATAGATTTTATTCCACCAGATTTGAAATTTATAGTAAAGAATTTAATAGATTGGCATCTTTTTGATTTAAATAGAGATGTAAATAAGCATGGAGTAGAAATGTATGGTAGTGGTTTCCAGAGACATTTTATTGCTTCACTCATTAAAACAATAGCGGAATTTCAGCATTCTTTTACACAGCAAAAACCTCAAGAGTTAACGTTAAATTTAACATTATTTTTATTTGAAGAACCAGAGGCCTATTTACATCCGCCCCAACAAATAAAACTAGCAAAGGATCTTAATGATTTAACTAATGAAACAATAATGCAAGTTATTGCTTCTACTCATAGCTCTCACTTTGTTAGCCGAAATACGGATAAACTTACAAATTTAGTGAGAATTAGACGAGACAGTCTATATACAGAAGTATACCAAATTGATGATGATAAAAAATTAAAAATTTTTTCAGCAAGACAACAGCTTGAAGCAATACTAGGGAAAAATGAACTTTTAGCTGAAGAAGATAAATTATTAATTGAAGGGATTAAATATTTTTTATGGTTAGATAATGAGCGTACAGGAATATTTTTTTCAAATTTAGTTTTATTAGTTGAAGGACTTACAGAGGCATCACTATTTAGACGTCTTATTGATGATGGTCTTTTAGATCTACCTGAGGGATGCGGAGTAATTCAATCGGAGGGTAAATTTAATACTACCAGATTTATGCTGCTATTAGAGGCATTAGGTATAAACTTTATCACAATATATGATGAAGATAGCGATAAAAATTTAAAACACAAACAGCTCAATGAGTTAATAAAAGAAATACATAAAAACAATAAATTTTCAAACGGTTTAATAGATATTACTCCGGATCTTGAAACCTATTTAGAGTGGCCTAAATTAGATAATAAATCTGGAGCCCATAAGCCTGCATTTGCAATTCTAAATTATGAAAAGAAAAGAGGAAATATCGAGCATTTAGAAATTTTATGCAAAAGAATTGAATCAGTAATTACGTCTAAGATTCAATGATATCACCATTAGGATCATTGTTCCTCGAGAAGATCTTCTTAATTGCTTAATCACCTAGCTCCTGTCTACAATTATTGACATTAAAAGAAAATAGGTTCTAATCTCCTTGTGCCAGTAATTGTCACTGAAAAATTTATGACAGTTTTTAGCCTTAAGGTTAATTTAATGTAAAATCTTCCAATATCAGCAAAGTAAAGAAAACCCCCGTTTTCAATACAGTAAAAAAACCCCAATGGGGTTGACAAATATCCCCAATGGGGTTATAGTCTTCATTATGAAAATAAAAAAAATATTACAAACTGTTGTTGAGTTGCCTGAATTTATTAAGCAATCACAATCATGTATGGATGAGGAATCTAAAAAATCTTTTATAGATTACATAGCCGAATTTCCTTTACAAGGGGATTTGATTGTCGGGACTGGAGGTGTTAGAAAAATTAGATGGACTGGAGACAGTAATAAAGGGAAGAGAGGTGGGGTAAGAGTAATTTACTATTATTACGATCAAACCATTCCCATTTTTTTATTAACAGTCTATGGAAAGAACCAAAAAGATAATCTAACACAAGAAGAGAAAAATATTATTAAATCGATTATAGGCAAAATCGTTGACGCTTATAAGGAGAATAATCATGAGTGAATTAGGAAAAAGTTTAATTCAAGGAGTTGAAGAGGCTTTAGAGTATGCAAAACAAAATAAAAATGGGGCAATAACTCATAAAATAGAGGTTCCCTCTGCAATAGATGTGTCCGCGATTCGGAAAAAGCTTCACATGAGTAGGCAGAAATTTTCAGAGGAATTTGGATTTAGCATACGAACAGTAGAAAAGTGGGAAAGAGGGGAGCGATTACCTGAAGGGCCTACTCGAGCTTATTTAACTGTTATTGATAGAAATCCGCATGCGGTAATAGAAGCATTACGGAAAGCTAGCTAGCGCTAATTGGGTAAAAAATTTCGAGTTGTTTACAATCATAATGGAAGTATCAACAGCCTAAATATAAATATTTCATTGGATAAAAATGCGGATTTGCAAATTAACTGTAGAAAATATAAAAAGTTTTTTAAATAAAGCTGAATTAATTTTGGATAGTAATATTTCTATCATTATTGGACCAAATGGTGGAGGAAAATCAAATCTGTTAGATATATTAGTTATTGTAATAAGGAAGTTTTTGTATGGCTCTCAATATCAACAAGAATCAAATACATCCCAGCAATTTGAATATCGTTTTAATGAAAAGCTTAAGGAAATGATTCTAGAGCCTCATAGCTTAGGAACAAACAGACCTCAATTTATTGAAATAGAAATTGAGTGCACCCAGGAAGATATACAAAAAATGGAGGAAATGAAGCGTAATGCAAAACGCTTAGAGGAAATTCCAGGTTATAAGTATAAAGAAGCAGGTCTATCTACCCTAACAGAAAAATGGGATTTAAATTTAATTCAACCTGGAGAAAAATTTAAATTTGAACTTAGAGATGACACGTTTATTCCTACTTCTGAAAATAAAGAAGGAGCTGGATTCTTTCACACTTATTTATCGCTTTATGAAAGATATGCGCAGATTCAGGATGAATACCATGAAAAACCTCTTGTAACTCCTTTTTTATTTTTATCAGCTAATCGAGGGTTAAATTTCAAAACTGATATAGAATTGCATCAATATGATGAATATGAATTAAATAAACAAGTTGGATCAACTACTTCCCGTTCTAATTCTCAAATCATTAATTTTGCTATTGGACAAATAATTCAAAAATATCGCCGTCTTTTAGATACCCATATAAAACCAATGGAGTATTTAAAGAAGGAAGAACATATTAAAGAACTCGATGCGTTTTTAGAGAATATGGGATATAGCTGGGATATATCTTGCATTAGTTCTAATAGAAATCATTACGATTTAAAACTTAAAAAAAATGGAATAGAGTTTCCGATAGGTTCAGCTTCTTCCGGAGAAATTGAGTTATTGACCTATTTATTCACTATTTATTTTTTAAACGTGTCTGATGCAATAATAATTATTGATGAAGCTGAACTTCACCTTCATCCACAATGGCAAAAGTCATTATTTGACCTCTTTATTAAATTGTCTAAAGACACAGGTAATCAGTTTATAATTTCCACTCATTCCCCATCCTTTATAACTCCTCATTCTATAGAATATGTATCTAGGGTTTATAATAATAAAGTTCAAAGCCAGATTGTTCGCTTAAATAAAGATGACCTACCAGAGGCCAAACAACTCTTGAAGATGATTAATAGTCAAAATAATGAAGTTATCTTTTTTGCGGATGAGGTTACTTTGGTAGAAGGACAGTCAGATCGTATATTTTTTAAGGCTCTATTTAATCATTTTAATGTAGCGAATGAGAACTCTGGATTAACTTCAAACTCTAAAATAATTGAATTTATAGACGTAGGAGGTAAATCAAGTTTTGAACATTATAGTAAACTGCTTCAACTATTGTGCATTAAAAGCAATATAATAGCAGATTTGGATTATGCTCTAAACATAGGCTCATCAGATATTAAAAAGCTTTTAACCCCAGACTATAAAAAACTTAGAGAGTCTTTGTGCCAGATTGGGAGTATGGATGGAATACAATTGATTAAAATGCTTGATGATGCGATAGATACTACAAATTTAGAAGACTTACAGAATTTTCGCGACTATTTAAATATTCGTCATCAAAAAATTAGAAAAGATTTAAACTCAGATGAAGAAAAAGTTATTGATGATTTTATAAATGAACTAAAGGAACGTAATTGTTTTATTCTACGAAAAGGTTCATTGGAAGATTATTTGCCGACAGGTTTTAAGTGTAAAGATACTAATAAAATAATCTCATTAATTAATGAAGAGCACTTTACCTCATCACTACCTGCAGAGGGACTGAAAGAGTTAGAAGAAATCCTTAAAACAATAATTGGAATTTAAGGAAAAAATTTCTAAATTTATACAATAAAGATAAAGCATATTATATTAAATAAGTTTTTATTTTGAAATCAGGAGAATGTTGGTGGGGAGGCCATCGAATTTAAACAACCCACAATGATCTATGAAAAGTCTGATTAATTCTAAAATCAGGTAGATAAAGCTCGATAGGCAAAGAATACGATATTTATCTATATTTTGATTGGAGAAATTAGTTATAAGAAATAAAGACAGGGCCACTCATCATTAACCCCACAATAAAACCAGCATAGCAATTACTTGCATCCAGGATTTTTAATTAAATTTCAGAAATTATCATTATTAAAGCAACGAACTCTAATTAATCGCATCAATAATGGCGACAAAATAATGAGGCTGCTCAAGCCGTGTAGACAGTGCTAATAACCCGCTAGTAAATGGCGCAGGCCATCAATAAAGTTTCACCAGAAAATACCCCAAGAAGTTTACAAAAAGACCAAGACAGAAAACTCATCTAAAATAAAGGGACTAATG
>NZ_CDRUHA020000019.1:0-4945 GCF_977063405.2 Legionella stuttgartensis
AGTTCTAATGAAAAAGTGGTCCAAGAGAGTTCCATTGGTTTTATCCCTGTTGCGTTACAAAATAAGACAATAATGGATTTCTAAAGAGGATAATCAAAACAATCACCAAACAATAAATGGCTAACGACTCGATCATGGCCAAACCAATAAATAAGGTTCTGGTGATGGATTTTTCGGCTTCAGGTTGCCTTGCCAAAGCATCTAAGGCGTGACTAATCGCGCGCCCCATGGCCAGAGCTGGCCCTATAGTTCCTATGGCAATGGCTATTGCTGCAATAACGGTTGACGCTAAACTAAACCAACTTATGTCATTCATAACGATTCTCCTTGGCTTTTAAGCTCATGGGCTTGAATGCCCCCAGCAATGTAAATTAAGGCCAGCATGCCAAAAATATACGCTTGGATGATGGCTTCAATAATATGTAAAATGAGTATTGGAATAGGAACTAAAAATCCGGCAATCATGAGGACAATCAGGGCGGTTAATTGCAAGCTCATGATATTACCAAACAAGCGGACGGCCAATGCTAAGGTTCGAGAGATTTCGCTGATTAAATGAAAAGGCAATAAAAAAGGAGTTGGCTTAATATAATGTTTCAAATACTCTCGCCACCCCTCGGCACGAATTCCAAACCAGTGTACCGATAAAAAAGTTATTATCGCAAGGGATGCCGTCACCGATAAATCCGCCGTTGGTGAATAAAATCCCGGGATAACACCGATTAAATTGGAAACAAGGATAAAAATCCACAAGGTGGCTACAAAAGGAAATATCAACTCAACGTGGTTGGGCAATACTTCTTTTATCGCATCGTACATGGTGCTCAAAACACCCTCCCAAAGGAGTTGGTACGTGCTTGGCTGTAGGAGAGAGCATTTGTAAGTGGTACTCCATGCCATGATGAATAAGGAGATCATAATGAACCACGTGGTTAAGACGCTTTGTGTGATGGGTAATCCACCGATTGAAAAGGCAAAATGCGCTAAGAATCCTTCTTCTCCCACGGTTAGTCCTTAATTAAAAGATACACGTTAATGGCACCAATAATCACCCCAAGGAGGATTAAATTGATGGTCCAACTCATGGAATACCCTTTTATTTTCTCATCGAGCCAAACCCCGAGATAGGCTCCTGCAATGATGGGTAACACAAAAACAAAGCCTAAAGTACCCAGGTAAACTGTTTGGGCTAATAACGTTGATTTTCCCTTTTTAGCTTTATTGATTTTGCGGACGTTTCGTTTCACTTGTTGTTCCAGTTCCTTGTTTGAATTTTTAAATTCCATAGCTGTTCTGCCGGTTTAATTCCCATAAACGCTTTAACATTTCTTCATCCAAACGATGCACGCTTTCTTTAGTGCGCAATAGATTGTTTTCTTCCCAATGTAATTCTTCCGCCAGGACCCTTTGTATGGCTTGGTATTCTTTATGGCGCACATAATGTCGTGTCGCAATATGCAATTGATTGTCAATGAAATAAACCACGGCACCTGGCAATGCTAAGTATTCCGTCTCTTGATTTTCATCACGAAACCAGGCCAAGCCGAATTTTAAGCACGTCATCATTCGGCTATGATGAGCTAAAATTCCAAATTGCCCAGAAGCATCCTCACCCACAAAACTGATGACCTTATCGATTTTTTCATATTGTGTGGCACTCTTAAGATGGATAGTAAAAAGCTCCATGTCCGTCGTTATCTCCCTTTATCCATGGCACCTCTCATGTAACACTCTTCTTCTGAAAATTCATCGTAATCGCCTCTTAGAAAGGATTCGCAATCGGTTAATGTGTGTTCTAATGAAACCGATTTCCCTTCCATTCCTGTTTGAAGCTTGGTGACATGAAAGGGTTGGCTAAGATAGCGCTGCAGTTTACGTGCTCTTAACACAATAGCACGGTCTTTAGGAGAAAGCTCTTCAATCCCCATCATAGAAATCATGTCTTCTAATTCTTGATAATGTTCAAGGTGTTCTCGTACGGCTTGTGCAATGGAATAGTGTCGCTCGCCCAATAGGATTTTATCCATAAATTGACTCTTGGAAGCTAAGGGATCTACGGCGGGATAAATGCCTTTGCCTGCTTGTGCGCGAGAGAGTACGATGATGGAATCCAAATGAGTAATAATCCCGGTCACCGCCGGATCGCTCATATCATCAGCCGGAACATAAACCGCTTGTACCGAAGTCACTGCTCCTTTGGCAGTCGATGTCATGCGCTCTTCAAGTTCCGCTATCTCAGTCATTAAGGTGGGTTGATAACCGACACTGGCCGGCATTCGGCCGAGTAGGCCTGAAATTTCACTGCCGGCTTGCACAAAACGATAAATATTATCCACAAGAAAAAGAACCTCATGGCCCAACGTATCACGCAAATATTCCGCATAAGTTAATGCCGATAACCCTGTGCGAAAACGCACTCCCGGTGATTCGTCCATTTGACCAAACACCATGAGGGTTTTATCCATTACGCCTGCGGATTTCATCTCATGCCACAATTCATGTCCCTCCCGAATACGCTCGCCAACACCAGCAAAGACGGAGGTTCCTTGATGCAATTGAATAATGGCATGCATCAATTCCATCAGGAGTACGGTTTTTCCAACTCCTGCACCACCAAACAATCCCGTTTTAGAGCCCCTGACGAAGGGACAAAGTAAATCAATGACCTTAATTCCTGTCTCAAGAATGGTTTCTTGAGTGCTCGTCATTTGAAGTGGTTCTGATTTGGCTAGAACATCACGATATTCATTGGTTTCTAATGGTGGGCCGCCGTCTAACGGCTCACCAAAAATATTTAAAAGGCGGCCCAAGCATTCTTTTGAAACGGGAATTTGTAACGAAGTGCCTTGGTCATAAACTATTAAACCTCTTTGCAATCCTGAGGCACGGTGGAGCGTGATGGCTCTCACATGATGCTCATCAAGGTGCTGACACACTTCCAAAATGTATTCATCACTGTCCGTGTAAGTTTTAAGAGATTGATGCAAAGGAGGCAGTACATCACAATGTATCCTGACAACAGGGCCATTGATTTCGATTATCCTGCCGATGGGAGTTCCATGACTTTGAGCAACAGCCGTGTTTTTATCCATCATTTTCCAATTGTATTCATGACCCATGAATTAGGTGTCGTCCTATTCTCTCTATTTTTACATCACTTTATGGAATTTTAATATAACAGAGTTTGAAAACAGAGAGCAAAATGCTAATTAATAACAGCCCGCCTCAAATCTAAAAAACAAAAGCTATGTAGGAGGTCTCATCAATCTGCACACCCATGTCACTGGGTTATATGATGATACACCAAACCATCCCTTTATAGAGTTCAATGAAATAGGTAGGCTCTGAATAGGCCAATCTTAATGGGCTACTGACAATAGGGCTCTTAGACATCTCATAAGAGCTCAGGTGATTTGAGTCAATTACCCTAGGATAGGCCTCTCTTATAGAGGAGTTATTGGTTTTTCATCATGGGACATCCCATCATTTGCCTATCCATCATCATCTGCATCATTTGCGTCATCATTTGCATCATTTTCATACGTTGATCCATCATCTCGGGTTGTTTTGCTGTATCATCGTGCATACTTTGCATCATCTTCATGCCTTTTTGCATGGTGTGCATGCCTTCTTCCATCATGGGCATTTGTGTTTGCATCAACGATTTCTTTTCTTCCGTTGTTTTTGCATTCATAAGCTTATCATGCATCTCCTGCATTTGTTTTAGTGCTTCTTGCATTTGCTTCATTTCGTCTTGCAGTTGGGTTGACTGCTGATTAGAGCTTTGCATTCCCATATTATTCATTTGAGAACCAGAAGGCATATCTTCTGCGAAGAGTGGCGTGGCAACCAAGCTGCAAGCGGCCAATAAAATGAACGCATTCCTTTTTAACATAATGAAATCTCCTTATTATTTTTTCAATGAATTGTTTGGACTGAACATCCTACTATAGCACTACATGAACAGGGGATGAAAAGCAAAAAACATACTTGTTCATGTTAATGCCAACCTATTCCTCCCGTGTTGTGTCCTTCATAAGTATGAGAAACACGGTGTGAATTATTGGTCGTTGTTGATGGGGCGCAAGAGATCAACAAAAGTATCGCGCTCATTATCCCAATAACTGCTTTAATAAGTCTCTGCTTTGGCATATCTATGCTCCTTGCAATGAAATAAAGTGAGAGAGAATCAATATAAAAACAACCCACCTCATTTTATAAATCATTTATATAATATAGCACCGTTTAGAAATACGCAGTGCCAGTCATGACTACTTGTTGAAAAAATCAGTTGTCTTTTGGAATAGGGAATCTATACCTCCCCAAGCTTAATATAAGTTCAAATTATTATTTGAATTCACTGCCAAGGATGTGAATAGATGTTGGAGTTAAGGAAGACGATAAGTAGGGTATTTAATTATTGCGAAGATTCTACCATTCTTTTATGAAGAAATTTTAAGATGATTCAAAAGGTAACATGCCAGTTAAGAAGCGATTTGGTGGCTATCATCACCACAGACATGGGCATTGACACCATTAGAAATGATCCAATGAACACTCATTATTAGTGATAATTAATGCCTGATATCGTATGAAAATATTGAGTATACGAAGACAAGTACTTTTGTTATAACTTTATTAATTTTCCTTATCCTGCAGGCATTTTTTACATGGGTTTTTATTTCAATTTTCCACTTCTTTATCAAGCATTAGATTAGCCCCTTACTCATCATGGTTTATGAGGCTGAGTTTTTAGTTATTTTCCTCTTCAAGCTCACATAAGTTGAGGGCGGGAACAACTCATTTGGTGTGACATCTAATCCTTTAAGAATTTTTAGAAGATTTAAAATGGTTATATTGGCTTCGCCACGTTCCACAGTCCCGTAGTAACCCCGATTCATTTCGATGAAATTGGCAAAACCCTCTTGAGAAAAACCTTTCTCTT
>NZ_CDRUHA020000020.1:0-4395 GCF_977063405.2 Legionella stuttgartensis
AGTTCTAATGAAAAAGTGGTCCAAGAGAGTTCCATTGGTTTTATCCCTGTTGCGTTACAAAATAAGACAATAATGGATTTCTAAAGAGGATAATCAAAACAATCACCAAACAATAAATGGCTAACGATTCGATCATGGCCAAACCAATAAATAATGTTCTGGTGATGGATTTTTCGGCTTCAGGTTGCCTTGCCAACGCATCCAGGGCGTGACTAATCGCGCGCCCCATAGCTATAGCCGGCCCTATGGTTCCTATGGCAATGGCGATTGCGGCAATAACGGTTGATGCCAAACTAAACCAACTCATGTCATTCATAACGATTCTCCTTGGCTTTTAAGCTCATGGGCTTGAATGCCCCCAGCAATGTAAATTAAAGCCAGCATGCCAAAAATATACGCTTGGATAATGGCTTCAATAATATGTAAAATGAGTATTGGAATAGGGGCTAAAAATCCGGCAATCATGAGGACAATCAGGGCGGTTAATTGCAAGCTCATGATATTACCAAACAAGCGGACAGCCAATGCTAAGGTTCGAGAGATTTCGCTGATTAAATGAAAAGGCAACAAAAAAGGAGTTGGCTTAATATAATGTTTCAAATACTCTCGCCACCCCTCGGCACGAATTCCAAACCAGTGTACCGATAAAAAAGTCATTATCGCAAGGGATGCCGTCACCGATAAATCAGCCGTTGGTGAATAAAATCCCGGAATAACACCAATTAAATTGGAAACCAGGATAAAAATCCACAAGGTGGCTACAAATGGAAAGATGAGCTCAACGTGGTAAGGCACTACTTCGTTCATCGCATCCTGCATGGTACTCAAAATGCCCTCCCAAATGACTTGGTAAGTGCTTGGTTGTAATAACGCATGTTGTCGCGTGGAACCCCATGCCAAAAGGAATAAGATCATCATAATGAACCACGTGGTCAAGACGCTTTGTGTGATGGGTAGCACACCGATTGAAAAGGTAAAATGCGCTAAGAATCCTTCTTCTCCCACAGTTAATCCTTAATTAAAAGATACACGTTAATGGCGCCAATAATCACACCAAGGATGATTAAATTGATGGTCCAACTGATGGAGTACCCTTTTATTTGTTCATCAAGCCAAACCCCAAGATAGGCTCCTGCAATGATGGGTAATACAAAAACAAAGCCTAAAGTACCCAGGTAAACCGTTTGAGCTAATAAAGTCGATTTTTCTTTTTTGGCTTCATTGATTTTGCGGACTTTCCGTTTCACTTGTTGTTCCAGTTCCTTGTTTGAATTTTTAAATTCCATGGGTGTTCTGCCGTTTTAATTCCCATAAACGCTTTAACATTTCTTCATCCAAACGATGTAAGCTTTCTTTAGTGCGCACTAGGTTGTCTTCTTCCCAATGTAATTCTGCCTCTATGGCCATTTGAATGGCTTGGTACTCTTTATGGCGTACATAATGTCTTGTTGCGATATGCAATTGATTTTCAATGAAATAAACCACGGCACCTGGCAATGCTAAGTATTCCGTCTCTTGATTTTCATCACGAAACCAGGCCAAACCAAATTTTAAGCAGGTCATCATCCGACCATGATGAGCTAAAATCCCAAATTGTCCCGAGTGGTCTTCGCCAACAAAACTCACCACTTTATCCATTATTTCATATTGTGTGGCACTCTTAAGATGGATGGTAAAAAGCTCCATGTCAGTCGTTATCTCCCTTTATTCATGGCACCTATCATGTAACACTCTTCTTCTGCAAACCCATCGTAATCGCCACTTAGGAATGATTCGCAATCGGTTAATGTGTGTTCTAATGAAACCGATTTCCCTTCCATTCCTGTTTGACGCTTTGTGACATGAAAGGGTTGGCTAAGGTAGCGTTGCAGTTTGCGTGCTCTTAACACGATAGCACGGTCTTTAGGAGAAAGCTCATCAATTCCCATCATAGAGATCATGTCTTCTAACTCATGATAACGTTCCAGGTGTTCTCGTACGGCTTGTGCTATGGAATAATGTCGTTCCCCAAGTATGATTTTATCCATAAATTGACTCTTGGAAGCTAAGGGATCCACGGCAGGATAAATGCCTTTGCCTGCTTGTGAGCGAGAGAGTACGATAATGGAATCCAAATGAGTAATAATCCCAGTCACCGCCGGATCGCTCATATCATCGGCTGGAACATAAACCGCTTGTACCGAAGTCACTGCTCCTTTAGCAGTTGACGCTATGCGCTCTTCAAGTTCCGCTATTTCAGTCATTAAGGTGGGTTGATAACCGACACTTGCCGGCATTCGGCCAAGTAATCCCGAAATTTCACTGCCGGCTTGCACAAAACGATAAATATTATCCACAAGAAAAAGAACCTCATGCTCCAACGTATCACGCAAATATTCGGCATAAGTTAATGCCGATAGTCCTGTGCGAAAACGCACCCCTGGCGATTCATCCATTTGACCAAACACCATGAGGGTTTTATCCATGACGCCTGCGGATTTCATCTCATGCCACAATTCATGTCCTTCCCGAATGCGCTCCCCTACACCAGCAAAGACGGAGGTTCCTTGATGTAATTGAATAATGGCATGCATCAACTCCATCAGGAGGACGGTTTTTCCAACTCCAGCACCACCAAACAATCCTGTTTTAGAGCCCCTGACGAAGGGACAAAGTAAATCAATGACCTTAATTCCTGTCTCAAGAATGGTTTCTTGAGTACTCGTCATTTGAAGTGGTTCGGATTTGGCTAGAACATCACGATATTCATTGGTTTCTAATGGCGGGGCACCGTCTAACGGCTCACCAAAAATATTTAAAAGGCGGCCCAGGCACTCTTTTGAAACGGGAATTTGTAATGAAGTGCCTTGATCATAGACTATTAAACCCCTTTGCAATCCTGAGGCACGGTGGAGCGTGATGGCTCTCACATGATGCTCATCAAGGTGTTGACACACTTCTAAAATGTATTCATCATTGTCCGTGTGGGTTTTAAGGGATTGATGTAAAGGAGGTAAAACATCACAATTTATCCTGACTACAGGACCATTGATTTCGATTATCCTGCCAATTGGCGTTCCATGACTTTGAGCAACAGCCGTGTTGTTATCCATTATCTTCCAGTCTTATTCTTAACGATAGGGCTCTTAAGAAAGGTCAATAAAAGCCCCGGTAATTTGACTCAACTATCCTATGGAATCCTCTTGCAGAATTTATTGGTTTTTCATCATGGGGCATCCCATCATTTTATTGTCCATCATCATCTGCATCATGTGCATCATCATTTGCATCATTTTCATGCGCTGTTCCATCGTTTCGGGTTGTTTTGCTGTGTCATCGGGCATACTTTTCATCATCTTCATGCCTTTTTGCATCGTATGCATGCCTTCCTCCATCATGGGCATTTGTGTCTGCATCAAGGATGCCTTTTCTTCTGTTGTTTTAGCATTCATCAGCTTATCATGCATCTGTTGCATTTGTTTTAGTGCTTCTTGCATTTGTTTCATTTCTTCTTGGAGTTGGGTTGACTGCTGATTCGTGTTTTGCATTCCCATGTTATTCATTTGAGAACCAGAAGACATTTCTTCTGCAAAGAGTGGCGTGGCAACCAAACTGCAAGCAGCCAATAAAATGAATACATTCCGTTTTAACATAATGAAATCTCCTTATTATTTTTTCAATGAATTATTTGGACTGAACATCTTACTATAGCACTACATGAACTGGGTATGAAAAGCAAAAACATACCTGTTCCTATTAATGCCAACCTATTCCTCCCGTGTTGTGCCCTTCATAAGTATGAGAAACATTGTGTGAATTATTGGTCGTTGTTGATGGGGCGCAAGAGACCAAGAAAAGCATCGCGCTTAATAAGGTCATTACCCCAATAACTGCTTTAAAAAGTTTCTGCTTTGGCATATCAATGCTCCTTGCAATGAAATAAAGTGATAGCTGAATCAAGATAAAAACAACCCACCTTATTTTATAAATTCTTTTTTATAATATAGCACTGTTTGTTAAATAAGGACTTAGTGCATCATTAGAATTGATTAATCTATTTCAAGCGAGAATGGATTGGATAACAAGGCGCAAATTGAAACAATTATAAGCTAAAAATGTGTTCATATTATATTAATAGTCATAATGGTAGATATGGGCTTGGAAATTATACCGTTATTTATGATTAATCTTTCAATTTCAGGCATGATGGTTTGGCTGAGTTTTTAGTGATTTTCTTCTTCAAACTCACATATGTTGCAGGTGGGATTAACTCATTGGGTGTGACATTCAATCCTTTAAGAATTTTTAGAAGATTTAAAATGGTTATATTGGCTTCGCCACGTTCCACAGTCCCGTAGTAACCCCGATTCATTTCGATGAAATTGGCAAAACCCTCTTGAGAAAAACCTTTCTCTT
>NZ_CDRUHA020000021.1:0-3286 GCF_977063405.2 Legionella stuttgartensis
TGTAGACAGTGCTAATAACCCGCTAGTAAATGGCGCAGGCCATCAATAAAGTTTCACCAGAAAATACCCCAAGAAGTTTACAAAAAGACCAAGACAGAAAACTCATCTAAAATAAAGGGACTAATGAAACCCAAGTGCTATCGCTCATGATTTGAAGGTCGCGACGATAGCAAATGCCCCAGTCCCTTGATTAAAGCATATCACCTGTACCCATAAATGTCAGGTTTCGTTAGCAAAGGAATGCTATGGAACTGACACCACGATTGTTTCTATGTGCCCTGTGCTTCGAACACGTTGTTATCTGCACCTATTGCGACAGAGGAAATAGTTACTGTAGCTCCGTCTGTTCCCTTGCTGCACGAAAGAAGTCCTTGCGTGACGCGGGGATTCGCTACCAACGCAGCATGAAAGGTCGATTAAATCATGCATTACGACAACGTCGTTATATGCAACGAAAGCGGGGTGTTAAAAATAAAATGACGCATCAGGGTTCCCATGAAACGGCTTCGAATGATTTACTGCACGCGGTCAAAAACAAGCCAATCAAGATGGATAAACAACAGTTAAAGGATTCAATAATGTGTTGTTTATGCGCTACTCCGGTCTCTGCTTTGTTGCGTTCCCGGTTTTTACGTTATGGAATACCTAAAAAAGCATCTGCTTTGGTGTCTTGTTCGAGGCCTCCCTGATGATTATCTTAAAGAGGAGCATAACAATGAGCATTTCAGAGGAATTGCAAGCCAATATATTACGCTATTACCACGTGGAACAATGGCGTGTGGGAACCATTTCATCTCAGTTAGGCGTGCATCACAGTACGATAAAGCGTGTCTTATCCGAAGCAGGCATTCCTAAAAAGAAAATCCTGGTGCAACCTTCGATGATGGATCCCTATTTGCCCTTTGTGTTGGAGACGTTACAACGTTATCCGACACTGACCGCAAGTCGTCTGTTTGCTATGGTACAAGAGCGCGGTTATCCCGGTGGGATTGACCATTTTCGCCATCTTATCTCGTGCTATCGACCACGCCCGGCCGCAGAAGCCTACTTAAGATTAAGAACTTTGCCAGGTGAGCAAGCTCAAGTGGATTGGGGGCACTTTGGGCATATCACGATTGGGAAAGCAAAACGCCCCTTGGTGGCCTTTGTTATGGTCTTAAGTTACTCTCGGAACATTTATTTGCATTTTTACCTGAATCAACGCACAGAAAATTTTTTACGTGGCCATGAACAAGCCTTTCAGGCTTTTGGTGGCGTGCCCCGTGTCCTGTTATATGACAACCTCAAGAGTGCGGTATTGGAACGTCAGGGCGATGCAATTCGCTTTAACCCGACTCTGCTGACGTTCGCAGCCCACTACCGTTTTGAGCCAAGACCTTGTGCTGTGTATCGGGGCAATGAAAAAGGACGGGTAGAACGGGCCATCCGGTATGTGCGTGATAACTTCTTTGCAGCACGCAAGTATCGTGACTTGGATGATTTAAATGCCCAAGCGTCTCACTGGTGTACAACACAAGCGGCCAATAGACCTTGCCCCGAGGACAAGAGCCTAACTGTTTTGGAGGCGTTTCAAGAGGAGCAGCCGCGATTAATCGCCTGTCCTGATAATTCGTTCCCGGTGGATGAAACCGTATGTGTGCCTATTGGCAAAACCCCTTATGCCCGATTTGACCTGAATGATTATTCTGTTCCGCATGAGTACGTGCGAACCACATTAACGCTTCGGGCCACACTGGATACGGTGACTATTCTGGATGGTACAACCGTGCTCGCCAAACATCCTCGCAGTTATGATAAGGCGCAACAAATTGAATGTGCAGAGCACATAGAACAACTTATTGAGCGCAAGAAGCAAGCGCGCCTGCATCGTGGTCAAAGCCGATTAACTTATGCAGTGGATTGTGCGCGTTCTTTTTTGGATGCAGCGGCTCTGCATGGTTATCCACTGGGCTCAACGACCAATCAACTGCTGTCTTTATTGGATGATTATGGAGCAAGTGAGCTTGATGAGGCGATGGCTGATGCATTAGGTCGTGGCGTTCCTCATCCTAATGCAGTACGGCTTAGTTTACAGCGACGGCAAGAGGAACGACATCAACCACCACGTATCGTTTTGCAGGTATCGGACAACAAACACATCAATGAACTTATCGTAAAACCTCATAAATTAAGTGATTACGAGGTGTTGAATCAAACCAAGACCGAAGAGGAGTCTCATGATGCTTAATTTATTATTACAACGTGCAAAGGCACTTAAGCTTTATGGCCTCATCAATCACTGGGATGAGGTGCATGATGCACCATGGCTGGAGCAACTTATCAGTTGGGAGGAAGCATATCGCGCTCAAAAAAGCCTGGATAGTCGTCTGCGCAGTGCACGTATTGGACGCTTCAAGCCATTAGCTGACTTTGATTGGGGCTGGCCCAAACGTTGTGACCGAGACATTATTGAAGAGTGGATGCAGGTACGTTTTATGAAGGACGCGACCAATATCATTTTATGCGGGCCTAATGCCGTGGGTAAAACAACGATAGCTCGTAACATCGCCTATCAAGCCATCCTGAAAGGTCATACCGCATTGTTTACTACTGCCGCAGGAATGCTCAATGAACTGGCAGCTATAGACAGTGACAGTGCCTTGCGCCGCCGCATCAAACATTATGTACACCCTGCGCTGCTTGTCATCGACGAAGTCGGTTATCTGTCCTACTCCAATCGTCATGCGGATTTGTTGTTTGAAATCATATCCCGACGGTATGAAGAAAAATCAACGCTTATCACCACCAACAAGCAATTTAATGAATGGAGTGATATCTTTCCCAATGCGACTTGCGTCGTATCCATTATCGACAGGCTCGTTCACCACTCAGAAATCGTGAATATCGAAGCGGAATCCTTCCGGCTTAAAGAATGGAAGGACAATAGTGCAAAAAAATCAGCGGAACGAGCGAGGAAGAAGAAATCTATAGTAGAGGAGGCGCCTCATCATGCGTGACATCTTTTTAGATGCTTTATTACCAGAATCCATGTCGGATGAAGCAGCATATAAACTCGTGAGCTTCCTTGGTGATCTTACCCGTACCTTAGAATGTATTTACCATGCTCAGATACAACAGCACCATAAAAAAGTTGAATCTGAATTTTATGCTTCGATGGCTGATATCTTTAGAGAGGAGCCCCCATTTTAGCTTTAAGGTAAATGTCAGATCAAAGTGTGTACTTTGCGCGTACTTTGATCAATTTAAGCCTGCGCCATATTTCCGCGGTTTTATACCCCTGTCAACA